>NZ_JACIHD010000022.1:0-122739 GCF_014198235.1 Bradyrhizobium sp. ERR14 | reverse complement strand
GCCAGCCAACCGATCCAGCGCCGCATTGGCGCCGGCGCCCTTCGGCATCAGCGCTTCCACAAAGCTCGGCTGTCCTGTCCGCTTCACCGCCATCGATACCTCCAAGGCTTTGCCCTAGGGAATCACAACTGGCGAATTACGCAACAGGCCCACAAGGGGAGAGGGGGCACCGTCCGCATCGCCCCTACGTCCCGTAGGTCGATCCTTTCGGCAGCGGGAATACCGGGTCTTGCGTGCGGATGTTGGTCGGCCACACCACCGAGATGTGCTCGCCCGCGTTCTGCATCACCACCGGCGTCGAGCGTTCGTTCTGGCCGGACAGCGGCGTGCCCGGCGGGAAGAATTTGACGCCGTAGCCCTGGATGGTGCCGCCGGCGGGGATGTCGACGTCGAGCGCGGCCTTGCGGATCGCCTCCGGCTCGAAGCTGCCGTACTTCTCCTTGGCCACCGGCAGCACGTCGTTGAGCAGCACCCAGGTCTGGTTGAAGCCCATCGAGCAGTGCGGCGGCACGTCGGTGGCGCCGGTCTTGGCCTGGTAGCGCGAGACCATGGTCTTGATCAGCTCGCCCATGCCCGGCGCGAGCTTCGCCGCGTCGAGCAGCTGCGCCGGCACCGGGTCGATGTTGCAGAAATTGTCGATGTCGGGACCGAAGGTGGCGCGCAGCTTGTCGAGCTGGCTGTAGCCGGCGCCGGCCCCGAACAGCATCTTGAAGCGCAATCCGCTCTCGCGCGCCTGCCGCAGGAACAAAGTGATATCGGGGTTGTAGCCGGCATGCGAGATCACGTCGGCCTTGGCGCGCTTGATCTTGGTGACGAGCACCGAGAGGTCGGGCGCGGAAGCCGAATAGCCCTCGCGCAGCACGATCTGGATGCCGGCCTGCTTGGCATAGGCCTCGTCGGCCGCGGCGACGCCGACGCCATAGGGGCCGTCCTCGTGGATCAGCGCGACCTTGACGTCCTTCGCCTCCATGCCGAGCTTGGCTTTCGCGTGCTCGGCGATGAAGCCGGCAAAGGCCTGGCCGTACTGGTCGGAATGGATCTGCGCGCGAAACACGTATTGCAAATTCTTGTCCTTGAACACGGCGGTCGAGACCGCAGTCGTGATCCAGAGGATCTTCTTCTGCTGCTCGACCTTCGCCGCCATCGGCACCGCATGCGCGCTGGAATAGACGCCGTTGATGATGTCGATCTTTTCCTGGCTGATCAGCCGCTCGGCCTCGTTGATCGCAACATCCGCCTTGCTCTGCGAGTCCGCCGCAACCGGCACGATCTTGGTCTTGCCGCCGATGCCGCCCTTCTCGTTGACGAGGTCGATGGCGATCTGCGCGCCGACCGAGGAGGCGACCGAGCCGCCGGCGGCGAACGGGCCGGTGAGGTCGTAGATCAGGCCGATGCGTAAATTCTCGGCCTGCGCCTGGGCCCGTGTCCAATCGAGGCTGAGTGTGGCGGCGGCAGCCGCCGTACCCTTCAGCAGCTGCCTGCGTGAAGTCGGCATCCTATCCTCCCTCAAAACCGTTCTTATGGCTGGTTGTTATTTTTTTGCGAAGTATGGGGAGCGGGACGGAGGAAAGTCAACATCGCGAAAGTCGGGTCTGTCAGCTGCGCCATAGAACGCAAATGCGAAATGACGGTGAGGCCCGGCGAGATCGCGCGTCACTGCTTCAAGCGCCGCGCCAGATAAGGCGCGGTCTTTCCGCCGGCCCTTGCGACCTGATCCGGCGTTCCCGATGCGACGATGCGTCCGCCCTCGTCGCCGGCGCCGGGACCGAGATCGATGATCCAGTCGCTGTGAGAGACGACGTCCATGTCATGCTCGACCACGACCACGCTGTTGCCGGCGTCCACGATCCGGTCGAGTTGGGCGATCAGCCGCTCGACATCCCGCGGATGCAGCCCTGTGGTCGGTTCGTCCAGCACATAAAGCGTATGGCCGCGTTGCGGACGCATCAGCTCGGTCGCCAGCTTGATCCGCTGGGCTTCGCCACCGGATAATTCGGTGGCGGACTGGCCGAGGCGGATATAGCCGAGACCGACCTCGCGCACGACCGAGAGCGACCGGCTCAGCGCGGCATCGCCCTCGAAGAAGTCGAAGGCCTCGTCGACGCGCATCGCCAGCACATCCGCGATCGATTTCCCGCGGATTGTCACCTCGAGCGTCTTGTCGTTGTAGCGCGCACCTTTGCAGGTCGGGCAGGGCGCATAGACGCTGGGCAGGAACAAGAGCTCGACACAGACGAAGCCCTCGCCCTCGCAAGTCGCACATCGGCCTTTCGCGACATTGAACGAGAAGCGTCCCGCGTCGTAGCGGCGGGACTTTGCCTGCGGCGTTGCCGCGAACATCCGCCGCACATGGTCGAACAGGCCGGTATAGGTCGCAAGGTTGGACCGCGGCGTGCGCCCGATCGGCTTCTGGTCCACCACGACGAGGCGGCCGATCCGGTCGAGGCCGGCAACAATCTTGCCGCCCAAGGTCTCGACCCTTGCGGCGAGGCTGTCGTCGTCCGCTTCGTCCGCGAGCGTATGGCCGAGATGCCCGGCGACGGCCTCGACGAGGAATTGGCTGATCAGGCTCGATTTGCCGGAGCCCGACACGCCGGTGATGCTGGCGAGGATGCCGAGCGGAATATCGACGTCGAGACCACGAAGGTTGTTGCGGGATACGCCCCTGAGCTTCAGATGGCCCTTCGGCTCGCGGCGCGCCGTCGGCAGCTGCTTGCGGGGATGCGCGAGATAGTGGGCGGTGCGCGATTGCTCGATCTGACCGAGCTCTGCCGGCGGCCCGCTGTAGAGGATGAGCCCGCCGCCGTCGCCCGCGTCAGGCCCGACATCCACCAGCCAGTCGGCATGCCTGATCACTTCGATCTCGTGCTCGACCACGAAGATCGAGTTGCCGGCGTGCTTCAGCCGGTCCAGCGCCCGCAGCAGCGCCTCGGTGTCGGCGGGATGCAGGCCCGCGGACGGCTCGTCGAGCACGTAGACGACGCCGAACAGGTTCGAACGAACCTGCGTCGCAAGGCGCAGCCGTTGCAATTCGCCCGGCGACAGCGTCGGCGTGCTGCGCTCGCAGGCGAGATAGCCAAGGCCGAGGTCGAGCAGAACGGCGAGGCGCGCCGACAGATCCTCGCAGATGCGCCTGGCGACGACGGCCTTCTCCGATCTGTCCGTCGAAGTCTTTGCGAACGGCTCGACCAGCTCCTGCAGCTGCTTGAGCGGCAAATGCGACATCTCGGCGATATTGAGGCGTGCGAACCTGACCTTGAGCGCCTCGGGCTTGAGCCGGCTGCCGTGGCAGGTCGGGCAATCCCGCGTGATCATGAATTGCGCGACACGGCGCTTCATCATCGCGCTCTCGGACTTGGCGTAGGTCTGCATCACGTAGCGCTTGGCGCCGGTGAACGTGCCCTGGTAGCTTGGCTCCTCCTTGCGGCGCAGCGCGCGTTTGACCTCGGCCGCGTCGTAGCCGGCATAGACAGGAACGGTCGGCTGCTCCTCGGTGAACAGGATCCAGTCGCGGTCCTTTTTCGGCAGCTCGCGCCAGGGCTTGTCGACGTCGTAGCCGAGCGTCGTCAGGATGTCCCGCAGGTTCTGCCCTTGCCAGGCACTCGGCCAGGCCGCGACGGCGCGCTCGCGGATCGTCTTGGTGTCGTCGGGCACCATGGACTTCTCGGTAACGTCGAGCATCCTGCCGATGCCGTGGCAGGTCGGGCACGCCCCCTCGGGCGTGTTCGGCGAGAACGCCTCTGCATAGAGCATCGGATGTCCCCGCGGATAATCGCCGGCGCGGGAATAGAGCATCCTCAGCAGGTTCGAGATGGTGGTGACGCTGCCGACGGATGACCTTGTCGTCGGCGCCCCGCGTTGCTGCTGGAGCGCGACGGCGGGCGGCAGGCCCTCGATGTCGTCGACTTCAGGGACTTGCATCTGGTGGAACAGCCGCCGCGCGTAGGGCGACACCGACTCCAGATAGCGCCGCTGCGCCTCGGCGTAGATCGTTCCAAAGGCGAGCGAGGATTTCCCGGAGCCCGACACGCCCGTGAACACGACAAGCGCGTTGCGGGGAATGCGAACGTCGACGTTCCTGAGATTGTGCTCGCGCGCGCCGCGCACCCGGACGAAGCCGTCGTCCTGCATCAGGCTGTCGGGTCGTCTTGGTCGATCGTCCATCTTGCTTCTCCAGGCCGCGTCGGAATTAACGGCAAGATCGCAGGATGGGTCCTTCGAGGCCAGTGGGCCTGGCTGCGTTCTGCACAAAGCCAAGGCCCGCCGCGATGACAGTGAAGGGCCTTGCGAGGGATTTGGGTCGCGGCGGCAAGCCGCGCCTCAGACCATGAAATCCCTGGCGTTGAGATCGGCGGCATGGATGCCATCCAGCGTGATGGTGTCGTTGGCCGTCAACTGGATCACCGCATTGCCGGCGCTGTCATCGCTGATCAGGCTCTTCAGCGCGCCCCAGTCCGCAAAGCCATAGGCCCGCACATCGATCACGTCATGCTCGAGCATCGTGCTGCCCGCCGCCTTGTTGCCCTGATCGAAATCGTTGATCACGTCCTGGCCCGCGCCTGCCCCGAACACGAACAGATCGTTGCTCGGTCCGCCCCAGAGCTGATCGTTGCCGCCTCCGCCGTTCAGCAGATCCCTGCCGCCGGTGATCGAGCCGCCTACGAACGGGTTGTAGGCTCGTGCATCGCCATAGAGCCAATCGCCGCGATCGCTCCCGTAGAGAATATCATTGCCACCCTGTGCGTTGCCGGACATCTGCGAGCCATCGCCGACGAGCGCGATGGAGGTCGAATTGGGATTGCCGTCGACGGCCGCGATCAGGATGTCGTCCCCGCCACGGGCATTGTCGCTTATGTAGCCGCTATCGCCGAGCAGTGATGCGCCGCCGGACCGCGCATCGTCGCCGGCCGTATAGATGAGGATGTCATTGCCGCCGCGTGCATCGCCGATCATGGACACCAAGGCATCACCTGACATCGATATGTTGCCAGAGGCGCCGGCCTGGACCACGCTGACGATGTCGTTGCCGCCTTGGGCGTTACCGCTCATGAGCGATCCGGAATCGCCGCTGAACGCACCATACGATCTGTCGCCCATCTCTGCCGTGATGAGGTCATTGCCGCCCTTGGCATCCCCGGTCATGGCGATTTCGGCGTCGCCTGAGAGATAGACGCTCGCATAGATCGCATTCGAGGCCTCGACGTGCAGCAAATCGTTGCCGCCGCGTGCTTGGCCGGACATGATCTGCGCGTCGCCGTCAAAGGTCGTATAGGGCAAGCGGCCCTGGATCGTCGCGACGAGAAGGTCATTGCCGCCATGCGATTGGCCTTCCAGGATCGACTCGTCGCCGACAAACAGCAGGCTACTAGGCCCGTCATCGACTGTTGCGATCATGATGTCGTTACCGCCATGGCCGTCGACCGGTAGACCGGGGTCTCCGAACGCGATCACGAGCTCCTGGCTTCCAACGCTGACGATGATCGTGTCGTTTGGCATACGGCGCATCGCGCAACTCCCAATTTCTTGTCCGGCGCGGACGGAGGCGAAGCGCCATGCCTGCGCACCGCGCTGCGGCCCTGCCGCGTCACACATCATCTTTGGTTTGATGGCGGAGATTGGCCCGCGATGGAGCTTGATTGCGGCCGCGGAACCGCCGGAGCGGGCGCGTCGTTAAGCTGTCATGAAACGCACAAGCGAAGGGGTATTTACGGCGATCGATCCGCAGATCGTGCCGCAGAAAGCAGTGCCGTAGGGTGGGCAAAGGCGCAAAGCGCCGTGCCCACCATCTCGTTCCGTATCAAGGGGATCGTGGGCACGCTTCGCTTTGCCCACCCTACGAGAGCGGTGCAAGCCTGCAGGATGCAGCGCTCTCGGCTCAGCCCGGGCCGGCGCCCTGCGTTGCCGTATAGACCGCATAGAGCGACTGGCTGGCAGCCATGAACAGGCGGTTGCGCTTGGGGCCGCCGAAGGTGATGTTGCCGCAGACTTCCGGCAGGCGGATGCGGCCGAGCAGCTTGCCTTCCGGTGACCACACCGTCACGCCGTTATAGCCGACGGCGCGGCCGGCATTGCTGGAAGCCCAGACATTGCCGTTGACGTCGCAGCGCACGCCGTCCGGCCCGCACTTCACGCCGTCAACCACGCAATCGCTGAACTTCTTGAGGTTCGAGAGTTTGTTGTCCCCGCCGACATCGAACACGAAGATCTCGCCCTTGCCGCCGGGGCCGGTATCGCCTGGCCCTTTGCCGGTCGAGGCGACGTAGAGCTTCTTGTAATCCGGCGAGAAGCACAGTCCGTTCGGATCGGGGACCTGCTCCTCGGTGACGACGAGGTCGATGCGGCCGGAAGGGTCGATACGATAGCAATTGGTCGGCAGCTCGCGCTTGCCCGGCTGGAAGCCGGCCGGCTGTCCGATCCGCGGATTGAGCTTGCCGCCCGCATTGCTCGGGCCGCCCGCGGCATCCGGCTCGCCTTCGTAGAGCTGACCGCCATAGGGCGGATCGGTGAACCAGTAGCTGCCGTCGGGATGCGCGGCGATGTCGTTCGGCGAGTTCAGCTTCTTGCCTTGATAGGAGTCCGCGAGCACGGTGGCGGTGCCGTCATGCTCGTAGCGCGTCACCCGGCGGGTCAAATGCTCGCAGGAGAGCTGGCGGCCCTGGAAGTCGAAGGAGTTGCCGTTGGAATTGTTGGACGGCGTGCGAAACACGCTGACGCGGCCGTCATCCTCGCTCCAGCGCATCTGCCGGTTGTTGGGAATGTCGCTCCACAACAGATACCTTCCTTGCGCGCTCCACGCCGGGCCCTCGGCCCACAGCAGGCCGGTGTACAGCCGCTTGATCGCGGTGTTGGGCTGGGCGAGATCGTTGAAGGAGGGATCGACCGCGATGATGTCGGGGTCCCAGAAATAAGTGGTCGGTGCGCCGTGGGGGCCGAAATCGCGTGGCGGCGTGGTGATGGTGGTCGGCGGTGCGGCGGGTCCGGTCTGGGCCAGCGCGGGGCCGGCGACGGTGGCCGCGGCGCCAAGCGCAAGCCCCCGGACAAGCGTTCGTCGTGAAAGCGCAGCATCCTGGTCACGCTGCTCGTGGTCACGAGCCGTGTGGTCACGAGCCTCTTGGCGTGTCATCGCGTCCTCCCAATGATGTTCGCTGGCCGGTTGATCCGGCCAAGCAACTGGAGGTTAATGCGGTCCGGCGCCGGTTGCGAGGGTGGAATCGGATTCGCGCAGGCCGCAATCCCGTCATATTCGAATGCACTTCGCGTCCGCCTTGTGCCGTTTGCAAGGCGCGAAAATGTTCCGCGGATCGACGCAAAAAATTTGCTTGCGGCAAAGCGCGGCAGGCCGCCCGTTCGGCGCAGTTCAAGCCTTGATTTCGTTCTTATTGCCGCGCAGAAACCGTGCGGGGGCGATGGACGGAGTTGATTGTGGCTGGCGTCATCGTATTGATCGTGTTGCTGGGAATCGCGTTCGCGGCCGGCTATTTCACGCGTGACTACATCTCCAGCAAGCGACGTGCGGAAGCCCGCCGCTGGCGCGAATACACCGAGCCGGATTGGCTTCCCGCCAACGCGCCCGCCAACACCAACGAGATCGCGAGCGCCATCACGGCGGTCCCCGTGGTCAACGGCGAGCTCGGCCAGATGCTCGACCGCTGGGAAAGCAGAGCCCGCGCCCGCCGCGCGGGATAGGGCGAAGTTCGTAGCCCGGATGAAGCGACTTGTCCGCCATAGCTCGAAGAGCGACGGCGGAAGCGCAATCCGGGGCCGCTCGCCCGGCATCTCGCACCGTCCCGGATTACGCTGGCGCTCCATCCGGGCTACGGCGCCGAGAGCCTGTGTCGCCCTCTGTCAATCCATGCGCACAAAAATATTCCACTTTACCGAAATTCGGTTTCGACGTATGTGTTTGCCCATCCCGGCTCACCCAAGAGGGGCGACTATGTGTCGTCACTGTCGCGAGCCGGGGTTGCGGTGGACGCGGCAGCGTCGGCATGAGAGGTGCGGGCAGGGCGGGTAGTCCCTGTGAGCCCGAGGCTTCGTGCGGACGACGGCGCTGCCAGGCTTCGTCTCGTCTGTAAGTTTCCGGCTTTGTCGACAGGGCTCGGGAAAACTGCGGCGAAATGGCGGGCCGCGCGTACGGCAAAACCGTGTGGTCCTGGCCGTCGTTGCTACGGTCAAGTCCTTGCGAAGGTGCGAGCGAGCCCAACCGGGCAGACTGCATCATCCAATTCGCGGGGCGAGGGAGGCCAGAAGGAATGGTCGGCTCCCGGGAGATCACGGCATAAGCCGTCCAGCCATCGCGCAGGGAAGGCCGAGTGATCGGCCACACCTGTATGCTGCTGTGCGGTTCTTCTGCGTGTGCCTATTGCGCAGCAGACCGCGGGTGCGAGCCAGCACCCGGCCTTCCCTGCGCCCTCTTGGATTTAGAGGGTGGCGAGACCAAGCAAAGCTCGGGCGAATTGCGCCGCGAGGACGCGAAGGCATGTCCGTGAGCTGAGCTGCGTGCCACAAACTCGATCTCGTAGGGTGGGCAAAGCGCAGCGTGCCCACGCCTTGTCGCTTATGGACGGAGATCGTGGGCACGGCGCGATGCGCCTTTGCCCACCCTACGGCAGCGCCGCTGGGATGTGCACTGGAGCATCGCAATGACAAGTGGAGACAGCGTGCGCCACGCTGCGCTCTCGTGCCCCGGACGCCGCACAGCGTCCCCGGCGATGCGAAGCATCCTCCCGTTCGATGGTGCGCTGCAGAGCCGGGCCATCCATCCGGATCATGCCCTGTCGGCCCTGGGTCCCCGCTCTGCGCAGCAACGCAAGTGCGTTACAACGCGTCCGGGACACGAGATCGGCGCAACCAGGTCAGGCTACCTGACCATCTTTTGGCGTTGCAGTTGCTGCTATTTCTCGTCTAGAAACGGGTCACTGAGCCTCCCGGCAACCAACCGTCAATGGTTTTGACCGAGGATTTGGGGCTCAAAAGGGTCTGGCAATGCTGATTCGCGGCCAAATCGATGGGATTTCGGGGGAGGTGGCTCTGGCCGCCGCCACGATCCCGGCCGCGCTGCTGCCCACCCTCCTTATTGGCGGCCTCCTTCTTACTTGCCCCTGAGGGCCGGCTGGGCGCGACGCGCCTGGGCGCTCAGGGGTTGGTCGAGATCACCGGACACCTCAAGCGCCCAGCAGACTGACGGCGCAAAAGCTCAAAAGGAAATTTGCAATGGCCACCGCGAACAAGTCCGACAAGGACCGCGTCATCATTTTCGACACCACCTTGCGCGACGGCGAGCAGTGCCCCGGCGCCACCATGACCTTCGAGGAGAAGCTCGAGGTCGCCGAGCTGCTGGACGATATGGGCGTCGACGTCATCGAAGCCGGCTTCCCCATCACCTCGCAAGGTGACTTCGAAGCTGTGAGCGAGATCGCCCGCCGCTCCAAGAATGCCGTCATCGCCGGCCTGTCGCGCGCCCACCCGGCCGACATCGATCGCTGCGCCGAGGCGGTGAAGTTCGCCAAGCGCGGCCGCGTCCACACCGTGATCGCGACCTCGCCGTTGCACATGCGGGTGAAGTTGAACAAGACGCCGGAAGAAGTGCTCGAGACCTCGGTCGCGATGGTCGCCCGCGCCCGCAACCAGATCGACGACGTCGAATGGTCGGCCGAGGACGGCACCCGCAGCGAGATGGATTTCCTGTGCCGGATCGTCGAGGCCGTGATCAAGGCCGGCGCCACCACGGTGAACATCCCCGATACCGTCGGCTACACGGTGCCGGAGGAATACACCCACTTCATGAAGACGCTGATCGAACGCGTGCCGAACTCGGACAAGGCCGTGTTCTCCGTGCACTGCCATAACGACCTCGGCATGGCCGTGGCGAACTCGCTGGCCGGCATCGTCGGCGGCGCGCGCCAGGTCGAGTGCACCGTCAACGGCATCGGCGAGCGCGCCGGCAACGCGGCGCTCGAAGAGATCGTGATGGCGATCAATGTCCGCAACGACAAATTCCCGTACTGGAACAAGATCGACACCACCCAGCTCACCCGCGCCTCCAAGGTGGTGTCGGCAGCGACCTCGTTCCCGGTGCAGTATAATAAGGCGATCGTCGGCCGGAATGCGTTCGCGCATGAGAGCGGCATCCACCAGGACGGCGTGCTGAAGGACGCCTCGACCTACGAGATCATGCGGCCCGAAATGGTCGGCCTGAAGCAGTCCTCGCTGGTGCTCGGCAAGCATTCCGGCCGCCATGCCTTCGTGCACAAGCTGGAGGAGATGGGCTACAAGCTCGGCCCGAACCAGCTGGAAGATGCGTTCACTCGGATGAAGGCGCTGGCCGACCGCAAGAAGGACATCTACGACGAGGACATCGAGGCGCTGGTCGACGAGGAGATGGCGGCCTCGCACGACCGCATCAAGTTGACCTCGCTGACCGTGATCGCCGGCACCCATGGCCCGCAGCGCGCGACCATGAAGCTCGACGTCGACGGCCAGATCAAGATCGAGGAGGCCGAGGGCAACGGTCCGGTGGACGCGGTGTTCAACTGCATCAAGCGCCTGGTCCCGCACGAGGCCAAGCTGGAGCTGTATCAGGTCCACGCGGTGACCGAAGGCACGGACGCGCAGGCCGAAGTATCGGTACGGCTGTCGCAGGAGGGACGCGCGATGACGGCACGCGCGGCCGATCCGGATACGCTGGTGGCTTCCGCCAAAGCCTATCTCGGCGCGCTCAACAAGATCGTCATGAAGCGCCAGCGCGACAATGTGACGACGGCGGCTGCGAGCTGAGAAGCACCGCTGCGAGTTGTTGCACCTCTCCCGCTTGCGGGAGAGGTCGACGCGAAGCGGCGGGTGAGGGTTCTCTCCTCTGGGGGAATGTCCCGTTGCGGAGACACCCTCTCCCCAGCCCTCTCCCGCAAGCGGGAGAGGGGGCGCACCTGCGCTTGCAGCATTCACCATGAATACCTGCCCTGCTAAGGGCCAATAGCGGCTGCGTCTCCCAGCCGCTATTGATGCTGTCGGC
This sequence comes from Bradyrhizobium sp. ERR14, assembly GCF_014198235.1. Classification (NCBI taxonomy): domain Bacteria; kingdom Pseudomonadati; phylum Pseudomonadota; class Alphaproteobacteria; order Hyphomicrobiales; family Nitrobacteraceae; genus Bradyrhizobium; species Bradyrhizobium sp. ERR14. The sequence continues at coordinate 111,728 of NZ_JACIHD010000022.1, read as the reverse complement.
ATAAGGATTGGCCGCCCGCGCGCCGGGCTGCTTAGATAATAACAGGGAGAGATTATGCGCACCTTCGCGATCGCCGCATCCATCGCGGCACTGGCACTCGGACTTGCCGGGCCGGCATCGGCGCAATCGCCGATCATCATCAAGTTCAGCCACGTCGTCGCCACCGACACGCCGAAGGGCAAGGGGGCGGAGAAGTTCAAGGAGCTCGCGGAAAAGTACACCGGCGGCAAGGTCAAGGTCGAGGTCTATCCGAACTCGACGCTGTACAAGGACAAGGAAGAACTCGAGGCGCTGCAGCTCGGCAGCGTGCAGATGCTGGCGCCGTCCAACTCCAAGTTCGGACCGCTCGGCATCCGCGAGTTCGAGGTGTTCGATCTGCCCTACATCCTGCCCGACCTGAAGACGCTGCGGAAGGTGACGGAAGGCCCGCTCGGCACGCGGCTGCTCAAGCTGCTGGATGCCAAGGGCATCACCGGCCTTGCCTATTGGGACAACGGCTTCAAGCAGATGAGCGCCAACAAGAAGCTGATCACGCCCGCCGACTATCAGGGCGTCAAGTTCCGCATCCAGTCCTCGCGCGTGCTGCAGGCCCAGTTCAAGGCGCTCAGCTCGCTGCCGCAGGTGATGGCGTTCTCGGAAGTCTACCAGGCGCTCCAGACCGGCGTGGTCGACGGCCAGGAGAACACCTGGTCGAACATCTATACCCAGAAGATGCACGAGGTGCAGAAGTACATCACCGAGACCAATCACGGTTACATCGGCTACGTCGTGATCGTGAACAAGAAGTTCTGGGACGATCTGCCGGCCGACATCCGCGATCCGCTCACCAAGGCGATGAAGGAAGCGACCGACTTCAGCAACGCGCAGTCGCAGAAGGAAAACGACGACGCGCTCGCCGAGATCAAGAAGAGCGGCAAGAGCGAGATCATCAAGCTCACGGCCGAGCAGGACGAGGCGATGCGCAAGGCAATGGAGCCGGTCTACAAGGACGCCGCCGGCCGCGTCGGCCAGCCGCTGATCGACGAATTCCTTAAAGAGGCCAAGAGCACCACGAACTGAGCACGACGAACTGATCGTTTCGAACGATGAACGAAGGCTTCCGTGCAGCCTGCACGGAAGCCTTTTTGTTGCGAATGATTTCCGATTGCGGCTGGAGGTAAAATCGGGCGTTACAATCCAGGCAAGGGCCCGCTTCCTGTCCAAGTTGTAAGTTGCGTGTCAGCGGCCCCGCGCCCATCTTCATGGACATCCTTCCAGAGGAGGTCCGGATGAAGAAGTTCACCATCGCCGCCATCGCCGTGCTCAGCATCGCCGGCTCGGGCGCGGTCTATGCGCAATATCATCGCCCGTGGATGGAGCACATCCGCCACATCCGCATGAACCCGGAAGACCGCGCCGCTTTTGTCGACGCGCGGATCGCCGCCGTCCATGCCGGCTTGAGGCTCAACGCCGACCAGGAGAAGCTGTGGCCGCCGGTCGAGGCTGCCGTGCGCGAATTCGCCAAGCTGCGCATCGACCGCGCCAATGCGCGGATGAATGCCGGCCCCGGCGATGCCGGCAAGGACGCCGACAGGCCGGAGGATCCGGTCGCCCGCCTGCGCCAGCGCGCCGAGGACATGGGCGCGACCTCGGCGGCCCTGAAGAAGATCGCCGATGCCGCAGACCCCCTCTACAAGACCCTGGACGAGGGCCAGAAGCGGCGCCTCGCCGTGCTGACCCGCCACCGCGGCCCGTTCGGCGGCGGCGAAGACGGCCCGCACCGCCACTTCATGGAACGCGGCATGGACCGCATGATGGAGCGCGGCATGGAGCACTTCCATCGTGACCGTTTCGACCGCGACGGCGGCCCCGACCGCGATCGCGAGGGCCGGCTCTGAGAAGGGCTGGATTTCGCGACCATTAACCCTGGAGAAGCCGCTGGAATCCAGCGGCTTTTCGCTTCCTGGGGACTGTGGAAAAACCTTCATTGCATCGCTTGCCAGACCCGGATCGCTTTGCTAAACGACCGACCTCGCAAGGCACTAACCGCCTTTCGGGCGCATAGCTCAGTTGGTAGAGCAGCTGACTCTTAATCAGCGGGTCCCAGGTTCGAGCCCTGGTGCGCCCACCATCCTTAAGAGATTGGCCCGCAAGGGCTTTTTTAGATTCTTCGACAGGACAAAGCGCGTCTCGTGCGACGTTCTTTGTGTGAGGTGGACACGGCGTGCACGCACGATCTAGCCGGCTTACCCACTTCCGCGTCAGCCGCGCTTTCGCTCAGAGGGTGGCTTAAACTCCACGACCTCGTGCGGGTTGCTCGGATCAGGTGGCTCACTTTTCTTCACGATTAGCTCGAGCTCGAGAGCCTCGAAGGCGAGCTCATCCGCCAAGCGCCTAAACAGCTCACGCTTTTCCGTGTCCGTGGCCTGCTGACTCATCAGCGTAAACTCTCTGGCGTCAGCGCGGACCTTTTCCAAACGTCGTCGGAAGTCCTTCATGTGTGCCGGCTTAGCTTTTAAACTTTATCGGCCCGAACAATCAGTTTGCTTGTTCGGATCCACCGGGAGTCAACTGCCGAAACTCGATATTGGTTCTATGCGGACCGCCAAATTCGCCGCTCATCGTGCTGCGATATTTAGGCCATGCTCTATGACCATGCCCCTGTTCAGGGGTTGCGGACTGGAGGACGCCGCTGGCTGATGAGCCATCCCTGCCCGGCTCTCGCCGGATGACGCATAGCACTAGCATACCTGAAGGGGCATGAATGTTCGAAAGCGCACAGACGCGAGTGTTGCGCCCGACTAGGCTGCGAGCGATCCTGCAGGCTCGCGAAGCGCTCAGGGCCCAACGGCCTCGGGGGATGCCAAATTGTGCCGGCTGCGCTGAAGCGGCTCCGTCCGCGAACGCAGTGTTGCCGGCTGCGTGCCGGTTATGAGGCAGGATTAAGCTCGACAGATTTTAGATCAACGATGGTCGTCTCGTGCGTACTTCCCTTCTCATTGTGGGAATATGGCTACTGGCGAACGTTCTGTTCGTTGTAGCTGTCCTGCCCTCGCGCAGACCGGCACCTACTCGACGAGCAGGAACTCCATCTCCGGTGACGATCAACACCACGGCCGGTCGCTCGGACGATCACGACCCACCACTCCTGCAGCGCGGGATGACGCCGGCTTCAATCAGAGTTCTTTTCCTCGTCCTCCTCCTTCCAATCCTTCGAGCGTGGAATGCGGTTAGGCGGCACTTCAGAGGGCACCACGACTAGACGTGGGCCATCGCGCGCTTGAGATTCTCGTCGATGTCTTCACTGCGCCGCGGGCCCCCCGAGCGATTCAGCGAGAACCATCGGCCAGATCGCAAATGCGCTCGCTACGGCCATGCCTCCAAGCATGGTTATGACCCGCGTTGAAACGATGATGTGAAAAGCTCAGAGCCCCAGGGTGCGCCGGCATTCCCATCCCGAAATGCCGCAATCGGCGCTCAATTTGTCTGCCGCTTTTGAGCTGAAGCCTGATCGATCAGAAAATCGTCCAGAGCTCGGCCGCTTCGAAGCTGCGGACGCAGCCATCGCGGCTGCCTGCCGCGACCCGACCATGTCTCCGCTGGGTTCTTCGGATTGCGATATTTGGGACGAACGGGCGGGTATGCACGGCGGCGCTTACGATTGAGCCGCGTGACCTCGTTGGCCAGTGCAATCCTGTGGAGCCTTTCCTCCAAATGCGCTTTTTGCACCAACATTTTCTGAGTGAGTTTGGCGGCGACCTCTTGATGAATCATCCAGAGCTCGTCAACGGAGAGCGAATTAAAATGCGCGGTGTTCATGGCTCCATCCGAATCTTGGGCAGAAGGCCCAGGCAGACAAGTCGGGAATCCGGGAGCAGACAAGCCGTCAGTTAAATATTGATCGTGAAATCCACATTTAAATCGAGAGGTAGCAGGGAGAAAGGCGCGACAGTGGTAATATCGTGGCGCATTATTTAATTCGCCCCGAGGGGGTAGCCACGTCTCGTGACATCCACAAACTCACCCCTCGGCGAGTTGCGCTTTCGTGATCGACGAGCGCAACGTTGGCGATCGAGCGGGCGGCCGCGGCGCGGATCGTGGGCAGGAGCGAGGCCCGGCGCAACTCAGATGGATCGATGAATCGATCGCGCCGCCTCGTGTTGCACCCCTGGAGTGCCGGGCCGGCATATTAAATTAGGTGGCCAAGAGAATAATTAATTCATCGCGTCGCCCGATTTAAGCCGCATGGGGGCCGTTGTCGCCGCTAAGGCTCAAGCGGGGGTGGGGCGCACCCGGGAGTTTTCGATGTCCGGTCAATTGCGATTGTACTTCGCCAGTTTGGTCCTTGTCGGAGGTTTTTCGGCGGCGCCCGCGTCTTCCAATCCTCTAGCCGACTACTTCAATACTGCTACGTCCCAACCCACGGTAACCTCTCCGTCGCAAGCCGAATGCGTGCCGCGTCCCGGTACCTCGACCAGTGGCGGACAGCGTTGGGTCTACCGAACGGACGGTCGCCGCAAATGCTGGTTTTTGGCCGAGGGCATCGCGAGGGTGAAGAAGCCCATTCGGGCTCGCGCGGGCAAAGACCATAGCGCCAGTTTTGACGAAAACCGGTCCTCGCAGACCAGGCGGAGCGCGGTCGTTGATGCGCGCGCGGAGTTGCTGCGCTCCGCACCGTCCGAGCGATCTCAGACGCCTGTACCCGAAATGCAGGTAGCAGATGCCGCTTCCGATCCCGGCACGAGCCCTACCCTGATGTCGGCGGCCCCCATCGTAGATCTTCCCAGCAACCAGCTCACGCCCGAACACTCCGTGCCGGGCCAAGTCGACGCTGGGCAGCTTCTCGCCGCCGCGCCCGCCGACCCACCTCAAGATATGCCGCTGGGCGCGCGCACTGCAGAGGCGCACGGCGAAGCGCGCAGCTGGACGGCCTGGTTCGGTGTGCTGCTGATGACGCTTGGTGGTCTCTCGCTTTTAAGCTCGAACCGCACGCTTCGGCACGCAGTGAGATTACGCCACTGAGGTAGTACAAGGTACTGCCGGCCGCGCGACCGAGGGATTGAACGAGCAGGTATAGCCGAACTGCCACACGTACCAAGGTTCCGTGTGTCGTCACTTAGTTTTACACTGTCCTAGACGGACATTCGAGTATGATGACGGTCGCCTTTTGGATCGGACTGCATCATGCGGTACAAGGTGTTCGTGGTGGACGGCAGCCGGCAAGTAATCTGCACAGCAAAGCTCGACTGCATTGACGAGCAGGCGGCGAGACGCCGAGCCGAGCAAATGCATGACGAGCACGACGTTGAGCTTTGGGAAGGCGATCGACTCGTTGCGGTGTTCCGAAGTGCAACATCGCATGAAAGTCGGAGCTAACGCGCGATCCTGAATGGGTTAGCCGATCTCGCCGCCGAGTTAGTTAAAGCGTTGTGAGGCACCTCGCCTGGCTGGTTGGCGACATGTCGCAGCGACGTCATAGCCGAGGCTCGCTACTGCCGGGATGAAGGCGCCCAGTCTCTTTCAAGATAGTGGCAGATGCCAGGAACGCGGGCAATCCGTGCATCGAATCGCGCGAGTGAGCCAACGCGGGTCAATCTTCGGACCCGGCGGGGGTCTCTAACCGGCTCTTGCTCTGCCGCTCGCTTTGATACGCCGTCTTCTGCCGATTGTTTTTGCTTCTACATGTCGGAGCTTACTTCGAAGCTTCTCCACCTCTCTAAGCTCCGCCAGAAGCGCCTGATGCCGTTCGCTCAGAACAGCACTCGAAAAAAATCGACGCGTACTCGACATCACATGCCTCAGAAAATGACTTGAAGTAAGAAGTCGACGAAAAGCGAAGGACAAAGAACGCTCGACCGAAGCTCAATGAGCTAAAGCCGCAGCCGCCAGATGCTCCCAGTACTCTGCCTCTGCAAGCAGTTTCCAGCTTCTCTCAGGTTGGAGTGCGGCAGTCTGTCGGCAAAGCAACGCCATTGCGCGAAAGCGGCGGGCAGCTTCCATTCCAACCTCCCATGTTTTCTTTTCCCCAACATATTTTTCAATTTTGCGATGGAGTCATCATGATTATATACGATAATCAAATATATCATTTAATGGCAGATCGATTTGACCGACTTCCCGAGTCAAGCGGGAACTGGTTTCGGTTTAAGCTTCACATGGATTTCGAATGCGCCTTGCCGCGCCCTTTTGCGTGTTGAAGCGAACGAGAAAGCGTGCGCGGAGCAGCACCAGATGATGCGAAGCTTCGTGCGCGAGCATCGCAATGTCAGAAATCCCAACCGAGGACTCTTCACGCCGCACCCGCCAGACGGTGACTGTCACGATCACACGCGGCCACGGTCTCTTCCGAGGCGAAGTCCGTCACCGAGGCAATGCCGCGGCGGCGCTCAATACCACCGGGCAGCTCAGCATAACTGACCCGGATGCGGGCGAAGCCCATGTCGTGGCGCAGAGCGATGCGCACGGCAGCTACGGCGACTTCAGCATCGACGCCACTGACAGGTTGCTGCAGCGCGATAGCCGTTGCCGTCACATTATTCTCGAAGCTCAGAATAACAAAATTATACCCTTGGTCACCCGTACTATTCCGGTGAATCTTTGCCGACCCTTGGCCGGCGCCCTCCTCGGGGTTCGATTGCGGAGTCTGCCATCATCTTCATATTTCGACGTTTTTGCCGGTTTATGGATTCTCACGGCGGCTTGTTTCGCGCGCGATTAACTCAGAAAGGTCATTAATATATTAAATGTTGACGATAATAAACATTTAATGGATAGTTTTATCGCTGGCGGGGCCGGACATAAATCCGCGGCCGCTGGAAGTTGCCGAGGTGTCTGCAAATTCATCTTGAAAGAAGGGATTCTTCCTATGTTGCATCATTTCATCGAGACCAAGGAAGCGTTGAAGCGTCTGCGGACGGACCAGGACGGCGTGGTGTCATTCGAGTACATCATCGTCGCGGTTTGCATCGTTGGCGCAGTGGGTGCCGTGTTCGGCGGTGGAGCCGGCGGGCAGATTGGGGCGGCGCTGACCACCGGGATCACCGCAATCACCACCGCTTTCGCTACCGCGATCGCTGGCTGATACAGCCATTTGGGCGCCAGAGGGGGGCAATCCAGCTGCCCCCCTCCCGCAGGAGTGCTCCCGCTAGTTTGCCTCCCACTTTTTTGAAACGTGCATTTCATGAGTTGGATTGCTCCCACAGCCTCGATCCTGGAAATCCTTTTGTTGCTCTATGTCGCAACGATGGACGTTGCGACCCGCTTGATCCGAAACGAATTTTGTCTTGCGCTGGCGCTCCTCGGGATCGCCGGTCAATTGCCCAGCCCGATTCAAGTCGCTGTGTCGCTGATCACAGCCGCGATCCTGTTTCTGCTGCTTTTTGTCCTATACGCGCGCGGAGGAATTGGTGGCGGCGATGTCAAGCTGCTGGTTGCCCTGGCGGTTGGTCTCCCGCCGAGCGGCGTGATGCAGTTGCTGACCGTCACCGTGCTGGCCGGCGGCGTTCTTGCCTTGGTGCATCTGATGATGCGTCACTTGCCATATCCCAGGCTGGCACCCGCCGGATCGTCGCTCGCGCGCCGGATCTACGCGATCGAGCGTTGGCGCCATTTGCGACACGCCCCGCTGCCTTACGGAGCCGCTATCGCCTGCGGCGGTATCTGGACCATTTTGAGCAAAGGATCATGAAATGTCATCCGCGCTGCGTCTGTCGATCATCGTGGTGCTTTTGCTTGCAACCACAGCGTTCGGACTGATCGCCTATAGCATGAACCTGCCGAAGGCGCAGACTCCGGTCCCAGTACAGGTGACAGCGGCGCCCCTCGCGCCGGCGGCGCCGGCGACCGCCGGGTACTTTGTCGCGGCACGACCATTGCCGAGAGGGACGTTGGCCCGCGAAGAGGATTTCGCCGTCCGCTCGGTGCCACCGGAGCGCGTTCCCCAAGGGGCTATCCTTGAAAATCCCGAATCCAAGGCCGGACTTCCCGGTTCACTCATCCGCAACTTCGTCGAAGCGGGCAGTCCCGTTACGTTGCAGGATATCCTGCGTCCGCGGGATCGGGGTTTCCTCGCCAGTGTCCTGGCGCCAGACAGCCGCGCCATCAGCATCAAGGTTGACGAGGAGGCCGGTGTCTCCGGCCTCATCAGGCCAGGCGATCACGTCGACGTCGTGTTGACCCAGGTCTTCGAGAAAGTCGATACCGCGCGCCGCGCCCTCAGCGAAACCGTTCTGCGTAATGTTCGAGTCATCGCGATTGATCAGGAGATCGTGCAGGGCGCGCGACCCATCAGCGGGATGGCAGGTAAGCAAACCCAGACCGTGTCACTGGAGCTTACGCAGGTGCAGGTCAAGAAAGTCACTGTCGCAAAGCAGCTCGGGACGCTCTCCTTGGCCGTGCGCGCAGCAGTCGATCAGTGGGACAAGGCAGACACCGGCGCGATGTCGAGCTGTGATGTGTCGCCTGAACTTGCCCGCCAGTATGCAATTTCCGCACAGAGAACGGCAGTGGTCGTTCATTCAGGCGGCGAGGTCAAGCAATACACGGTCAGGAAGCAAGAGGAAGACGCTCTCGTCAGCTGCGACGGTGCATCGGAAACTGTACGCCCGACTGCGACGGCGGCGGGTTACGATAACAGGTTGTCGGAGAAACGGTGATGAACATTGCCATAGCCACCCCGCCTGAAGAATCGACGTCGATCGTCACGCGTAACCGCATCATCGGCTTCGTAAACGATGAGCTCAGCGCCGCGGCGTTGCGCAAGGGGCTCGAGGGCGCCAATCTCTCGATCAGGCGCGGCACGATCCGCAATGCCATACGGATGCTCGAAACCGACACGGATCTGTTCGCGCTGGTGGTAGACATCAGTGGCATCGATGATCCCTTTACTGAACTGGAAAGGCTGGCCGGCGTCTGTCCGCCCGATGTCCGCGTAGCCGTGATCGGCGACAACCGGGAGATCACCTTCTACCGTGAGCTCCTGGAGCTCGGCTTGACCGAGTATCTGCCGCGGCCGCTCACGCGTGATCTGGTGCTGGACAAGCTGCGCCCCAAGCTTCTCGGCGACGTCGCAGCCAACCAGATCGATCGTGGCGGGCACGTGGTCTCGATCTGCGGGGCGCAGGGCGGCGCCGGTGCCACGAGCATCGCGATCAATCTGGCGCTGCAGCTTGCCGAGACAACCAAGGCGAAGGTGGCCCTGCTTGATCTTCATCTGCAGGGCGGCGAAGCCGCCGTGATGCTGGGTGTTCGTCCCGGGCCGGGGCTGCGTATCGCTCTGGAAAATCCGACGCGGGCGGACACACTCTTCCTCGAGCGCGCGGCAATCGAAGTCAATGAAAGGGTTTGCCTGGTCTCGGCCGACGAGGACCTCGATGCGCAGCTCGAAATTACGGAAGCTGGCATACGACACGTGCTGGGTCTGCTGCGTCAACGGTTCAACTACATCGTCGTCGATGTACCCGTCCCATTTCCGCCGTCGATCTATCCCGTGATTGCGCTTTCCCGTCATGTGATGGTGCTGCTCGAATCCGAGGTGACCGGACTTCGCAATGCCCATGCGCTACGCACCGCCGTGATCAACATCGCGGGCAAGGACCGGGTCTTTACCTTGCTCAACCGGGCCGGTCGTCCCGGGGGCCTTCCGAGGGCGGCGGTTGTCAAGGCGTTGGGTGCAGAGCCCGACATCGTCGTTCCCGATCTCGGCAAGGGCATGACCGAGGCGCTCAATCTCGGAATTCCAGCTCTGAAACACGTCAGAAAATTGCGGCGTCACCTGGCACCGATCGTGCGGGAGATCAGCGGTGTCGCTGCCGAGCGGGTTAGCTGGTGGAGGAGGGTGCTCACAGCACATCTGCGATGAAGAAGTTTGGTAGGCGCGAAGACGACGCACCAGCTCACGTATTGGCGGCAGGCGTCCCTGCATCTGCGATAGGCTTGCCGTTGCCGTCGGCCGGCGCGACTGCAGCCGCACCGAACGTGCCGTCACCTGCGCCAAGGCGTGACGAACCTGCGATCCACCAACCCATCATTCCACCTTCGCTGCGTGAACGGGTGATTGAGCAGATCGAACCCGCGGTGGCCGCAACCGTCTCGCGGGAGGTTCTCCGGCGGCAGATTGAAGAGATCATCCATCACATTGCCAACCAGGAACGGCTCGAGCTGTCGGGCCGCGAGCAGCTGCAGCTCGCGGACGAAATTGCCGACGACATGACGGGCTACGGGCCGCTCCGTCCGCTGCTGCTGGACCAGTCGATCAGCGATATCATGGTGAACGGCCCAAGCAATATCTACGTGGAGCGAAGCGGCAGGCTGGAACGAGTTGCGGTGCGTTTCCGCGACAATGATCACATCGCCTCCGTCGCTCAGAAGATTGCCGCGCAGGTCGGTCGGCGCGTCGACGAATCCAGTCCGATGGTGGATTGTCGCCTGCTGGATGGCAGCCGGGTCAACATCATCCTCCCGCCGCTGGCGATCCATAGTCCGTGCATTTCCATCCGGAAATTTCCAAGCCGTCGTTTGGACATCGCCGGATTGATTGAAAACGGCTCGATGACCCCGGCCATCGGACAATTGCTGGAGATCGCGGCCCGCTCGCGGCTCAATGTTCTGGTCTCCGGCGGCACCGGATCCGGCAAGACGACGCTCCTGAACGCGATGAGCCAGTTCATCGATCACACCGAACGTATCGTCACGATCGAGGACGCGGCGGAGCTGCAGCTTCAGCAGCCGCACGTGATCAGCCTGGAGACCCGGCCTCCCAGCCTCGAGGGGACAGGGCAGGTGACACAACGCGATCTGCTGGTGAATGCCCTGCGCATGCGTCCCGACCGGATCGTGGTTGGCGAGGTGCGCAGTTCCGAAGCATTCGACATGCTGCAGGCGATGAACACCGGCCATGATGGTTCGATCTCCACGGTACACGCGAATAGTACCCGGGATGCCCTGACCCGCATCGAAAACATGGTGCAGATGGGACAGGTCAATCTACCGTCGCGCGCCATTCGAAGTCAGATCGTCGCTGCGCTGGATCTCATTGTGCAGGTCGAACGCATGCGGGACGGGCAGCGCCGTATCGTTCAGATCAGCGAGGTGATCGGCCTTGAAGGGGAGGTGATCACCACCAATGACATCGCAGTCTTCGAGTATCAGGAGGAGGATGTGAACGGGCGGATATCGGGCAGCTATAAGTCCAACCTTGCAACTCCGAAGTTCAAGAGCCGGCTTGTCTATTTCGGGCTAGATGGTGCGTGGGCCGAGGCCATGAGGCAAATATGACGCTGGAGTCCGTGATCGTCACTGTTCTGGCGCTCGCGATGTGCGCAGCAGCCATTTCGTTGTGGCTCGACGCTCGGGAAAGACGCATCAATCGCCGGTTGGCGGTTGCTCTGCCAACGTCGCATCCGGCCAACTTGCCATCCATTCGCCGCTTGGAGAGCGGGTCACAGGACCAGTTTCTCAATCGGCTGTCCAACTACAATCCCGATATACCTTACGTGATGCATCCGGCCTATGTGCTGCTCGCAGGTGCATTCGGAGCAGCCGTGATCCTTTATGCGAACAGCCAGCTGGGATATTCCATTGTCTACGTGTCCATTGTCGCCGCAATCGCGGCCCTCATTGTGATACGAGCCCTGTTCGGATGGCAGCAGCGTCGCTTCGCTCTTCAGCTTTTTCGACAGCTGCCTGATGCGATCCAGCTGGTGACGAGTACCGTGCGTTCGGGTCTGCCTGTGCACGAGGCATTTCGTGCCCTCGCGCGCGATATGCCGCAGCCAACGGCCGGGCAGTTTGCCATCGTATGCAGCGAAGTGAATTTGGGAAGACCCCCCGAGGAAGCTATCCAAGCTGTCTATCGGCGAACGCAGGTGGCGGAGTATGCGATCTTTGCGGTGACACTTGCCGTGCAGTTGAAGTCCGGTGGCAGCCTGGCCGAGACCTTGCAGAACCTGGGAGACACTGTCAGGCAACGTGTTGCGCTGGCCGCTCGCGCCAAGGCGCTGGCAGGAGAGGTGATCTTTTCCTCACGAGCGCTGACAGTCTCGCCCTTGATTGCAGGCGGGGTCCTGTACGCAGCCAATCCGCAAACGGTTGATCTGTTGTTCACCGATCCGGTTGGAAACAAGCTGCTGGCTTACGCAGTCCTTTCGGTGCTTGTCGGAGCCCTGGTGATAAGTTGGATGGTCAGAAGGGAAACAGAACTATGACCTCTGGTCTCAGTCTGGTGGCCCTCGCAGTCGTGGCTGCAACCGCGTCCTGCATGTTGATTATCCGCGAAATACACATTCGTACATTGGACGCCCGGGTATCAAACGCCGTGATGGGCGTTGCTGGCCGGTCTGCACCCTTCCAGGATTTGACCGGTTGGTTTTCGTCACTCGGCATGCGGTATCGTCGCTTCTACGCTGAGGAAAATCTGGATCAGCTACGAACCATCCTTCAATCGTCAGGTTTCAATCATCATCGAGCCTTGCCGACCTGGATCGGTGTCAAAGCCGTCAGCATGGCGCTATGCCCGATCATCGCCGGGTGTGTCGCTCAGCTTCTCGGGAAGGCACTGCTGGATGTGATGGTCTTCACACTTATCGGCTTGGCGATCGGGATTCTAGCGCCGCGATTGATACTGGCGGTACTGAAGCGGCGGTTTGATGCCGCCATTCGACTGGGCACGCCGGACATGATCGATTTGCTGGTTGTGTGCAGCGAAGCGGGAATGGGCCTGGAAAGCGGGCTGGCACGCGTCGCGCAAGAAATGCAAGAGACCAATCCCGCTATAGCCCGGGTCATGAGCGGCCTTCTTGATGATCTCCGGATCCTGCCAAGCCGCAGCGACGCATTCGAGAAACTGGGATCTACATCGGATGGGCTTCGCCGATTCGGAATCATGGTCGGCCAAAGCCTGCAATACGGAACGCCGGTGGGGCAGGCTCTGCGGAGTATCGCCGTCGACCTCCGGCGCGAACGCATTACCAAGCTTGAAGAAAGAGCACACAAGTTGGGCGCCAAGCTGACCATTCCGATGGTGTTGTTCCTGCTTCCAGCCATGTTCGTCATTTTGGGTGGAAGTCCCATTCTGCACCTCGTGCGTTCGTTCGCCAGCTTCGGTAAGTAGCCATGAGCACGATCGCCCTTCCGAAAACGTCCTCTTACGACCGGACCATGCAGCTGTTCGGCGGCATGTGGTTCATGTTGCTGGCGCTTGGCGTGGCGATCAAGATCGGATCATCGGCTGATGATCCTTGGCCGTCGCTCCTGTCGAGTGTTTGCCTCGCTGTCTTTTACGTGCTCCTGGCGCTGTTGGTCATCACGCGGCCGCCGGCGAAGGCGCAAGCGAACGGCCGTCTCCCAAGGATAGCGGCGTTCGTCGGCACCTATATGCCCTGGACGATCGCCTTCTTCGGCGAAACCGACAAGGCGTTGCCAAACCTGGCGTCCACCGTGTGCGTGTTGATCGGCATGATCATGATGCTGGTCACCATCCGACATCTTGGCAGGTCGTTCAGTCTGGTGCCACAGGCGCGCAACGTGGTGCAAACGGGTCCGTATCGATGGATCAAGCACCCGCTCTACCTTGCGGAAGAAATCGCCGTGTTGGGTGTGGTCCTGAGAAGCCCGACACCGCTGACTGCGGTCCTGCTCGTCTTGCATATCGGCGTTCAGGTTTGCCGGATTTATTACGAAGAGGACCTGCTACGTCGCAACTGCCCGGAATATTCCGGTTACGAAGCATCGCGCTGGAGAGTGATCCCTTACGTTTGGTGAGTTCTGTTCCGGTCGACGACCGGAAGGTGAGTATCGGTCGAGGTCAACTCATGAGCCACAAGAGGTCGTTCGTCGTGGATCAGCGCGGCGCCGTCGCATTTGAGACATTGATCGTCTACCCGGTTTTGGTGGCGTTCCTGCTCATGCCGCTCGCCGACCTGGCTGCTGCGGGCTTCCAGTTTATCTCCGCATGGAGCGCATTGCGCTCCTTCGGGCAGTATGTGCAGTACGCTAATCCGCTCGCCCCTGACGGCACGGTGAGCTGGAAGACAGGGCTACAGACCACAGTCGCTGGTCATGCGATCAGCAACCTTCAGGTCTTGTGCGGAGACGCAGGGGCCACCTGTTCGCCAGGCAATCTGGCTTCTCCCAAGTACATTACATTCTCGACAACCATCACTTTGGCTCCAATTGTGTGGAGAGGGGTGCTGTGTCCCACCACTTGTACCTACACGCTGCCTTACTCAGAACGCTTCCAGTAGGGGCTTCCATGCGTAGCCTGCTCCGTTCCCAACGAGGCTCCGTCGCGTTCGCAACGGTCATCGCTCTCGTGCCGCTGATCGGAGTAGTCGCACTCGGGGCTGAGGCCGGATCGTGGTACGTCACCCGCCAGCATGCGCAGAACGCCGCCGACTCGGCCGCCTATTCGGGCGCATTGCGGCTTTCATGTACGATGGCGGGTGCGGCCTGCGAAACCCAGACGGTGGATTATCGCGGCAAGGAATTCGCGGCGCAGAATGGGTTTTGCAACTCCAGCCCGAATGACAGCACGCCCTATCCTGGCACCACGTGTGCACCTAGTCTTCCGAGCAGAATATCGCGTGCCGTGCAGATCGATATCGGCAACTACAATGCGGGCACGTTCACAACGCCCGTCGCGGGCACGGGCAACGCCGTTCGCGCCAGGGTCAGCCAGCAACAACCGGCGTACTTGGCGGCAGTGCTGGGTTTGACCACCGTCGACATCCCCGCCCAAGCCATTGCAGTGGTTCAGCAGCCGACCAAGGCCTGCGTCCTGGCGCTTGGACCTGACTTAGGCGCACTCAAGCTTGCTGGTAACCTCAGCAACAACGGAACTGGCTGCGCTCTGATGTCGGATACCAGTGTTCAACTTGCTAGCACTCCAACGTTCACCGGCTCGGGATGGGCAGTTTATGGTGTAAATGGCTGCACCCCCTCAAGCAGCTGCAGCAATGTTGGCGTACCGTACAACTATTTCATGACGTACGCTAACAATCCGCTCAGCAAACTGAACACCGCATCGTTCAATAGCAGGACTGGCAATGCAAGTATGCCATGCACCCTTCAGGCGGATGGGTGGAAGCATTGCGCGCCGAATAGCGCGGGGACCGGAGCTTACGGCAGTTTCACGGTGCAGAACGGCGACAAGTACGTTTTGGACCCTGGAACATATTTCTTCTACAAGGCAAACATAAAGGTCACCGGCGGGCAACTGAAAGGCGCAGGCGTAACCCTCGTCTTGCTCGGAGACTCGCAGCTTACCATCAACGGGGGTACGGTTGATCTCTCCGCACCCGCCACTAACACGTTCTCCTCTGATCTCAATGGCGTCCTGATTGATGATCAGGCTCCGAGCAAGACCAGCAACAAGGTCACCATAAACGGTGGCGGTCTGGTGAGCCTGGGCGGGGCTATCTACTTCCCCAACGTCGACGTTAGCTGGGCCGGTACGACTGCCAGTACGAACACGACCTGTTCGCAAGTGATCGCGAAAACGCTCGACATGAGCGGTGGCGGCTACCTCAGCACGCAAGGCTGTGATCCGGCCACCATCGTATACACCCAGGTTGTCGCTTTGGTGCAATGATGAGAAAGCTCGACAATCGCGGTATGGCGCCGTTTGAATTTATCATGGTGTCCGTGGCGCTTTTCACATTGATGTTCGCCATCTTCGATCTCGGGCGCTATGCCATCACGATGCAATCCTTGCGGACGCTTGCGAGTGCTGGCGCCCGTGCGGTCATGATCAGCTGCTATACGCCTGCCTTGCTTCAAAGCCCGCCGCAGTCGCCGGCCGGCTGCACCGGGGATCCCCTGTCCACCGCTGCCAAGCAGAACGCGGCCCCCTTCCTGTTTTTCGGTGGTCTGACGCCAACGCTGACCGTGGGGGCCAACAGCAACAGCTTGAGCGTTACAGCTTCCCAGGCAAACTTCACGATGCTGATGCCCATATGGGGCGCAGCGCTCAATGCGCCGAGCGCCTCCAACCAAATTCCCTTCTAGCACAAATATGGCAGCACGACTGACATGTTTCGCTCGACAGCTTTTCGTGGACGCGGCGTGCGGACCAAACGCGCGGGGGCGGAATTACTCGGCCAGGCGAATCGCCAAGCGTGCCACCGACTGTCCTTCGATCGCAAGGCCACGACGAGCGCGCGCGCCAAGAGCGGTTGTGCTGCGGGATAGTTCCCCACAACCAGTGAGAATGATGCGCGCTGGCAACATCGAAGGGTTTTCTTTCTGCTTGCGGCGGTGCGGTAAGTATCTCGTCTTGCAAGCTGCCTGCATGAGGGAGGATGATCTTGGAAACACGAAGTAACGAATTGTAGTGGGACAGATTGTAAGCTCTGCGACGTGGTGCGCAGAGGGGAAATGTTGAGGACGTCGGGCACGTAGATTTGCGGGGATCTCCGTGGATCGCAGTGGGGGGACTCGGATGAGTGGCGATCGCGTTTCGGGTAATAGGGCCGGGAGGCTTCTCGCCTTCGGCGTGATGGGTCTGGGCGCGGCGCTCGCCTCCTCTGGGTTCGCTGACCGCGCGGCGGCTGCAGACCGGCGGGGCTCCTCCGGCGGCGTCATCGTTAGCGAGATGAATGACGTCCAGCGGGTCAAGCTCGTCGTCAACAAGTCACGTACCTTCAAGGTCGACACGGCCTTTGCGACGATCGTGGCGGGTTCGTCTGACATCGTCGACGTGAAGTCGCTGAGCGATCATCTCATCTACGTGCAGGGCAAGCAGACCGGCACCACCAACGTCATCCTGTTCGACAGCTCGATGAAGCAGATCGGGATCCTCGACGTCGAGGTCGTGATCGATACCGGCAATCTACAGCAGAACATCCGGACCAGCACCGGCGGGCAGGGTATCCGCGTGTCGGCTTCCGAGGGCCAGGTGGTGCTCAGCGGGGTCGCCGCCGACGCAGTGACGGCCGAGCGGGCCATGGCGATCGCCACAAGCACGGTCGCGAAAGGGGGCGTCGTCGTTAACGCGATGAGCGTCGCGGCGCCGCAACAGGTGATGCTCGAGGTGCGCTTTCTAGAGGTGAGCCGGGAGGCTGGACGCAACCTGGGCGTCAATCTGTACGCGGCGAATGCCAATGGTACCAACGTCGGCAATACCGGTCTTGGTTCAACCACGGCCGTCGGGCGGGCACCCATCGGTGGCGTCAATAGTCTCACTAGGGTACCCACCACCGGCGGCACCAGCAACCTCAGTGCCAGCAGCACTCCTGTTGGCGCCAATCCTGCTGGCAGCCTTCCGATACTCGGAACTCTCGGGACGCTCGCCGGTACTGCAGGAGGCATTGCGCCGGCGCCGTTCGGAAGCTTGTTGACCAGCATTATCAGGACCAGCAGCGGGGGCTCGGTGGACCTGTTGATCTCGGCGCTGGAAACCAAAGGATTGGCACGCCGGCTGGCGGAGCCAAATCTGACCACGCTGTCCGGCGATGCCGCCCGCTTTCTCGCCGGCGGCGAGTTTCCAGTGCCGATACCGACCCAGACGCAGAACGGCTTTCCCACCATCACAATTGACTACAAGAAGTTTGGTGTTGAGCTCGCCTTCGTCCCCACTGTGCTCTCGCGCGGTGTGATCAATCTTCGCGTCGAGCCGTCGGTCAGCGAACTTGATTTCGCCAACGCTGTGACGATCCAGGGGACGACCGTTCCTGCGCTGACCCGCCGCGACGCGCGAACCACGGTTGAGCTGCGCGATGGCCAGAGCTTTGCCATCGCCGGCCTGTTGCAGACCCGCAATCGCCAGGACGTCTCGCAGTTGCCTTGGATCGGCTCGGTGCCGGTGATTGGAAGCCTGTTCAGCAGCAAATCGTATCAGCAGGAGGAAACCGATCTGGTGATCATCGTGACGCCGCGCCTGGTCGCGCCGGCGGCACCCGGTCAGCAACTGGCATCGCCACTCGACTCCCGCCTGCCGGCCAACGACGTCGATTTCTTCCTCAATGGTCAGATGGAAGTCCGCAAGCGGTACAATGACTACGTCAATTCCGGAGGCGAGGTGAAGGGGCCGTATGGCCATATCATCGCGCCTGAAGTCCGGACCCCCGTCGTCGTCCCGGCCGCGAGTGCCGATCAGACGGTCGTCAAAACTCTAAACTAGAGGACGCGCGAGATGACGATCAGGTATCTGGCTCTGTTTGCGCCCTTCCTCCTCGGGGGATGTTACGGCGTCGCCGGTCATGACGAGGTGGACCGCTACTTTCAGCGTTCCGACAGCATCACGATGACCGCCGGCGATGCCAAGCAGGTCAACGCCGTGACCCATACAATTCATCCATGGCCGCGATACGTCGGTGATCGCCGGATCGCATACGACGCTCGACGTGTGGGCTCGGCCGTGACGCGTTACGGCAACCAGCAACAGCCGGTGGATCAGCTTCCCGACATGGGCGATCCGACGAAACTCATGGGCCAGCGGCCTCCGGTCACGCAGAATGTCAACGTAACTGGATTGGGTGCGGGAGCATCGGCGGGAGTATCGGTGCCAGTCGGCGGGGCAGCGGGCAGGTAGCGGCTTCTGGTAAATGAGTTGAGCGACGGGACAGTTGAGTGCAGTGCAGTGCGTCCGCTGGGCCGGGCGGGGGACAAAATTATGCGACGTGCCATTCTACTGCTGACCTGTTGCTGGCTGGCGCCAGGCCTTGCGGCATGTGACTATACCACGAGAGAGGCTGCCATCGTGGCTCCCGTCGAGCCACCGGGTGGGGACCCGGTGCAGGAGCCGACGGACGTCAAGTACTACCCGTCGGACGAGCCTGTGCGGCTGGGCCTGGAGCATTACAATCGCGGCAGTTACGGGCTCTCACAGCGCTATTTCAAGGACGCCGTCGAGAAATCACCCAAGGACGTCACGGCCTGGATTGGTCTCGCAGCGAGCTACGACAAGCTGCGTCGTTTCGACCTGGCCGATCAGGCCTATGCCCAAGCGATCCGGCTGGGAGGCGAAACCGTTCAGATCCTGAATGACCAGGGGTACTCGTACATGCTGCGCGGCAATCTGAGTGCGGCGCGACGGAAGTTCGAGAAGGCTTATTCGCTCGATCCAGGTAATCCGGTCATCGCCAATAACCTCGAGCTCCTCAATGGCAGCCGGCGGTTCATTGAAAGACCACCAAACAACCAGCCTTAAGTGGTCGATCGGCTACTGCGATCGCGGCCAGTTCTCGTCAGTTTGGCCCAATCACAGCATCAGCGTGACGGCTGCCGCTCCGGATGATGACAACAACGCCATTGCGAACGGTAAATCGCGCGCCGAGCAGTTTCCGCACCTTCTCCGTGATCGGAGAGGGAAAGGGAACGGTTTCTCCCACGACGGGTTCGCCGACCTTTATCGTCTCAGTCGCGGGGCCAGCAACTGGTGCAGGCTTGATATAGTCTCGGATAAGCTGAATCTCTTCACGTGACAGGATGAGCGGAGCCTGGTCAGGTTGGGTCTCCGACAGCGGCTTGGGTGTTCCGCTGCTTGCCTTTTCACGTATCTCATTGGTGCTTGCGATCTGATCGAGCCTGGCTACGCGTAGCTTGAGCGCGATGATGTCACGTTGCAGTGTTGCGATCTCCAATTTGCGCGCGTTGACCTGCATGAAGACGATGATCGCGCAAACGCAGCTCACGATGAAGCCGACGCTCAGCAGTGCGATCAGCCAACGCTCGAAGTTTCCCATCGACCCTCCGGTCGTCCGGGGGAGTTGATCGCGCTGGAGATGGCGCCGCCAGATGCGGCGTCCTCGGTCGATCCAATCGGTAGAGCCCGTTACGCCGGTCGCCGCCTGGCCCGACCCAAAATGCGCAGGCGACGAGGTGGCTTCCTCGCGGGCCGGATCGACGAACGACGTCGTGTCGACTTGCTCAAGCTCTGGATTCTCGGGAACGCGATCCGCCGTCGTCAGATGGGCGGCAGGATGGAAGGGATCCATCTGCTTATCGAACCGGCCCATCTCCGCTCTCCATGCAGCCATCTATCAACTTCAGCAGTTCCGCCGACGCGGCTGGAATAGGGTACCCGAGGATTCGATCAATCGAAACGGAAAAGGCTCTAAGCCGCGGAGCCGCTCGAAGGGTAGCTTCAAGAGATAGGGTGCCAACTCGATGCCAGGGTTCACCCGACCACGCGGACGGTAGCCGGTAAAACGAAGCACTATGATCGTGCGACGAATGCTCACTTTCAGTCGGATAAGCCCAGTGGCGCGACCAGTAAGTCATTGATTGTTCTCAACCCGGGGCTGTCTCCTAATCAGCGGGTCCCAGAGCCCTGGTGCGCCCACCACCCCGAGGCGCTGCCGACGCGGGGACCATATGCTGCGAAGATGCAGCCCCGGCACTTTGCCGCGTAACTCGGCGACCACCCTCGCATAGCAAGTACAACCATAAGTGGCGTGGAGCCTGCTCTTGAAAAGCCGGAACGCGGGCGTCGGCCACCAGAAGAGATTCAAATTCGACGGAGAATCGACCAGGATCAACGTCCACTTGCCGCCAGCGGCGCGACACGGCTATGGAGAGGGCCACCGAAAATTGCCTAGGTGACCACGTCCGGCAAGTGGATTGGTGGAATGCCAATCCTTGATTGAAGTTGATTGATACCTTAATACCGTTGCTGACAGGCAACACAGGTGCGGACCGGTGCGGACGATCATTGCTGACGATCACGCGATCATGCGGGAAGGTCTGAAGCAGCTCCTGTCGACCGTGGATGATCTTATTGTCAGTGGAGAGGCGGCGGACGCAGAGGCTGTTCATCGTCTGCTGAACGAAAACTCCGCCGATCTTCTCATCCTTGATCTCGGCATGCCGGGTGTGAGCGGCTTTCAATTCATAGCTCACCTGAGAACCGTTTGGCCGGCGCTGCGGGTTCTTGTCCTCACCGCCAATGTCGAGCCGCGTTCCGTTCGAGCAGCTTTTTCCGCGGGCGCGAGCGGCTATTTGACCAAGAGCGGCGATCCGTCCGAACTCGTTGCTGCGATCGATGCCATCAGAAAAGGCAACCTCTATGTTGCGGAGGAGGTTCGCTTCGCAGTGGACCACGGCCCGAACGAAATCCCGGAGCCGATCGCGGCGATCGTATCTCCAGTTGCGCTGACAAGGCGTGAGCGGCAAATCCTGGCGATGATCCCTCATGGCGCTACCAACCGCGATATCGCCAGCCGTCTCGGCATCAGCCCGCTCACCGCCCGGAAACATCGCGAAAATCTCATGCGGAAGCTTGACCTGCACAATGGCGCTGAGTTGACCGCCTACGCGGTTCGTCTCGGCCTTCCAGCGGGTTAGCGCAACGGCAACTCGCAAACGAAGCCGCCGCACCGGCCGGCGCGCGGAGAGGTCTCGATGCAAGAGGACAAGATACGCGAGGCGCTCGTAGAGCTCCTGTATCGCAATTCCTATGGGGTCGTAGCTTCCAACGTCGTCATCTCCCTAGCGGCAGCGTCCGTGCTGAGGAGCGCGGTGCCGGCGAGCTGGTTGATCGGATGGCTCGGCGCGGTGTATCTGCTCACCGCCATACGCGTCCTGGCGGCGCGCCGGTTCTTCAAGCGGGTTAGAGAGCCGACCTCAGTGTTGCGATGGGCTTGGCTTGCGGCTGCGTTTTCCTGCGTGTCGGGCCTGCTGTGGGGAATGCTCGGTTGGGTTGGCTTCCGTCCCGAGGAGCCCATTCTTTTTTCATTCACTGCTGTTGTCTTGACCGGTCTGATCTGCGGCACGGTTCCGTCGCTCTCGGCCTTTCCGCCTGCTTTGGTCGGCTCGATCGTCGCAACGATGCTGCCATTCACGGTACGCTCGATCACCAATGGAGGCGATATCTCCGGTGCGTATCTCGCCCTGCTCGGCGGGCTTTTGACCATCAATCTCTATTACTGCCGTACGACGTACCGCATGCTGCATGAGAGCATCAGGTTGCGTTTGGAAAATGTCGAGCTCGTTAGCCACCTCCAGGAAGAACGCGACCGCGCACAAGCCGCGGACCGCGCGAAAACGCGTTTCCTCGCGGCCGCCAGTCATGACCTGCGCCAGCCGATCCATGCCTTGAGTCTTCTGATTGCCACGCTGGCGGCGCTGGGCCACCGCGGCGTTGTCCAGTCCGGCGATGCACGCGATCTGGCAGGCAAGGCAAAATCCATCGTCGGAAACCTCAGTGCCCTTCTGAACGGACTGCTCGATATCTCGCGGCTTGACGCCGGCGTCGTCACTGTTGCGAGGGAGGCGGTGAATCTGTCCCAGCTTTTCAACCAGTTCAGCAATGAATTCGCTCCCGAAGCGAAGGATCGCGGCCTGGATTGGCGTGTCGTTGAAAGCCGTCTCCAGGTGGACAGCGATCCCATGATGCTGAAACGGGTCCTGGGCAATCTGCTGTCGAATGCCTTTCGATACACGAGGTCCGGTGGCGTTCTGCTCGGTTGCCGCAGGCGCGGTGCCTCGGTGGAAATCCAAATATGGGATACCGGCCCCGGCATTCCCGCAGATCAGCAAGCGATGATCTTCGAGGAATTCGTGCAGTTGCAGAACCCGGCGAGGGATCGCACCCAAGGCCTTGGCCTTGGCCTCGCCATCGTTCGCCGCACCGCCGCACTGCTGCAACATCCGCTGAAGCTGGTTTCCGTCGTCGATCGCGGTTCGATGTTTTCCGTTACGGTTCCGCAAGCCAGTGCAGTGGCGCCTCCCTTGCCCGATCACAGCGCGCCACCTGCAGATATCGCCATCAGCATCATGGTCGTGGAAGACGAGGGGGATGTTCTCGATGTCATGGTGCGGCTGCTCACGCTGCAGGGCCATCGGGTCTATGCCGGCCGGTCTGCAGCCGAGGTGCAACAGATTCATGCGGAGGCAATGGCGACCGGCGATGCGCCGGTCGATCTGATCGTCACCGACTACCGCCTCGGAGGTGGTGCTACTGGCCAGGACGCAATCGAGGCTCTTTGCGCCTATATCGGCCGCTCCCTGCCTGCCATCATCGTGACCGGCGATACCTCGCCGGCGCGCATCAAGGAAGCCAGCGCCAGCGGTCATCGTATTCTCCACAAGCCGATCGCCGGCGAGCAATTGAATGAAGCGATTGTTGCCGCCTACGTAGATCGCAAGCAATCAATCAAGAGCGGCTGCTAAAAGCACGCGTAGCTTGCTACCAAAATTGGCGATCAACCGGCCACGGTTGAGGTTGTATCTCCGCGCGGACGCCCACCGCGCCACCACCTGTGGCGACAAAGGTCTTTCGGCTTTCCCTTCCAGCCGGGTACGAAATACGACATCTGCCGTATCGCTCGCGGATTGCCCCAGTGATATCCATGTGGATGTCATTGCCGCCGTCGCTGGGTACGGTGCTATTTCGCCCAGCAGCATAATCAATTTCGAGTTTAAAGCATGACGCTCGAATATGAGAAGCAGACGATGTGTCATCAATCGCGCGATTTAGCTCCCTCAATATCTATTTTCGACAGCAGGGTGCGAAGCGTCCTCAAAGATATTCTCGTCTCCCTTCACGTATCGCGGCGCCTTGGAGCGAAACGCGTAATCGGAGAGTACCGGCATTTGCTTGCGAAGGACTGTGCTTCGTTGAATTTTCGGACGCGCACAATGCGTAATCTGAACAGGGGAGTTGCCGATAACCCCCGCGCCCGGCGAGCAGCGCCACCTCTCAAGGCGTGGACAATGGCTGTCCTGATTGGCTTCGGCATTTTGCACGTCGTCGGAGAACGCACGCTGCATCAGGCGCCGAGTATTCGACCGATCGAGCCGGCAACGGCAGCGATCCAAGGCGACTAGATGGATTGGTTGTTTGTCGTTTGAGTGAGCTCGAACGACCCGACGCTGTCCCGCCATCCACGATCACCACCATCTTTAGGAAGCGGTGTCATGTCCGACATAGCGGTTTATCTTGTGCTAAGCGGGGCGGTGTTTGCAGGCGCGTTCGTGTCTGGCCTTTCCGGGTTTGCGTTCTCGGCGGTCGCTGGCGCCATCCTGCTACACGTGTTTCCGCCTATCGAAGCTGTGCCGTTGATGATGGCCTGCAGCATCACCGTGCAAGCCGCCAATCTGTATGCGCTCCGCAAGAGCATGCAATGGCGAACCAGCCTGGTTTTCATCGCTGGTGGACTATTAGGCGTTCCGATTGCGATCTATCTCCTGCAGAACGTGGATACAGGCATTTTCAGATTGGGATTTGGAGCGCTCGTGTCGCTTTACGCGGCATACGCCCTGGTGCGGCCGACGGCTGCCTACTTGCGTCAGATGGAGAGCCAGAGCAGGAACGCGCTGGTGGGGTTTGGCGGCGGCCTTGTCGGCGGGTTGACAGCGATGCCTGGCGCACTTCTTGCGATCTGGTGCGATATCCATGGTCTTCCGAAAACGCAGC
This sequence comes from Bradyrhizobium sp. ERR14, assembly GCF_014198235.1. Lineage (NCBI taxonomy): Bacteria > Pseudomonadati > Pseudomonadota > Alphaproteobacteria > Hyphomicrobiales > Nitrobacteraceae > Bradyrhizobium > Bradyrhizobium sp. ERR14. The sequence goes on along the minus strand of NZ_JACIHD010000022.1, from coordinate 87,397 downwards.
AGCGCGGCCTGGTTCAACCCTACATCGGGGTCATGCAACTTTTTGCCCTCGCTCTCATGCTTTCGCACCACAGCCTCTCGTTGAAAGTCTTGATCGATTTTGGCATTTCTCTGCCCGCCTTAGCTGCGGGAACGGCTGCAGGTATCGTCTTGTTCGGTCGAATCAACGAAGCAGCCTTCAAACGTATCATCCTTGGCTTGCTGCTGTTTTCGGGACTTTGCCTTGTGATTTAGCAGGACCTCGTGGGAAGGCATGCGTGCTTCTGCGTGCGCGCCGGTCCGGGCCGGCTGCTCATCTGCGCGAGCACGGAATTGAAGTTGTCGCCGACCTACCGGGTGTGGGCGAAAAGACCGTCAGCCGTCACGTCCACGAAATGTCAGGGCAGCGGCTGGAGTTTCCGCAGCATGGTCGGCGACGGTATCGAGCGGAGGAGCGGTGTCCACGGGCCTCATCCCCCGAAGCCATAATAGTCACGCACCACGGTCTCGCGGAGCTTGCCCGGCTCGAAGATCTCGATCACGACCCCGTCGGGTGCGCCGAGCATGAAATAGCCGCCGCCACCGCCGAGGCGACGAATCGGATTGGGAACATGAAGGCCCGCAGCGGTCATGCGTTCGTAAAGCTCGTCGATGCCGACGACCTGCATGCCGAGATGATGGACGGCATTCTTGCCCTCGCCGCGTGGCAACTGGTCATAGAGATGCAGGGCGCCGATGCCGACCTTGATGAAGACGTTGCGCGCACCGGCAACGTCGCCATCCCACTTCACCTCGGCATCGAACCACTTTTTGTAGAAGGCGATTGTCGCATCGACGTTGGATGCGAACAGATGTACGTGCTGGAGGTGGTAGCGCTGCTTGGTGCCGTAGGGGTACTGCCACTCGTTCTCGGGTGTCGTCATGCTGTCCTCGGATATTGGAGTTGATGTTTGATGTCGCGTCAGCGCTTCAGGAGCAGGCAGGCGCTTTCGGTCAGCGGAATGGTCACCTCCTGGGCCCGAATCGTGCGGAGGATCTTGTAGAGATCCCACTCTCCCTTGGAGTCCTTGGGGCCTTGACTTCGGCGAGGTACATGTCGCGGCCGTCCTCGCGGATCGTGGCGCCATGCGTGAAGGCGCTCTCGATCCGCGTTGCGCGCATTTTGCGACGTCTTGGTTTGCGTCGCTCGAACCGGTCGCCTCCACGGCCTGTAGATAGTGACGCACCGCCTCATAAACGCCGATCTGCATGAAGGTCGGCCGCTGTCCCTTGCGCCCCGAGCAATCGGAGCAAGCGCGAGCGACGAGCATCCCGAATACCAGCCTCATCCGGCGTTCCCCCATCATTGCTGTGGAAGGGTCTGTGTCAGAGCCGGTTCAGGCTGGCAAACGAGGTTTTCGCGGTGTCCCTTGAGTGAAACTCAACTCAATCGTTTGCACGCTTTCGCGAGGATGTCCTGGCCGCCGCCTTGTTGGCGCCCTGTTGCTTGCAGGCGTTGCAGAGCCACGTGGCAAAGGCCGCGACCGCCGGATCGTCCGCCATGCGTTGCTCATATTCGAGCACGAAATGGCGCCGCGTCGGCCGGACCACGGGATGCGCTCTGACGAGATTGAGTTGTGCAAGATCCGGAGCGAGCAGGCTCTCGATGGCGATGGCGGCGCCGAGCCCGGCCGCAGCGGCCTCGATCGCGAGCCCCAGATTTTCAAAGCTGCTTCCGCCGCGGATCGGCACCTTGGTGAGCTGCGCGTGGTCGAGCCAGCGTCGCCAATCGTCTGGCCGCGGCCTGTTGTGCAGCAGCGGAACTGACGCGAAATCCAGCACGCCATCCTTCAACAGAGCTGGCGAGCAGACCGGCACGGTGGCGATCGGCAGCAGAGGCCGGGTGACGAGGCCGGCTCTCGGCTCTCCGTCCGAGACGGCAATGACGGCATCGTAGCGGCTGGCAAGAAGATCAACCGGGTTGGCGCTGGTGTGCAGATCGATCTCCAACTCGGGATGTGCCGCCTTGAGCCCCGGCCATATCGGCAGGAGAAAACGCGACAGGAAGAATCCGTAGACGCCGACGGATAGCCGTCTGAACTGCCGCAGGTGCAGGCCTTCAGCGGCATCCGCAATGCGATCGAGGGCCTCGCGGGTGGAATCGGCGAACGCCTTGCCGGCCGAGGTCAGGACGAGGCCGCGCGACCCCCGCAGGAACAGCGCGGTGCCCATGCGCACCTCGAGTGCGCGGACGTGCCTGCTGACTGCGCCGACCGTCACGTTCAACTCGTCGGCGGCTCGCGTGATCGACAGGTGTCGTGCGGCCGCTTCGAATGCCCGCACGGCATGGAGTGGAGGAAGTCGTCGTGAAGCCATGATGGTGCGCCCCGCGGGATGACCGGGCCTTGAGTTTCGCTCAAGGCGCCCGCCCAAGAAGTCGTTTGCGTGGAGCGCTGTCAAGTCATACCCGAACACTGGCCCGGGGTCCGCCCCGCCCAAGATACGTCCGTCCGGAGAGGAAGCTCATGACCGTTCATGCCGGTTTGGCCCGTCGCGAAGCGTCGTCCCGACGCTCGATGGCGTTAGCGCCCACCTGCCGTGGGCTGAACTACTTTGCGATCGACCGGAGCATGCGGGATCTGCTTCCCCTGTACATGGAAGCGCCGCTGCTGGCGCATATCGAGCCGCATCTCGCCGAGCTCGGCGCACTCGCGGGAAGTAAGCTCTACGATCTGTCCGATCAGGCCGAGCGCCATCAGCCGGTGCTGCATCCGCGCGACGGCTATGGCCGCGACGAGGAGTGGGTCGAATACCACCCGGCTTACCGGGAGATGGAGCGGATCGCATTCGGACAATTCGGTATGCACGCGATGTGCAATCGAGGTGGCGTGCTGGGCTGGCCCTCGGTGATGCCGCCGATCGCAAAATACGTGTTTCACTACCTGTTTTCGCAAGCCGAGTTCGGCCTGCTGTGCCCGGTGAATCTGACCGACAGCTCGTCCGAGCTGGTGCGACGTTTCGGCAGCGACGAGCTTCAAAAGCGCTATCTGCAACGCATGTGGAGCCAGGATCCGGCCACGCTGTTCAAATGCGCGCAGTTCATGACCGAGAAGGCGGGCGGCTCCGATGTCGGTGCGGCCGAACTGACCGCCGTGCGCGATGGCGCGCATTGGAGGCTCTATGGTGAAAAATGGTTCTGCTCCAACGCCGATGCGGAGCTTGCCGTTTTGCTGGCACGGCCGGAGGGCGCAGTCGGCGGCGGGCGCGGCCTTGGCCTGTTCCTGATGCCGAAGACGCTGCCGGACGGCAGTCGCAACGCCTATCGCATCGTGAGGCTCAAGGACAAGCTCGGCAGCCGCACCATGGCCAGCGGCGAGATCGTGTTCGATGGTGCCGTCGCCTATCAGCTCGGTGAGCTCGATCAGGGCTTGAAGCATATGCTGGTGATGGTGAATTCCAGCCGTGTCTCGCATCTGGCGCGCGCCGCCGGCATGATGCGCCGCTGCCTCAACGAAGCGCTGCAGGCCTCCCGTCACCGCAACGCCTTCGGCCGCGCAGTGGTCGATCATCCCCTGATGCGCCGGCAGCTCGTCAAGCTGATGGTGCCGACCGAGCAGGCGCTGTCCGCGCTGCTCTATTCGGCAACCGCACCGGAGAAGGTGCTGCGGCTGCTGACGCCGATCGTCAAATACCGGGCCTGCCGCGACAACGTCACGGTGGCGACCGGTGCGATGGAGGCGCGCGGCGGCAACGGCTACATCGAGGACTGGCCGAACGCGCGGCTGGTGCGCGATGCCCATCTCGGCCTGATCTGGGAGGGCACCAGCAACATCAACGCGCTGGATGCCGTGCAGCGCGCCGTTGGAAAGGTCGGCGCGCACGCCGCCCTGCGCGACGATCTCCTCACCCGGCTCGCGGATACACAGGGCATTCCCGGACAGTTTCGCACGCGGCTCGATGGCGCAGTCAATGGCGCGCTGCGCTTTGCGGAAGAGGTCGCGTCCCGCAAGGAGAATGAGCGCTTCTGCCGGGCCGCGGCGGGCAAGCTCTATCATGCTGTCACGGCCGCGCTGTTCATTCAGGAGGGATTGCGCCTGGGTCTATCCGGCGGCGACGCCCGCCGCCTGCTGCTCGCGCGCTTCGTGCTGGAGCACCGCTTGCAAGAGCCGAACACGCTGAACCTGGAGAGCCAGCGCTGGGAGGACGAGGCCATCGACCTGCTGCTGGATGAGGCGCCAGTGCCGTTGTCGCGCGCGGCCGCGCTGCTGGTGAGGTAATCGCGATGGATCAGTCGGCCCAACGCGAACTCGCTCGCCTGCTTGCGACCCTGCGCCGCGAAGGACGCCAGCAGAGCGGCCTCGACCAGCGCCTCGTGCCGCCGGACAAGCCGACCGCCTATCGCGTCGCGCGCATGGTCGAGGAGGAGCTCGGCTGGACCGTCGCGGGCTGGAAGATCGCAGCGATGAAGGAAGGGCTGCAGCGCGAGTTGCGTACGGATTCGCCGATCTATGGCCGGGTCTACGCGCCGCTCATCAAACAAGCACCCGTCACGGTCGAGTATGCACGCCAGTGCAGTCCCATTCCCGAAGTCGAGTACCAGGCGCTGCTCGGCGCCGATCTTCCGCCGCGTGAAGCTCCCTACAGCATCGAAGAAGTCAAGCAGGCCGTCGTTTCGCTGCATCCGGGCGTGGAGCTGGCCGAGTGTCGTTTCGTCCACGACGCCGCGTTTCCTCCTTTGCCCGCTATCCTTGCGGACGGAGCCGGCAGCGGGACGATTGCATACGGTCCGCCGATTGAGAACTGGCGGCAGCGCGACATTGCCGGCCAGGAGGTCGTGCTGACCTGCAACGGGACCTTGAAGCGGAAGGGCAGTGCGGCGATCGCGCTGGACCATCCGATCGTGCCGGTGACATGGCTCGCCAACGAACTCTCCCGGACCGGCATCGGCCTGAAGGCGGGGCAGATGATCAGCACCGGCACGGTGACGGGAATGTTGAGACCGAAGCCCGGCGAGACTTTCGTCGCGGATTTCGGACCTTTCGGCAGCGTGACGGTGACATACGCGTGATCTGATCGAACTGACAATCTTCCAAGAACAACAGTCGGACGTGCGGGCGCGATGATGTCGTGGTCACACACTCAACCGGCGAGGAGTTGGAAACGGCATGGCGCCAGCCTTGCCTCGAGGGAGGGGAGAAGCCTATGGGATTGATCAGTCTTTGCCGCAAATTACTTCTCGTGTCAGCCGTTGCGTTATCCATGCCTGCGATGGCGAGGGCGGAATTTCCCGAGCGACCGATCAAATTCGTGGTGCCTTTTGCCGCAGGTGGACCGACGGACGCATTGGCGAGATCTCTGGCTGAGGGGGTCCGGGCCAAGCTCGGCCAGCCCGTCATTGTCGAAAACCGCGCCGGCGCCGGCGCCAACGTCGGAGCAGACTTCGTCGCTAACGCACCGGCCGATGGCTACACCCTCTTGTTTGGCACATCTGGACCGCTTGCCATCAACGTAAGCCTCTACGCAAAGCTCAGCTACGATCCAATCAAGAGCTTTGATCCGATCATCATGATCGGAAAGATGCCGAACGTTCTCTCGGTGCATCCCTCCGTGCCGGCGCAGAATGTGCAGGAGCTGATCGCGTATGCGAAAGCCAATCCGGGAAAATTGAGCTTTTCCTCGTCCGGCAACGGCGCATCGACGCATCTCGCTGGCGTCATGTTCAATGCTATCGCCGGCACCGACATCCTGCATGTCCCTTACCGCGGCGGCGCACCCGCCATCAACGATCTCATCGGCGGCCAGGTTCAGATGAGCTTTGCCGACATCTTCGTCTCCGCACCTCACATCAAGGCCGGACTCCTTCGCGCGCTCGGCGTCACGACGATCGAGCGGACGCCGGTTCTGCCCGATGTGCCGACCTTCGACGAGCAGGGCCTGAAGGGTTTCGATGTCAGCGTGTTCTTCGGCGTCGTCGCACCGAAGGGCGTGCCTGAGCCGATCATCGCGAAGCTCAATGCGGCTTTCGTCGCCGCCATGAACGACAACTCGATCAAACCGATTCTCGATGCGCAGGGAATCATCCCGGCGCCGTCGAGCAGTCCCGCCTATCTGGGGACGTTCATGGCGCAGGAAATTCCCAAATGGCGGGACGTCATCAACTCGATCGCGCTGCGAATCGATTGAGGCGGGAGAACCATCGGCAGTCGTGGTCCGCCAGGGGAGGGGATTCACGGTGCCGATGGCAGCCGCCGGCAGGACACATGAAGACACGAGCTTGGCCCCGAGCGAACCACTGGAGAGAGGATCTTATGTTTCAACGCAGCAGTTTGATGATTGCGATCGCGGCGCTCGCCATGCTCGTGCCCGTCTACGCCGGCGCACAGGAATACCCGACCAAGCCGATCACGCTGATGATTCCCTGGCCGGCCGGCGGATCGACCGACCTCACCATGCGCGCGATCGCCGAGAAGGCCTCCAAGGTACTGGGACAGCCGATTGCGATCGACAACAAGGCGGGGGGCAGTGGCACAGTCGGCCCGGCTACCATGGCTGCATCCGCAAAACCTGACGGCTACACCATCGCTCAGCTTCCAATGGGGGTGTTCCGCCTTCCTCTGATGCAGGAAACCCCCTGGGATTCGTCGAAGGACTTCACCTATATCATCCACCTCTCGGGCTACACCTTCGGCGTCACGACCAGTGCGGAAGGCCCGTTCAAGACATGGCAGGACGTGGTCGACTACGCCAAGGCCAATCCGGGCAAGGTCACCTATGCGACGCCTGGCGTGGGCACTTCGCCACATGTCGGCATGGAGCAGATCGCTATGCTCGCGGGCATCAAGCTCACGGCTGTTCCGTTCAAGGGCGGCGCGGAGACGAATGCCGCGGTGCTCGGCCAGCACACCATGCTGCAGGCCGACGCCACCGGCTGGCGTCCGCTGGTCGATGCCGGCAAGCTGCGCCTGCTGATGGTGTGGACCGCGAGCCGCTCGCCGAACTTTCCCGACGCGCCGACGCTGAAGGAGCTCGGCTATCCCGTGGTCTACGACTCGCCGTTCGGCATAGCCGGCCCGAAGGGCATGGATCCCAAGATCGTCGCCAAGCTGCACGACGCCTTCAAGAAGGCGCTGGATGATCCGGCCGTGGTCGCGACGCTGTCCAAATACGACATGGTGCCGAACTACAAGAACAGCGAGGACTACAAGAAGTTCGTCGTCGAGGTCACGGACTCCGAACGCAAGGTGATCGATGCACTCGGGCTCGGCAAGAAGAACTGAGCCATGAGTGACAACAGCAACGTCAAGTTCCATCCCAACAACACCGAACTCTGGGGCGGGCTGATCGGTCTCGGGCTCGGCCTCTTCGTGATACGGTCGGGGCTGCACCTCAAGCTCGGCACGATCCACGATCCCGGCTCGGGTTTCGTGCTGTTCTACGCCGGCATCCTGATGTGCGCGTTCGCTGCAACGATCATCGTTGCCGCGCTGGCCGACGGCGGACCGACGTTCGGCGCGCGCTGGAAAGATGTGCACTGGGCCAAGCCTGTCGTCGTCATCGCGTGTCTCACCATGTTCGCCTTCGCGCTCGATCCTTTCGGCTTCCTGCTGTCCTCGATCCCGCTGATGCTGCTGCTGATGCGTCTGATCGATCCGGTACGCTGGGTCCTCGCGGTGCCGATCTCCGTCCTGGTCCCCGTCGGCATGTGGTGGCTGCTCAAGCATGGGCTTGGCATCCAACTGCCATCCGGCATGTTCGAAATCGGCTGAGCGCTCGCCATGGATACACTCATCAATGTTGCGCATGGATTCGGGGTCGCGTTGGCGCCGATCAACCTGCTTTACTGCTTCATCGGCACGCTGGTCGGCGTGCTGCCGGGCATCGGGCCGATCTCGGCGATGTCGCTGCTGCCCGTGACGCTCTCGGGCACGCCGGAATCCGGCATCATCATGATGGCCGGCATCTATTACGGCTCGATGTATGGCGGCTCCACCACCTCGATCCTGGTCAATATCCCCGGCGAGGCGGCATCCGTCGTCACTTGCATCGACGGTCACCAGATGGCGAAGCAGGGCCGCGCGGGGCCCGCGCTCGGCATCGCCGCCTTCGGCTCCTTCATCGCCGGCACCTTTTCGCTGGTCGCCTTGATGCTGGTCGCGCCGAAGCTCGCCAGCGTCGCCATTGTCTTTGGTCCCGCCGAGTATTTCAGCCTGATGGCGCTCGGGCTCGTGGTGCTGACCTTCCTCACCCAGGGCTCGATGGCGAAGGCCTTGTTGATGGCCTGTATCGGCGTCGTGCTCGGTCTGATCGGGCTCGACAGCATTACGGCGCAGCCGCGCCCGACGTTCGGCCGCATGGAACTGATGGACGGCATCGGACTCGTGCCGGTCGTGATGGGGCTGTTCGGCGTCGCCGAGGTGTTGCTCAACACCGAGCAGACCATCAAGCGTGACATCATCAATGCCAAGATCACCCGGCTCCTCCCGAACAAGGAGGATTGGAAGGTGAGCGCCGGCCCGGTCGGCCGTGGCACCATTCTCGGTTTCTTCCTCGGCATCCTGCCGGGCGGCGGCGCCGTCGTAGCGTCCTTTGCCTCCTACGCGCTGGAGAAGCGGCTGTCGAAGACGCCGGAGCGTTTTGGCCATGGCGCCATCGAAGGCGTCGCAGGGCCGGAAGCGGCCAACAACGCCGCGGCGGGCGGCGCCTTCATTCCGCTGATGACGCTCGGCATTCCGCCGAATGTGGTGATGGCGCTGCTGCTCGGCGCCTTCGTGGTTCACGGGCTGCAACCGGGACCGCTGATGATCACGCAGAACCCCGGGCTATTCTGGGGCATCGTCGCCAGCATGTATATCGGCAACCTCATGCTGCTGGTGCTCAATTTGCCGATGATCGGTATGTGGGTGCAGCTCCTGAAGCTGCCCTACAACATCCTGTTCCCCCTCATCATCCTCTTCACCATCATCGGCGTCTATTGCAGCGGCAATAACGTGTTCGACGTCTACGTCATGATCGCGTTCGGAATCATCGGCTATTTCCTGCGCAAGCTCGGCTACGAGCCGGCACCGCTGGTGCTGGCCTTCGTGCTGGGACCGATGCTGGAGAACAATCTGCGCAAGTCGCTGATCCTCTCGCAGGGCGATCTCGGCACCTTCGTGACGCGGCCGATCTCGGCGGTGTGCCTCGCGCTTGCTCTGGTGCTGCTGATCGGACCGCTGTTGCCGGCGCTGCGCAGAAAGCGCGAACTGGTGGCGCTTGACGAGGGAGCCTAACGTTGACCTGTGCGGCTCTCGCTACGCTATGGCTTGTCGATTGCGCTCTTCAGCAGGAGCTCGAGCTCGTGGCTGACCTCCTCCAGGGGTTGGGCGCTTCGCGCAGCCCTGCACATGGCGACCGTACCTTCGACCGATGCGACGATCAGCGTGGCAAGCCGCCGCGCGCGCGACGCGGTGAGGCCTTCCTGCTTCAGCGCATTGGACAGGATCTGCTGCCAGTCCGCAAAGATGCCCTGAGCGAGATCAAGCAGATGGCGCTGGACCGCCTGTCCGCCGGCGGTTTCCTGATCGGAGGGATCGCTGACATATTCCTCGACGGCAACTGCCAGGATCGGACATCCGGCCTGATAATTCGTCTGCTCCAGCGTCCTCTTCCAAAGCGTGATGAAGGCGCGCAGGCCGGCCATGGCCCCCCGTTCGCTGGTGAGATGTCGCAAGGGACCGCTGACCTGGGTGCCCGCAAAGACAATGGCATCTTCGATGAGCTGCCGTTTGCCCCCGGGAAAATGATGGCTGATCGATCCGCGCGGCGTGCCGGTGTGGCGCACGACCTCCCGCACGCTCGTCGCATTCACGCCGCGGCGGCTCATCAGATCGGCGGCCCCGGCCACCATTTTCGCTCTCGTATCGGACGTCATCGGGCACCTCGTCGTCCGACGCTACAATATGACAGTTGACATAGCCAGCGCCGTGTGGGTGTATGTCACGTGACATAGTCAGCCCGGAGAGTTCGAGATGACCTTTATCCACGTGATGACCCCGCAAGGCCGATTGACCGGTCAGCAGCGCCGGGTGCTTGCCAAGACGCTGACGGATGCCGTGCTGGTGCCTGAGGTCGGCCGGCTCGTTCCCCAGGCACGGCGAGGTTACCAGGTGCATTTCCTCGAGCGCCCGCTCGACATGATCGCGCACGGCGGAGAGCTGCTCTCGGACCAGCCGAGCGACGTCATGGTGGTGGACGTCGTCGTGATGGACTGCTGCTGGACCCGCGAGGATCGAGCCGCCGTCATTCGCAATGTGCTGAGGGCGCTCGCCGATGCTTGCGAGATGAAGGAGCCCTCTCCGAGCTGGTGGGTCAATTTCCGCATCATCGAAGAGGGCAATTGGGGCTCTCGCGGCGGCGTGTTGTCCTTCCTCGAGATTCTCCAGGAGGGCGCAGCGGCGTTCCCGCCGGAGCGGGCCGCAGCCATTCGAACCGCACTCGCCATCAAGAACGACAGGTAGACAGGAGACGCTCGCATGACCACCGAAGGCACGATCCGCACCGAGGCGCATGATCACATCCTGAAGATCATCATCGACAATCCCGCGAAGAAGAACTCCTTCTCCCCACAGATGATGGATCTGCTGTCGGACGCGTTGACCGAGTTGCACGACAACGACGGCTACTGGGTCGGCGTGATTTGCGCGGAAGGCAAGGACTTCACCGCGGGCCTCGACATGCCGAAATTCTTCGGCCCGAACGCCGAGAAGCGGACTGTCAAGGAAGGCAATGTCGACGTTTTCGGCCTCACCAAGCGCTGCAAGAAGCCAATCGTCACCGCGACGCAAGGCATCGTCTACACCGTCGGCATCGAGCTGATGCTGGCCGGCGACATCGTGGTGGCCGCCGACGACAGCCGGTTCTGCCAGATGGAGGCCAAGCGCGGCATCGCGCCCCTGGGCGGCGCTCACTTCCGCTATCTGTCCCGCGCAGGCTGGGGTAACGCCATGTACCACCTCTTCCTCTGCGATGAATTCACGGCGCAACGTGCCCGGGAGATCGGTCTCGTCCAAGAGGTCGTTCCGGCCGGCCAGCAGGTCGGCCGTGCCATGGAGATCGCGGCGATCATCGCCCGCAACGCACCGCTTGGGATTCAGGTGACCAAGGAAGCGGCCGCGAAATACACCGAGCAGGGTGAGGCGGCTGCGATCGCCTGCATCCCGGCGATCCGGGACCGTGTGCTCAAGAGCGCCGACGCGCGCGAGGGCATCCAGTCGTTTATTGAGCGGCGGCCAGCAGTCTTCCAGGGACGGTGAGCCAATGCCACAAGCATCTTCGCGACGGGCGACCGGCGGATGAAGGTGGCTGATAACCAGATCTTTGGACAGTCATCAGCCCCTTGGGGCCTTCTTCGCTGAACGACGCAGCGTTGCGGGATGCAAGGCACCCCAAAGCCTGTCTAGATTGCATTGCGGTCGAGCGAATTCGGCTGATGCCTTGACTTGAAGGCCACCTTCGCCCGCTCACGCAGGCGCTGGAAAACCACGTAGAGCATCGGCACGATGAATATTCCGATCGAGCTTGCGGCCAGCATGCCGGCGAAGACCGCCGTGCCGACCGCACGCCGGCTGAGGGCGGCAGCGCCGGTCGCGATCACGAGCGGCAAGAGGCCCAGGATGAAGGCCGCCGAGGTCATCATGACGGCGCGAAAGCGCATATGTGCGCCCTGGATCGCGGCCTCGTTGAGCGGCACGCCGGCCTCGCGTTGCTCCTTGGCGAACTCGACGATCAGGATGCCGTTCTTGGCGGCAAGCGCGATCAGGACGACGAGGCCGATTTGACCGTAGAGGTCGAGATTGAGCCCGGCGATCTTGATGCCGAGATAGGATCCGAGCACGCCGACGACGACCGAGAGCAGCACGGGGATCGGAATCACGGTGCTTTCATACAGCGCGACCAGGAACAGATAAGCGAAGAGGACGGCGAGCATAAGCACGATGCCGGTCTGGCCGGCCGCCTGCTGTTCCTGGTAGGCGGTGCCAGTCCACGCGAAACCGTACCCCGGCGGCAGAACATCCTCCGAGATCTGCGCCATGGCGGCGATCGCGGTCCCGGAAGAGATGCCCGATGCCGGGCTGCCGTTGACGGTCACCGAACGATAGTTGTTGTAGCGGGTGATGACCTGTGGCCCGGTCACGATCTTGAGGCCGGCGAGGGATCGTAACGGCACCATCTCGCCCGAGCTGTTACGCACATGGATGCGCCAGACATCGGACGTATCGGCGCGATCGAACGCTTCACCTTGCAGATTGACCTGCCAGGTGCGACCGAACAGGTTGAAGTTGTTGACGTAGATGCCGCCAAGCGTGGCCTGGAGGGCAGTGAAGATGTCGTTGATGGTGACGCCCAGCGCCTGGGCCTTGCGGCGGTCAATATCGAGATAGAGCGATGGATTGGTTGCCGTGAATGTCGAGAACACGCGCGCGAGCCGAGGATCGGCATTGGCTGCGCCGATCAATGCGTTCGTGACGCTGGAGATCGCGGCCGGGGCCTGACCTTCCAGGGCCTGCAATTGATATTCGAAGCCACCGCCGGTGGAGAGTCCGATGATCGGCGGCAGGTTGAACGGTAGCACATTGGCTTGCCGGATCTGCGCGCCGGCGGCGAAGGTCTTGGCGATCAACGCCTGGGCGGAATCCGTTGCCGTCTTGCGGTCGGCGAACGGCTTCAGTCGCGCCACCACGAGTGCGCTGTTCGGCTCGGAGGCTCCGTCGAGCAGGGAAAAGCCGATCACCGCGAGGACGTGGTCGACGGCCGGCATCTTTTTCAAGATGTCCTCGATCTGCCGGGTGGTCTCGCTGGTCCGCTCGACCGATGCGCCGTCCGGCAACTGAACCGAGGTGAAGAAGGCACCCTGGTCCTCCTCGGGCAGGAAGCCCGTCGGGGTCACCAGCGACAGGCCGAAGATTCCTGCGGCAAAGGCTGCCACCAGCAGGAGCGACAAGGCTGCCATGCGCACCAGCCGGCGGACCGCGCCGCCGTAGCGATCGCGCACCCAGTCGATGCCGGTAAGCATGCGGCCGATGATGCCGCGGCGCTGTCCTGTATGACGCAGCAGCAGCGCACAAAGGGCTGGCGACAGCGTCAGGGCATTCAATGCCGAGATCATCATGGCGGCGCTGATCGTCACCGCGAATTGGCGGAACAGCGTGCCCGAGATACCGGGAATGAAAGCGATAGGCACGAACACCGAGAGCAGTACCAGCGTGATCGCGACGATCGGCGCGGTGATCTGGCTCATGGCTTTCTTGCTGGCCTCGGCCGGAGACAGGGCAGGCTCCTCCGCCATGACACGTTCGACATTCTCGACCACGACGATGGCGTCGTCGACCACGATGCCGATCGCGAGCACCATTGCGAGCAGGGATACGGTGTTGGCGGAATAACCGAGCGCGAGCAGGACGGCGAAGGTGCCCACGAGGCTTACCGGGACCGCGACGGCCGGAATCGCGGTGGCACGCATGTTTCCGAGGAACAGATAGACCACGATCACAACCAGGACGAAGGCCTCGCCCAACGTCCACAGCACCTCCGTGATCGTGTCGCGTACGAACGTGGTGGAGTCGTATTGCACGAGATAACCGAGCCCTGCCGGAAACCGGCCGGACAGCCGCTGCATCGTGTCCGCGACCGCACGCGCGGTGGTCACCGCGTTGGCGCCGGGGGCGAGGTAGATCGCAATCGGAACTGCAGCTCGCCCGTCGATCCGGGCTTCGCTGTCGAGATTTTGCGCGCCCAACTCGACGCGGGCGACCTCCTTGACCAGCAGTGAGGATCCGTCCGGCTCGGCGCGCAGCACGATGTTGGCGAATTGATCGACAGTGGCGAGGCGGCCCATTGTCTGCACGTTGAACTGGAACTGCTGATCGTCGCTGATCGGCCGCGCGCCAATGCGGCCGACGGGAGCCTGGACGCTCTGTGCGCGAATGGCGGCGACCACGTCCGAGGGGGTCAGGTTGAGGCTTGTGAGGCGCTGCGTATCGAACCAGATCCGCATCGAATAATTCATCCTGGCGAACAGATTGGCCTGGCCGACACCCGGCGTGCTCGCAATCGCGTCCAGCACGTTGATGATGGCGTAATTGGTGATGAAGAGCGGGTCCTGCTGGCCATCTGCACTGTAGAGCACCAGGAACTGCAGGATCGAAGAGGATCGTTTCTGGACGGTCACGCCCTGCTGTTGCACTTCCGTGGGCAATTGCGACAATGCGCTCTGGACGCGATTATTGACGTTGACCGTGTTGATGTCGGGATTGGTGCCGAGCGCGAACGAAACTGTCAGCGTATAGCTGCCGTCGTTGCCGCTGGTCGATTTCATATAGAGCGCGCGGTCGACGCCGACCACCTGCGCCTCCAACGGCTGTGCGACGCTGCTCTCCACGACCTCGGCGGAGGCGCCGGGAAAATTCGCGGCGACGGTGACCTGCGGCGGCACGATATCGGGAAACTGCGCCACCGGGATCTGCGTGAGCGCCAGCGCGCCGGCGATGGTGATGACAAAGGCGATCACCATCGAAAGACGTGGTCGGTCGACGAAGACGCTCGATATCATTGGCTGCCGCCCTTGCCGGTTCGGGGCGGCGGGGCGCGCCCGCCTTGCGGAGTCGCCTCGCCAGTTGAGTCTTTCATGCTCGACAAGATCAGCGGACTTGCCGGCTCTGGAGAGACGGTTTGGCCGGCGCGAACCCGCTGCAGCCCTTCCGCGATCACCTTGTCACCGGCCGTCAATCCGCTGATGACGGCGGCGATCGTGGGAGTCGATTGCCCGAGCTGAATGCGCCGCTGCTCTGCCTTATCGTTTGCCCCGACGACAAGAACGTAGTCGCCGCGCTGGTCGGACAGCACCGCCGAGCGCGGAATCGCCAGCACCTCGACAGGCTGGACTCCTTCGAGGACGACGGTGACGAATTCGCCGTTGGTGAGCTCGTGGACGGTGACGCCAGCGGCCGAGGGAGCGCGCAGGATCGGGTTGGCGATCTCTCCGCGCACCGTGATCGTGTCGGTGTTCTGGGCGATGGTGTTGTCGACGAAATTCAGCTTGCCGGATTGCCCATACATGCGCCCGTCGGGCAGCCGCAACCGGATCGTCACCGCCTCGAGGCCGCCTTGGGGGCCGTAGCGTTCGCGCAGCTCGAGCCCCTGGCGCAGCGGCACCGGGAACGTGACATACATTGGATCCTGGCTGACGATCGTGGTCAGCACGCCCGAACTCGGACTGACGATGTTGCCTTCCGTCACGGCCGTGCGCCCGATCTTGCCGTCGATCGGCGCGCTGATGATGGTGTAGTCGAGGTTGATTTGTGAGGCCTGGACCTGCGCCTGCCCAGCCTTGACCTGGGCCTCGAGGCTGCGCTGGCTCGCGAGCGCGGCATCGTAGGTCGATTGCTGCCCGGCCGGTCCGCCAAGCAGGGTGCGGGCGCGCTCGGTGGTCAATCTGGCATTCTCAAGCGTCGCTTCGAGCTGTGCCACCTGCGCCTGCTTGGCGGCGACATCGGCCTCGAACGGGCCGCGTTCGAGCTTATAGAGCTGCTCGCCTTTCCTGATTTCGGCGCCCTCGGTGAACAGCCGCCGCTCCAGAAAAGCGGTGACGCGAGCGGCAATGTTGACCTGGTTGATGGCCTCGATCCGGCCGAGAAACTCACTGCTCTCGGTGATCGGCCGCCGCGCCGCTTCGACAACGCCGACGGCGGGCGCGGGCGGGGCCGGCTGCGGCCGCGCGGGTTCGCCGGCTAGTGTCAAGAGGCTCGCCGCCAGCAGTCCGAGCCGGACGTCAGCAAGGTTCATCGTCCGCTCCCTGCACCAGGCTCGGAACTGCCGGCGTCAGGCCTCCGCGATTCGACCAGCTGAGCTAGTCCCGCGCGGTTCGGTTGCTGCGCGCCGGCTCGTCGTAGCCCTTGCGATGGCTATAGAACATCAGCGCGATCAGGCCGCAGCCGAGCACCAGAACAAGGATGGCGGCCGCCGCCAGCACGATGTTTCCGTAACGCGGCATCGAGGGTGTCGCCGTCCAGACTGACAGGCAGAACCAGCTCGCGCCGAGGAAAAGCACTGCAAGCACGGCGACGAGGATCCATTGGTTCTTGTTGCGTACCATTTCCTCATCCTCTTCGGACTACCAGCGCCATCCGCAATGACGGCGCCCACGATGCCACCAGCAAACCCAGCGGCGGCGCCGGCGCGGTCGCGGGCCCCAGCCAGGATGAGAAGGGCCCCAGCCGGGCCGCGGCGGAGGTCCCCATTGCACCGGGATGGCGCGATCCCCCGGTGCCCGGCCGGCCCGAGAGAGACCGGGATCGGCCGGCATTGCGTCCGCAACACCGATGAACTGAGCACCGGACGTTCCGATCGCGGCGGCGGCAATGGTGTTCATCGCAAGGCTGAGGAAGACGCGGCGACTGGGAGCATCCATGGTTGTTCTCTCCTCTGTTATCCGGTCGTTCGCACCGATTGCAGCGCATAGAGCAGCCATGCCAGGCCATGGGCAATCAGGTCGACGCCCAACAGGAAGCCGAGAGCCCAAGCGCTGATGGTGGGGAAGCCGAACAGGACCAGCACGCCGGCGATCACCGCGAAGACGCCCGAGATCAGCATCATCCATCCGTTCTGCCGCCAATAGGCAAAGCTCAGCACGCATCGAATGACACCCGAAGCGAACAGCACCGCGCCGAGGAAATAGGTCAGGATAAGCGCGCCCGAGACCGGCTGGGTGAGCAGCACGACACCGAAGGCGAGGTAGAGTGCGCCGAGCACGACTTGCCAAAGGAACCCGCCCCACCCCTTGGTCCAGAAGGCGTGGGCAATCTCGAATGCGCCGGCGGCGATCGCGGTGAGCCCGATGAGCTTGACACTGACGACGGTGGCGAAGGCAAGGTCGCCGAGCGCGAACAGGCCGGCGGCGATCAGGACGACGCCGAGGAGCGCACAAACCCACAGCGGCGGAGCAACCACGGCATCGAGACTTCCGCGACTGTCATACACTGTCATGCGATCCTCCTGGGCGGCTACGGCCCGAACGAGCATGCATCGGATCCTAGCTTCGAACACCCGACGCCGACATCGGACGAAACCCTGAACAGCGGGGCGGGAATGTTCTCATCCTCTCCCTGCGCGAACCGGCATCAGGAGCGGACCGAACCGCGGGACCGAGACGACGGGATCAGAGCCCGCCTCGCGGTCCCAGTGTCAGCTGAGTTACGCCAGCCGCGAGATTGAGCCCGATCGAGCGTTCGACCGAGATCGGCTGCAGCATCACGCTCCTGCGCGAGCCGCCGACCAGGACGTTGGCGCCGAGGCCGGGACCGAATGCAAGATTGCCGCTCGCGCCGACGTAACTGCCGCGCAACGTGCCGGGGCCTATCCGCGAGTTCCTGGCGAGGACGGCCCACGATAGCGCGCCGGCGCTGGTCACGCCGATATCAACGCCGACGCGCCGTATCCGCCCCTCGTAGACGTACTGCCGGGGCGGGCGCAGCGCGTTGAACACGCAACGCAGCGCCTGCGTCGATCCAAGCACCAGTCCGATGCGTGGCTCCGAGAAGCACAGGAGCCTGCCCACCCTGAATCTCTCGGCTTGCGCGGGCGAGGTGACGGCGCAAAGAACGAGTGATGCGCCGATGGCGGCAAGATATCGCAACGTTCGCATTCAATCCTCCCGGTGGTTCGTGATGTCCCTGGCGCTCTGCGAGGGGCCGCCGTCCTGACGCCACCAGAACGAGATGGCGAGGCCAATCAGCAGCACCGCCCCGAGCAGGAAGAAGAAGATGGATTGCTTCAGCCAGGAAATCGCCGGAACGGCGGCGCCCATCGCAAGGCCAAGGAAGGCGATCTGCAACGACAGCAGGCTCAGGCCCGCAAGGAACGTGCCGAGCGCGAGCAACGTCAGCAGGACGAGTCCCGTTGCAGGGGTCGGAAGCAGTTGCTGCACGCCGGAGATCAGCATGATGTTCATCGTGATCAGGACCGCGATCCAGTGCAGAGCCTGCGTCCAGATCAGCCGGATCTGGCCCTCCTTGCCCTCGATCTCCGGCCACTTGGTGACGACGCAGACGACGCCGATGGCGAGCGCCAGGAATTCCCAATAGCCGGTCAACGGCTGGTGCGAGACGTTGGTATAGGCAACGCCGACGATGGCGAGCAGCAGCGCGACGACGTAGGGGAGTTGCTGCCACAGGAAACGCGCCGTCGTCGAACGCGCAGGGGCATCACTCGGCTGCGCTTCGAATTCGCTCATGGCTGCTCGCTCGCAATTAATGGCGGCTTGGGATCGCCGCCCAGATAGTCCTCGACATAGAACCTGACGATCGCAACCCGACCGATCGCAACCAGCGGCATCGCGACCGCGACGCCCATGACGCCGAACTGAGCGCCGAGAAGGACGATCGCAACCAGTGTCCACGCCGGCGGGGTCTCGACTGCCTGGCGCTGGATCAGTGGGCCGATCACGTAGCCTTCGATCGACTGGATGATGGTGTACACGGCGACCGCCCAGATCAGGGGCGATGCGCCGAGCGGCATCGCGACGAGCGCGATCGGGATCGCGGCAACGATCGGCCCGAGATAGGGAATGAAGTTGGACAGACCGGCCTGAAGTCCAAGCACGAAGGGACCGGGCAGCCCGATAAGATAGAGCGCGAGCCACACGCACAACGTCATCAGCATGATGCGGATCAATTGTCCCACGAACCACAGCCGCATGACGTTGCCCATCTCGTCCATCACGGCGCGCGCACGGGCGCGATGGGAATGCCTGACCAGCGCGATCACGCTTTCGCGGTGGCCGGTGGGATCGAAAGCGAAGAGAATGCCGAGGAACAGGATCACCAGCACGGCGGTCAGAACGCTCGATGCTCCGCCGAGCAGAAATTGAGCGTGGCTGAAGAACCGGCCCTGATCGGCGAATAGCCATTGTGCGAAGTCGCGGCCCCATTCCGGGCCGAGCAGGTCGACGCCATACGACAGCAGGTGCTCCTGGAGCAGGTCGACCTGCGCATCCATCACTTTCAGAAGCAGACGCGTCTGTTCCGGCAGCTTGCGCGCGCCCCAGGCGAGGCCAAAGCAGGAGAGCGCGGACAGAAGCAGGACAACGAGCGTCAACCGCCAGGCTCGTTTGAGTGGAAGGACCGGCGCCAAGGTTCGCGCCAAGGCGTCCAGAAAGGCGGCGAACAGCACCCCGGCGAAGACAATCAGAAGGCTGGAGACCGTTTGCCAGATCAGGAACAAAGCGATGCCGGCGGCGAGCAGGGTGAGACCGACGGCCAGCAGACTTGGCCGTCCGGCCTCTCCGGTCCCGTCGACAGCGGTCTCGTCGCGAGGGAGTTCTCGGTAGTTTAGGGAGCGCATCCGGGAATCGCTGTCAGGTTGATCCATTGGAGGGGCCACTACGATGTCTCAGGTGCGAAGGCGGCGGCTGCCATAGTGCGGGTGTCTGCCGCCGCGATGACGCCAGTACCGGTGCTTTGTCGGATTGGTGTTGGTGTTCGGAGGCGCCTGCTTTTTGGATGCGGCGGTGCCGGTCTCCTTTGTCATCGCCGCGCTGTTGTCCTTCGATTGCGCGAGCGTGACGGTGGGTAGCGCCGTGACGGCCAGCAACCCGGCGAGGAGCAAGCTGCAACGCGTGATCGTCATGTTCATGTTCGCCTCCCTACAATTCAAAGACGCCGGGTCAGATCGAAATGGCACCGACGGCGAGCCCATAGACGCCGCCGCCCGCGGCGATTGCGACCGCTGCAAACAGGATGGCTTCGGTTCTCGTGAAGGTGCTTTCCTTGCGCTCGCGTTTGGCCATCAGGAACAGCAAGGTTCCGGGCGCGTAGAGGATCGAGGACAGCAGGAGAAACTTCGGGCCGCCGGCGTAGATCATCGCGGCGGCGTAGAGCGTCGCAACGGCGGCGCGGATCCAATCGGTCGTGCGGGCGCGCTCGCCGGCGCAATAGGTCTCGCCGGTCGATGCGAGCTTGAGGCCATAGGCCGCGACGAGGACGTACGGGATCAGCGTCATCGCACTCGTCATCTTGAGTGCGAGCGTGAAGGCATATTCGGCGAACCAGCTGACGAGCAGAAACGCCTGGATCACGCAGTTGGTCAGCCAGAGCGCACCGACAGGAACCTTGTTCGCATTCTCACGCGCGAGAAAGGACGGCATCGTGTGGTGTATCGCCGCCGAATGCAGGATCTCCGCGGCGAGCAGCGACCAGGACAGATAGTTGCCGAGGATCGAGATCAACAGCGCCACGCTGATGAACACGTTGCCCCAGCGCCCGACCATTGATTCCATCACGCCTGCCATCGATGGCGTCGAAAGATCCGCCAGCTCGTTCCGCGGCAACACTCCGTAGGAGAGCAGCGTCACCAGGACGAGCAGGCAGAGAACGCTCAGAAAGCCCACCACCGTCGCAATGCCGATGTCGGCGCGATTCCTGGCGTAGCGCGAATAGACGCTCGCGCCTTCGACGCCGACGAAGACGAATACGGTAAGCAGCATCGTAGAGCGTACCTGGCTCAGCACCTGTCCGAGGCTCGGCGGCTCCGTTCCCCAGAAATTCTGCACCAACAGGTCGCGATCGAGAACGAACGCGGCCACGACGATGAACAGGAGTATCGGAACGATCTTTGCGAAGGTTGCAATCGTGTTGAGCCTGGCCGCGCCCCTGATGCCCCGCAGGACAAGAAAGTGCACACTCCATAAAAGCATTGTCGCCGATGCAATGGCCGTCAGTGTCGTGCCGTCGCCAAAGATCGGAAAGAACTGCCCGAGTGTGGCCTTGATCAGAATGAGACAGGCGACGTCGGCAAGACAGCAGCCGATCCAGTAGCCGGCTGCCGAGGCGAATCCGATGTAGTCGCCGAATCCGGCCTTGGCGTAGGCATAAATGCCGGCATCCAGTTCCGGTTTGCGCTGCGACAGCGACTGGAAAACGAGCGCCAGCATAAGCATGCCCGTCCCTGCGATGATCCATGCGATGATCGCACCGAAGGCGCCGGTGGCGCGTCCGAATGCAGCCGGCAGGGCGAAGATACCGGATCCCACCATCGATCCGATCACAAGCGCAATCAACGCGTTGCGGGAAAGGTCTTGATCGGCCTCGTTCGACGAAGACGCCATGACGGAGAATGTTCTCCCAATCCGGAGCGCGGCGGTGGTCACATCTGCCGACCGCCCCCCACGGACGACCTTAGAAGTGTCTGCCGCATGCGCACATCAGGGATTCTCTGTAGGAGGTGAGGGCAGAAAAATCAGCCGCCGCCCGGGGCTCCGCAAGCCGTCTGCGGCGGGCTGGCCACAAGCACGACGCCGCCGCGGCAGAATTCACCGGCCTTGGCGAGCTCGGCGGCGAGGCGCCTGGCGTGCAGGATGGCTGCATCCTGATCTCGGCAGTCCTGCCCGATCCCGTCGGGAAAGAGGCCGTATTTGTCGGCGATGTGAAAGAAGAAGCGCATGGCATGGGTTAGATCGCGACCCGCCCGGCTTCCAAGTGACAAAGCTGTAAGGAGCGTAGGCCAAAAGGCTTAGACGTCGTTCCACGCTCTCGCATCGGTCATGTGCGGCATCGCTGCGATGCCCGCAGTTGCGACAGAGAAGGGTAATTTCCACGGGCGGCATTCGGGTGATTGTCCGATGCCGCTCCGGAAGCCCGAGGATTAGTGTCGCCTCCCTCGGCAAAGTCCTGAGGAGGCGGATGTGTCAAATTTCGATCAAGACCTGACTGCGGCAGAGACGACTGGCAGTGCGTTTGCGGTGGACGCCGGCCTGCATGAATACATGCTCCGCATCTACGCTCACATGGCCGCGGGCGTCGGCTTGACCGCCGTTGTGGCCTGGCTGGCCTATCAGGTCACAGGCCCGGCACTGCTGCAGAGTCCATTGATGTGGGTCTTCATTCTGGCGCCGTTGGGGCTGGTGTTCTTCATCGGCTCGCGCATCAACACGCTGTCCGTGTCGACGGCACGGCTGCTGTTCTTCCTCTACGCAGCCTTGGTCGGCGTATCGCTCTCGACGCTGTTCCACATCTACACGGACTCGTCGATTGCCCGGGTCTTCTTCATCGCCGCCGCGAGTTTCGGAGCGCTCAGTGCGTTCGGGTATACGACGCGACGCGATCTCTCCGGGTTAGGCACGTTCCTGTTCATGGGGTTGATCGGCGTCATCATCGCAAGCCTGATCAACATCTTTCTGTCCTCGAGCGCGCTCGACTGGCTGATCTCGATCGTTGGCGTCGGCGTATTTGCCGGGCTTACGGCCTACGACACGCAGCGGATCAAGGCGATGTACGACAGCGCGGATGACCATACCGCTGCGGGTCGCAAGTCGGTCATCGCGGCGCTGTCGCTCTATCTGAATTTCATCAACCTCTTCATGATGCTGCTGCGGCTTGCGGGCGGCCGGCGCTGAGACAGGGAGGAACGGCGGCTTCAGGCCGCCGGCCGCTCCACCGCACTCGTCAGCGCATCGCGGAGGAGCTTTTCCTTGGTCTCGTCGAGGGACGTCTTGAGCACAACGCCGCCGGCGCCCTTGATCTCGTTGATTACCTTGTCCGCCGTCATGTGCTTGATCAGGACGAACAGGGCCGCGTTGCCGGGCTGGAGGCTGGTCGACAGGCTCTTCATGAAGGCGTCGTCGATGCCGAAATCCGAGAGCGCGCCGCCGAGCGCGCCGGACGCGGCGCCCACCGCGACTCCGAGGATCGGGTTCAGGAACAGGACGCCGATGAGAAGGCCCCAGAAGCTTCCCGTCATTGCGCCCATGGCAGTGGTATTGACGAGTTGATTGAGCTTGATGCCGCCCGCGTCCGTCTTAACGGCAATCACGGCGTCGCTGATTGTGATCAGATATTCCTTCTGCAGCTTGAATAGCTGTTGGCGCACTTCTTCTGCCTTTGCTTCCGACGGATACACGATCGCGACAAGATCGGACATTGACACCTCCCGTTGATCCAAATGCGAACCGGAGCAGTCGATGCTACCGTGCAAGGAGACCCGCCGCGATTGGAGGAAACCCCGGACGTTGGCGGAGGAATGTCCCGATGGGGCAGGCACATTTGGCGTTCATGCCGAATCCGGGTGGCGTACGACAACCAACAGCTCGTCATTTACGCCGCCCGGCCGATATCGGACTGAGCGCTGCCGTCAGCGGCGGCGATTTTGCACGCAGGTGCCCTGCCGCCCGCTCACCGATGCGCGGCATTGGGAGCGGGTCTCATACATGCAGTTGAGCATTCCCTTGATCTTCGAGCACCATGCCAGATCCTGCGCCTGTACGGGCGTCGTCGAACCCATCGCGCTGAGCGAAATGAAGATGGCCGCGGACAGCAAAGCCAGCTTTCTCATGTCGATCCTCCTGTCGTCTTGTGAATCATTCGGAGCCTGAGCGGCCGGTTCCCTTGCCACCTGCTGCTTTGGCGAACGCGCCGCGGCGGGAGCAGGTGCAGCCTTAATGTACCGCTTGCTGCGTTTCCGGTATCGGGTGATTGCCTGACGTTGCCCTGGGAATCTTCTGACTGCTGCCGGAAGGTTCTCCGGACCACGATTGCATCTGTGATCGCTCAGTAGATTTACCGATGGAAGGGAGATGATCTATCGACAAGATCGTCAGCGGAGCAGTTGACCGATGATCATGTCATGCCGATGCGGCCGCTGAACATCGCGCTTGTCGCAGCGGTCACCACGCTGCTGGTTGCCGCCTGTGAACGGGACCCGGTGGAGGATACGTCCCCGGCGCCACGTCCGGTTCGCACGACCACGGTCGAGAAGCGCGAGCAGTTAACGCCGTTCACGTTTACGGGGCGTATCGAGGCGGAGGACGAGGTAAGCATCGCATTTCGAATCGGCGGGCGGCTGCTTTCGAACAACACCCGGCTTGGTGATCGCGTCCAGGCCGGCCAGCTTCTGGCGCAACTGGAATCGCAGAACGAAGCGAACGCGCTACGCCAGGCGCACGCGGCACTTGCTGCTGCGCAAGGCCAGCTCACTCAGGCCCGCAACCATTTCGAGCGTCAGCAGACGTTGCTGGCGCAGGGTTGGACCACCCGCGCCAACTTCGAAGCCGCGACGCAGGCGCTGCAGACCGCCCAATCGCAGCTCGATATGGCCGAAGCCCAGTTGAGCGCCGCCCACGATCAAGTTGGCTTTACCGAGCTGCGCGCCGATGCGCCGGGCAAGGTCACCGAAACCGGCCCCGCCGCCGGCGAGGTCGTTCAGGCCGGGCAGACGATTGCGAAGATCGCCCGCCAGGACGGTCGCGATGCGGTCTTCGATGTGCCCGCCCAACTGGTGAGAGCGGCGCCTGCCAATCTGCAGGTAACGGTCGCGCTCACGGACGATCCGGCAGTGACGGCGCAAGGGCGCGTCCGGCAGGTCGCCGCCCAGGCCAACCCGGTCACGCGGACCTTCGAGGTCAAGGTGGGCCTTACCGATCCGCCGGCTGCGATGCGGCTCGGGGCGACCGTGGTCGGGCGCGCCGAGGCGAGCTCCGGCCCGATGATCGGCATTCCCGCAACCGCGCTGACGAGGATGAATCAACAGCCGGCCGTCTGGGTCTTCGATCCCTCGGCCAATACGGTCTCAGTGCGGAACGTCGACGTGCTGCGGTTCGACCAGGCGCAGGTGATCGTCGCGCAAGGGCTTGATAGCGGCGAGATCGTCGTGACCGCAGGCGTTCAGGCACTTCATCCAGGCCAGAAGGTGCGCGTGCTCGGGTCGGGGCGATGAGTGGATTCAACCTTTCGGAATGGGCACTGGGGCGACGCTCGCTGGTCGTCTACCTCATGCTGATAGCGGTGGCCGCCGGCGTCCTGTCATATTTCCGGCTGGGCCGGAACGAGGATCCCGCCTTCACGATCCGGACCATGGTCGTTCATGCCGTCTGGCCAGGGGCGACGGCCGACGAGACGATGAAGCAGCTGACGGAGCGCCTCGAGCGCCAATTGCAGGAGACCCCGCATCTGGATTTCCTGCGCAGCTTCACCCGGCCAGGCCTCACGACCATCTTCGTGAACCTCAAGGGAAGCACCAATGCGCGGGATGTCTCCGATACCTGGTACCACGTGCGGAAGACGATCGGCGACATTCGCCATACGCTGCCTGCCGGTGTCCTCGGTCCGTTCTTCGACGACGATTTCGGCGACACCTTTGGCATCGTCTATGGCTTTACCAGCGATGGCTTCGCGCAACGCGAGCTGCGTGACCGGGTCGAGGCGATCCGTTCGCAGCTCCTGGCTGTGCCGGATGTCGCGAAGATCGAGCTGCTGGGCGCACGGGAGGAAGTGATCTTCGTCGAGTTCTCCAAGCAGGAGCTTGCAAATCTGGGTGTTGATCGCACGGCTCTGATCGCGGCGTTGCGGGCGCAGAATATCGTGATGCCGGCTGGAACGATTCAGACCGGCACCGAGCGGATATCGCTGCAGGTGTCGGGCAGCTTCCTGTCCGAGCAGGACATCGCCGATATCAACTTCGCCGCCGGCGGTCGCATGCTGCGCCTGAGCGACCTTGCGAGAGTGCGGCGGG
The DNA here is from genome assembly GCF_014198235.1 of Bradyrhizobium sp. ERR14. NCBI lineage: Bacteria > Pseudomonadati > Pseudomonadota > Alphaproteobacteria > Hyphomicrobiales > Nitrobacteraceae > Bradyrhizobium > Bradyrhizobium sp. ERR14. Next base: position 61,907 of record NZ_JACIHD010000022.1, on the reverse strand, counting down.
GCTATGCCGATCCACCCCAGCCACTGTTCCGGATCAATGGCCGCCCGGCGATTGGGCTTGCCATCGCCATGCGCGACGGCGGCGACATCCTCGCGCTCGGCAGGAACGTCAAGGCGGCGATGGCGCGGATCACCGCTGATCTGCCGATCGGGATCGAGCCCAGCCTGGTGGCCGACCAGGCCGTCGTCGTGGGTAAGGCGGTCGGCGAGTTCATGACCTCGTTGTTGCAGGCGATCGCCATCATTCTGGCCGTGAGCTTCATCAGCCTCGGGGTTCGTCCGGGCCTGATCATCGCGCTGGCGATCCCGCTCACGCTCGCGGTCGTGTTTCCGGTCATGGCGGTGCTTCAGATCGACATGCAGCGGATATCGCTCGGGGCCCTGATCATTGCGCTTGCCCTGCTGGTCGATGACGCCATGACGACGACGGATGCCACGCTCATTCGCCTGGCGTTGGGCGACAGCAAGGTCGAGGCCGCCAGCTACGCCTTTCGGACCCACGCGCTGGCCATGCTTGCGGGGACGCTCGTGACGATCGCGGGCTTCATTCCGGTCGGCTTTGCCGCCAGCGCCGCGAGCGAATACACGTTCTCGCTGTTCGCAGTGGTCGCGATCGCGCTGTTGGCGTCCTGGTTCGTCGCGGTGATTTTCGCGCCGCTGCTCGGCGTTGCCATCCTTGTCCCGCCCAAGCAGAAGGGCGCTGTGGCGCCCGGACGGGTATTCCGGCTGTATCGACGCTTGCTGATATCGGCGATCCGCGCCAAATGGCTGACGCTCGGTGGGACGGCCGCGCTGTTCGTCGCCTCCGTACTCGCGCTGCCGCTCATTCCGCAACAGTTCTTTCCGTCCTCCGATCGGCCGGAACTGCTGGTCGATCTCAGCCTGCCGCAGAACTCGTCGATTTTTGCCAGCGAAACCGCGGCAAAGCGTCTGGACAAGATGCTGACGGGCGATCCCGATGTCGCGCATTGGAGCACCTATGTCGGGCGCGGTGCGATCCGGTTCTATCTGCCGCTCAGCGTCGAATTGCCGAACGACTTCTTCACGCAGGCGGTCGTCGTCGCCAGAGACATCGGGGCGCGTGAGCGGCTGCATGGCAAGCTGGAGCGATTCCTCGCCGATGAGTTTCCGAACGCGATCTCGTCGGTATCTCCGCTCGGCCTTGGCCCGCCGGTCGGATGGCCGCTGCAGTATCGCGTCAGCGGCCCCGACGTCGAGCGGGTGCGTGACATCGCGCTCGAGGTCGCACGGATCGTCGGGGCCGATCCGGCCGCCAAGAGCGTGAATTTCGACTGGATGGAGCCCGATCGCCAAGTGCGGATACGCGTCAACCAGGACGAGGCCCGACTTCTCGGCCTCAGTTCGCAGACGATTTCCACCGTTCTGAACACCGTGATATCTGGCACGCCGGTCACGCAGGTGCGGGACGATATCTACCTGGTCGATGTGGTGGTCCGCGCAACCGATGAACAGCGCGTCTCGCTGGCGAGCTTGCGCACGTTGCAGATGCCGATCGCGGGTGGCCGGACCGTTCCACTGAGCCAGTTTGCATCGTTCGAGTATGATCAGGAGTTTCCGCTGATCTGGCGACGAGATCGCGTGCCCACGCTCACGGTTCGGGCGGCCATTGCCGACCGTGTGCTGCCGGAGACGGTCGTCAACAGGCAGGCCGCGGCCATGGCAAAGCTGAAGGCGGCGCTGCCGGCTTCATACCGCGTCGTGGTCGGTGGCACGGTGGAGGAAAGCCGGAATTCTCAGGCGTCCGTCATGGCGGTGGTGCCCGTGATGCTGTTCGTCATGTTCACGGTCCTGATGGCCCAGTTGCAGAGCTTTCCGCGATTGTTGATGGTCGTCAGTGTTGCGCCGCTCGGTCTGATCGGCGTCGTCGCAGCGCTGCTGTTGTCGGGTCGGCCCTTGGGCTTCGTCGCCATTCTCGGTGTGCTTGCGCTGCTCGGCATGATCAGCAAGAACGCGGTCATCCTGATCGGCCAGATCGAGGCGGAGCGTTCACTGGGGAAGGGACCCTGGCAGGCCGCGGTGGATGCTAGCAGTTCCCGCTTTCGTCCAATCATGCTGACGGCCGTGTCCACCGTTCTCGGCATGATCCCGATTGCTCCGACGGTGTTCTGGGGGCCGATGGCCTTTGCGATCATGGGCGGCCTGCTGGTTGCGACAGGTCTGACCCTGGTCTTCCTACCGACACTGTATGTGGCCCGGTTCGGCGGAAAGGAGCCGGCCGAAGCTTCCGGTTCTTCGTTCGCGGCCTGAGGGCGTGTGGGCGGTGAGGGTAATCCCGAACCTCGACTAGGTAATCACCTGATTGGCCATGCGCGTACCAGGGCGCATCGTCCGGCTCGCAGCGAGCGACGCGGCCACTGCGCCGACCATCGTTCGCGGTCCGAGGCCTTCACATGAGCGCGACGCCGTCGATCCAGAAGCTTTCGCTGTTTGCTCTGACGGCCATGGTGGTCGGCTCCATGGTCGGTTCCGGCATCTTCTCACTGCCGCGCACTTTCGGCATCGCAACCGGTCCATTCGGCGCCATCTTCGCCTGGTGCATCGCCGGCGGTGGGATGTACACGCTGGCGCGCGTGTTTCAGTCGTTGGCGGAGCGAAAGCCTGAACTCGACGCCGGTGTCTACGCCTATGCGAAAGCAGGTTTCGGCGATTATCCCGGCTTCCTCTCGGCGCTTGGCTACTGGATGGGAAGTTGCATTGGCAACGTGTCGTATTGGGTCTTGATCAAGTCGACCTTGGGCGCGTTCTTTCCCGTGTTCGGTGACGGCAATACCGTCACCGCCATCATCGTCGCCTCGATCGGGATCTGGCTCTTCCATTTCATGATCCTGCGTGGCGTGCAACAGGCCGCCGCGATCAACACCATCGTGACGATCGCCAAGATCGTGCCGATCCTGGTCTTTATCGTCATCCTGATCTTCGCCTTCAAGGCCGACCAGTTCAGCGACAATTTCTGGGGCGGCGAGGGCATGCCGGACAAGGGGCTTTTCGAGCAGATCCGCGCGACCATGCTGGTCACGGTGTTCGTGTTCCTCGGGATCGAGGGGGCCAGCGTCTATTCCCGCTATGCCAAGGAACGATCCCATGTCGGCGCGGCGACGATCATCGGCTTTGTGATGGTGACCAGCCTGATGGTGCTCGTCACCATGCTGCCCTACGCCGTGCTGCCGCGCGCCGACATCGCCGAGATGCGACAGCCGTCCATGGCGGCGGTGCTGGAGGCCGTGGTCGGGCATTGGGGCGCGGTCTTCGTCAGCATCGGACTTCTGGTTTCGGTGCTCGGGGCTTATCTCGCCTGGAGCTTGATCTGCACCGAAGTTCTTTCGGCCGCGGGCCGCACCAGGGATATGCCGGCCCTGTTCGGCACCGAGAACGAGAACAAGGTCCCGGCTGCGGCGCTGTGGCTGACCAACATCGTCGTCCAGCTCTTCGTCATCAGCACCTACTGGTCGCGGGACGCCTTCTCGCTGATGCTCAATCTGACGAGCGTCATGAATTTGATTCCGTTTTTCCTGGTCGCCGCCTACGGGCTCTTGCTGGTCAAGCGAGGCGAGACCTATGAGAAGCGCCCGGACGCGCGTCGAAGCGGGCTGATCTTTACCTGCATTGCGCTGATCTACACGCTCTTCCTGATCTATGCGGCCGGAATGAAATATCTGCTGCTGTCGGCCATCCTCTACGCGCCCGGCACGGCACTGTATTTGTGGGCGCGCCTCGAGCAGAAGGCGAGAGTCTTCACCTTCGTCGAGTGGATCATCTTCATTGTCGTTGCGATCGGCGCGGTCGTCGGCGTTCATGGCCTGGCCACCGGCTACATCACGATCTGAGCGGAACAGTTCCGGAGATAGGCCTCATGACAAAGCAGACATCGGATGCAGGGATTCCCTTCGGTGTTCATTCGGAAGTCGGCCAGCTGCGCAAGGTGCTGGTCTGTTCGCCGGGGCGGGCCCATCAACGTCTGACGCCGACGAACTGCGACACCTTGCTCTTTGACGACGTCCTATGGGTCGACAACGCCAAGCGCGATCATTTCGATTTCGTGCAGAAGATGCGCGACCGCGGAATCGAAGTCGTCGAGATGCACAATCTCCTCGCCGACACGGTCGCGATTCCGGAGGCGAGGACGTGGATCCTCGACAACCAGGTGATCCCCAATCAGGTTGGCCTCGGCCTGATCGACGAGCTGCGCGCCTATCTGGAAAGCCTCAAGCCGCGCGAGTTGGCGGAGACGCTGATCGGCGGATTGTCGACCCAGGACTTTCCAGAAGCCCGCGGCGGCGAGACGCTCAGGCTCATCCGGGAAGCGGCCGGCATGACCGAGTATCTTCTGCCGCCCCTTCCCAACACCCTGTACACGCGCGATACGACCTGCTGGATCTACGGGGGCGTTACGCTGAATTCGCTGTTCTGGCCGGCGCGCCACGAAGAGCCTATCCTCGCCGCCGCGATCTATAAGTTCCATCCGGATTTCGCCGGCAAGGTCAATGTCTGGTGGGGCGATCCGACACAGGATCACGGCCTTGCGACGCTCGAGGGCGGCGACGTGATGCCGATCGGAAAAGGCAACGTGTTGATCGGATTGAGCGAGCGTACTTCGCGGCAGGCCATCAGCCAGCTCGCTGCCGCCCTGTTCAAGAAGAAGGCGGCCGAGCGCGTGATCGTGGCTGCCATGCCCAAGCTTCGAGCGGCGATGCACCTGGATACGGTCTTCACATTCGCCGATCGCGATTGCGTGCTGCTTTATCCGGACATCGTCAACAATATCGCGGCATTTTCCTACCGTCCGGCCGACAACTCCGCAGGCATCGAGCTGCGCAAGGACGAAAAGCCCTTCGTCGAGGTCGTCGCAGAGGCGCTTGGGCTGAAGAAGCTGCGCGTGGTGGAGACGGGCGGAAATGCCTATATGCGCGAGCGCACCCAGTGGGATAGCGGTGCCAATCTCGTCTGCGCATCCCCTGGCGTCGTGTTCGCCTATGACCGCAACACCTACACCAACACGCTGCTGCGCAAGGAAGGCATCGAGGTCGTCACCATCGTGGGTGCGGAACTCGGACGTGGTCGCGGCGGCGGTCATTGCATGACCTGTCCGATCACCAGGGACGCGGTCGACTATTAGGCCCGCATCAGCGGTCAATGCGGCCTGTTACGAAACGATGATCGATCTGATCAACCCATGATTTAGTCCGAGAACATTAACACGCCACAATCGTGTCGCAGCCTGACGCGAATCCCGATGCACGCGACAGCCATCGAGGGACGCCATGCGAAGATCCAGAATTCTTCTGCCGATCTTTGGTCTGCTCGGCGCGAGCACGGCAGGTGCAGCCGACCTTGATGTCACCGAGTTCAAGACGATCGCGGCTCCTGTCCCGTACACCTCAGTACCATCCTGGAGCGTCGTCGGTTCCATCGCGCCCACCTTCACCGACAACGCCCTGTTTACCCGCGACAACCGCAAGTCGGACGTTTACTACGTGCCCGACGTGAGCGTCCGGCTGGACGGGAACCTCAGCAATGACCTGTCGTACCGCCTCTATGCACGCGCGCAATATGAAGCGTTTTCGCGGGAGAAGGACGGCAACTTTGCCGTCGCGCGGATGGGCGGGCGCCTGACCCAAAATTGGGACGGCTGGCGTTTCTCCGCCATTTACGAGCATCGCTACGATTTTGACGGAATCTACCGCGACCTCGCCTTCACCTCGAACGATGTGATGGGCTCGGTTGCGCGCGACTTCCACTTCAACAACGCGACGTTTTCGCCATTGCTGCTCCTGACCTATCGATTTTCCGACCTGGCGGAGGCGCGCCGCTGGCGCTTTGACGCCGTGCTCGGTATCGAGGTCAAGCTCGATTCCAAATGGTCGATTGTGAGCACGCCGTTGTTCGAAGCTTACTGGTTCACCGATGGACTCAATAGCGGGCGGCGCGATCAGCTCTATTCGGCGGACGTCGGTCTGAAGTATAATTTTGCGAGCAATGTGTCGCTCACGACGACCGTGCTGTACGAGGCGCGAACGTCGAACGTGCCGCTACGGCGATATCGGGACGTTCGCATCGGCCCTCGTCTGGACTTCGCATTCTGAGAGGTATCCGATCAATGCACGCAAGAAGCTTGTCGCTGTTGATCGGCATTGTTGTGGGCATCGCGGCGGCATCCGTTGCCGCTGCCGATCCGCGTGACGCCGTCGATCGAAGCCAGCGTCTTGATACCGATGCGCTTCGGGACGATGCCGCGACAAACCGTCTGACGCCGCCATCGCATCCTCTGCAGATTGCACCGCCTCCAACGGCTCCGAAAGCAAGGACGGAACGCAGGAGGAAGTCCGGCGCAAATGGTGGAGGCAGCCGCTAGCGTCATCGGTACGTTGGTAGGCATGGCCGCCTATCGGCGCGGGAGTTCGTTGTCTCGGAACTCCGCTGTCTCCGAACTCCGCTGCCTCGGAACTCCGCATTTTTAATCTCTATTGCGCCAAATTCGAACGCGCAGAACCGCTTTCGTCGCGCAGCGCAGACGTCGCGTCGCGGATTCAAGATTTTAATCCCGTGGAAATGCTACCTCTTGTTGTGGGTCAATTCCAGGGTGTATAGTCGGATCGGCTCCAAGGCGCGTCCGCGAGCCGGCGAGGGGAGATGTCCCCGAACAGGCGAGCGGACACAGGCGATGCTGTTGTCAGCGTCGCGATGTCGCCGGAGAAGAGTGAGTGCGTATCGTGAAGGTACATGTCTCCCCCGCCAGCGAGTCGCATCGAACCGGCCTCGGGAACTGGCCGCGGACAGGTTCGGAACAATCAATCGAAGCGCTCTATTGGACGTTTTCGGCTGATCTCCTCTTCGTCGTGCGTCCGTCTCCTGAAGGGCGCTTCGTCTATGAGGCGATCAATCCGGAGTTCGGGTCCCGGCTCGGTCTCTCGCCGGAAGACGTCTACGACATGGATGTGTTCGATTGCATGAACGCGGACGACGCTAGAATCGTCTGCCAGGCGCTGGGGGCGTGCGTTGCGGAAGGAGCGGAAATCAGGATCCGGCAGCGTCTCGCGTTCGGCGGCTCGCCCCGGAACGTCGAAACGGTAGTAACTCCGGTCGTTCAATCTTCGTGTGGTGGTGCGGTTCGCTTGATCGGCAGCCACCGCGCCCTGCGCAGCCGCGCGTTCGAGAGCGGGGTCGGACAGGGCAACGGGCTCGACGTGAATCTCGGCCTGGTATCGATCCAGGAAGGCATCCAGCAGCGGATAGCGTCCGATCTCCATGATTCGACCTGTCAGCACCTGATTGCCGCGAGTCTCGGTCTCATGCGGATCCGAAGCAGCATCGGCGAACCGGACTTGGCCGAGCGGCTCTGCGACGAGATCGATGCATCAATCGATGAAGCCCTCCGGGAAATCCGCGCTTTTGCCTATCTGCTGCATCCCCGGAACCTCGCCGGTGAGGGCCTGAAGGCTGCGATCGAGCGGTACGCGGAGGGATTTGCGGCGCGCACGTCGTTGCGCGCGAGTGTCGACATCGTGCCGGATGTGGATCGGTTGCCTTACGAGACGAAACGAACGTTGCTGCGGGTCGTCCAGGAAGCGCTGACGAACGTCTTCCGTCATGCGAACGCGACCGAGGTGGCCATCGTCATCGATACCGCGGACGGCCGGTTTCACCTGACGCTCAGCGACAATGGAATTGGGCTCCCGCCGGGTTTCGGCAGGAGCGCGGTGTCTGTTGGTGTCGGAATTCCGGCGATGCAAGCGCGGCTGCACGAGATCGGAGGTACGCTCGACATCCAATCCAGTCGCGCGCCGCGGCATGCCGGCACGGTGCTGTGTGCAGTATTTCCCTATGCTCCCCCGGCGAACAGGGCCAATCGCCGCGGGGCCACGACAAATGCAAGGGCCCGCGCAGGCGCACAATCAGCGAAAAAACACTAACCGCGGGGCGGCGGGCCGGGGTCACGGCCCATCGCCGATGCGGATTCGGAGTGCTCTGCCATGAAGCGAATTCTCATCGCGGATGATCATGAGGCGGTACGGTCGGGCTTGCGGGCGGTGCTCGAGCAACGCGTGGATTGGGAGGTGGTCGCCGAGGTGAATGACGGCGGCATGGCGGTAGCAGCCGCGATCGAAAGCCGGCCCCATGTTGCCATCGTCGACTTCTCGATGCCGCGCATGACCGGCGTCGAGGTGGCGCGGCGGATCAGAGAGTATCCGCTGCAGACCGAAGTGCTGATCTTCACGGTGCACAATTCGGGCTTGCTTGCCCAGCAAGCATTCGAGGCGGGGGCGCGTGCATTCCTGGTGAAGTCCGACGCCAACAAGCTGCTTGTCGCAGCTGTCGAAGCCTTGTTGCTGCACCGGCCATTCTGGCCCCGGAAGACCGAACTCGACCATGCGCCGCGGACCAACGGCGAGCGGCATCACGAACTCACGGCCCGCGAGCAACTGGTCGTCAAGCTGGTCGCGGAAGGATACAGCAACAAGGGCATCAGTGCGATCCTCGACCTCAGCGTCAAGACCACCGAGGCCCATCGGGCAGCCGCGATGCGCAAGCTGGAGGTGAACTCGACGGCGGGGCTGGTCCGGTACGCCGTTCGGACCGGGCTGGTCGAGGCTTGAAACGGCGATATTGGCGAGCAATAGGGGCGTCGGTACCTTCGCCCGGAGATATCAGGGTTTTGTGGGATAACGATTCCAGCCACGCTCCCTATGATCGTTCGACTGTGCTGCCGGTTTGCTGCCGGTATCGGCCCGGAAGCGCAAGGGTCGGCCAACGGGAACGACACGGTGAAACGCATCTTGATTGCGGATGATCATGAAGTTGTGCGTTCCGGGCTGCGTGCAATCATCGAAGCGCATTCCAGCTGGATCGTGAGCGGCGTGGCGACCGATGGCGAGCAGGCGGTCGCGCTGGCGCTCGAGACCAGGCCGGACATCGTGATCGTCGATTATTCCATGCCGGTCATGAACGGGTTGGAGGTCAGTCGCCGCCTCAAGGCGCTCCACCTTGGCGCGCAGGTCCTGATCCTGACGATGCACGAGAGCGAAGAGCTTCTGACTGAAGCCATTCTGGCCGGGGTACGCGGGTTTCTGTTCAAGTCAGACGCACGCAAGCACCTCATTTCCGCCATCGAGGCCCTGCTGGACGGCAGGCCCTACTTCACCAGCATCTTGCTGGAGAGGCTGCTGCACGACTACCAGGGCAACAAGGAGAATCGGACCGACATGCTGCTGACTTCGCGCGAGCAGAGCGTGGTCCAGCTGATCGCGGAGGGGCATACCAACAGGTCGATCAGCTCCATCCTGAAATTGAGTGTGAAGACCGTCGAGACCCATCGCGCCTCGGCCATGCGCAAGCTCAGGATGTCGTCCACCGCTGAGCTCGTCCGCTATGCGATCCGCAAGAAGTTGGTCTTGCCCTGAACAGATGCTGATGTCGGCAGTCGCCAAAGGCGCCGGAGTTTGCGCCTCGACAAAGTGGTCGTGACTGCAACTGCTTACCTTTTCGGGGTGCTGACACGGGTTTCGTGTCGCACGCGATGGGAAGCAAGCCGTGATTGGAACCAGCCTCTGTAAATGGGCCATCAGCTACTTCGCGGTCGCAATCGTATGGCTGCTGCTCGCGGAAGTGCTTGTTGCCGCCGGGTTCGGCTTTCCGAACCACGACATCGGCGGCCCGGACACGCTCGTCATCGTGCACATGGTCAGCATCGGCTGGTTGAGCACGGTCCTGTGTGGCGCGCTGTTCCAGTTCGTGCCGGTGCTGGTCGCAAGGCCGCTCTATGCGGAGCGCTGGATACTGCCGGCTCTGGCGCTGCTGACGCTTGGGCTGACCATCCTGCTCGCGGGCTTCCTGACGCTTGGCGGGCACTTCACCGGGCCGCCCTGGTTGCTTCCGGTCGGCGCGAGCCTGCTGATTGCCGGTTTCGCGTTGGTCGTTGCCAATCTCGGCATGACGCTCTGGTCGGCCCGTCCGCTGCCGGGGCCGGCGCGGTTCGTCGCAGCCGGGCTTGCCTGCATTTGCGTCACGGCGGCATTCGGCGGCATGTTCTCTCTGGTGCTGTCCGGAACCGCCGTCGGCGCGCAATGGCCGGACCTGCTGGTGTCCGGCGTTCCGATCCACGCGATTGCCGGGCTTGGCGGATGGCTGACATTCACGGCCATGGGCGTCAGCTATCGCCTGCTGGCGATGTTCATGCTCACGCCCGACGGCGATGCGCGGCTGGGCCGGCTGGCCTGGCTTGCCGGCGTTGCCGCGCTGGCCGTCGGAGCTGTCGGCGGCGTGCTCGCACTCTGGCGCGCGACCGGGGTGAATTTGGCGCTTCTGCTGGCAGGAGTTGCGGCGCTGCTGTCGCTAATCGCCTACGGCCGCGACATGCTCGGCCTGTACAGAGCCCGCAAGCGCCGCGCGCTCGAGCTCAATACGCGCATGAGCCTCGTTGCGCTGGCGAGCCTGGTTGCGGTCGCAATCCTCGGCGCCGCGTTTGTTGCGACCGGTTCTCTCCCGTCGCATGTCGGAGCGCTCGCCTTTCTCGGCGCGTTCGGCTGGCTCACTGGCCTCGTGCTCGCCAATCTCTACAAGATCGTCCCGTTCCTGACCTGGCTCGAGACCTACGGTCCGGTGATGGGCAGAGTGCCGACGCCCCGCGTGCAGGATCTCGTCGACGAGCGCCGCGCGTTGAAATGGTTCGTGCTGTTCTTTGCCGGAAGCTGGGCGGCAACCTTGATGCTCCTGGTCGACGCGGCGCTCGGTTTCCGCGTCGCCGTCGCCGCCGTGACACTCGCGACGCTCGGCCTGAGCGAGGAGCTCATCAGGGCAAGGCGGCTTGCGGACGTGGCGGAGCCGCTGCGTCTGCCGACCGGAGCAGTCGTGCCCCAACTGTTGGTCTCGCGAAATTGAAAGGAGACTGCAATGACCGAGTTCATCGACGTCGATGTCCGGCCGATCCTGCGTGCAGGCGGCGAGCCGTTCTCGATCATCATGGCCGCGCTCGCGCGGCTCGCGCCCGGGGAGGGGCTGCGGCTCTATGCCCCCTTCAAGCCGGTTCCCCTGTTCGACGTCATGGCGAGCAAGGGCTTTGCGCATCGGGAGGCCGAGCTCGAAGGCGGCGAATGGGAGATCCGGTTTCTGCCGGACGACGGCTCGCCCGATGCGGCTGAACCGGCGCCCGCGGCGGCGAGTGGTGGCGATTGGCCGGAGCCCGCGGTTCATCTCGACAACCGCGACCTCGATCCGCCGGAGCCGATGGTCCGGATTCTGGCTGCAATGGAGCGGCTCGCCCCCGGGCAGACGCTCTGCGCCTTGCTCAGTCGTGAGCCGGTCTTCCTGTTTCGGGAGCTGACCAAGCGCGGCCATCAGTGGCGCGGCGGCTTCACGCCGCAGAAGGATTCCTATCAACTGACCGTGAGGGTGCGCGCATGAATTTCAACGATGATGATCTCGTGGAGCAGATCAGGCAGGCGCTGAAGGTTGTGATCGACCCCGAGCTCGGCCACAACATCGTCGATCTCGGCTTCATCTATGATGTGTCGGTCGAGGACGGTGCCGCGCACATCACCATGACGGCGACGACACGCGGCTGCCCCGCCGCGTCCTTTCTCAAGGAGGGCGTCGCCAACAGCGCGTGCCTGGTTCCTGGCATGCGATCGGTCGACGTCACCATGACGTTCGAGCCGCCCTGGCAACCCTGGATGATCGCGCCGGGCGTCAAGGCGTCGCTCGGATTTGCCGAGGTGAACTGATCCGCCGAGGCGGCCGGCTAGACGCCTTCGGCGCCCGGGCCGGACCAGATCCTTGCCGGTATTCGAAGGTTGGCGAGGTCGAGCAGGTTGATCGCCCGGGCGGCGATCTGGTCGATCACCTCGTCCAGCGACTGTGGCTTGAGATAGAAGGCTGGCATCGGCGGCGCGATGATCGCGCCGATCTCGGTCGCCTGCAGCATCGCTCTGAGATGGCCGAGATGCAGCGGGCTTTCGCGGACCAGCAACACCAGCCGGCGCCGTTCCTTGAGCTGCACGTCGGCCGCGCGCGTCAGAAGGTTGTCGAGCTGCCCCCAGGCGATGGCCGAGAGCGTACGGATCGAGCACGGCGCCACGATCATGCCCGCGACCGGATACGAGCCGCTGGCGATCGCGGCGCCGATATCGGAATGAAGATGATGGCGGAAGGCGAGGGCGCGCAGCCGCGCGAGCGCATCGCTTCCCACTTCCTCGCTCAGCGTACGCTCTGCCGCGGGCGAAACCACGAGGTGCACCGCGTAGTGTGGATCATCGGCCAGAAGCTCGACGATGCGCATGCCGATCGCAGCACCCGAGGCGCCGCTGATGCCGACGATGATGCCTTGCCGCCCGCTCATGTCAGGACCAGCGCGCGCATGGGCGTGCCCGACAGGCCGAGGCTCGACCACATCGCATCGACACGCGCGACCACGGCGGGATCCATGGCCAGCGGAACGCCCCATTCGCGATCCGTCTCCGGCGGAATCTTCGTGGTGGCGTCGATGCCGAGCTTGCCGCCGAGACCGGATTTCGGCGAGGCGAAGTCGAGATAGTCGATCGGCGTATCGGTAAGCGTCACGAGATCGCGCGAGGAATCGCTGCGCGTCGAGACGGCCCACATCACCGCGCGCCAGTCGCGGATGTCGATGTCGTCGTCGACCACGATCAGCAGCTTCGTGTAGCTGAACTGCGGCAGCATCGACCACAGGCCCAGCATCAGTCGCCGCGCCTGGCCGGGATAGCGTTTTTTGATCGCCGCAATCGCGACACGGTAGGAGCAGGCCTCCGGCGGCAGCCAGCAGTCGGTCACCTCGGGGAATTGCTGCCGGATCAGCGGCACGAAGAGCTGGTTGAGCGCCTCGCCGATCCGCGACGGCTCGTCCGGCGGCCGGCCCGTGAAGGTCGATAGGTACACACGCTGACGCCGGCTGGTGATCGCCGTCACGCGCATCACCGGGAATTCCTCGACGGAATTATAGTACCCGGTGTGATCGCCATACGGCCCCTCGGGCGCGGTTTCGGTCGCGGAGACGAAGCCCTCGATGACGATTTCGGCCTCGGCCGGGATCGCGAGCGGGACGGTGAGGCATGGTGCGAGGTCAGGCCGCTCGCCGCGCAGGATGCCGGAAAAGCGCAGCTCGGACAGCGTCTCGGGCAGCGGAAGCACGGCGGCAAGGATCGTGGCGGGATCGGCGCCGATGACGATCGCGACCGGCATGTCGCGCCCGAGCGCCTTCCATTGCTGGTGATGCCTGGCGCCGCCGCGATGCGCCAGCCAGCGGATGATGGCGCGGTCGCGGCCGAGCACCTGCATGCGGTAGACGCCGACATTCTCCTCCTGGTCCGCCGTCGCGGATTCCGGAGGCACGGTGATCACGATTGGCCAGGTGATCAGCGGCGCCGGCTCGCCGGGCCAGCAGATCTGTATCGGCAATTTTGCGAGATCGATGTCGGGTCCCATCGCGACGCAGTCCTGGACCGGGGCCGCCGCGCGCGTGCGCGGGCGCGTCGCCAGCGCGGCGCGCGCGAGCGGGAGCTTATGGAGGACATCCCTGATGCCGTGCGGTGGTCGCGGTGCGCGGAGCTCGGCCATCAACTCGCCGAGCTTTCCAAGACGGTCGGGCGCGATGCCCATGCCCCATGCGATCCGCTCGACCGTTCCAAACAAATTGGTGAGGAGCGGCATCTCCGAGAGGCGGCCGTCGGCCTTGATGGGCTGCTCGAACAATAATGCCGGTCCGTGTGCCTCGAGCACACGCCGGTGAATTTCCGTGATCTCGTGGACGACGGAGACCTTCTCGCGAATGCGTCGCAACTGTCCCCGGCCTTCGATGAAGCGCAGGAAGTCGGACAAGTCGCGAAAGCGCGGCACATCACGTTGCAACTGGACAAGCTCCTAAAAAATGAGAGCTAGCCGGGTTGTTTTCGGTCTTCATTGTTCCCGCTCAAATACAGCGGCGTGCAATCCGTCCAGATGTGTGGCCATGAATGATCCGTCCGCCGCATCGCCCGGCCCGTTGCCGACGATTCCGCCGCTTGTCGCATTGGCCATGCGTCCGCTGCCTCTGCTGCCGCTGCAGCTCGCTCTCGGCGGTGTCCTGCAGCGGATCCATCGGCGCAACCCCGCAATATTCGACAGGCTCGGGGATCACGCGCGCGCGCGGTTCGGTATCAAGCCGATCGATCTGCCGTTCGCCTTCGTGGTCGAGGCCAGGCCGCCGCGCCTGTCGGTGGTGCGTGACTTGCCGCGTGGTCTGGATGCGCGGATCTCGGCTTCGCTCGCCAATCTTCTGGCGCTGCTCGAAGGCAGGGTCGATGGCGATGCCCTGATGTTCTCGCGTGAGCTCGTGGTCGAGGGCGATGTCGAGGCGGTGCTGGCGCTGCGCAATGCGATCGACGACGCCCAGCTCGATCTGGCCGAAGAGCTGTCCTCGCTGTTCGGTCCGCTGGGCGCGCCGGCGAGGCGGGCCTTCGAGGCTACCCGTGGCCGCGTGATCGCCTCATCCGGCCATGGCGGGCAATCGAGATGATGGAGCTGATCTGTCCTGCCGGCACGCCGGCGGCGTTGAAGAGCGCCATCGATGCCGGCGCCGATGCGATCTATTGCGGCTTCAACGACGAGACCAACGCGCGCAATTTTCCGGGGCTGAATTTCAGCCGCGACGAGCTGCGCAAGGGGATCGCGCTGGCGCATGGCCGCGGTGCGAAGATCCTGGTGGCCGTCAACACCTTCCCGCGCGCCTCCGCGGTCGACATCTGGCATCGCGCGGTGGACGATGCGGCGAGTGCGGGGGCCGATGCGCTGATCCTCGCCGATATCGGATTGATGGACTACGCCGCGCGGCGCCATCCTAACCAGCGCTTGCACGTCTCGGTTCAGGCCGCGGCCGCAAATCCCGATGCTATCGCCTTCTACGCCGAGAATTTCGGGGCGCGGCGCGTAGTGCTGCCCCGCGTCCTGAGTGTGCCGGAGATCGCCGAGATCACCCGGGAATCGGCCTGCGAGACCGAAGTCTTCGTGTTCGGCGGCCTCTGCGTGATGGCCGAGGGGCGCTGTTCGCTGTCGTCCTATGCAACCGGCAAGTCACCGAACATGCAGGGCGTCTGCTCGCCGCCGAGCCATGTGACCTACGAACAGACCGCGGAGGGGACGAAGTCCAGTCTGGGCGGCTTCACCATCAACCGGTTCGGGTCGAGCGAGCCTGCGGGCTATCCGACGCTGTGCAAGGGGCGCTTCTCGACCGCGCAGGGCGCCGGCTATATTTTCGAGGACCCCGTCAGTCTGGATGCCACGACGCTGCTCAAAGGCTTGCGCGATGCCGGCGTGACCGCGCTCAAGATTGAGGGCCGCCAGCGCGGCCGTGCCTATGTCGAGAGCGTGGTGCGCCATTTCCGCTATGCGCTCGCCGCGCTCGAGAGCGGCAGTGAGGCAGACATCGCAAGCCTGAAGCCGTTCACCGAAGGGCAGGCCTCCACGGTCGGCGCCTATCGCAAGACCTGGCGCTAATCTTTTCGAATAGGTGAGGTCCGGAAGATGCAACTCAGCCTCGGTCCAGTTCTCTACAATTGGGCGCCGGAACGCTGGCGCGACTTCTATTTCCGGATCGCCGACGAAGCGCCGGTCGACGTCGTATCCGTCGGCGAGATCGTCTGCTCGAAGCGCTCGCCGTTCTTCGCAGACTTCATTCCGGGCGTGGTCGAACGGCTGCAGAGCGCGGGCAAGCAGGTGTTGCTGGGTTCGCTGATCCTGGTTTCGCTGCGGCGTGAGCGCCGCCAGACCGAGGAGCTTGCGGCGGCCGAAGGCGGGCTGGTCGAGGTCAATGACCTGACCTGTCTCAGGGCGCTCGCAGGCCGGCCGCACGCGATCGGGCCGTTCGTCAACATCTACAACGAGGCGAGCGCGGCCTTTCACGCCGCGCGCGGGGCGAGGCGCATCTGCCTGCCGCCGGAGCTGCCGCTGGCCTCGGTGGCGACCATCGCAAGGGCTGTTCCCGATGCCACGATCGAAGTGCTCGCGTTCGGCAGGGTGCCGCTGGCCATCTCGGCCCGTTGCTATCATGCGCGCCTGCACAAGCTCGCCAAGGACAATTGCCGCTTCGTCTGTGAGAAGGACACGGATGGTCTCCTTCTGAACACGCTGGAGCAGCAGGACTTCCTGACCATCAACGGGGTGCAGACCCTGTCGCACACCTGCGCCAATCTGCTGGGCGAGGCCGGCATCTTGCGTGAGAGCAACGTCGGCTCACTTCGCCTGTCGCCGCAGGATTGCGACATGGTCGTCGTCGCCAGGACCTTTCGCGACGTGCTGAACGGCCGTGACGATGTCGAGGGCGGCAACCGCCGGCTTGCGGCGGCCTATCCTGGTGTGCCGTTCTCGAATGGGTTTCTGTGGGCAGAGCCAGGGCACGTCTATCGTCAGGCCCGATCAGGCGACGCGCAAGGCTCAGCGCAAATCGGGCCTCTCTGAACGGGTTCGGCGTTGGCGAGCGCTCAGAAATTCGCGGCCATTGCGGCCAGACGTCGATGGGCCCTTTCCCGCGCAGCGTCGATCGGCTGCTGCGGTCCCGTG
Source organism: Bradyrhizobium sp. ERR14 (assembly GCF_014198235.1). Classification (NCBI taxonomy): domain Bacteria; kingdom Pseudomonadati; phylum Pseudomonadota; class Alphaproteobacteria; order Hyphomicrobiales; family Nitrobacteraceae; genus Bradyrhizobium; species Bradyrhizobium sp. ERR14. Next base: position 45,348 of record NZ_JACIHD010000022.1, on the reverse strand, counting down.
GTTGGCCCGATCGGCACGAAGCGGACATTGTCGATACCGATGAAGCGCAGGATGTCTCGCAGGTAAGGCGTTGCCATGTCGATGCGGCCGCGGTTCATGCCGGTGGCAAAGTCGCTGCCGCTGGCGAGAATCACCAGCGTCGGCCGGTCCTTGAGCAGTGGCAGATAGCCCTGTGACGGGTCGAACCGGAACGTCAGTCCGGGCTGCACGATGATGTCGAACCACTGCTTGAGCTTGTAGGGAATGCTGAAGTTCCACATCGGCGTCGAGATCAGCACCCGATCGGCCAACGAAAACCGCAGCGCCATGCGCTCGGCCTCGGCAAAGCTGTCGCGTTGCGTGTCGTTGAAGGCTTGCCCGTTCATCCGTGCATATTTGGCCTCGGCGATGGGGCCCGAGAATTCCGGCATCCGCTCCCGCCAGAGGTCCACGACATCGAGGTCCCAGTCCGGCCGGACCTGGCGAAAGCCGTCAAGAAAGACGCGCGCGCCGGCACTTGACTCGGAGTCAGGACGTGGCGAGCAGGAGAGGTGCAAAATCTTTGCCACCGCTCATCCCAACGCCCTGATGACGGCATCTGCCCTCGTGACGATCGCGACGTTCTGCATGGCGAAATTGATCGACGCGTGGTGCCAGTCGGCATTCATGGTCGAGCAGCAATCTTCGGGGACGATCATGAAGTAGCCCTTGTCCGCCCCGGTGCGGGCGGTGTGCTCGACCGACATGTTGGTCCAGGCGCCGGTGTTGATGATCATGTCGCGCCCGGTCGCCTTGAGGATTGTCTCCAGCCGCGTGCCCTCCCACGCGCTCATCCGCATCTTCTCGACGACGAAATCGCCGGGCCGGGGTTCGAGGCCGGAGACGGGCGCCGCGCCCCAGCTTCCGCGCACCATCGCCTTGCTGTCGACGAGGCCTTCGAACAGCGGTGCGTTCAGCGTGACGCCGGGCGCGCCCGGCTCGACGACAAACCAGACATGAATGATCGCAACGCCCCGTGCCCGCGCGGTCTCCGCGAGACGGCGGACATTCTCGACAACATGCTGCTGCTTCGCATGTCCCGGCGCACCGGAGTCGGCGAACGCGCCGCCGTCCATGACGACGTCGTTCTGGAGGTCCTGGATGATCATGGCACAGCGCTGCGGATCGAGCCGCATGTCGCCGTCAGCAAGGATAGGCGCCGCCGGCGAGGCGCTTGGCGTCGCGCCGCCGCCGCTTCGCCGGCCGCTCATGTAAGGTTCGTGCCGCGGACCGACCTTGGTCGGAATGGCATAGACCGAATGTGTCGAGGTCAGATAAAGCGTACGGAAATCCGGCCCGCCCCAGGCGAGGTTGGCGACCATCTCGGGCACGCGGACCTTGCCGAGCAGCTCGCCGCGCGGCGAATAGACCCAGACCCCGCCGGGCGCGGTGACCCAGACATTGCCGTGCTGGTCGCACTTCATGCCGTCGGGCAGGCCGGCCTCGAGCTCGGAGCGGATGCCGCCTGCGAACACCTGCGCATTCGACAGCGAGCCGTCGGCGTTGACGTCGAAGACGCGGATCAGCGCCTGCACGGTGTCGTTGACATAGAGCAGCTTCTCGTCCGGCGAGAAGCACAGCCCATTCGGCTGGTCGAACAGATTGCGCTCGACCACGAGCTTCGGTTCGCCGCCGGGCACGAGGCGATAGACGCCCTGGAAGCCGAGCTGACGCGGCCGCTCGACGCCATAGACCGGCATGCGGCCGTACCAGGGGTCGGAGAAATAGATCGCGCCGGAGGAGTGCACGCAGACGTCGTTCGGGCTGTTCAGCTCCTGGCCCTGGAAGTGCGAAGCCAGCACCTCGCGCCGCCCGTCCGGCCGCTCGCGGATCAGCGACGATGTCGCGTGCTCGCAGACGATCAGATTGAGCTCGGCATCATAGGTCATGCCGTTGCACTTGTTCGAGGGACGCTTGACCTCGACCACGCCGCGCCGCGCATCCCAGCGCCGGCGCACGTCACCCGGCATGTCCGAGAACAGCAGATAGTGATCGACCGGATGCCAGATCGGCCCCTCCGTGAAGTCAAAGCCGGTGCCGACCTGCGCGACCGGCGCATAGGGGTCGATCAGGGTTTCGAATTCGCTTCGCAAGGTGACGTGCGTCATCGGTCGATCCCCAAGATCATCTCAAGCCGGGAACCAGTTGCGTGCGGGCAGGGACTGCACGATCGGTCCGGGGACCTGATCGTGCAGGCGCCCGACGACGTTGCCGCCTTCGATCTTGGCGGGGCGGTCGTGCACCGGCAGCAGATAGCGCGAATTGCTCAGCAGCTTCTTGATCGAGGCCTTCTCGGCGCGCTTGCTGGTGCCGTGGTTGCCCGTCGTGCGCGGCTCCCAATCGTGGATCTCGTTGAAGGGCGTCACGATCTGGTCGTTGAAATCGTAGATCACGTCGCCGCAGATGGTCGCAATCCCGTCGGCCGTCTCGACGATGACGTTCATCGAGCCCTCGGTATGCGCATTGGCGGCGTCGCAATAGACGCCGGGCATCAGCTCGATCGGGCCGGTGATCTCGAGGTCGAGGAAGCGCAGCGCGCTCTTGGTGTGAAGCCGGTCGATCAGGTGCTTGATGTCGGGCGCCGGATACTGCGGATGCATCAGGCCGGAGACGGAATATTCGAGCTCCTTGCGGTTGAGCACGACGGTCGTGTTCATCGGGAACAGATCGTCCTTGCCGGCGTGGTCGATGTGCAGATGGGTGTGGCAGACGAAGCGGACGTCGCCCATGCGCACGCCGTGGCGCGCGAGCTGGTTCTCGATCATGTTCTCGTGGTACTGCAGCCCGCGCATGCCCAGCGTCTCCATGATCTGGTTGGAGCGGTAGCCGGTGTCGACCACGACCGGATATTTCCCCCCGAGGATCAGGAAGCCGAGGGTGAGGACGCGGCGGGTGCGACCGCAGTCGCGGCCGAGAACCAGAAAGCTCGATTCCAGCTCGATATCGCCATAGTCCAGGATCTTGATCTCCAGCGCCATTCGTTGCCCTCCCTCATCTGTTTCTTGTCTGTCAAAGCCGGTAGACGCGCGTCGCCGTAGTCCTGAAGATGGCGTCCTGCTGCTCCGCGCTGAACGGCGCTGCGGCCGTGCGAAAGGCGCCGACGAGCTCGCGATAGGTGGTCCACAATTTCTCGATCGGGAAATTGGAGCCGAACAGGCAGCGCTCGGCGCCAAAGATCGCGACGGTATCCGCGAGTACGGCAGCGATGTGTGCGGGATCGTTGCGATGGATGAAAGTGCCGAGCCCGGAGAGCTTTGAGACCACGTTCGGACAGGCCGCGAGCCGGGCCATGCCACCGCGCCAGGCGGCGCGACCGCCAGGCGAGAGATCCTCCAGCATGCCGGCATGCTGGAGGATGAAGGTCACGTCGGGGCAGGCCTCGGCCAGCGCTGCGGCGTCCGGCATCTGCGGGGTGAACACCTGCAGGTCGAAGCTCCAGCCATAGCCGGCAAGACGCGCGACGTTGCGGCGGATCATCGGATCGGCGCAGAGATCCGCCCGGGCCGCAAAGCGGTACAGCGGGTTCTCATGCCAGTGCAGCTGCATGCGCACGCCGCGCACCAGCCTGTAGCGCTTCAGGCGATCGAGCTGCGGCCGGACGTCGTCGACGGCGAAATTGGCATAGGCGACGATCGCGTGCGGCCAGCCGTGTTCGTCCGCAGTCTGCTGCACCCACGCGGCCTCGTCCTCGAAGCGGTCGTTGGCCCAGTTGGTCTGCACATAGACCGAGCGCGTGACGCCGGTGCCCTTGAGGTCGTCGAGATATTCCTGGATCGGGTAGTCGCGCCGGATCGGCTCGTAAGGTCCGAAGATGCGCGGCTGCATGGGGCCGATCAGCCACGGCAGGTCGGCCTGCCGCCAGATGTGATGATGGCCGTCGACAATATCGGTCACGCCGCTCTCCTTCGTCCCAGCGCCAGAATATGCGCGACGATCGACGCGCTCGAACCGCCATCCACGAGGTCGTCGACGAAGCGCTCGATGGCGACGAGCGCTTCGGTCTGCGGGCGGAAGCCGGGGCTTGTCGCCAGCGGCGTCAGCCAGCTCAAGCGCCAGGCCCGCCGCGACAATTTCGCGACGGCGTCGCGAAGTGCGTCGGTCTCGCCGCGCTCGAGTCCATCGGAGACGATGACCACGACGGCGCCACGGGCGTAGCCGCCGAAGCGGGGCACGGCGAGAAACGCCTGCAGCGCGTCGCCGATGCGGGTGCCGCCGTCCCAGTCGCTGACCAGGTGCGCGGCGGCGTTCATGGCCTGCTCGCGGCGCTTCAGCCGCAGCGGGCGGGTGATGCGGGTCAGCCGCGTGCCGAAGGTGAAGACCTCGACACCAGGCGCGGCCTGCACCAGCGCATGCGCGAGCTTCATGTTCTCCTCGGTGCGGCTCTTCATCGAGCCGGACACGTCGATCAGGAGCAGCATCTTGCGCGGACGCTGGCGCCGCTTCATGTGACGGAGCCGCAGGATCTCGCCGTCGCTGCGGACAGAGTCGCGTAAAGTGCGGCGGAGATCGGCAAACGATCCGCGACGTGCGCGCATGCGGCGATGGCCGCGCCGTCGCGGCAGGCGGCGCGGTGCCTCGCGCGCCAGGCGGCGTAGGGCGTCGGCGGTTGAGGTCATCCGAAAGTGGCGCTCGACCAGCGCCTCGCTTCGGCTCGCGGCGAGGCCTGACTCGTTGGCCTCGTCGGAGAGCAGGGGCGCCTCGTCGCCGCGGCCCTCCTCCTGGAGGCGGACTGTCTCGTCATCCTCGCCCTCGTCGTCTCGTGCGATGGCCTCGCTGCCGCGGAAGTGGAGATCGAACAGCCGGTCGAAGGTCGCGCGGCGTTCGGGCGGCGGAGCCAGCGTCGCCAGGGCGGCCTGCCTGACCTGCTCGATGTCGCGCGGGCCGAGCAGCTCGATCGCGGCGAGGAATGTCGTGGTTTGCTCCGGCGCCACCGCAAAGCCGTTCGCGCGCAGCAGCGGGACGAACGCGACGAACATGCGCGCGGCGCGCGGAAGCTGCGGCTCGGGGTTCATGCGGTCGCCTCCGCGAGCATGGCATCGAGCCGCGGCGAGATGAAATGCAGGTCCTCTTCGTCCTTCAGCGCCACGCCGATCGAGCGCTTGAACGCGTCCGGCCAGCGCGCGCCGCCCTTGTGCAGGAGCGTCGCGGCCTCGGCCCAGTCGACGGCCTCGGCAATGCCGGGCGCCTTGCTCAGGGGCTCGCGCCGCAATTTCTCGACGGCTGCGACGACGGCACGTGCCGTGGCTTCGGCGACGCTGGAGGCGCGCATCATGATGATCCGGGCCTCGCGCTCGGCGGTCGGATAGTCGATCCAGTGATAGACGCAGCGCCGGCGGAGGGCCTCATGCAGATCGCGCGTCCGGTTCGAGGTCAGCACGACCACAGGGCGTTCGGCCGCGCGCACCGTGCCGCGCTCGGGAATCGAGATCTGGAAGTCGGACAGGAACTCGAGCAGGAAGGCCTCGAACTCCTGGTCGGCGCGGTCGATTTCGTCGATCAGCAGCACGGTGGAATCGGGCGCGCGGAGCGCGGCCAGCATTGGCCGCTCGATCAGGAAGGTCTCGCCATAGATGTCGATGCTTTCGTCGCCGGCCTGGCGGATCGCCAGCATCTGGCGCGGGTAGTTCCACTCATAGAGTGCGGCGGAGGCGTCGATGCCCTCGTAGCATTGCAGGCGGATCAGGCGGCGGCCGAGCACGGCAGCGATCGCTTTTGCCGCCTCCGTCTTGCCGACGCCCGGCGCGCCTTCGAGCAGCAGGGGCTTGCCGAGCGCGAGGCCGAGATAGGCTGATGTCGCAAGGCCTTCGTCGGCGAGGTAATAGGCTGCCCGAAGCGCTCTCTCCAGCGCCTCGGGGCTGTCGATGCCGACGATGTTGCTGCGAACCGCCACGGCCGATCCTCTAACGCCGCGCCTGCGGCCGCGCGCCGCCCTGGGCCTTGATCGCGCGCAGCACCTTTTCGGGCGTGATCGGCAGGTCGTCGATGCGCACGCCGACGGCGTTGAAGATCGCATTCGCGACGGCCGGCAGCACCGGATTGGCGCACATCTCGCCGGGGCCCTTGGCGCCGAACGGACCGTCGGGAGCGGGGCGTTCCAGCACCGCGATATCGTGCGGGCAGATGTCGCCGGGGCCGGGCATCAGATATTCGACGAAGTCGCGGGGGCCGTGAACGGGATCGGGATAATAGGGCTCCGGGGTCTCGTAGAGCGCGTGGCTGACGCCCATCCAGGCGCCGCCGACCAGCTGCTGCTCGACCAGACGCGGGTTCAGCGCGCGACCGAGCTCATAGGCGGAATCCATCCGAACCATCGCGACATCGCCGGTCTCGTCGTCGACCTCGACCTCGGCGACGAGGCAGGCATGGGCGTAACAAGTTGCCGGCGACATCTCGCCGGTCTCCGGATTAACTTCGGAAAGGGGAACGAGAAAAATGCCGCGGCCCGAAATCGTCTTGCCCTGCTTGAACTGCGCGGCAATCGCGACATCCTTGGTCGAGATCGAGCGATGCGGCGCGCCCTTGACGTGGATATTGCCGCGGCCGTCAGTTTCGAGATCGGCGGCATTGACCTCAAGCTCCTCGGCCGCCGCCTCCATCATCACGCCGCGGGCCTCTCGCGCCGCAGCCATTACGGCGTTGCCGACCCGGTGGGTGCCGCGCGAGGCGAACGAGCCCATGCAGTGCGGGCCGGTGTCGGAATCCGCCGTGTCGACATAGACGTCCTCGACCGGCACGCCCAGCGTCTCGGCGCAGATCTGCCGCGTCACCGACTTCATGCCCTGGCCGAGGTCGATCGACGACAGCGCCACTGTGAATTTGCCGCTGGGATTGGAGTGAACCAGGGCCTGGCTCGGGTCGCCGCCAAGGTTCATGCCGATGGGATAATTGATCGACGCCATGCCGCGTCCGCGATGCCTGGTCATATCAGCGTCTCCTGGTGCCGAACACCGACGAGAACCGTGTTGCGCCATGCGATGGCGCGGCCGGGCGCGGCGGGGGAGGCGGCGGCGTCGGCGGAGGCGGATCGCGCGGCGGCTCCCGTGTCGCGGTCACCGGCGCGCGGTCATAGCTCGTGCGCTGCTGTGCAGGCGCAGCCGGACGCGCGCGCGACTCCGTTGGCGTCGGCGGGATCGCGGCGCGGCTGCCGCCGCCGTCCTTGCGCGAGGAGGCGCGCTTGAACTCGTCGCGGATCGGCCATTTGGCCTTCTCGGCCGCGACCTGAACGCATTCGATCAGCGCGGTGTTCTTGGCCTCGCGCCGGTGCGCCTTCATGTCGCCGTCGCGATAGGCGTTGAGAATGCGAAACTCCATCGGGTCCATGCCGACGAGGTTTGCGAGCTTGTCCATCTGGCATTCGATCGCAAAGTCCATCGCGGTGACGCCGAAGCCGCGCATGGCGGTCGCGGGCGTCCGATTGGTGAAGACGCAATAGACGTCGCCATAGACGTTCGGGATGGTGTAGGGGCCGGGCAGGTGGGCGGCGCATTTCACCGCGGCATAGCTCGACAGCCGCGTATAGGCGCCGCTGTCGAAATAGGCGCGGATCTTGCGGGCGACGACGCGGCCGTCGCGCATCACGCCGTCCTTGATGTAGATGCGTTCGGCGCCGCGCGGCGGACCGTACTGCATCTCCTCCTCGCGCCCGAATACGTAGCGGACGGGCCGTCCCGTCAGCATGGCGCCGAGGATCGCGAGCGGCTCAGTCAAGGTGTCGACCTTGCCGCCGAAGCCGCCGCCGACGGTACCGCCGATGAAGTGGAACGTGTTGGAGGGCACGTCCAGAATCTTGGCGCAGGTGTCCACCGAGAAGAACAGCGCCTGGGTCGAGGTGTAGACGACGTAGCGGCCATTGGTGTCGGGCGCCGCAATCGCGCCGTTGGTCTCAGTGGGGGCGTGCTCGATCGGCGACATCTGATAGCGCTGCTCCAGCACGTGGTCGGCGCTCGCGAGCGCCGCGTCGGCATCGCCGAAGCGCAGGCGCTGGTGGTCGTAGACGTCGTGATAGATGAAGGCGTTCTTCGGATAGGTCTCGTTGACCACGGGCGCGCCGGGCTTCAGCGCGTCCTCGACATCGAACACAGCCGGGAGTGGCTCGTAATCGACCTTGACCTTCGCGATCGCCTCGAACGCCTCACGCTCGCTGTCGGCGACGATGGCGAGGATCGGCTCGCCCTTGTAGCGGACCTTGTCGACAGCCAGCGACGGCTCGTCATCCTTGCCGAAGTTGATCAGGCTGAGAAGCGTGTTCAGATTAACCGGCACATCAGTGCCGCGGATGATGCGGCGTACGCCGGCCGAACGTTCGGCCTCGGTGGTATCGATGCGACGGATCCTTGCATGGGCCTGCGTCGAGCGTACGACCTTCAGGTGCAGCATGCCTTGCAGCTTGTGATCGTTGAAGTAGCTCGACGTGCCCGTGACATGACCGAGCATATCCTGACGCTGGGTGCCCTTGCCGATTTCCTTGAGGTTATCGTCGCGCTCGTCGGCGAAGATGTCCTTGCGCAGTTCCAGCATGATCTACCTCAGGCGCTGACCCGGCCGCTCGCGGCGGCAAGGATGGCATTGATGATCGGCTCATAGCCGGTGCAGCGGCAGATGTTGCCGGAGATGGCCTCAATGACCTCGTCGCGGCTCGGCGAGGGATTGCGGTCGAGCAGCGCCTTGGCGGCCATCAGCATGCCTGGGGTGCAATAGCCGCACTGGGCCGCGAAATGGTCGGCGAAGGCGCGCTGCAGCGGGTGCAGGTTCGGGCCCTGCTTCATGCCGTCGAGCGTCTCGATGGAACGGCCGGCCACCGTCTCCGCCAGCGTCAGGCAGGAAAGATGAAGCTCGCCATCGATCAACACACTGCAAGTGCCGCAGCCGCCCTGGCCACAGCCGAATTTTGGCGTCATGTCGCCGATCAGCTCGCGCAGCGCCACCAGGAGATTGGTGCCGCCGTCGACGAAGATCGCGACATCGCGGCCGTTGTGACGAAACTGCAGGGGGATTTTTGACATGGCGATCTATTCCTGGCCTGACAGCAGGCGCCGCAGATGCACGCCGACGATCTCGCGGCGATACCAGGCGCTGCCGAGCGCGTTGTCGGATGGCGATGTTCCCTCTGTCGCCGCGGATGCGGCGGCCGCGATGGTCGCGGCATCGAGCGAGCGGCCCTCCAGCGCGCGCTCGGCGGCACGGGCGCGGATCTGGGTCGGCGCCATCGATCCCAGCGCGATCCGGGCGCCCGCAATCCGTCCGCCGCTGATCGGCAGATGCGCGGCGAGCGTGACGACCGAGCCGCCCTTCGGCTTGATGCGCGCGATCTTGCGGTAGCGGAATGCGTCGCTGCTCGCTGGCCGGGTGCAGGAGACCGACAGCACCAGGGTTCCGGCCTGCCGTTCGCGCGCCTGCAGTAACTCTTCGATCGGGATATCGCGCGCGCCAAAGCCGCCCGCGACGGCGACGGTCGCGTCGAGCGCCAGCAGCGCCACGGTGAAATCGCCGTAAGGACTCGGCGCGAAAAGATTGCCGCCGACCGTGCCCATGTTGCGCACGGCGGGACCGCCGATCGAACGGGCGGGCGCGTGCAGGAAGGCAAGGTCCCGTTCGGCAAGGATGCGCGCGAAGGTGACGCCTGCGCCGAGCGTAATGCGCGGCCCCGAGGCGTCGATCCGGGTCAGCGCCTGGTCCTGGGCGCGGACCACGGTCGAGATCGCGACATCGCCTTCGTTCAGCGCGCGCATCACCAGCGTGCCGCCGCCGAGATACCGCGCGGTGCGGTCCGAGGACAATGCTCCCGCCGCCTCGCTGGCGCTTCCAAACGTCTTCACTGTCACGGCCATGACTATGCGGCCTCCCTCAGATGCCGGCGGATCGCCTCGAACCCGGCCTGGTAAATGTCTTCCGCGACCATGTGGGTGATGCGGTCGCGATCTTCCGGCTTGGTGGTGAAGCGGGACTCCCAGTGCCAGAAGGTGCGGTCGCCGTCGGTGACCGGCAGCAGCCGGACATGGGCGACGTAGTTGAACATCGGCACCGGCGTATCGAGCAGGCAATAGCTGAAGGACTGTTCCAGGTCCGACAGTGCCAGCAATTGCTCGCGCAGCTCGGAGCCGTCGTTGAGCTTGAACCGCCTGATGCAACCGATCTTGTCGGAAGACTGCGCGCGCTCGATCGAGGACGTCGCGACAACCGGATGCCAACGATCGTGTCCGTTGAAATCGCGCAGCACGGTCCACACCGCATCGGTCGGTGCGTCCAGGATCGTGCTCTTGACGACATGCGGCACGGTCAGCCTCCGAACACGCGCTTGAGCGCATCAAATCCGCCCTGGAATACGCCGCCGCCGATATTGCTGACGAGCTCGGTCTCGCGCTCCGGCGCGCAATCGAATTCGGCGGTCCATTCCATGAAGGTCTGGTCGCCGTCGGTGACGGGGGTCAGCCGCAGGGTTGCGACATAGTTCTCGACGCCCATCGGAGATTCCAGGATCGAATAGGTGCAGAACATGTCGTAGTCGGAGAGGCCGAGCAGCTTCTCGCGGATGCGGTCGCCGTTGCGCAGGCGGAAATCCCTGACGCAGCCGATCTTGTCGGCGGGCTCGCCGCCCTCGATGCGGCTTTCGGCGATGGCCGGATGCCAGTTCGGCAGGCCGTTGAAATCGCGCACCCGCGCCCAGACGCGGTCGTTGCGGGCATTGACGACAGTGGAGACGTAGACGCGGGCCATGGCGCGACCTCAGCTCTTCTTCCGCGGCCCGCGCTCGGCCGGCGGCTCGCCGCCCTCGGCCGCGGGCGGGGCGGCCGCCGGCTTGTCGCCGCCACCTCCGCCACCACCGCTCTTGCGGGCGGACTCCTTGATGCCCTGCATGTCACGCGCCTCTCGGATCAGGCCCGGCATCTTGGCGAGGCTGCCGCCTTCGACGCCGATGTCGGAAAGGATGGAATCGATCAGCGGTGCCTGGACGCGGTAGCGCAGGGCGGAATCGATCACCTCGTCGGTGGCGCTGCGGCCGCCATTGCCACCATGGCCGTTGCCGTTGAGGCCATCGACCTGGAGGATGCGGATGCCCTCGATCTTCTCCATCGGCTTGACGCTCTCGCGGACGATGCCCTCGATCCGGTCGAGCAGCTTGCGGCGGAACAGCGAGTAGCGCGCCTGATCGGTCAGCACGTTCTCGGCCTCATTCAGCATCCGCTGCGCTTCCGCCTCGACGGCCGCGCGCACGCGCTCAGCTTCCGCGGCGATCCGGGTCTCCTCGGCCTGTTTCTCGGCGAGCAGCACCTCGACCGTCTTGCGCCGTTTGGCGATCTCGCTCTCGCGCGCGGTGATGACGCGCTCGGTGGCTTCGGTCGCGCGCATCCGCGCTTCCTCGGCGGCAGCGCGGGCCGCGGACTCTTCCAGCGATTTCTGATGGATGGCGATGGCCTTTTCCATCAGCACAGTCTCGACGTCCTTTTCGCGGTTGACCTCGAGCTTGCGTAGCTCGCGCTCGCGGCCGACGCGGGCTTCGTCGAGGCCGCGATCGGATGCAATGCGCGCGCGCTCGACCTCCTCGCGGGAGGCGATTTCGGCTTCCTGCAGCGACTGCACGCGGGCGACCTCGAGCTGCTCGATGGCGCGGCGGCGCTCGATGCGGGCGGCCTCCAGCGCCTGCTCGCGCGAGACGTCGGTGGTCTCGACCTCCTTGCGCGCGACGATCTCGGCTTGCCGGACCTGGCGATCGGCATCGATCCGCTCGGACTTCTTGGTCGACAGCGCGATAACGCGGTCCTCGTCGGCGATCTCGATCGCCTTCTTCTGCTCGATGTTGAGAACTTCGCGCTTCTTCGACGAGTTGATGCGCTCGGCCTCCAGCGCCAGGTCGACCGTGATGCGCTGGCGCTCGATGGCGTCGCGCCGCTTGAGCTCGGCCGCCTCCAGCACGCCGGTGCGCTCGATTTCGAGCGAACGGGTGTCGCGCTCGGCCTGGATCCGCTCGGCCGCGACCGCCTTCTCCTGGGCGATGCGGGCCGCCTCGATCGCCTCGCGCGAGGCGATGTCGGCCTCCTCGACGGCGCGGTTGCGGGCGATCTCCAGCGAGCGCACGCGCTCCTCCTGGGCGATCCGGCTGGCCTCCGTGGTCTCGCGCGCCGCAATGCCGGCGACGTCGAGTGCCTGGTTGCGTTCGATCTCCAGCTGCCGCGTGTTCTGCTCGGCGGCGATGCGTTCGGCGGCGAGCGTCCGCTCCCGGGCGATGCGGGCGGCCTCGACCGCGCGCTGGGCCTCGATCTCGGCCTCCTGGATGGTGCGCACCTGCTGGATCTCCAGCGCGCGGGTGCGCTCGTCGGAAGAGATACGCTCGACATTGACGATCAGCGTCTGGGCGATGCGGGCTTTCTCGGTCGCCTCGCGGGCAGCGATCTCGGCCTCGTCGACGGCACGCGTGCGCTCGATCTCGCGGCGCCTGGTTTCCTCCTCGTTGGCGATGCGGGCGTCGGTGACGACGCGATCCTGCTGGATCCGCGCCTTCTCGATGGCTTCACGCGCCGCGATCTCTGCTTCCTCGACCGTGCGCATCCGCTCGATCTCACGCTGGCGCACGTCGCGCTCGGATGCGATGCGGGTGGTGTCGATCGAGCGCTGGTTGGCGATCCTGGTCTTCTCGATCTCCTCGCGCGCCAGCAGCTCCTTCTCCTCGATGGTGCGGGTCCGCTCGATCTCCTTCTGGCGGGTTTCGCGCTCCGAGGCGATGCGGGCTTCCGCGATCGCCTGGTCGTTGGCGATGCGGGCGCGCTCGATGGCCTCGCGCGCGGAGATCTGCGCCTGCTCGGCCTCGGTTTCGCGCAGCGCCCGTTCGCGGGCCACTTCCGTGCGCTGAAGCGCACGGCGCATCTCGATGTCGCGTTCCTGCTCCAGGCGTGCTGTCTCGCTCTCGCGCTCGATCTCCAGCGCCTGCCGCTCGGCCTCCAGATTGCGCGCGCGGATCTTGATCATCGAATCCTGCTCGATGTCGTTGCGCAGCTTCCGCTTGGCCTCGATGTCCTGCATCAGCTGGGTCAGGCCTTCGGCGTCGAACCGGTTCGACGGGTTGAAGAATTCGAGATCGGTCTGGTCGAGATCGGTGATGGCGACCGATTCCAGCTCGAGGCCGTTCTGGGCGAGGGCTTCGGCCGCGTTGGTCTTGACTCGCACGACATAGTCGCCGCGCCGCTCGTGCATCTCCTCCATGGTCATCTCGGAGGCGACCGAACGGATCGCGGAGATGAACTTGCCGGCCAGCAGCGCATGGAGCTGCCCGGGCTCCATGGTGCGGCGGCCGAGCGTGGCAGCCGCGATCGAGACGGCCTCGCGGGTCGGCTGCACCCGGACATAGAAATCGGCTTCGATGTCGACGCGCATGCGGTCGCGGGTGATCACGGCGTCCTGCCTGGAGCGGACGATGCCCATCGGCAGCACGTTCATGTTGACGGGCGTGTAATCGTGGATGAACGGCAGCACGAACGCGCCGCCATTGATCACCACGCGCTCGCCGAGGAAGCCGGTCCGGACGAACGAGGTCTCCTTGGAGGAGCGATGGTAGAGCCAGTTCACAATATAGACGCCGACCACGATCACGACGATTGCGACGATCAGCCAGAGGATCAATTCACCGACCAACATCCCCGACATCTTTTCCTCCCTCGAACTTTCAGGCGTTACCGCGCGCCGATCGCCTTGAATTGACGTACCTGCTCCGTCAGCGCCCGCTCCACGGGAAGCCGCTCCATCGAGGAGGCCCCGTAGAAGCCGTGGCAATGGCGGGTGTTCTTCATGATGAAATCGGCATCGGCGGGATCAGCGATCGGGCCGCCATGCGCCAGCACCAGGATATCCGGGTTGACGCTGAGCGCGGCGGAGGCCCAGGTGTCGATCTGCGCCGGACAATCCTTCAGCCTCAACGCGGTCTGCGCGCCGATCGACCCGCCGGTCGTCAGCCCCATGTGGCAGACGACGATGTCGGCGCCGGCGATCGCCATCGCGGCCGCTTCCTTCTCGCTGAACACATAGGGCGTCGTCAGCATGTCCTTGTCGTGCGCCTTGGCGATCATGTCGATCTCGAGCGCGTAGGACATCCCGGTCTCTTCGAGATTGGCGCGGAAGGTGCCGTCGATCAGGCCGACGGTCGGAAAGTTCTGCACGCCGGCGAAGCCAAGCGCCTTCAGCTGGTCGAGAAACGCGTCCATGTCGCGGAACGGATCGGTGCCGTTGACGCCCGCGAGCACCGGCGTCCGGGTGACCACGGGCAGCACTTCGCCGGCCATCTCCAGCACGATGGCGTTGGCGTCGCCGTAAGCCATCAGGCCCGCGAGCGAGCCGCGCCCGGCCATGCGGTAGCGTCCGGAATTGTAGATCACGATGAGATCGACGCCGCCGGCCTCCTCGCATTTGGCTGACAGCCCGGTGCCGGCGCCGCCGCCGACGATCGGCTCGCCGCGCTTCGCCATCTCGCGGAACCGCCTCAGGAGTGCTGCGCGTTCAAACCTTGGCATCGCTCACCTCGCTAGTCTCCGCCGCGCGCCGGCGCGGCCGAACAGGGTTCGGAACGCACCGACGATGGCGGCGGCGAAGTCGGGATCGTTGATGTTCTTGGGCGTGCGGATGAGCTGCCGATTGCCGGTCTGCCGCACGGTGCGCTCCAGCGTGCGGAACAGCGCGGCATCGGCGTCCGGATCCCAGAACGGCTGGCCCCGCGCATCGAGTGCGGAGACGCCGCCCTCGGGCAGGAAGAAGCGCACCGGGCCGTCCATCTGGTTGAGGCGCTCGCCGATCCACCGGCCGATGCGCTCGTTCTCTTCCACGCTCGTCCGCATCAGCGTCACCTGCGGATTGTGGACGTGGAATTTGCGGCCGCGGTAGCGCTCGGGAATGGTGTCGGGCGCGCCGAAATTGACCATGTCGAGTGCGCCGACCGAGCCGACATAGGGGACGCGCGTGCGGATGATCGCACCGAAGCGATCCTCGGTTGCCGGAAACACGCCGCCCATCAGGAGATCGCAGACCTCCGTTGTGGTGAGGTCGATGACGCCGGCGAGCTGGCCGGATTCGACGAGTTTCTCCATGGAGCGGCCGCCGACGCCGGTGGCATGGAAGACCAGGCACTCGAAATCGTCGCGCAGCTCGGCGGCGATCTTCTGCACCGCCGGCGTCGTCACGCCGAACATGGTGATGCCGACCGCAGGCAGGCCGCCGGCCTCCCGCGCCGTCGCGGCCCGCACATCCAGCCGCGCCTTGACCATGCCGGCGAGCGCATTGGCACCGTTGGCGAGCACCGCGCGCGAGATAGAGTTCAGCCCCTGCACGTCGGTGACCGAGTGCATCATCGTGATGTCGGCCGGACCGACATAGGGCCCGACATCGCCGGCGGCGACGGAGGAGATGATCAGCTTCGGCACGCCGACGGGAAGCGCGCGCATGCCCGGGGCAACCACCGACGCCGCGCCCGAGCCGCCGGCCGAGATCACGCCGGCGACATTGCCCTGGCGCCGCAGCCAGCTGGCGAACGCGTCGGCCATCGCGGTCACGGCAGCGCCGCGGTCGGGGCCGAACACCGCGGCACCGCCGCGGCCGTGGTTGAGCGCGATCTCCTGCGCGGAGACATCGCAACTGGAATGCTTGCCGCTGGTCGAGACGTCGACCAGCCGCGTGCGCAGGCCGGTTTCGGCGATGATGTCGCGGATGAAGCGCAGCTCGAGGCCCTTGGTGTCGAGCGTGCCGACGACCAGCACGACGGGCGGGCCGGCGGTCTGCGCCGCCAGCGGCTCGCGCTTGCGCCGGGCCGTCTCGTCGAGCCGCGCGACCTGGGTCGAGAGTGTGCGCGCCGCCGCCTCGATGCGGGCGATCGGCACCGGCTGCGACCATCGCGTCGGCAGCGTTGGGTTGGAGACGTAGATGCGGATCGGCCCGTCGCGGCGCGGCGCCGGCACCGGATTTACTGAGATCTCGAGATCCGGCTCGAGCTCGGCGTGGAGCCCGACGCCGAGCAGGCGCTGCTGGAGCTCGCGGTCGGCGGCGAGCCGCGCGGAGTCGATGATGCGATTGATGCGGCCATTGACCATGATCGCGACGTTGCGCGAGATCGCGGTGGCGACGCCGATGTTCTGCTCGATCACCAGCACGGACATGTCGCCGTCCTCACCGAGCCGCAGCAGCATCTCCTCGACCTGCGCCACGATGACGGGCGCAAGTCCCTCGGTCGGCTCGTCCATGATCAACAAATGCGGATTGGTGAGCAGCGCGCGCGAGATCGCCAGCATCTGCTGCTCGCCGCCGGAGAGCTGGCCACCGCCGTGATCTTTGCGCTCGGCGAGGCGCGGGAAGGTGTCGTAGATGCGCTCGACCGTCCATGCTCCGGAGCGCATGCCGCCGGCCAGCCGCAAATGCTCGTCGACGCTGAGCGAGCGCCACAGGCGGCGGCCCTGCGGCACGTAGCCGACGCCGAGCCGCGCAATCTGGGCGGAAGGCCGCCGCGTGATGTCCTCGCCGCGAACCCGGATCGATCCGCCGCTGACGCCGACCAGTCCCATGATCGCCTTGCACAGCGTGGTCTTGCCCATGCCGTTGCGGCCGACGACGGAGAACACGCCGCTCTCCAGCGTCAGGTCGACGCCTTGCAGGGCGTGCGAGTGACCGTAATAGACGTCGAGCCCGCGGACCTCGAGCGCGGCGGCGGAGCGGCGGGCCTCATTCATGGCCGCCTCCGAGATAAAGCTCCTGCACCTCGGGGTCGGACTGGATCTCTTCCGGCAGGCCTTCCTTGAAGATGCGGCCGTTGTGCATCATCGTGACGCTCTCGACGACGCGCAAGGCGACGTCCATGTCGTGCTCGATGATGATGTAGCCGATATGCGCCGGCAGCGAGGTCAGGATCTCGATCAGCTCGGCCCGCTCGGTCGGCGACAGGCCCGCGGCCGGCTCGTCGAACAGCACGAAGCGCGGGGCGCCGGCGAGCGCGAGCGCGATCTCGAGCTGGCGCTGCTGGCCGTGCGCGAGCTCGGCGACGCGCTGGTCCTTTACGGCGGCCAGATGCACGGCCTGGACGAGGTTGTCGGCCGCATGCATCAGGGCATCGTTCTGTCCCGGCCGCAGAAACGAGAACCGTCCGCGCGAGACGCCGCGGCAGGCGAGATAGACATTGTCCTGCACGGTGAGGCCGGGGAACAACGCTGAGATCTGGTAGGTCCGGCGCAGCCCGCGGCGGATGCGTTCATAGGGCGGGAAGTGGGTGACGTCCTCGCCGAAGAAGCGGATGGTGCCGGAGGAGGGCGCGAAGTCGCCGGTGATGCAGTTGAACAGCGTGGTCTTGCCGGCGCCGTTGGAGCCGAGCACGGCGCGGCGTTCGCCGGGGCGCACGGTGATGGTGACGTCGGTCAGCGCCGCGAGCGCGCCAAACAGCCTTGTCACGCCGCGCAGCTCCAGCGCGGCACCGGCGCCGACGGCCGAGAGGCGCTGCGCGACGCTATCCATGACCGCGTCCTCCGCTTTGGCGGTCGGTGCGGGGGCGTTGGCTCTGGCGCCAGCGCTGCCATAGGCCGATGACGCCGTCCGAGGACCAGAACACGATGGCGAGGAACCCGAGCCCGATCAGCAGCCGGAAGCGGTTGCCGTCGAGGCCGAGCCTGACCAGGAAGTCGAGCGCGAAGGTGCGCAGCAGCACGAAGATCAGCGCGCCGATGAAGGGGCCGATCGGACGCGTGATGCCGCCGACGACGGCGATGATCAGCACGTCGATGCAGGCCCCGACGCTGACCGAGCCCGGCGAGATCTGGCGGTAGTTCCAGACCTGGAGCACGCCGGCAAGTGCGGCCACGAAGGAGGCGAAGGCATAGGCGGCGACACGGTGCGCATTGACGTTGAAGCCGAGCGCCGCCATGCGGCGCGGATTGTCGCGTACGCCCTGCAGCGCTAGGCCGAAGGGGGCACGCGAGATATATTCGACGGCGAAGTAGCAGAGCGCGGCAACCGCGAGTACGACATAATAGAAGGGAATGTCGGCGCGCCAGTTCACGCCCCAGAAGTGCGGCGTGGCCACGGTGTTGATGCCGGTATGGCCGTTGAAGATCGCCCAGTTCTGGTTGGTGAAATAATAGAAGGCAGCTCCAATCGCGAGCGTGATCATGATGGTGTAGATGCCTTCGGTGCGCACCGCGAGCGCACCGCCGAGCGTGCCGAAGGCGGTCGCCAGCGCCAGCGCCATGGGCACCGCGAGCCACCACGGCCAGCCCAGGCTGATATTGGCGTTGCCGCTGACGCCGAACACGGCGACCATGTAGGCCGAGAAACCCGCGATGGTGAGCTGCATCAGGCTGACCATGCCGCCATAGCCGGCGAGGAACATCAGGCTGAGCGCCATGATGCCGAGGATCAGCGTGGTCGCGAAGATCTCGATCAGGAAGAAGCCGCTCGCGATCAGCGGCATGATCAGGAGAATGATCGCGACGATCCAGGCGGCGGGATTGTTGATCTCCGGCCATGTCCGCGCGGGGCGCTGCGCTGCATCGGCGGGACGAACGGCAATGCGGGCATCGTGGGTGAGCGACATGTCAGCGCCTCGCCAACAGGCCTTGCGGCCGGATCGCCAGCACCAGCACCATGATCAGGAAGGTCACGACGATGGCATAGGTCGGGATGTAGACCGAGCCGAGCTGCTCGGCGAGGCCGATGATCAGCGCGCCCAGCGCCGCGCCGGGGATCGAGCCCATGCCGCCCACGATCACGACGACGAGGGAGGCGAGCAGGAAGCGGATGTCCTCGCCCGGGGATAGTGATTGGAAGGTGCCGCCGACGACGCCGGCGATGCCCGCAAGTCCCGCACCGAACGCGAACACCGCCACGAAAACGAGCTGGATGCGCACCCCGGTCGCGGCGAGGATATCGCGGTCGTCGACGCCGGCGCGGATGATCATGCCGGCGCGGGTGCGATTGAGCGCGAGCCACATCGCCACGCCGATCACGACGGAGGCGGCGAAGATCACCAGCCGCACCAGGGGATACCGGAGATAGACCGGCTCGCCCGAGGATTTGATCGCCGTGACCAGCGGCAGCTCGATGGGGCCGATCAGCCAGTTCGGCGTCTGGATCTGGTAGAAGTCGCCGCCACAGGCCCAAAGCATGAGATCGGCGAACACGATCGAGAGCCCGATCGTCACCATGGTCTGCCTGAGGTCCTGGCCTTCCATCCGGCGGAACACAATCAGCTGGAGCAGGACGCCGACCAGGGCGGTGAGGATGAAGGCGACGATGAAGCTGAGCAGCCAGGAGCCGGTTGCCGTGCTGATGGCGTAACCGACATAGCCGCCGAACAGATAGAGCGAGCCGTGCGCGAGGTTGACGTTGCGCATCAGGCCGAAGATTAGCGTGAAGCCGCTGGCGACGAGGAAGTAGAGTCCGCCGAGCGTGATGCCGTTGAAGACCGCGTTGAGGAAGACGCGCTTGCGGCCGATGGCTTCTTCGAGGCCGGGCGGCCAGACCGCGAAGACCAGCCAGAGCGCGACGGCAATGGCAATGATCGAGATCAGCGCCCAGGCCGGGTGGCGTTCGACAAAGCGGCTCATGTGCGCCACCCGCTTGGCCAGGGCGCATCCCGAAGGTCCACCAAATACAGGTCAGGCAGCCTTGCGCCGGCCGCTAGCCTCGCCATGAACGTGCGCTCCCGTCGGTCGCGACCCTCTTTCGGGATCGCGTTGCCCGCATCCTAGCGGGGCTGCGAGGACGACGTTTGATTGTGAGTATCTTTTCGTGGCCCGCTCAGGCGCGCAAAATCTTGGCCGCGCGACGATAATCGGTCGGGGCCATTCCCACATTGGCGGCGAAGAAGCGGGTGAAGCCGCTCTGCGAGGAGAAGCCGAGATCGAAGCCGATATCGGCGATTGGCGTCTCGCTGGCCACGAGCGCTTCGAGCGCATGTTCCATGATCAGCGTGTTGAGATAGAGGTTCGGCGTCACGCCGGTCTGGACGCGGAACAGCCGGTAGAAATGCGGTCGCGACAGTCCTGATTCCCGCGCGATCGTATCGAGCTCGATCTCGGCGCCGGGGCTCTCCGACATCATCTTGATGCATTTGCGCACGCGGAAATCGGTGACGGAGCCGTTTGCGCGTGGATCGCGCGCGATCTCCGCCTGCTGCCAGCTTTCGTCGTAACAGATGTCGATCAGCCGCCGCAGCTCGGAATCCAGGCTGGAGAGTGATGGTGCGCCGCACACGAGCGCGGCCGTCCGCCTGATGTGCTTGTCCAGCGCCGGCGTGCGCCGGAACTGGGTGCGGCCGAAACGCATCCGGTGGGTGCCGGAGGCATCGGGCGCAAACCATTCGGCGTTGACATAGAGCACGAAGAAGATCGCGCCGCCGTCGAGATCGGCGGGCAGGAAATTGTGCGGCTCCCAGGGATTGACCGCGACGACGGACGTCTCGTTGAGATCGTGGTGTCCCTCGGAGACGTCGATGCATGCGGGCATGCCGCCAACATGGAAGATCAGGTGACCTTCACGATGGGCGTGAATATTGAAAGGGCGGTTCAACTGATAAACCGTCGCCCGGCCGAACCGGCCGTGGAAGACGGCGAGCGCACGGCTCATGCCTTCCCCTCCCGAATGTTCTTGTCTTTTCGCTCAGCGTTCAACAATGCCGACGAGATTGCAAGAGCGGAGAGCGACCGCGTCAGCAAGTCGCTCCCCGGGTTGCGCATCGCAGGGGTGATGCGTCAGTATTTCTTACATTCCGGCACGGTGCGGCTCGGCAGCCCGATCTTGGAGAATACGGCCGGGTCGTAGCCGAGTGTCTGGTTCACGTTTGGGATCACCTTCACGACCTTGCTGAACAGCGCGCCCTTGCCGTCGTCGACCACCTCGGTGACGAAGTTGGTGCCGATCGCTTGGCGGTTGGAGTCGAGCTTGATCTTGCCGTTCGGCGCGTCGATCTCGATCTTGGCGAGGGCTTCCTTGTACTTGGCCTGGTTGTTGGAGAGATCGCCATTGACCTGACGCAACGCCAGGATCAGCGCCATGGTCGAGTCATAATAGTTGGTGGCGAGCAGCGACGGGCTCGGGAAGCGTTTGTTGGGCGGGAAAGCGTCCTGATAGGCCTTCACGAATTTCTGCCAGCCCGGATCCTCCCAGGTATCGGCCTGGCCGCTCGCCGCGATGGTGCCGACCAGGGCGTTCTTGGCGTTGCCCTTCGACGACAGGATGGTCTGGTCGATCATGATGGAACCGCCCATCAGATGCGCCTTGCCGCCGGCCTGCTGGTACTGGTTGAGGAAGTTGACGGCATCGGCGCCGCCAAGCCCGAGATAGATCGCGTCGACATCGTCGGGCAGTGCGGCGATCACCGAGGCGAAATCCTTGGTGCCGAGTGGCACCCATTGCCGGTTGGTGACCTGTCCGCCGGCGCCGCAGAACTCGAGCACGAGGCCGAACACCTGCGTGTAGATGAACGAATAGTCCTCGCCCACGGTTGCGATCTTGCGATACTTCTTTTCCTCATAGGCATATTTGCCGAGACCGACCTGCCACTGCGCGCCGTCCATGTTGTAGCGGAAGAAGTTCGGGGCGGGATCGACATAGGTCGTTTCCTGCGCGCCGGAGGCCGCGTTGATGAAGGTCAGCTCGGGATGGGTTTTCGCAAAGTTCTTCACCGCGATGCCCTCGTCGCCGGAGAGCGGCGAGAGCAGGATCTGCACCTTGTCCTGCTCGATCAGCTTGCGCACGGCGCGTACCGCGCTGTCCGGCGTTGCGTCGGTCGAGGCGACGATGAATTCGAGTTCCTTGTCGCCGACCTTCTTGCCCAGGACGTTGAGGGCGGTCTGGTGGCCGCGCATGCCGTCCTCGCCGAGCACCGTGTACGTGCCTTCGAGGGTTGCGGTTACGCCCACCTTGATCTTTTCCTGGGCGATCGCTGCGCTTGAAAGAAACAAGCTGCTCAGCGCGAGCAGTCCCACACTGCATTTCGACATTGTGCTCCTCCCTGTGTGTCGTCTTTTGTCGCCGCGTGGCTCTCGGCCCGCGGCTTTGATGGGAAAGCTAACCGAAGTCGGATGCGGTGCATGCGTTGGCGCCCCCTTTGGTTTGACGGGCAGTCTCATTTTTGAATGGTGCGGCGCAAATGGTTTCGCGGTGCAACAGACGGTCACAGGAACGCTTCCGGCGGGGCTCCGTTAGCGGAGCAAATTGCTGGAGTTGTCCATGATCGAATACCCCAAGCCGCCTTATCCTTCGCAACAGCAGCCGATGCCCGGTTCGACGCGTGCGATGAATCCACGTCCCGATCATGGCGAGGAGAGTTACAAGGGCGCCGGACGCCTGGCCGGGAAAAAGGCGCTGATCACCGGAGGCGACAGCGGCATCGGCCGCGCGGTCGCGATCGCCTATGCCCGAGAGGGCGCCGACATCGTCATCTCCTATTTGAACGAGGACGAGGATGCAGCCGAGGTCAAGGCGCTGGTGGAGCAGGCCGGACGCAAGGTCGTCCTGATTCCCGGCGACATCACCAATCCCGAGCACTGCCGCGGCATCGTACGTCGCACCGTCGACGAGCTCGGCGGCATCGATATCCTCGTCAACAATGCGGCGCATCAGGCCACGTTCAAGGACATCGCCGACATCAGCGATGAGGAGTGGCAGCGCACGTTCGAGACCAACATCCACGCCATGTTCTATCTGACCAAGGCTGCGGTCCTTCATATGAAGCCGGGAGCTGCGATCATCAACACGGCGTCGGTGAACTCGGATATGCCAAACCCGACCTTGCTGGCCTATGCCACGACCAAGGGCGCCATTCAGAATTTCACGGGTGGGCTGGCCCAGATGCTCGCCGAGAAGGGCATTCGGGTCAACGCCGTCGCTCCAGGTCCGATCTGGACGCCGCTGATCCCCTCGACGATGTCGGAGGAAAGGGTCAAGAATTTCGGCAAGCAGGTCCCGATGCAGCGCGCCGGCCAGCCGGCCGAGCTCGCAACCGCCTACGTCATGCTGGCCGATCCGCTCTCGAGCTACACCTCGGGGGCCACGTTGGCCGTCACCGGCGGGAAGCCGTTCATCTGATTGGATGCGCCTCGTCAGCGTCTGCGACGTTGAGAGCAGCGCAAGAATCGTGGCGGCGCCGGAGGCCGGGCCGCCACGTCCTGGCCAGCAGATCGATCAGGCGGCGTTGGACGCCTTGGCGTTGACGCCCTTGCGGAGCGCCACCGTGTTCAGCTTGGTGTTGGCCGCCTTCTCTTCGTTCAAATTGGTCGTGAGGAAGCGCACGATGTCGTCGTGGCCGAGCTCTTCCGCCCAGGCGATCAACGTGCCGTAGCGGCAAATCTCGTAGTGCTCCACGGCCTGCGCGTTGGCCACGATCGCGGCATCGAGCACCGCCTTGTCCTCGATCTCGCCGGCGGTCGCGTCGGCTTCCTCGATCAGGCCGTCAATGGCCGGACACTGCGTGCCGCTGGGCTCCTTGCCGAGCTTGGGGAACACCTTGTCGAGCCGTTCGACCTGCTTGTTGGTCTCGTCCAGATGAGCCTTCAGGCCGGCGGCGAGATCCCTGTTGGTCGCCTTGTCAATCATCTTCGGCAGCGCCTTCAGGATCTGCTGCTCCGCGTAATAGATGTCCTGCAGCCCGTGTAGCAGCAGGTCTTCCATCGATTTGATGTCCTTAGTGAAGAATCCCATAAAAGACGCCTCCTTTTCACAATGATGACACTGGAACGCTGCGCGGCCGCAGCTGTTCCATTCCCGTGTGCAGATCGGGAGAGCCGAATGAGCGATGGAATTGATCATCTTGCAGGCCTGCTCGGACGCGCGGCGATGGACGTGTGGGGCGACATGCCTCGCGACATCCAGGAAGCGCTGTTCGAGTCCGCCATGAAGGGACGCGAGAGCGAGCGCGAGGAGCTCGCACGGCTGCTGCACGAGCGCCATCCGCGCACGCTTCATCCGGCCCGGCCGGGATGATGCAGCGGGTGGAACGATCGTACGCGCCGCTGATTGGTAAACTGAGTGACGCGTCGCCGAATGGTTCGCATGGGGCCGCGGGAGGCGCATCGCTCGACCGGTTGAAAATTTGTGAGTCGATCGCCGTGACTGAGGTAAACATCGGAAAATGGTACGACCCGATCTCGGAACGGTGGATCGTGCCGCGTGAAGCGCGCGCCATCGCCGGCTATGGTCAGTCCGGCGCCGAGAAGGTGCCGGAGAGCCACGAGAGACGCGAGGCGCAGCGGATCTGGGAGCTGTTGGTGGATTGCTGCGCAGGTGAGTGATGCCGCCTCGGGCGGATTTGGGCCGAAGCCAAACTGTCGTGGTCCCCCCTTTAAGCGCCCGTCGAATAGTTGTGGTCAGATAGATCCCGGGCGCTCCGCGGCACCTTTGAAACCGCTGAGCCTTTCGTTCCTCGCGGTGCGGCCGATAGCTCCGGGCTTGGGCGAACGCCTCCTGCAACGACCTCTGGCATCGCGGGGCAGCCCAGCGTTTCCGTCATCGCTGATCTCGACGACCTCACGATCGGATCGGTATATTACCACCCCGATTAGCAGGCCGGACGCCGGAACAAGGATCACGCGATGGACGATACGATTGGCTTTCCCGATCCCGGTCTCGACCTGTCGGATGGCTTCAAGCCGCACACCTCGCATTGGGGCGTGTTTTCCGCGCGCCAGGGCGCGGCCGGGCTGGAGGTCAGGGCCTATGCGGGCGACCCCGATCCGAACGGCATCATCGACAATTTCCCCGGTGCGCTCCGCCATCAGGCGCGCATCGCCCAGCCGGCGATCCGCCGCGGCTGGCTCGAGCGCGGGCCGGGTCCCGACGATCGCCGCGGCCGCGACGAATTCGTCTCCGTGAGCTGGGAGAAGGCGCTTGATCTGCTCGGCGCCGAGCTGTCGCGCATCCGCGACACGCGCGGGCCGGGCGCCGTGTTCGGCGGTTCCTATGGCTGGTCGAGCGCCGGCCGCTTTCATCACGCCCAGAGCCAGGTGCACCGCTTCCTCAACATCGCGATGGGCGGCTATGTGCGCTCGGTCAACACCTATTCCTCCGGCGCGTCCTCGGTGCTGCTGCCGCAGATTCTGGCGGGTTACGAAGACATCACCAAGCGCAATGTCACCTGGGAGCAGATCGCCGATTCCACCGACATTGTGCTGGCCTTCGGCGGCATGGCGCTGAAGAATTCCATGGTGGCCGGCGGCTCCATCAGCAAGCATGTCGAGCGTGGCGCCATGGCAGCGGCCCGCAAGCGCGGCTGCGAGTTCATCCTGGTCAGCCCGCTTCGCGAAGACCTGCCCGTCGAGGCCGGTGCGGAGTGGATGACCTGCGTGCCGAGCACCGACACCGCCTTGATGCTCGGCCTCGTCCACACGCTGGTCAGCGAAGGCCTGCACGACCAGGCCTTCCTCGATCGTTACACCGAGGGATGGCCGGTCTTCCTGCGCTATCTCACCGGCGAGAGCGACGGGCAGGCAAAGCATGCCGAATGGGCCGCCGCGATCTCAGGCGTCGAGGCGGAGATGATCCGCAAAGTCGCGCGCCGGCTCGCCGGAAAGCGCGCACTGATCACCGTCTCTCATTCGCTGCAGCGCGCCGAGCATGGCGAGCAGCCGGTATGGATGGGCATGGTGCTGGCGGCGGCGCTCGGCCAGATCGGCCTTCCCGGCGGCGGCTACGCCTATTCGCTCGGAGCGATCGGCTATTACGGCCGCCGCGTCAACGACGTGCCGGGGCCGACGCTGGGGCAGGGCCGCAACGGCGTCGCCGATTTCATTCCGGTGGCGCGCATCGCCGACATGCTGCTCAAGCCGGGCAGCACCTATCGCTACAATGGCGAGACGCGGACCTATCCGGACATCCGCATGGTCTACTGGGCCGGCGGCAACCCCTTCCATCATCACCAGGACATCAATCGCCTGCGCAACGCGTTTGCGAAACTCGATACGTTCGTCGTGCATGAGCTTGCCTGGACCGCCACCGCCCGTCATGCCGACATCGTGCTGCCGTCGACGATGACGCTCGAGCGCGAGGACATCGGCTATTCCAGCAACGACCCCCTCATGGTGGCCATGCACCGGATCGCCGAGCCGTTCGGGCTTTCGCGCGACGATTACGACATCTTTGCCGATCTCGCCGATCGTTTGGGGGCCCGCGAACCCTTCACCGAGGGACGCACGTCGCGGCAATGGCTCGAGCATCTCTACGAGCCGACCCGCGCCTCGCTCGCCAAGCGTGGCCTGGAAGCCCCTCATTTCGACGATTTCTGGGCGCGCGGCAGCCTGGTCGTTCCGCAGCAGCCCGATGACGGCGGCCGGCTGCGCCGCTTCCGCGAAGATCCGGTCAATCACGCGCTGCCGACGCCGAGCGGGCGCATCGAGATTTTCTCGCAGAAGATCGCCGGCCATGGTGATGCGGATTGTCCGGGGCATCCGGTCTGGCTCGACAAGACCGACATGCCCAGGCCCGGGGCGCCGTGCTTCCTCGTCGCCAACCAGCCGGTGACGCGGCTGCACAGCCAGCTCGACTTCGGCGGGCATTCGCTTGGCTCGAAACATCGCGGCCGCGAGGTCGCGCGGATGAACCCGCGCGATGCGGACGCGCGCGGCATCAAGGACGGCGACATCATCCGCCTGTTCAACGATCGCGGTGCGTGCCTTGCCGCGGTCCACCTCACCGAGGGCATCGCGCCCGGCGTGGTGCAGCTTCCGACCGGCGCCTGGTACGATCCGATGGATCCGGAAGACGAGACGCCGCTCTGCGTTCACGGCAATCCGAACGTGCTCACCCGCGACATCGGGACCTCGTCGTTCGCGCAAGGCTGCACCGGGCAGCTGACGGTGGTCGAGGTGGAGAAGTTCACCGGTAATCTGCCGCCGATCCGCGCGTTCGATCCGGTGTAGGGTGTCGTAGCCCGAATGGAGCGCAGCGTTGCGCCAGAAAATGGGGCCGTCCTGTGTGGGAGCAGGGACGGCCCCGAGAGGCTCGCCGGCCCCGGGAGGAGGAGGGCGCGAGCCGCCGGATGCCTACGCCGCCGCGCTGGCGGTCCAACCGATCTGCGGGGAAGGACGACGCCGCAGCGGCGCTTCGACCTCGAGCCGCTCACCCCTGCTGGCGAGGCGCCAGCGCGCCGGTGATTGACCGCTGATGCGTTTGAACACGGTCGAGAAATGCGCCTGCGTGCTGAAGCCCACGGCAAGCGCGATCTCCGCCAATGGCCGCTCGGTGCTTGCAAGCAGCGTCTTCGCCTGCTCGGTGCGGTGATTGAGCAGATATTCGCGGGGACGGTAACCGGTCGCAGCGCGGAATTGTGCCGCAAAGTGCATCCGGGACAGGCCGGCGACATTGGCAAGCTCGGACAGGCTGATGCCGCGGTGGAAATGATCGGCGATATATTGCTCGACACGCCGCAGCCGCCATTTCGGCAAGGCATTGACCCTGGCGCGCGGCAACTCGATCCGGGTGAGATGCATCGCCAGGGTCTGGCCGATGCACTGTGTGAAATGCCGGTCTGCGGCATCACTTTGCTCGATCAGCGCCTTGGCAAGCTCGGCGGCGAGCGGATCGCGCAGCAGCACGAGGTCATTGAGCCCGTCGGCCGCAACGACATGGGCCGGAAGATGATCCGTGGAGATGTGGACGTGGAGGAAGGCGCATGGCGACTGGAATTGCACGCCGAGAGATTTCGATGGAGCCGTGACATAGAGCGTCCCCGCCGGCATGGTGCCGTCGAAAATGATCTGGCGGTCCCGTGTCAGCTTCGCGCGCGTGGTCTTCAGGGCGATGCCGATGAAATAGCGATCGTCCGGCGTCGTCGTTTCGTGCGACGAGCTGCTCCGCGAGTCCTCCCATCGCGAGATCGTGATGTCCTGGGTCGCGCCGACCACAGTGCGATCGATCTGACGCCAGTGGCTCTCCCGGGCGATCACCTGCGTCGGGCGAAGAACCTCGTGATCCGAGCCGGCCGGAAAATCGATCCAGGCATGGGCCGCGTGCAAATTGTTCGACATCGCTCGTCCTCTCCTGACTTTGCCGCGGTTTGCAACGACCGGCAAACGCGCAAAGCCAATGCTGTCCATGCTCGGAGGATAGGCGTGAGCTGGCCAGGACGCCCGTTAGTGGTGATTAGGATCTGTTAGATTTTGTGCGCGTGCACCAGGTGCGACAGCCCGCCGCAGACGTTTGATTAAGTCCAATTTGTCAGAGATTTGCCCGGCTGCCCCTGTTTGAGGGGACCTCAAGGAGCATCGCGTGGCGCGCAGGCCCTTCGCTGGACCTCGCATCGGTGCCGGGTATAGTCCCTGCGCGTTTCGAGGAAGCAGTCGTCAAGATGAGCAAGATGTGACCGACCTCTCGGCAGGACATGGCTCCCGCAGCGGCGGCGCCGGAACAATCCTTGATCTCGATGCCGTCTCGTTCGGGCCGTTCTCGCTGCGGTCGCGGCTGCTGGAGAAGGACGGCGTGCCAGTCAAGCTCGGCAGCCGTGCGATGGATATTTTGCGCCTGCTCGTCAGCCGTGCCGGCGAGGTGGTGCCAAAGAACGAGATCCTCAGCTACGCGTGGTCCGGCCTCTCCGTCGAGGAGATCAGCCTGCGGGTTCATGTCGCCGAGCTGCGCAAGGTGCTCGGCGACGGCAAGGACGGCGTCCGCTACATCGCCAACATTCCGAGCCGGGGTTATTGCTTCGTCGCGCCGGTGCAGCGTGGTCCACGCGCGGAGCCGCCGTCGCTCACGTCGCGGCCAGCCGAAAAGGCGACGTCGTCACCGTCTCTGCCGCATCGTCTGGACCGGATGGTCGGGCGGGACGAAATCGTGGCCGAGCTGGCGCCGCGCTTGCTCCGCGATCGTTTCGTCACGCTGCGAGGGCCTGGCGGCATCGGCAAGACCACCATTGCCGTCGCGCTCGCGCATGACCTGTGCGACAGGTTCGAGGGCAACGTCCATTTCCTCGAATTCGGACCGCTCAAGGACGCCGCGCTGGTGGCGAGCACGGTTGCCGCCGCGCTGGGTCTCGTCGTGCATCACAATGATCCGAGTGGCAGCATCGTCAGTTTCCTGCGCGGGCGGCGGCTGCTCCTCGTTCTCGACAGCTGTGAGCACGTCATCGACACGGTCGCGCGTCTCGCGGAAGACATCTATCGCGAGGCGCCCGGCGTTGCCATCCTCGCCACCAGCCGCGAGTCGCTGCTGGTGGCCGGCGAGCAGATTTTCGAGCTTGCTCCGCTGCTCGGCCCGCCGCAAGGCACGCCCCTCAGCGCCGGCGAGGTGTTGAATTATCCGGCGGCGCGCCTGTTCGTCGATCGCGCCAGTGCGGCGGGGCACCGCGACGATCTCACCGACGAGGATGCGGAAGTCCTGGTGCAGATCTGCGGCAAGCTCGACGGCATCGCGCTCGCGATCGAACTTGCCGCCGCGCGCGTCGGGCTCTACGGGCTGCGCGAGATGGCGGCGCTGCTCGACAGCCGCCTGCAGCTCGAATGGCGCGGGCGGCGAACGGCGCCGCCGCGGCAGCAGACGCTCGGTGCCACGCTCGACTGGAGTTTCGGCTTGATCGGCGAGAACGAGCGCAACGTGTTCCAGCGGCTCGCGGTCTTCGCAGGTCACTTCACCCTGAAAGGCGCAATAGCGGTGGCGGCCGAGGAGGAAACGCCGGAGGAACGCGTCATCGACGCGCTGGAGCAGCTCGTGGCCAAGTCGCTGGTGTCCTCGCAGCCGGACGGCGCATCGCGGCGCTATCGCCTGCTGGACGCAACGCGTGCCTATGCCATGCAGAAGCTGGCGAATGGCGGTGAGGCAAGCGTCATCGCGCGCCGTCACGCTTGCTATGTTCAACGTACGCTCGAAGCCGGCCTGACGGCGCAGGGTGGAAGCGGCCAGATGTCCCGCTCGCAGGAGCGCGCGGGCCTGCTCGCCGATGCCCGCGCGGCGCTGGCATGGAGCTACGCCAACGATGACGGCGCCGACTTGCGCGTGCCGCTTGCCGGCAGTTGCACGAGCCTGTTCGTCGAGCTGAATTTGCTGAACGAGGCGCGCATCTGGTCCGATCGCGCGCTCGCGATGCTCGACGACGCCGATCGTGGCGGCCGATGGGAGCTCGAGCTTCAGTCAACGCTCGGTCACGCCTTCATGTTCACCGAGCGCAACAGCGAGCAGGCGGAAGCGGCGCTCAGGCGCGGGCTGGAGATCGCGCAAGCGCTCGGCGACCACGCCAACACATTCAGGCTGCTATCGCGACTGAACATGTTCTATCGCCGGACCGGCGGCTACCGGCATCTGGTGCCGACTGCGCGTCACGCCGAGCGGATTGCGCGCCTGATCGACGATACCGCGGGCATTGCCGGCAGCAAAGCGCTTCTCGGCGTGTCCTATCACCTCGCCGGCGACCAGGCCGAGGCGCAAGCTCATCTCGACGAGGGCATGCGCGACGACGCGGCGCTGCGGGGCACGCAACCCGGACATTTCGCCTATTCGCGCACGCCGCAGATTCCGCTGGCACGCGTGTTGTGGCTGCGCGGCTATCCCGATCGCGCGCTCGAATGCGTCCTCCCGCTCGTCGGCGCGTCAGCGCCGCGCGACGTGGTGATGCATTGTATCGCGCTGTGCTGGTCCGCCTCGGTGTTCGGTTGGGTCGGCGACTGGTCCGCCGTCGAGACCATGAGCGCTCGCCTGGCGACGCATGCGAGTATGCACGGGCTCGTCCCCTATGAGGCCGTTGCGACCGGCTTTCGGGCGCAGACCATGATCGCCCATGGCGAGGCCATTGGCGGCATCGACTTGTTGCGGAGCGCGCTTCCGCGTCTGCACGCGGATCGCTACGAGCTCTATATGTCGGCATTCGCCGCGGATCTGTCTTCCGGGCTGGTCTCATTGGGGCGCTTGGCGGAAGGCACTCAGGTCCTGCACGAGACCATCGACCGCGTCGAGCAGGAAGGGGGTGCCTTCGACATGCCGGAGCTGCTGCGTCTGCGCGGAGAGCTCGAGGCGCAGAGTGGAAACCTGGACACGGCCGAGGCAAGCCTTGTCGCATCGGCGGAGCTCGCCGAGCAACAGGGCGCGCTGTCCTGGCGGCTGCGAACCGAGATGTCGCTGGCGCGGCTGCGCGAGCGGCAGGGTGTACGAGATCCGCGCCAACAGCTCGCCAAGACCTATGCGCGGTTCACCGAGGGGTTCGACACCGCCAATCTCAGGGCCGCACGGCTCATGCTGAATCCGCCTTCCGCCTGATCAAGCCGAACAGCGGCGGCGCTGTTCACGGTCGATGTTGTCGGACATGTGCTGCTCATGTCGTCATTGTACGGCTGAAGCGTAGCGATCCACCACGCGGCTTGCTGTTCAGCCGCTGTGTCCGTCCAGTGCGCAAGGAAGTCGCGAACGAGCGCAGCGATTTCGCTGTTGGCTCGTTATGTATTGTTAGGCGTTGAGAGCGGCCATGTCAGCCGTACCGCCGCTATTCGAAGACGGCGTCGAAGATCTCGACGTCCATCAGCACCGGCTTGGCAATCACGGTCCCATCGGGCCGCAATGTCTGCGCGCGCCGAAGGGTCGGCACCACGATGCCGCCGAAGCTGTCATGAGCCCAGGAGGAGTGTGCAACCTTCATCCCGAAGAGATCGTGATCTGCCCGCCGCTGCAGGGCACTCTCGTCGAAATAGAAGATCTGCTCGGACGCGAGCGTCATCAGGTGGGCCGGGAATCGTGCCCGCAGCCGCCGCCAGGTTTCGGCATTCTCCTGCCAGGGCGACAGCTCCTCGATCACGACATCGGGGTGGGCAAGCAGGAATGGAATCGTCAGATAACTCCAGATCGCGACGCCGCAGAAGAAGACGAGATGCAGCTCATCCGCGAGCGCCGGTGGATCGACCTCGGAAAATGCAAGGCCGGGATTAGGCCAGGACCGCAGGACCTCACCATCCAGGCTCTCGATCGTGATCGCGTCCGGTTGAAAGGAGCCGGAGTGCTCACCCCCGGTGATGCCGGTGAAGCGCACCGATTGCGTCCGGGTCGAGCCTTCCGCGGTCACATCCTTGAATTCCCGGGCATGGCCGGCGCTGGAGAACAGCGTCCCGCCAACGGAAAGGTGGAGCGTGAACCGGTTCAAGCTGTTCCAGCGGGCCATTCCGCCGCTGGCATCGATTACGTCGTCAAGAAGCGCCATGTCCCGCCACATCCACCGTCCAGTGTCTCCACCATGGCGGGGCGCATGCGGCTTGGCGTGTTAGAAGTTGTTAGGAGTTGCGAGCGAGTAGCATGGCAGTATCTCGTTGAAGATACTCTCAATTCAGGGTGCCCAGCAGCTCTCTGGCAGCGATCAGATCGCGGGTCTGCAGGCCCTCCTGGTAGCGCGCAACGAGGGGGTTGAGCAAAGCGCTAGCGTCAGCGGCCTTGCCGGCCCGCTCCCAGATGCGGCCGAGGCTGATCGCCCCGCGAAGCTCCCAGCCGACCGCGGATTGACGCCGGGACAGATCGAGCGATTTGCGCAAGGTGCTCTCCGCCTCCGCAGCGTTGCCCGACCCGGCGAGGATGTCACCCTTGATCCTGAGCATCTCCGGCATGTCGAAGGATTCGCCATGATCGGGAATCTGGGCGATCGCCTCGTTGATCGTCTGCAAGGCCGCGTCGGGCTGGTTCTGGGAGGCGAGACCCTCCGCGAGCGCCGTCGCAAACACCGTCGTCATGATGCGGTGCCGTGTCGCGTACAACGTCGCTTGACTGCGCCGGAGGTGCTCGATCCCTGCCGCGACGTCGCCCCGGCGCAGCAGCAGCTCGCCCTTCTGGCCGATGCCGACCGCGTGATAGGGGCCGAGAAAGTGCCGTGCGGAATGATCGATCAGCCGCTCGATCAGGATTTCGGCACTAGCCCAGTCGCCGACCCAGAGGAACACGTAGATCGTCCAGATCAGGGAGATGCCGAGGGTAAGCGGCTGCTCGAGCAGCTCGGCCTCGCGCACCGTGTATCTGGCCACCTCGATCGCTCGCTCGGGCCGGCCCGTGAGCCAGAGCCCGCGCGCCAGCGCAACCAGCGCGACGATGCGGTCGTCATAGCCGAGATGCCCGATATTCAGCCGTTGCGAGCCGGGATTGTGCACCATCGCGCTTTCGCAGAACCGAACCGCCTTGTCCTGGTTGCCGATCAAATGGTGCGCGACGCCGCGCATCCAATCCACGTTCAGCGTGGCGGCGGAATCATTCAGTTTGCGCGCAACGCCCTCGGCCTGTTCGCTGGTGTCGAGCGCGCCGTGAAAATCGCCGACCCTGGTCAGGTAGATGTGCAATCCGCGCAGCAGCCAGAGCTGCCAGTGCAGGTCATCGAGCTGCCGGGCAAGCTCGAGACTGCGCGTGAAGGCCGACCGGACCGCTTCCGTATTACCTTGCGTGAACATCACGGAGACGCCGAGCGCGGCCTGCAGGGTCATCTCCTGCCGGCTGTCCACGGCGCCCGTGTCGAGGGACGCCAGCGCCTGCTGGGTCCATCGGTAGCATTCCGTCAGCAATGTCAGCTCGAGGAAGAACTGCGCCGCCGAGGCCGCCAGATCCACGCCGATCGTCCGGTCGCCGCCGTCCGAAAAGCTGAAGACTAGCGCAGCCCTGACATTGGGCAAATGGTCGGCATAGGGAAGGAAGCCGCCCGCGCTCTGCATGCCCGTGGATTTCAGCGCAATGTCGCGCAGGAAATCGCGGAAATATTCGGCGTGGGCGCGCGCGACGCGGTCCGCTTCGCCGTTCTCGACGAGCTTGTCCGCCATGAAGGCGCGGGTGGTGTCGAGCAGGCGATAGCGCAGCCGCCGCTCCGCCGGCGAGGTCGCGATCAGGGATTTGGAGAGCAGGTTCGAAATGGCTTCCACACCTTCGCCCTCGCTGATGCCCTGGCAGGATGCGATCGCAAGCGCGGCTTCCAGCGTGAACGGCCCGACGAACACCGACAATCCGCGCAGGGTCGCGCTCTCGGTCGGCGGCAGCAAATCGTAGCTCCAGGCGAGCGCCGCGCTCAGGGTCTGGTGCCGCGGAATCGCGGTGCGCCGTCCCCGCCACAGCAGCGAGAAGCGGCTGTCCAGCAGTGATGCGGTCCCGGCAATGCCATAAGCGTTGACACGTCCGGCCGCGAGCTCGATCGCCAGGGCGATGCCGTCCAGCCGTCGGCAGATCTCGGCGACGAGCGGCGCATCCTCCTCGGTGAGCTCGAATTCGCTCAGGCTCTCGGCAATGCGTTCCACGAAGAGCTGGCTTGCGGGATAGGCAAGGATGTCGGCAATGCCGAGGCCTTCGCGCTGCGGCGGGCAATCCAGCGGAAACAGCCGGTGGACGCGCTCACCTTCGGTGCGAAAGGATTCGCGGCTGGTGGCCAGAATATGCAGCTTCGGCGCCTCGCGGACCATGCGTTCGGCCAGAGGGGCGAGTTCGTCGAGGATATGCTCGCAACTGTCGAACACCAGCAGCATGCGCCGGCTGCGCAGGACCGTCAGCAGGCTCGGCACGGGATCGTCGGCATTGACGGTCAGGCCCAGCGCGGCCGCAATGGTGCCGGGAACGAGCCGGACATCCGTCAGCGCGCCGAAAATCGACGAAACATACCTGGTCATCGAAGCCGGCAAGCTCGCGATGCGCGACGGCAAGCGCGACCGACGTCTTGCCGATTCCGCCCGGGCCGACGATTGTGACGAAGCGATGCTGGGCAAGCTCGGCCGAGATCTTCTCGACCGCATCGTTCCGCCCGATCATCTTGGCGAGCGGCGCGGGCAGCGAGCGGGGCGAAGCGTCGGGCAGGCTGGTCCGGCTCTCCGAAGGCGCAGCCCGGAGCAGCGGGGCCGCGAAGCAATAGCCGCGTCCGGGGACGTTGATCACGTAGCGGGAGCCTTCGCCGGCATCGCTCAAGGCCCTATCGTTCAAAGCCTTATCGTTCAAAGCCTTGCGCAACGTCGTGATGTGGAAACGCAGGCTGCCTTCGTCGACATTCACGTCGGCCCAGATGCGCTTGATCAGCTCCCGCTTGTCAACGACCTCACCCGCACGCTCGGCGAGAAAAATGAGGATGTCGAGCGCACGGCCGCCGAGGTGAAGCGGGACGCCGTCCTTCTCGAGCAGCCGCGACTTCGTGAACAAGCGAAATGGCCCGAAGGCAATGACCGAATCTTGCTCGTTAGTGTCCGGCACGGGCCAACAATTCCAGTGAAAAGGCTGAAGTCTGCAGTTTTGGTCTAACAGAACGAGACGTCCAGTAAACTGGCCGAAAGTGGCGAAATCGCGTGGCGATCATCGCAATCGGCCGATCACGCGAGGAGCGTCGCAAATCTAACTTAAACGCGAGTGGTCCAGCGAGCGATCGGGACAATCCGGCAATGCGCTGGACCGCGATGGCGGATCTGGATCTCGGTCGTCGCGACGGTGATCATAACAGAATCTTGCAACGTCTAACGAGCAAAGCACGCGAACAGCATCCAGTATGACATTCGCGTTAGATGCAATTTTCAACGGGAGGCTATGATGTCCGCGATCGGCGCTCGGCCGAACGACCATGTCGTTCGATCTCAATTTGTACCCGGCCTCGATGATCAGTCGCGTGACTGGGAGCTCGTGCTGCGGGAATCCCACCATCGCATGAAGAACACGCTGACGCTGCTGGGTGCGTCAGTCCGTCGCGATTTCACGCGCGCGGGCACGGGTGATATGTCGTTGGCGGTGGACCGGTTCGAGCGGCGCATCGTCGCCTTCGGCAGGCTCTATCAACTTCTGTCCGATCATGACGATCTGCGGTTCGTTTCCGCAGCGGCCTTCTTCGAAAGCCTGTGCGAAGCGATCTCCGAGGCTGTGCTGGAACCGGCAGGCATCCGCTGCGAGGCTGCGATCGAAAGCGGCACATTGCCGGCGGCGCAGTGTCATCGGCTCGCGCTGATGCTGACGGAGCTGGTGACGAACGCGGCAAAGCATGCTTTCCCGAGCAAGAAGGGTGCGCTGATCCGCATCGGCCTGGCCCGGCGCGGCGGCGCCTGGCTCTGCACGGTGGCCGACAACGGCATCGGTGCGACCGGTCCGCTCCAGGGCACCGGCAGCCGGATC
Organism: Bradyrhizobium sp. ERR14; assembly: GCF_014198235.1. Lineage (NCBI taxonomy): Bacteria > Pseudomonadati > Pseudomonadota > Alphaproteobacteria > Hyphomicrobiales > Nitrobacteraceae > Bradyrhizobium > Bradyrhizobium sp. ERR14. The sequence goes on along the minus strand of NZ_JACIHD010000022.1, from coordinate 9,318 downwards.
CTCGAAGGGCTCGCACGCAGCATCCAGGCGCGGCTGCAGGGCGAGGCGGGCGAGGGCGGCACCCGGGTCACCATCGTGATGCCGATCGCTGCGGCGTGAGCCCTCCCTCACAACGGCTAGCGGACTCTAACACCCCATAACGGGTAAAAATCTCTCGTTTGCGCGACAGTCCTGACGTTCGGAGCGGGTGTCGATCCCGGACCCGCGGCTTGAAACAAGGAGTTGGACATGGCTGTGATCGAGCTGAATCGCCAAGCTGAAACCAAGCCCTCGAAATCTCATGGAGTTGATTTGAAGCTCGAGGTCCTCGTGATCCCGGTGTCCGATGTCGACCGCGCCAAGGCGTTCTACACGCGCCTCGGCTGGCGACTGGATGCCGATTTCACGTCAGGCGACGACTGGCGCGTGATCCAGTTCACGCCGCCGGGCTCGGCCTGTTCGGTGATCTTCGGCACGAACGTCACGGCGGCAGCGCCCGGCTCGGCGCGAGGCCTGTATCTGGTCGTCTCCGATCTCGAGGCGGCACGTCAGGATCTGCTCGCCCGCGGCGTCGAGGTCAGCGAGCCGTTCCACGGTGCCGGCGACGTTCATGCCGGGCCTGACGAGCCATATCTGTTCGGCAGCGTCCGAGTCAGTGGTGCTGACCCGAAGCGCGGCAGCTATGCTTCATTCGCCGCGTTCAGCGATCCCGACGGCAATGGCTGGCTGTTCCAGGAAGTCACGACACGATTGCCCGGACGCATTGCAGGCGACGGCACGGCATTCGCCTCAGCGACCGATCTAGCCGCAACGCTGCGTCGCGCGGCGCTGGCGCATGGCGAGCATGAGGCGCGGACTGGCGGACACGACGAGAACTGGCCGGACTGGTACGCCGAATACATCGTCCGCGAGCAGGCCGGCCAGCCGCTGCCGACTTGAGCTGCAGCGAAAGGCATCTTCCGATCCTGGCCGACACGGCGCGCGATGACCTGGTCGTCGCGCGCCGTGTCGTATTGCGCGGATGTCATCGCTCTCTTGCAGTGCGCGGTCTCGCAACGGCTAACGCAGGCTAACAATGCATAACGAGCAAACTGCCGGGGCCTGCGCCAGTCTCTCTGCACGCCAACCGACGCGTCGATTTCGAACTCGGTCAGCGTCACCGACCAAAGCAAGGGAGATCCAACATGACCGCGCAAGCCCGAACTGAGAGCCTCAATCCCGACCGCCGTCAATTGCTGAGCCAGGCCGCGATGACCGCGGTTGCCGCCAGCGTGTCGAGCCTGTTGCCGCTGCATCCTGCCAAGGCTGCCGCAGGCGGCGCCATCCGGCCCTTCCAGGTCAGCGTGCCCGAGCAGGATCTGCTCGACCTGCGCCGGCGCCTGGCTGCCACGCGCTGGCCGGATCGCGAGATCGTCACCGATCAGTCGCAGGGCGTGCAGCTGACGACGGTGCAACAGCTCGTGCGCTACTGGCAGGGCGACTACGACTGGCGCAAGGTAGAAGCGCGGTTGAACGCCTTGCCGCAATTCGTCACCGAAATCGACGGCGTCGACATTCACTTCATCCACGTCCGCTCGCGGCACGAGAATGCACTGCCGATGATCGTCACGCATGGCTGGCCCGGCTCGATCATCGAGCAGATGAAGATCGTCGGTCCGCTCACCGATCCGACCGCGCACGGCGCCAAGGCCGCGGACGCGTTCGATCTTGTGATTCCCTCGCTCCCCGGTCACAGCTTCTCGGGCAGGCCGACGGTGCTCGGCTGGGACCCCCAGCGCATCGCGCGGGCCTGGATCGTGCTGATGAAGCGGCTCGGCTACAGCCGCTATGTCGCGCAAGGCGGCGATTGGGGCAATGCCGTGACGGAGCAGATGGCACTGGTCGCGCCGCCGGAATTGCTCGGCATCCACACCAACATGCCCGCGACCGTCCCCGACGACATCGCCAGGGCGCTTCAACCCGGCGGAACGCGCCCGGCGAACCTCTCGACTGAGGAGCGCCTTGCCTACGACCAGCTCGATGATTTCTACAAGCATGGCCTCGGCTACGCGATCGAGATGTCGAACCGGCCGCAGACGCTCAATGGCCTCGTGGATTCGCCCGCGGGCCTCGCGTCCTGGATGCTCGATCATGATGCGCGCAGCGCCGCGATGATCGCACGCGTGTTCGATGGCCGGACGGAAGGGCTGTCGCGCGATGATGTGGTCGACAACATCACGCTCTATTGGCTCACCAACACCGCGGTCTCCTCGGCGCGGCTGTACTGGGAGAACAAGCTGGTGTTCTTCGCGCCCAAGCAGGTCAAGATTCCCGTCGCCGTCAGCGTCTTTCCGGACGAGATCTACGCCGCGCCGCGGAGCTGGGCCGAGAAGGCCTACCCCAAGCTGATCCACTACAACCGCCTCGACAAGGGCGGACACTTCGCGGCCTGGGAGCAGCCGGCGCTGTTCTCTGCGGAAGTGCGGACCGCGTTCCGTCCGCTGCGGCAATCGATCTGAGATGCGAACCCATACATCAGGAGTGCAAGCAATGAACCGTCCCGAACGCACCTTCACGACCCAAGACATCCACCTCGATCGCCGCCTGCCGTCCTACTGGCGTGTCACCTTCGACATGCCGCCGGTGAATATTTTCGGTCCGAAGCAGCTGCCGCTGCTGGGCGACATCGTCACCAGGATCGAGACCGATCCGGAGGTGAAGGTCGTGGTGTTCGACAGTGCCGTCGAAGGCTTCTTCATCACCCATTACGATTTCCTCGCGCCGTTGGAGGATTCGCTTCGTATCCCGCCCGGGCCGACCGGCCTCGAAGCATTGCCCGACATGCTGGTGCGCCTCAGCCGCGCGCCGGTCGTCTCCATCGCCGCGATCCGGGGCCGCGCGACCGGTGTCGGCAGCGAGCTCGCGCTCGCGAGCGACATGCGTTTTGCCAGCCGCGAGAAGGCGATCCTGTCGCAATGGGAGGTCGGCGCGGGCCTCGTGCCCGGCGGCGGGCCGATGGCGCGGCTGCCGCGCCTGATGGGCCGCGGCCGTGCGCTCGAAGTCCTGCTCGGCGCCGACGACATCCATGGCGATCTCGCCGAACGCTACGGTTACGTCAACCGGTCGTTGCCGGATGCCGAGCTCGACGGTTTCGTCGAGGCACTCGCGATGCGCATCGCCTCGTTCGACAAGGAGGCGATCGCCGAGACCAAGCGTCTTGTCGATGTCGCAAGCCTGCCGCCGGACGCCGAAATCAAGCCGGAGTGGGACGCGTTCCTGGCCTCGCTCGGCCGCCCCGCGAGCCAGACCAGGATCAAGGCGCTGATGGCGCGGGGCTTCCACCGCGCCGGGGACGTCGAGAACCGGCTCGGCTTCCACGTTGGTCAAATCGGCAGCTAACGGAACCGTTGCGGCGCGCGGCCGGTTGGAGCGGCGGCGGGCGGTCACGCCGATGCCGCCTTCCACCGGTACAGAGCGCCGGTGCGCAAAACAAACGAGGAGAGTTGAGATGATCCGCAAAGCGAAAGCAGTATGGAAGGGCACCGGCCGCGACGGCACCGGCCATCTGACGAGCGAGTCCGGCGTGCTGGCCGAGACGCCCTATTCGTTCAAGACCCGCTTCGAGAACGAGAAGGGCACCAATCCCGAGGAATTGATCGCTGCGGCCCATGCCGGCTGTTTTACGATGGCGCTGGCCTTCGGTCTTCAGATGGCAGGTTTCACGCCGGACGAGCTCTCGACCGAAGCCGCGGTGACCCTGGAGCCCGAAGGCAAGGGCTTCAAGATCAGCAAGTCCGCGCTGACCTTGCGTGCCAAGGTGCCGAACCTCGACGAGGCAGGTTTTGCCAAGTTCGCCGGCGAGGCCGAGAAGAACTGCCCGGTGTCGAAGGTGCTCAACGCGGCGATCACGCTCGACGCCAAGCTGGGCTAGCGGCGAGGGACAGTTCGTGCCATCCGGGTGGACGACCCGGATGGTCGTACAGGGTATGCCCGGCTTTCGGCAGGGCTGCGGAAGGCATAGGATGTGGCAGATGCAGGACCGACAGAGCGGTCAATTGGGAGCGGACAAATGACGACGGAACGCGCAGTTTTGGCCGGAGGCTGCTTCTGGGGCATGCAGGATCTGATCCGCAAGCAACCAGGCGTGATCTCCACACGCGTCGGCTACACCGGCGGCAAGGTGAAGAACGCGACCTACCGCAACCACGAAGGCCACGCCGAGGCGATCGAGATCATGTTCGATCGCGCCAGGACCAGCTACCGGACCATGCTGGAGTTCTTCTTCCAGATCCACGATCCCACCACGCTCGATCGCCAGGGCAATGACCGAGGCACCAGCTATCGCTCCGCGATCTTCTATGCGAGCGACGAGCAGAAGAAGATCGCCGAAGACACCATCGCCGACGTCGAGGCGTCCGGCCTGTGGCCCGGCAAGGTGGTGACCGAGGTCGCGCCCGCAGGCGAGTTCTGGGAGGCCGAGCCCGAGCATCAGGACTATCTCGAACGCTATCCTGACGGCTACACCTGCCACTTCATCCGGCCCGGCTGGAAGCTGCCGCGCCGCGCTGCTGCGGTGGGAGGCTAGATCAAGACGCCAGGCGCCGTCAGGCCCGCGATCGCGCGATCAGATCGCGGGCCATGCGCAGGTCGGCGATGTCGGAGCCTTCGGCAAACGTCCTGCAGACATTGTCGAGAACCACCCGGGCTTCCGCGCCCCGGCCGGCTCCGATCATGGCCCGCGCGAGGCTGGTCGCGCAGCGGAGCTCCCAGAAGCGCGCGCCCTGCTCGACGGCAATGTCGATGGCCTCGCGAAAGTGCGCCTCGGCGTCTGCTGAATGCCGCGCGCTCCTGAGCATCAATTCCCCCTTGATGCGGAGCAGCTCCGGCAGATACCAGCGCTCCTGCCGGTCGTTGCAGCGGGTCAGGACGTCCTCGATCGTGTCGAGGCCACGGTCGACCTGGTCGGCTTCGAGGAAGCACGCGGCGAGCTCGCCGAGCAGCGGCAGAAAGCGCGGCAGGAAGCGCGCATCGCCGGCGCGGTTGAGCTCTTCGCGCAAAAGCGGCAGGCCGGTGGCGATGTCGCCGCGCCTGGCCACGACCGCGGCGTTGAAGGCGCGTGCCCATAGGCCCCACAGCCGGATTCCGTGGCGTTCGGTGTGTTCGAGCAGCTCGGCGCCGTGGCGCTCGGCGGCCTCGAAATCGCCGGACCAGAACGCGATCGGGCAGGCGGCCTGTCCCAGCACGCTGCAGAAGGTCAGCGCATGGCCGTTGGCGCGGCCTTCCTCGATGTTCTCAGCGGCGAGCGCCTGGGCCTGATCGGCGAGGCCCTGAAGCCAAAGGATGCGGGCCCGGAAATATTGCGTCGATATCCTGAGATCGAGCGGGAAGATTTTCGGCTTCGCCACCAGCACATGCAGCGAGGCGTTCACCCGGTCGATGCGCTGCCGCGCGTCGTTCTGGTCCCCGAGATAATGCAGCGCGACGGCCATCAGGCGGTCGCCCAGCATGAGATCGGTGCTGTCGGGCGAATTCGCTGCCACGTTCGCAAAGCGCTCGGCGAGCCCGCGGGCCTTGCCGAACTGCCCGTTGTTGAACTGGTCGATGCACAGGCCCCAGAGTGCGCGCAGCCGGAAGTCCTTGTCGTCGAGGCTCTCAGCCAGCTCGAGCGTCGTCTCGAGGATCGGGCGCGCCTCGCGCGCGCGACCCTCGCCGTACATCAGCGACCAGCCGAGTGCCGACAGGAGCTGCATGCGGATGCGGTCGTTGTCGCCGTCGTCTCCGAGCGCCGCCAGTGCCGTTCTGCTGCGCTCGCGGCATTCGGCGAACAGCGACAGACGCACCCACAGGGTGACGGCGGCGGCCGTCAGCGCAATGCCGAGCCTGGTGTCGCCGTCGGGCGCGAAGGCCCAATCCAGCGCCGCGCGCACATTGTCGAGCTCGCCGCCATAGGTGCTGAGCCATTCGGGCAGCGGCGTCGACGTGTCGGCCCCCGCGCGCTCGAAGAAATCGCGAAAATGCTCCGCATGACGCCGCGCGAACTGCCTGGTTTCACCGAGCTCGTTCAGTTTCCCGAGCGCGTAGGTGCGCGTGGTGTCGAGCAGGCGATAGCGCAGCGCCCGCGAGCCGGATGGCGAGATCAGCGATTTGGTGACCAGGCTGTCGATCGCCTCCAGCGTCTCCGAGGTGCTGAGGCCGTCGCCCGACGCGACCGCGGCGGCCGCCTCCGGCGCGAACGGCCCTGCGAACACCGACAATCGTCGCAAGGTGGCGCTTTCCGCCGGAGACAGGAGGTCGTAGCTCCAGTCGAGGGCGGCGGCGAGCGTCTGGTGCCGCGGGACGGCGGTGCGCCGTCCGCGCCATTGCAGCGAGAAGCGGCTGTCGAGCAGGGAGGCGGTGCCGGCGATGCCATACGCATTGACACGGCCCGCCGCGAGCTCGATCGCCAGCGCAATGCCGTCGAGCCGCCGGCAGATGCTGGCGACAAGCGGCGCCTCTTCCGCGCTGAGCTGGAACGGCCCGGAGCTCTGCGCGATGCGCTCGACGAAGAGCTGGGCGGCGGGATAGGCAAGAACCTCTGCGACGTCGAGGCCCTCGCGCTCGGGCGGACAATCCAGCGGAAACAGCCGGAATATCCGCTCGCCTTCGCTCCGGAACGACTCGCGGCTGGTGGCGAGAACACGAAGCTGAGGCGCTTCGCGAACGATGCGCTCGACGAGAGGCGCCAGCGTATCAAGCACATGCTCGCAGCTGTCGAAGATCAGCAGGGCCGGCCCGGTCTTCAAAAATGTCAGCACGGCCGGCGTCGGATCCTCCGCGCTGACGGTCAGTCCGAGGACGGAGGCGATGGTGGTCGGGACATGGCTCGCATCCCGCAGCGGACCGAAATCGACGAAGAAGACGCGGCCGTCGAAATCCGCCGAGCGCCGATGCCCGACCGTGACGGCGACCGCCGTTTTGCCGATGCCGCCCGGGCCGACCAGGGTCATGAAGCGATAGAGCGTCAGGCCGTTTGAAATCTTCTCGATGACCTCCTCGCGTCCGACCATCTTCGCAAGCTGCGTGGGCAGCGAGCGAGGAGGAATGATCTCGGCGGCGGCTGGCGCGACCTGCGAGGCGGTTTGGGCGAACGGGGCGACAAAACAATAGCCGCGGCCGGGCACATTGAGGACATAACGGGCCGATTTACCGGTATCGCCGAGCACCTTGCGCAACGCTGCGACATGGAAGCGCAGGCTGCCCTCGTCGACATTCACGTCGGCCCAGATGCGCTTGACCAGCTCTCTCTTGTCGATGACTTCTCCGGGGCGCTCGGCAAGCAGGATGAGAATATCGAGCGCGCGGCCGCCGACATGAAGCGGCTCCCCTTCCTTCTCCAGGAGCCGGGACTTGGGAAACAGCCGAAATGGCCCGAATGAAATGGCCGAGTCTTGGTTGTTATTGTGAGCTGGCACGTGCCATTGCCCCCCGCAACGGGAGTCAAAAGGTATTGTTGTGGTCTAGCAGAACGAGGCGTCCAGTAAACTGGCCGAAAGCAGCATGACTGGCAGACCTGCGCAGATGGCGTGGGTCGGCTTCGGCCCCGCCTGAATCATGCCGGAAATGGAAGGGGTTAGGTCGCCGTGGTCTTACCCGGGTCCTTCGTGACGATGTGCGCCGATAGCGTGACCAGACCCATCAGCGCAGCCAGCAGCCAGAACGCCAAGGGCAACCCGGCAAAACGTGCGACGAAGCCGACGCCGGCGGGCCCGATGAGAATCCCTGCGTAGCCCGCGGTCGTGATCGCCGCGACCGCAAGGCCGGTGGGCATCACCGTTTGCCGCGCCGCCCGGCGGAACAGCACCGGCACCAGATTCGACGCGCCGAGCCCGATCAGCAGGAATCCGCCGATGGCGACCGCCGCAATGGGCGCCGTCAACAGGACCACGAAACCGGCGATCGCGATGAGGCTGCCCCAGAGCAATGTCGCGCGATCGCCGATGCGCGCAACGACGGCGTCGCCGCCGAGCCGGCCCGCAGTCATCGCGATCGAGAACACGATGTAGCCGGCGCCGCCTTGCGCCTCGGTGACCAGACCTGCGCCGATGACGAGCAGCGCGCCCCAATCCAGCATCGCACCTTCGACCAGGAAGGTGATGGCGCCGAGCAGCGCGAGCAGCAGCACCGATCCGTGCGGCAGCACGAACAGCGGGCCCTCCTGCACCTGCACGGAGCGAAGCAGGCGCGGCGAGGTCGCGACCATCGCGATCAGCATCAGGACGGAGCAGATCAGCGTGCAGGCGAGCGTTCCGAATTGCAGCGAGAGCAACGCCGTCATCAGCGCGGATCCGGCAAAGCCCCCGATGCTGAACAGGGCGTGGAAGCCGGACATCAGCGGGCGGTGCGCGGCGCGCTCCACCTCCACGGCGTGGATGTTCATGGCGACGTCGATCGAGCCGAGCGCGGCGCCGAATGCGAAAAGCGCCAGCGCCAGCGTTGCGGGCGTAGCCGCAATCGCGAGCAGGGGCAGAACCAGCGCCAGACCGAACCCGCCCGCGATGATGATCGGCCTGCTGCCGTAGCGCGCGCTCACGATCCCAGTCACCAGCATCGCGATGACCGAGCCGATGCCGAGGCTGAGCAGTAGCAGTCCGAGGACGCCATCATCGACGCCGAGCCGCGTCTTCGCGAACGGCACCAGCGGCGCCCAGCACGAGATGCCGAAACCCGCAACGAGGAAGGCAAGCCGGGTCGCAAGGCGGGTCGAAGGCCGGTCGGCGGAAGACATGGAAACTCCGGGAAAGCGGGGCAGGGCGATCGACAAGCCCGACGATTGTCGCGACTTTATGTCTGTGGTGCGCATGAGGTGCCGCGCTTCGATCGTTGCGTTCGATCGTTGGAACCGGTGCAGACTGTCTGCGTGTAGCCCGGATGGAGCGAAGCGCAATCCGGGGCCGCTCGCCCGCATTTCGCACCGTCCCGGATTACGCTGGCGCTCCATCCGGGCTACGGGACGGTACCTGTGTCGCTCTCTGTCAATCCGCTTCGCTAAAAATATTCCACTTTACCGAAATTCGGTTTCGGCGTATGTGTCGCCCATCCCGGCTCACCCAAGAGGGGCGACTATGTGGTCGTCACTGTCGCGAGCCGGGTCTGCGGTGGACGCGGCAGCGTCGGCACGAGAGGCGCGGGCAGGGCGGGTAGTCCCTGTGAGCCCGAGGCTTCGTGCGGACGACGGCGCTGCCAGGCTTCGTCTCGTCTGTAAGTTTCCGGCTTCGTCGACGGGGCCCGGGAAAACTGCGGCGAAATGGCGGGCCGCGCGTACGGCAAAACCGTGTGGTCCTGGCCGTCGTTGCTACGGTCAAGTCCTTGCGAAGGTGCGAG
>NZ_JACIHD010000021.1:0-123277 GCF_014198235.1 Bradyrhizobium sp. ERR14 | reverse complement strand
TCGAACGCGTCGCCACTCGGCCATTGGATATCTCAGTCCGATCGAGATGGAGCTAGAAGCAGCTTAACCCTGTCCATTTTTTTGGGGGAAGATCACAGCTATTTGGTAGGTGAGATGCTGACCAGACCTTGCCGCCGCGGCGACGATTGGCAGCAACCTTTTCGCTTCTTCATACTGAGTGGCCACAGCGGCCCTCCACAATTCAATAAGCTTCCAAATTGCCGCTAGTCCGATAGCGGGGGGTGCCAGGACCGGCGGCATCCCCTTGCGAATCGCGGCCGTCGCACTATTCTAGTGGTTGCTTTCCTGCTGCGCTCTACCCGCAACACAAAGCACCCCGTGGAGGGGAGAGGCCAGTCCGTAGGCCTTCGCCAAGGCGAGTTATTGCAACTCCCGAACGGAAGCTTCGAGCGGAAAAGCTGACATACGGTTTCTGATGCAGGCGGATGCCCGAGCGCGGCGGTAGAGGTTGCGCAATCAGAGATCGCCCAAGGCGCAACAACGCCGGGCGATCTCTCGCGCCCGGCAAAGGACTTCCGATGCCCTCTGCCCAAAACCTGCAAATTCAGCTATTTGGCCTTTCTGCCAGCGCGAACGGTGAGACCGCTATCTATGCGCTTGCGATCGTGACGCTCGCCTTCATCCTGTATTTAAGTTTGAGGTGGCGCTGATGCCTCGGCAGCGTCCCCTAGCGAGCTCTGGCTACCCGTACAACCTGATCAAAGGCGCCAAGATCGCCGTCGCGCAAAGGCGCGTCCAGGCATGAAAAAGGAGGCTTGATATCTCCGCTCCTGCGCTGCGTGTGATGCTTGCAGGCGTTGAGCGAAACCGGCCACGATATCCTGTGCAGGCAGCAACTGGGCCTGGTTGGAAGTCGCGTGCATGAAGTAGTTGCGCGACAGTTCAACGACCACCGCATATCTTCCGGCGCGCCCCGGAAGTAGGCACCACAATGCGTCTCTGATGATATCTTGACCTAAGCCTTCGCCGGTTCCTCGGAAATCGAAGATCACGGGGGCTGCGCAGTCGAGCCACAGCGCGGAAAAACACTCATCCGGGAAGTCGAGAAGATAGTACCCGCGATAGTCAGTTGCCCGCAGGTTGGCCTTGTTCTTCAGAAAGCGTGGATAATCCCGCTGCAAGCGGGTGCCATCGACCACCCAGACCATGTTTCCGTAGAAGCGCTCGCGCGCGGTGCGTTCAAACGGATTGAGATGGGAATGTTGGAATTCAATCACCAGGCCGTGTTGCGTCCGCACGTCGGCGATATGTCTCTCCGCCGATTGCTCGTCTTGCTGGATAACTTCCTGCCAATCAGCAGGGAATCTGTTCTTCCAGGCACGATGCCACTCGGTCTCTTTCTCTGTCCAGGAATCGCAATTCCGGATCGCCTTTTGTGCGCCCAATGAGAGATCCTGTGCGCGCCGCATTTGGCTATGACTAGGCTTTCGCACCTCGGGCAGGATTCAATGCCTGTCGGCAATGCTTCAACGCGCCGGCCATCTACGAGAGCGAATTTCATCGGTCTACACCACCTACCGTCAGCAACTATGATCTATCGCGCCAGAACAATTGACCAGCGGAAAGATGCGGGCCCTCACTAAGCCAACGGCTCGACCCGCTACGGCCGGCACATTTCTAGTTGCTGGGTGACGGGATTGGCCCGGAACGTGTAGTAGTGTGCGGCATCGCAGGGCTCATTGCCGGTGTTGTTCAGCGCGAGGGTGCCGCTTACCCGCACGGCTCCAGTCGATACATCGGCAACCGCATTGATACTGCCGCTGACGATCCGGTCGGCCGTCGAAGCCCCGGTGATGCTGACGCCATTCACGACCAGGTTGGTGGCGCTGACGGTGCCGTTTACTTCAAGCGCGGTTGCGGCCGGGCGCAGATAAGCCATGGGCCCGACGAGCATGCCGGTGGTGCTGATGTAACTGGTGCCGGACTGATTAAGGGCGACGTAGGGGTTTGTAATGCCGCCGATCACCGTACCGCTGGTCACTGTAGAGCTAGTAGTGAAGAGGCTGAAGGTCGTTCCCAGGTAATCGGCAGAGCGGATTTGCATGATAGGTACCGCATTGCCTCCGGAACTGCGGGTGAAGAAGAATTGGCCTTGCCCCAAGTCCGCCTGGAAGTTCGTGGTCGCCCATGAGTTACCCATGGTCTGGATACTCAGGTTAGGTGAATAGGCGAAGGATGACGAGTGACCGAAGTGAGCATCACCCTGCAGATAGCTTGACGATGTGCTGCCAATCCAACTGGTGCCGCTGACGTAGAGCGTCGCGCTAGGGACGCTGCTGCCGATGCCGATGTTGCCGCTGGTGCGGTTGACGTACAGATAGCTATTGGTGCTGCTGGGCATCGAGCCGGAAGAAAGGGCGAGGTCTTGCGTGCCGGAAGGCTGCCCCAATGCAAAACCATAGAATCCGGCCGCCCCGAAGCGAAGCGCGGTGCCGTTGTTGCTGGTGCTGAACAGAGAGAGGTAAGGGCTGCTGCTGCTTACCAGCACCTCGCCATTGCTCCCAGCAGCCGCCATATTGATATAGCTTCCTCCGCCACCGGTGGAGCGGACTGTGCCGACGACATCCAGCGTCGCTTGTGGCGTAACGGTGCCGATGCCAACGTAGCCGCTGCTGACGATGCGCATGGCTTCGGTTTTAAACGCCATATTCTGGGCGCCGCTCAACGTCAAATCGGTCGGATTGCCAAAAATGGAGGTGTTGTTGATGTTGTACCAGCTTATGCCTTTACCTGTGCCTACATTGTAGTTGCCGGCGACGGCCGTGTATCCACCGCTGCCGGAGGAGTAATAGTTTGTCCCGCTGATCGGCCCGGTGCTGCTGACGCCAATCGTCACCAGCCCACGTGTCGGATCAAACCAGCCAGTGTTAGTGCCAGCTTGGGTAAGGCTGATGTAGCCAGTGTTAGAGATAGCCAGCATGCTGGTGGTGCCGCTGGTGATGCGATCGGTGCTGGCGGCCCCGACATTGGTCAGGCCCGAGCCATCACCAACGAATTGGGCGGCTGTCACGCTGCCGCTGACGAATAGGCTACCTGCCGCCGTCAGGCTCGGCGCCCAGCTCGGACAGCCAAGGTCCCCCGGGCGCGAATGGTCGCCTATACAGAGGCGGTTGGTGTTGTTGCCGAGCGTCGACGAGATCGTGGCCATGTTGCCCCAGTCCTGGGCCACGGCAGCGCCAGCCACTGAGGCCAGCATCAACCCGAGCAACACGGAGCGCATGGATAGACAATAAGTGTAAGCTGCTGAGTTGTATCGTCGGCTGTCTGGTTTGACAGCAGGTGTGTGACGCGCGCGAAGTAACAACCGATCTGAAGCTTTGCAGAGATTAAGGCGCCTCCGTCCGGCAGCACTAGAACGAGCCCCGAACCCATTCGGGCTTTTTAGCAACCACGCCAATGGCGATGAGTTGTCCAATGCACAGGCCGGGTGACAACCGGACGCAATGGGGATGTTGGACGCGGAGCATTTTTCCGGTTTCTGCCTGCGACATCAACGCATCGGTACGCGCTGACAACTAACCCATTCCCGGCCTGTGCAACCCCGGAGGAGCACATGTCTGAAATCAAAGAACACATGAAAATTGTTGGTAAGGATGGCGTCCAGGTCGGCACTGTCGACAAGCTTGAAAGCGATCGGATCAAGCTGACCAAGAAGGACAGCCCGGAAGGTCACAAGGATCATCACCACTACATCGACAAGAAGCTGGTTGGCTCGGTCGAGGGTGACGTAGTCAAGCTCTCGCTCAATGCCGACGCCGTTCCGAAGCAGGAAGGCTAAAAATGAGCGCGCGGGCCCTGCTCCATACGCCGCAGGTATACCGCGCGCTGACGGCCCTCCCGCGAGCACGGTGACCGCCACGTCTTCAATCCATAATGCAGGCTGACGTTCCTAATCGGAACCACTGCCCCGATTCGCGGCTTATGTGTTTTTGGAGGCACCAATGGCAGTCAACAAACCGACCGGCGACAATGCCCGCAAAGGTGCTGTGGAGAACCGTACCCAGCTAAATAATCCCCTGACAAAGACCTCGACCAAGCGCAACAAGACAAGTGGCGAGTTCATGGCCGTCAAGAAGAGCGCGAAGAAGTTTAAGGGCGTTCGTAAAGAGCGCTAGTGCTTCTGCACGTTGATATCGAGGATGACGGGCGGGTCGTCGTCGCTATTGCACTCGCACTTCATGGGCGGCCCACATTGGCAGCCCTCTTCGCTCCATGGCCGGTCTGGATGGTTTTCGCAAACCCAGCCGAGACCTCCGCAGAGCGGGCAATCCGGATCTACCATTCGCTTAGCGAAGCAAAGCTGGCGAGGGCGACGATCAGGAAACAGCTTATAAGTACCGCAATATACATTCCCATACATCGCCAACGACGGGTAACGACGAGCGTTCCTTAAAACGGCAAAGGCCCCCGAGGGGGCCTTTCGGTGGGGTTACATCCGCCCTCACCGTCCGATACCTGATAACGCAAATCCGAAGCACCAGTTCCCTAGGTGGAAGGCTGCAAGCCCGGCGACTGAGCCCAATCATCCAAATGGCTGGCGACGTCGGCCTGTCTCGCCTTCGTCAGAAGCGCATCCCTTTCGGGGCCAGGTGGAAGTTTTGAAGCCTGATCGTAGACCTCTTTGGCCCAGATATTCAGACGTTCTTGAAGGCTGAGCTCTTGCTTGAAACGGCGTCGCTTCTGCATACGCTGCTCCTTTCCATTTGAGGAAGGCGGGAGCGCTGTGATGGGCGATCTCATCACCGATCTTTGCCGAAGGCCGCGCGGTGATAGTGAAATAGTAAGCCCAAATATCGGTAGCCGATACAACAAAGGTTAGAATAGCGAGATTCGTTCGCGCATGAGTAATTTACTCATTTATCTAAGCATCTTGCTCTGAATGCGCAGCACGCAGACAGGCCCGGAGGCGTCGTGGACTTCAACCTGCCAATTCCCGTTCGGATGAAGTGAGTCCTCGATGTCGCGCGCCAAACGCTTGGCGCACACCCAAGCTGCGTGATCATCTTGCAATTCCTCCCCGACATCATCGTCATGAGGAGCACCGTTTGTGATCTGAAAAAAGTAACGCGTCATTGCTTTACCCGACTTCGGAAAAGCAAATTAATTTATGTTGGTTTTGTTCCCAACCCCTTGAATGAGCTGGCTCTCAGAAGGCCTTCGGAGGTGATGTCCCGGTACTCGACTTCGGCAAAAAACTTCGGCTCAACCCACGTCGCCTTGGGTTTCTTGATGACCTTTGTGAGCTTCTGCTTTGGGCTTACCACGGTATCGAGAGTCTTGCGGAGCTGCGCCGAGATTGTCCGGCTCCAGCCCGTTCCGACCTTGCCCATGTAGACCAGGTCTTTGCCTTCCTTCTTGCCGAGGTAGAGAGCGGCGACACCCGATGGATCTTTTACGAACCCGACGACGGGGAATTTACCCGCTGGACTGTCTTGATCTTGAGCCAGGCTTCCGTGCGCTCCGACCGGTAAGGAGCGTCAGCACGCTTGGAAACGATGCCTCGTAATCGAGCTTGGCAGCGGCCTCGAACATGTCGCCGCCGTTTCCCGTCAGATGTTCGCTGTACAGCGCCGGGGCCTCGATGCCGTGGGCATCAAACAGCTCCTTCAACACGTCTTTGCGCGCAAGCTGCGGCGTACTGCGCAGGTCTTTGCCGTCGAGCCAGAGGAGGTCGAAGGCATAGAACAATAAACGGTCCTGGCGGCCGCCAGCGAGTTCGGCCTGCAATTCCGAGAAGTTGGTCCGGCCCTCGTGGATAACCACCACTTCGCCGTCGATGATGGCTTGGCCAGGGATGTCGAAGGCCCCCGCAATAACTGAAAAACGTCTGATCCAGTTGTGGCCGTTGCGGGTGAAGGCTTTCCGGCTTTCGCCATTGATGTGCAATTGAACGCGGTAGCCATCGTATTTGATTTCGTGGAGCCACTGCACTCCCGAGGGAGGCTTGCCCTTCAAGGTGGCGAGCTGCGGCTTGATGAATCCCGGCATCTCCACTGGAGCGGTACGAGCTCGGGGCTTGGCACGCTTGACCATCACGCTACTCAACAAAACACGGTTATCGAACTGTAGCTTAAGAACCTAGCACCTGGCAGCGTTCCCTACCGGTACGCTACCGAGCGCCGCGGTTTAAAGGCGCGGAAAAGATTGCCGCTCCAGGCCGCCGGAGCCGCTTGACTCCAAAAGAACAAAATGAGAACAATTTGCCATTCTCACCGGACGCGGAATGGCCGATGTCTCGAAGTCCCACGCCCATTCCGCAAGGCGACGAGGACCCGCTTGAGGCGTCTGTCGATCAGGCGCTTGCCGCGTGCGGCGGTGACGTGCGCGCAACCATCAAGGCGTTGATCGTGGCAAACCAGTATCTGGAAACCGAGGTGGCCGAATTGATGAAATCGGTGTCTCACGCGTACGCGCGCGGTCGGTTTCATCCCTACAATGGCTAGGAGAAGGAGATGTCGGAAGTCACCTATTACGTCGCGTTGCCGTTTGTCGCCGCTGACGACGGCATGGCGGCTGGCGAGCCAACCGAGTGCTTCAATCCCAATGCGGCGGTCATGCGGGCCGAGGCGCTGTCGCGAAAGCCTGGGCATATCGGCGCTGTCGCGTTCTCGCGAACGGGTGATCCGGCCACCGGCGATTTCAGCGACGCCAAGCTGATCGGAAAATTCGGTGAGGTGCCAACCGACCTGAGTGCGCTTTAGCGCGATGGAAGGCCCTCCTCCGCCCTGGCATGAGCGGGTCAAGGCCGCGTAGCGCCTGACGGGCTTGGCCTTGACGCGGTCGGGACAGGGTGGCTGTGAGTTTCTGTACAGCGGAGCAAAGCGGAGCTAAGAGAAATGCACCCGGCGCGCGCATTAGTGATAGCGATGCCGTAGGCAAATGCGTGACCGAGTGCGGCGACGAGACCGGTTAAGAGCGGCACCCGGCGCACGCATCAGTGCTAGCGGTGCCGAAGGCAGATGCTTGACCGAGTGCCCCCGGCGAGGAGTTCAACAGCGCTTCAGCGTGAGGGATTGTGACCCGCATGGGCGGAGACGACACGGCTCCGGGCGCAGCCTAAAGCCCGGCCGACTTCGGCACGCTCAGGCTCCTATGTATCATCCTCTTGCTGACGCTGATCGAAGTCGTGAGCGTAATGCCCTGCTTGAATTTGTTTCTGCGCCAGTTTGAAGCACCACTGCGGTGGCGCGAGGCTGCGTGCCCGCGCCTTCTCAAGGCGGTTGATCAACTGATTGGCGAGAGCTTCGAATTCGGGGTATGGCTTCTGAGAATGCACAAGCGCCGCCTGACGGAAGCGATCCCTGATGTTCGTGAATTCGCCCGACATCGTCTCGTAGTCTTTGATGGCGTCGTCGAGACGGGAGCCCCGATAGGTCGGCGGTATTACAGTAGCCAACAGCGTAAAGACCGCGGCCCAGACCGACGATTGCTCAAGCACCTTCCAGGTCGCTAGTGCGCCGAAGACCACAGGTGCAGCAAGGCAGAACGTTCTCATCCACCGGAGCCAACGTAGCCATATGATGAAGCTGGTCGCTGTGTAAGAGCAGTTCTCCTCCTGGCGTCGACATTCATCAACCAGGGCCTGTGTAGCGTCGGTCATGGCACCAGCACTGGCGCTGCGGCGCCGAAAATCTTCTGCCTCGTTGTCCGAGGCGCTGACAGCGTTCTTGTAGGCGGTCTGCGCCCGGCTCAGCCACGCATCGCCTAGAGGCACCGCCTCGAAGGTACCGGGCATGAACAACGTAGTGTTGGCGCGGCCGACGATAAAACCGAGGAAGTCGCGCACCATCTAGTCATAGTAGAACAGCGAATGGTGGCGGTAATTCCAACCACGGAGAAATTCAACCGCTAGCCGCTCGATCTGGAATGATTTCAGCGGCACGTTGCACTCGCGCTGCCACTGCTTCATCAACCTGGCCAGCGGCAGGACATTAGCATTGCAGGTCAGATCAGCGGTACGCAGGTCAGTGACCTCGGCTTCGGCCGTCGAGGTCTTGTAGCTGCCGCCGTCATTAGTGTCGCAGTAGATGATGCTGCCATCGGTGCAACGGAACCCAATGGCGACCTCGACCGGCATCGTATTGAATGGCAAGAGGACAACCTGCCCGTCGGCGCGCAAGGTAGCAGTCTGAGTGTAGGTCGTGCGCAGGATTTCCTTTACATCCTGCAGCAAGGCGGACTGGCGATTACCGGTGCGCGCCTGATATTGATGGTAAACGCTGGGAGGCAGCAGAAAGAGAATATCAACGTCGCGCGAGGGTCGGACGCGGGTATCCTTGCCCCAAGAACCGATAAGCAAGCTGTTTGCGGTGTCCGAAGCAACATTCCAATAGTGGCGGTTCAGCGCAGACCGAACTCCGGCATGTTTCTTCTCACCATCCTCCCGCTGCGCATCAGTGATCGCGATGTTGTTCAAGATGGCCTGGAATCGGCGGATGACATAGAACCAGAGGTGCGGCGGAATGGCGGGCGGCGCGACCAATGACGATAACGCGTTGACGTTGCTGGTTGGCACCGGCAGGCCAAAGGGACCATTGAGCGCGGAGCCAAGCGGGCCATTGAGATCCGAGCCAAAGAGGCTCCCAAGCTTTGAATACGGAGACGGAGCCGCATTCGGGCTTAATAGGGCATTGAACGGGTTGTCGGTCGGCAATGGCATTGCAATCGCCCCACAAGAAATTCGGCAAGACATGGTGAGCGCCGGTGACAGCCGCAAGCACCTCAAGGCGTCGCACCGAAGAAACAAACGAGGCAAAACGCGCAGATTCCAATTGACTCGTCGGTATCCCAGTTTCGCGGCAAGCGAATCGGCGTAGGAATTATAGCGATGGCGGCGTCGACTTGCTGAAGCCGCAGCAATAAAGTCTTGGGACCGCTTGGAAGCAGTCTTCCCTTTAGGAAAGGCTCTCCCGTGGGAGAGCCTTAGCACTTCGCAAACAGGATGAAGGCCGCGGCAAAGCGCTCGCGGAACCTTGCATCGCCCGGCATCGGTGACAAGTTGGGCCTCGGCCAGTGCTTCAACGGCCCGCACGAATTCATCCTTACGCCAATGCGGCCAAGAAGTTCTGTCGATAAGGTCGCGAAACGCGTCCACGAGGCCAGCTGCTTCGGCTACAGAACGCGCATCTAGTCAGGCTCCTGATCGGCCTGGGGCTTCGGTTCGCGCAGCACGATCTTACCTGACACGGCTAGGCCCGGGGTGATCACGATGTTGAAGCCCTTGCCGTCTTCGTTCGGCCAAGCCGCGCCGATCCGCGTCCATGTAGAATTACGGCCGGCCCCAGCCACAGCGAAGGCGTCGTGCGTCGGCCTTTTACTCTCAGACATGAGATTACCTTTTCAAACGAGGGATGTTTCCAGCGGTTCGCTGTATGCCGATGCTGACGCAATGACGCAGGACGTAAAGCCATCAGGCGCTTTTGATGATGTGCGAACAGGCAAGCATCGGCAGTACGACAAATCGTATTCACGATTTCACGATTCTATGTCGCGTAGATCGCGGGGCGCCGGGGTGTCCTGGCCGCAGTGAGTTGTGGAGCGCGGCGCATGCGCTCCGCTGGCCGCTGGATGGCGCAGCCCTAAGCGGCCACGGGAAGGGTTCGGGGAGGCCCCTTCCCCGATGCCGGCGTGCCGGCACTCGCGCTGCAGCGCCCTCACTACAGTCACAGACCAGTAGTGAGGGCGCGCGCCACGCGTCATGCGCTAAGTTTGTCGGACGACTTCTCTCCGCAGTTGCACAATCATTCTGCACATCGTGCCGATTAGGCACGGGCTCTGCAAAAGCCGAGTGCCGACGAGTGCCAGAAGTTATTCGCCAGGCCGTACGACAATGAGAGCCATCCCCGGCCGCAAGGCCACGAGCGTTTCAATGGAGAAAAGATGATGTCAACAAGACGCAAACGAGCCGGACGATTCCCGGCAATCCCGCCGCCAGTGCAACCCTACGGGCAATGCCGGCCGCGCGCCGATACGAGGCAAGTAACGACAAGGACACGCAACAACTCGGCAATGCCGACGCATAGCATGGAAGGAGCTGGCCGCATTCCCGGTCGCGTACCGGTCACAGACCAAACGAGGCAATGCGGCGTCGCTCGCCGTATTGAACCGACCAATCCGCCAGCAAGGCGGGCCGCGACAAGCCATGGCTTTCGCGGCGGTCATCAACACTAACGAAGATAAACGACGATGGACGCGCTCGCCTATGATCTCAAGACCATCGCCCTGAGCGATGGCGCAGGGTCGTACGTGACGCGCAACCAGCGGCACCGGGGCCTGCAGCTCATGGCGCGCGAGTTACGCGGGCTTGGGTTCAAGCTCCCGGCCGCGTCGTCGTTGAAACCGCGCCATGTCGACGCGCTGGTTGGACATTGGCAGACATCGCGGCTCTCGGCTGGGACGATGAAAAACCGCATGGGCTGGCTGCGCTGGTGGGCCGGAAGGGTCCGCAAGCCTAACGTGGTGCCGCGCGATAACCAGAGCGTCGGCATCGAGAAACGCACCGCCTTCAACGGTAACCGGGCTCACGTCACACCGATTGAGAGGCTCGCCACCCTGCCCTACCGCATGCAGCTGGCATTGCGTTTGCAAATGGCTTTCGGCCTGCGGCTCGAAGAAAGCTTGAAATTCCGGGTGAGCCAGGCCGACAAAGGTGATCGGTTGGCGATGCAATCAAGCTGGTGCAAGGGCGGCCGCGCACGGGAGATCCCCGTGGTTCATCCACGCCAGCGCGCGTTGCTCGATGAGCTGCGCCAGGCTTGCGGTGATGGCTCCCTCATCCCGCAAGATCAGCGCTACATTGATTTCCGCAAGGAAGTTGAGCGTGTGACCTGGGGCGCCGGCATCCGCAATCTTCATGGTCACCGGCACTGGTACGCGCAATGGCGCTACCAGGCACTGACCGATCGCCCCTGCCCTGCAGCTGGCGGCGCCACGTACGAGCGCATGAGCCGCGCCGAGAAAACGGCGGACTTCCGCGCGCGGATGCAGATTTCAAACGAGCTTGGGCACGGGCGATTGGCCGTCACTGACACCTATCTTGGCAGCCGCTTTGCGAAGGCGCAGAATCGTGGACGATGAAGAGCCCTCTGTCGAAGCTCATCCCCGAGCTTGAAAAGTCCTACAAGACGGCGCTGGAGAACCTGGCGGCCGCGCATCTGCGCACCGACAAGATCAAGATGGTCCTCCACAATGAAGCGAAAAAGGGACACCGCGCCACACGCATCGCCCTCCCCGACGGAATTGACCTGAGAAAAACAGACGGCGCCGAGATGTTCAAAGAATGGATCAAGCAGAACGGGCTAGCTGCTGAATGGCAGAGCCGCGTTGCGACCACCGAGGACGGGCGGCAAGCTACCGGCTTTGACGTTGAGATTTCCTGGTAATCGCATCGTTGCAAAATCGCGGATGCGCATAATCGTATTTGCGATTTCTGCGAAGTGGATGCACATCCAATAGGCAGAGTCCGCTACAAGAACGTGAAAGCGTGCAATCGTAAATCTGTAAATAAGCGATTGCGACAGTCATGATCATTGGTGTGCTGAATCAAAAGGGCGGCGTGGGCAAGACCACGATCGCCATCAACCTTGCGGCGGCCTACGCCCGAAGTGGCCACCGCGTCCTGCTGGTTGATGCAGACCCTCAAGGGAGCTCGCTGGCTTGGTCATCCACCAGGGAAGGGGAGCCACTTTTTCCTGTGGTTGGCATGCCTAAGCCGACCTTGCATAAGGAACTGCCCAGTATCGCCAGCGATTACGACATGGTGATCATCGACGGCTCACCACGCGTCAGCGAGCTTGGTCGCGCAGCGATCATGGCCAGCGACCTGGTCGTCATTCCGGTACAGCCTTCGCCCTATGATGTCTGGGCATCAGCCGATACGGTTCAGCTGATCAAGGAAGCCCAGCAATTCAAGCAAAGTCTGGAAGCCGTTTTTGTGATTAATCGCAAAATCGCAAATACGGCGATTGGCCGTGACGTGGGGGGCGCACTCGCCAACTTTGACCTACCGATCTGCGAGCGCTCGCTCACCCAGCGTGTCATTTACGCCGAGAGCGCCGCACGTGGACTTTCCGTGCTTGAAGCCGATCCAGAGAGTGACGCGGCGAGGGAGATTTTACGTCTCGCGGCAAGCCTCTCCAAAACCAACCTGAAGAAAGCCGCCGCATGAGTAATAAAGCTGTCTCGTTCAAAATGCCCACGCCAAAGGGTCGAACAAGGTGTCGAACCGCACCTCAAAAGGGTCGAAGTCATCGAGCCGGCACCGGCCATGAAGCGATTTACCATCGACGTGCCCGTCGAGCTGCACGCCAGGATCAAGGTCGCATGCGCCCAGCGGGGCAAGGTGATGGCCGATGAGATCCGCCGCTTGCTGGAAATCGAATTCCCAGCTGGATCGTAAACTCGTAAATACGATTAGTCGTGGAATCGGCAAGCACGCCCGGCCAGTTAATCGCCCAACGCCTCCGGACGATGGTCGGGGCGGAGGCGTTTGCAAGCTGGTTCCTGGGCGCGCGCTTCGAGCTGGCTGATGACAAGGTGAAAGTCGTCGCGGGGACCACTTTCGCGGCCCGCGTCATTTCACAAAATTTTTCCAACGAGGTGAAGTCGGCAGCGACTGAGATCGCTGGCCGTCCCATCGTTTGCGCCACGGTAGTTGTCGACGGTGAGGAGCAGGCGACCGAGGTTGCCCCGATCGAGAAGATTCTCCGCGCTGTCGCTCCGGACGACGCCCAGCCCGACTTTTTCATTCCCGAGCTTTCCGAAGTGGCCTTGAAGGACGATGTGCATTTGATGGAGATGACACCCTTCACCCTGAACGGCCGCAACGAAAC
The DNA here is from genome assembly GCF_014198235.1 of Bradyrhizobium sp. ERR14. NCBI lineage: Bacteria > Pseudomonadati > Pseudomonadota > Alphaproteobacteria > Hyphomicrobiales > Nitrobacteraceae > Bradyrhizobium > Bradyrhizobium sp. ERR14. The sequence continues at coordinate 110,426 of NZ_JACIHD010000021.1, read as the reverse complement.
CCGGCGCGAGCTGGTCTACACATCGCCGCAAGGCCTTACGCTCCGGGTGAAGGCAGCGGAAGGCGAGAAACTACCAACGGTCGAAGACTATGACCTCGTTCTGATGATGCAGAGCTGGCTGGCCGACATGGCCAACCAGTACAAGGCCGCTGTCGAACGCTATGAGGCCGATCGAAAAGCGGGGCTTGAAGTCAAACCGCCCGCGATGCCGCTGCGCACCTTCGAAGTCAGCATCAGTGAGGTGGTCAAGTTCAAACGGGCAAAATGGGGCGGTCATGCCAGCGCGGACGTGGTCGATGGCCTCCGCTGCCTCGCCAGCACCACGGTCAGCATCGATTCGAAAAAGAAGTCAAAGTACCGCGGCGGCATCTTCCATTTGACTGGCCGCGTCGATGTGCTGGCCCAGACGATCGAAGGGAAGGCGGCCCGCGTCGCCATCGAAATTCCGGACTGGATCTATCAAGGGATTGTTGAACGGGCGGTGCCGATGCTCCGCACCTTCAGCCGCGATTACCTCATCCTGGCTCAGCCGATGCACCGAGCGCTCTACCGGCTGCTTTCCCTGAAGGTGCCAAAGGACGGCAAGCCCTTTACCCTGTCGCTCAGCGAGCTGGCACAACGCTTTCAAACGCGTGCCGAACAGAAGTACTTCAATCGCGATCTCAAGAAGGCGATCGATGCTTGCGGTGGTCAACTGCTGGAGTATCGCATTCAGTTGATCGGAAAAGGTGAAGACCGCTCGTTGCAGGCTTGGCGCCCAGTGCTGGTCACCGACGCGACGCACTGACGCATACACCACCTTGCTGATGCGGTAGCTGCTGACGCATACGCCACCCGGACTGACTTATACACCACCTCCCGCTGACACATACACCACCGGTCGCTGACCTATACACCACCCGCCGCTGACACATACACCACCGGTCGCTGACCTATACACCACCCGCCGCTGACATATACACCACCTTTCGCTGACGCATACACCACCCGCTTCAGGATTATGTACTCGGACCAAAAGAGATTTTTGACGCTATCCTTTATCCTTATAAATCCTTTCTTCCGCGCACAGCGCTGCGCGGTGCGCCGCCCGGCCCAGAGAAGGGGCCGGTGTCGCCCGCGCCAAGAACCAGCCGACGGCTGCGAGTCGACACCGGACGCTTTGTAGCCCAGAAGGACAGAGATAGATTTGGCCGCAAAGACGTCTAGGCACCAATTAAAACGTTCTTTCCCTGAGAGGTAAGGCCAGGTTTGTCGCCGCTGAAGAAACGCTTTAAACAGTCGAGTAGGAGGCGAGCGGCGTTAGCACGCCGCTCGACCCGTAACTATTCATCAGTCCTTCGAATAGGTCGGCACCGAATTGCCGCACACCCGCTCGCCAAAACTCGCGGCATGCGTCGCTGTCGATGCGCCGGAAACCTTCTGGCCGAACGTAGAGCCAGAGACCTGCACGGCACCGCCGGTGGCGATTTCGCCGAAGGAAGCGGAGTGGGTAGGAGTCGAGCCGCCGGTCGCAACCTCTCCGAAGGATGCACCGTGGGTGGGCGTACCGAAGATGGACATTCCATTACTCCTGTTCATCAGCGTCGGCGACATGCCGGGCTGATCTCGTGTCCGTCCGATCCAGACGGAAATTCATGTCCCTGTAGCAAACCAATCCCGCGCACCTAGCCGGGCAACTGAACCTTCACGCCGCAGAACTTGTCTTGAAACTCCGCGACCTTCGACAGGAACGCGTCGATCTGCGCAGGCTGCAGGTTGTTGAGGCGGACCTTGTTGCTCTTGTTATTGCCGTAGCGCGATCGAACCTCGACGGTGTTCGCTTCACTGCCGGCCAGGTAGACGATGCCGGAGTTGCCCGACATGGTCGGCGGCACCTCAAGCCGGTTGAGTTTGCCGAGGTCGGCGGTGGTGGTCTGGGCATTGCGTGTACCGGCGTCCACCGTGAACCTGAACTGACAATGCTCCGGCTCCTGAAGTTCGTACCGCTTCGCAGGGCCGCGGGTGCTGGCCACAACAAGGGTGTTGACGTCGTGCTTCTCGAACGTGGCTTGCATGATCTCCGACGACAGCCGGTACTCCGCTCCAACCACATCGGCGGCCGCCTGCAACCGCTCATTCGTACCGGTCTCCTGACAAGCGGCCAGCAGCAACGTCGGCAGCATCAGTGCCAATTTTTTCGCGCGCATCACTTGTTACCCAGGCATGAGTTGGCGATTTCGGCGATGTCCGATCGATAGCCGCTCCGTTCGGCAGCGAGCTTGTCAGGTGCGACGAGCTGCGGGCACCACTCGTAGGCCGAGAGCCTGCGCGCCTCTTGTTGGGCGGACAGCAGGTAGTACTCACACAGGTTTAGGCTCCGCGCCTTGTGGCTGTCCGGCCCACCGTTGACCATGCCCAGCATGCCAGTCACCATGCCCTGGGCCATCTCGCTGGCGGCGTTGCCGTCGCCAGATGGCCGGTTGCCCTTGAAGCGCGCGTAGATGGCCTTGTCGGTGTCGCGGGACTTCTTCACCACCTGGTCCCACACCGTGCACGGGATACCCTTGTTGGTCTCCTCAAGCCGTCGGCCGGGAAAATAGGTCGGCACCTCGCCGATCGCCGTACGCTTCATCCAGAGACAATCCGAGCCCGGACGCTGGCGCAGGCACACGAAGGCGCCTTTGCTAGTGGCGTCATAGCCCTCGTAGAACATGTACTGGCCGGGACGCGGAAAGGCGCAGCCTTCCGCAAACCGATAGACCATGTGCAGCTTGTCGAGCTGTTCGGTCTGACCGTTCTGGACCAACTGCGCGTGATGCTTCACCACGCTGATGTCCACGCAGGCGAAAGCTTCCTGCTCGATGCGCACCGGGGGGAGGATCTGTTCAGCCTGAACTGGACTGGCCGGGATCATGACGAAGGCACCGAGCAGCAGTATCAGCAGCCTCAACGGTGCCGCATCACGCAAAGAAATCATCGGAAAACCTCACAAAAAAGGTTTCCGTTTCTATGCAAAAATCCTGATTTACGAATGTAGGGGATCGAAGGCAGAATAGGCCTTGGATGAAATCGCGAAGCGCTCTTGGACCAACTGCACAAGCCGTTGTGCGGACTCAAGAAAACCGCGACGCCCTCCCCGCCTCCGATTCGCACGTGTACGGACTTGCAAAATTTAGGAGTCTTGCAAGAGGTGGGCGGCGGAAATGACCATCTTCGGTTATGCCCGCGTGAGCACGTCAGGCCAGGAGCTGGACATCCAGATCGCACAGCTTGAGGCCGCAGGCTGCGAGCGCGTCCTCTGCGAAAAAGAAAGCGGCATGAACGATCATCGCCGCGAACTGGCGGGAATGCTCCGTCGCCTTCGCAGGGGCGACACGGTCATCGTTCCGGCGCTCGACCGGCTGACCCGTGGGGGGCCATTCCGGATGTTGAGCGTGCTTGCTGACATCACCTCGCGGGGCGCGACTTACAAATCTTTGGCCGAGCCCTGGGCCGATACCACCCATGAACTCGGCGAGGTGCTGGCAGCCCTCGTCGGCTACATCGCCCGCAAGACACGTGACGACATCATCCGCCGCCCGCGAGAGGGCCGCGAGCGCGCGCGCCGCAATGGCGTCAGGTTTGGCCGCAAGCCAAAACTCACTGCGATTGAGTGCAAGGCAGCACGAGAGCAATGCCTGGCCGGAAAGTCTCAGGGGGCGGTCGCAGCCGCTTTCCACGTAAGCCCTTCAACCATTTCGAGGATATGTTCCTCCGATGAGGCCGACGGCGCCACAAGTCCCACACAGGAAACGTCGCCTTCGGCCGGCTGATGCGCCTCTACGTGCTAGTCCCGGTTAAGCCTGATCTCGCCTCATAAGCTCGTATGGCAACAATCTGCTCTTCGACCAGCATTTGGAATGCATCGAAGGCAAGGTAACATTGATCGCGTTCCTTCTCGAGCAAATCAGCGATCTCAACCAGATCAAGCGGACTATTGCCTCCGAACCGGTACGTGATCTTGCCGTCCCCTTCGATCCTACTGACCGTTCGCGTCATTCCGAGCAAGAACCGCGATGAAAATCCGTGATTGTAGACATTCCGAAAATCATCTGACTTTTCTTTAAAAGAGCTGCCAGCAATCGGTTCGATCCGGAGCTTAAAGCGACGATGTTTCTTCCAGTCTTTGCAGAACGGTTCGATATCGTTGAGGTAGAGGTTCTTTTCCTCCGGGAATTCGTCTCTCCAGGTCTCTGGGATCTTAGCTCGATTGGCTTGGTGACTCAGACGCCCTGCTGCGTAAGCATAGCGCGACTTGATTGCATAGGGCTGGCCGATGAACGCGTGTTCGAACTAGCCGGACGGCACTTTCAGGCGTTCTTCTATTTCATCACCTACAACCACGCTCAGAACCGCGGTTGGTGGTGGAAAGGCATGTTCGCGCAGATTCTCGCGGTCTCGAAACCCGACTGGGGCAACCATCTGGCGATGGCATTCATGCGGGAAACGCGACACTGGGATCACCGGGTGTTGGCGATCACGGCGGAGGAGCATTTCAAGCTCGTGATCCGCAAACACCTGACCCAGGATGTCTGGTCGCTGGCCGTGGAGTGGAATGAGAGCTTTCGGGTCTTTGCTGCCTGCGGCGAAGAGGCGCCGCTACGTGCCTTCGTCGATGCTCTTCCGAGCCTTCAGCTTCAGACTATATCCCAAAACAGTAATTCTGGCTTGGCAGCCAGAACCGAAAAGAAGCTAAACGATGAGGATGACGTTCTTTTCGCTCAGGCACCGTCCGATGCCGTAACAGCGGCACGCTGAAAAACTATCGAACAGTCTCTCGGATGTGTCGTTAGCGGGTCACTGAAGGGCAGCTTGAAATGAGCGTGAACGAAAATTCGATGCGCGTGACTCGAATTGAGCCGTTTTGGCATGATGTTCCCTTGCCCAAAGCGACGGGATTTTTCTACCAATTTGGGCAGACGCATGGGCTCGTAACCAATTGGCACGTCCTGTCCGGCAGGCATGCCGTCACCGAGAAACCGTTAGATGAACACGGTCGCTTTCCTACCCGATTGAAATGCCATTGGACTGAGCAAGACCGTACGCAGGGACGAGGAAGATTTCGAGAACTCGAACTTCCGGTGATCAAAGACGGATGTCCCACATGGTGGCAACATAACGGGTTCCGAAACCAGGAAGGCAAGACTCAACAGGTCGATATTGGGGTGATCTTTCTCAATGATTGGATGCCGAGCTACGAGGAAGAAAAAGATCGCATCGCTGCCTTTAGTGCTTCTGTCCTGGTCAACGTTGACCGAGAGGGAAAGGCCGAGACTTACGAATACGGATACGCGAAAGTCGGTGCTGACGTTTTCATCCTTGGGTTTCCACTAGGCTTGGCCCTGCAAGGCACACTTCCAATCTGGAAGCGTGGTTCGATTGCATCAGAGCCGCTCGTCGTAATCGACAACAATCTACCAATTTTCTTTGTCGACGCGGCTACGCGCCACGGAATGTCCGGCTCACCTGTCATTTATTTTGGACAGGAACTGACTACTACCAAGGGGCTGCCGGCCCAGACACCGCCAACATTTTCTGAGCCTTGGCTGCTCGGCGTTTATGCTGGGCGGCGCGGCTCGTCTCCCGAGGAAACAGAAATGTCTTTCGGACGAGTATGGCACCGCCGGCTGTTAGATGAAATCTTCTTCAAGCGCATCCCCGGTGGCACACCGGCGCTGGCCGGGGATGCAAATGGCGGACCTAATTGACGCTCGTGTGCATCACGTCCTGACGCTTTCTCGGCTGACCGGCTATTTCCACCAAGCTACCGGATGCATATCGAGCGGGGTCGCACTGCATTTCGGGCAGTGCCACATATTGGCAGCCGTCTCCGCCCCCCGGTTGAACTGGCGTCACAGTGATGGCAGTACCATTCACCTGAAACGCCACCAAACAGTGGATGCACAACTGTACCATCTTGAGCCGGATGTGTTGATCTAAACGGTCAATCCTTCACGATTGCTTCGCGCACTCCATCGGCAGCCTTGTTCGCAATCCTCATCACTTCTGATAAGAAGGCGTTGTCGTCGAGAGGGTTGGGCTTGGAGTACGTCTCAACTTTTGGCTCCTCGGACGGCGCGTGGCCGAGATGGATAGGCCAGCCGTTTTCGCCGATAAGAACGTCATCGAAGCCAATCTGCAGAGTGTACGGCACACCCGCGCTTGCGCCGTCGGTTGTCCTGACGAAGCCCATGCCCCTTTCCATGGATTCCGTAGCCTCGGCTTCATTGATGTCGATGAGCTCATGAGGCGCGGGACACCATCCCTTACTCCATGCCTTCATGAGGGCGGTCCAGTGCGGATGCCCATATTGCATGGCTATGATGTCCAACGCATTGTGATGAGGAATTCGATGCTTACGCGCGAGGCGCTTTGCGAAACTGCGTAGCGTGTCGAGTTCATTGCGGATAGTCATGATCCATTCCTATGGTACACGGATCTGACTAGGTGCCCACTGCCAATCAGCCCGCCCATTCGGGAACGGCCATGACGAAGATTCGAAAGCACTGCGAAGCTTCGCGAGCGGTGGGCACACTGGCCTGTGCTTGAGGCCTGCGAGATCTTACCGCAATCGCGATTCCCGTCAACATGAGCTGGACGCAAACAGCCGTATCAGAGCTGAGGCCGGTATCGCCCTGTCTTTCCGCCACGGCGAAAGGGCGGACGACCTGCCGGACCCTTCTTGCGGCCGGCTTGAACGACTTCACTCTTCGCGCGGCCAAACGCTTCCTTCCGACGAGCCATCCATTCACTCGACAACGTTCTCAAAGCGGCATGCTGCTCCAGTTCGAGCGCTGCGATCTGCGCCGCCTGGTCCTCCGGTCGTGAGCAAGTCCAGGCGCTTGCAATCCGTGCGGCGTACCAGTTCAAGAGGCTGGCGCGCGCGGGCATGACCGCCGGCAATTCCCGTAGCGAACTTCTGTCTCTTTCGGGACACCGGCGGAATTCGCTGCTGCCGCTGCCCCTTCATAATTCCGGTCCGCCGCCCGTCGGCTCGACTCCTCTTTCAGACCGCTTGCCTCTGTCTGCCCTCTGGGTTCGCAGACGCTCGCGCTCCCGTTCGAGGATATTGGTCGGCTGGTCTTTCTTGCGCGTGCGTGCGACCCGGTCCCGCGCAAAGTCGAGCCATCGACGTGCCGACTGTTGCTGAGGCGCGAGGCCAGCACGTTGCGTCCAGCGCGGTCCGGAAGCAACCTCTCGGGTCCGAGGCGTAGGTGCAATGGAAGGCGGAGAGCGGTGCTTCTGGTCCAAAAGCAGCTCTGGAGAGGTCAGCCCCGCTGATTGCCGTTCCGCCAATTCGGCTCGGAGAGACTTTTGACGGGTCAGCACGTCCTTATAATAGGTGTCACGATCGGCGCGGAGTCCCAACGCAGCCGCACGGCATTTCTCCTGCAAAGTTGCCGACTGCCGCGCAAGAAGCCCAGTGCGCATCGCTTTGAGATGCTCCTTCGAAGCGCCATGCTTCATGTTGCGGTAATAGGTGGCCCATTCCTTCCGGTAAGTGGCCCGAACTTCCCGGTACACCTCCTGCCGAAGCATCCGATAGGCCATGCAGCCATGCTCGAAGAAGGCCATGCGCTCGGCCTTCTGCCGCTCCTTCAACACGCGCCATTCTTCACGCTGCCGATCTTTTCTCGGCTGGTTGTAATCGATGGGACGCGGGCCTTCCGCCGCGGGCTCAGGGTACGCAGAGATATCCTGCAAGGCGCGGAGCTGTTCCCACACATTCCGCGGCGGCGACGGTTCACGCTCTTTAATGGGCTTCTCGCGTTCCGCGCAAAATATCCGCCCCCGCGACTTCTCGTAGTCGTGGGCCCAAGCCTGGGCTTTTCGGAACTCGCGGTGATCCTTGAGCCGTGTGCCACGCTCCGGGTCCACCATGTTGATCATGAGATGAACATGCCGATGCCGCTTGTCTGAATGCGCGAAAGCGCGCACTGATGGTTTCCCCAACCCTCCGCCTGTAGAAAGGATTGCGCAGCCGCGATCATTTCGTCCTGGCTGGGCCTTTCGGACGGGTCCCATGACAGGCTGATATGCTTGACCGGCCTGTCGATCGTGGCGCCGCCTGGCCGGACGCCCGCTTCCTTCCGCAAGAGATCACGGTCGCGATAGGTATGCAGCATTTCATCGATGGCGCTGGCGATGTCATCGTGGGCGCAGTTGAGGGTATGAGTCCACGAGTCGCGTTCGCTCGTCTGCGCCTTCACATCATGCTGAAGATACGTGGCGAGCCATTTGAAACTGCGTCCGCTCGGATGTGCCCGCACGATCATGGCACACCTCGGCCGGTAATAATCGTCCGCAGCTCCTTCAACAGGGAAACGGCATCCGGAAGGATCTCGCCGGTTTGGTGCATGTGGCGAACCAATTGATTGAGGAGGTTCCCGAGACGCCGAAGCTGGATTTCAATCAGGCGATCTTGGTGCATCGCCTCGGCTGCCGCGATCGTCGGAACGGTGGCGGTCCGGCTGGCCAGCATGCGCGCGCGGCCAAATTCCGTCGGCGTCGTGCCGGCGGCGGCTGCGGCTGCGCGTGTTGTGATCTCGTCAAGCTCATGATCGGTGAGCCGGATGCTGATCTGTCGATCACGTTTGTTTTCTTTTGGCGGTCGCCCCATTGCTTTCTCGCTGAGCGCATGCGTCCCTTAGCGGAATTCCGATTCCGCACGAGACGTTATCGCCATGCGATAACCCATCTCGCTACGCTCTTCCGTTTTATCATTTTCGTCTACCGCGTTGAATCGAATTGACCCGCAACTGGGCTTGCTTCCGGGACATTCCGACGCGTTCCGCCTCGCATCTCTCATTGCATCTACGAAGTGCGCACTCCGCCGTGTTGCTGCATGCTCCGAATCCTCACGAGCACAAAAAAAGCCGCGCCGACTTTCATCGGCGCGGCTTGATTGGATCGTTGTTCGACTTTGCGTTAGGTCTCGTTGCTTCCTTTGCCGGAAGAGTCGTCGTCTGCGTTCGGTTCGATCAGGATGATCCGGCCATCGACCGGCATAGCGTCGAGTTCGATTGAGAAGCCGGGTTTCTCCTTGAGGGGCCAGGCCGCTCCGACCCGTACCCAGAACGGCTTCTTGTCGTTTCCGCGATCCTTGACGGTGTAGGCAATCATTGTGGGTTTCTTGCTCAAGGTATTCTCCTTTCAGGTTGTGAGGCCGCACATGACGTGCGGCTTCGTGGGGTCACCTGACCGGAGCGATAGAGCGGGACTTCAAAGGCTGCGCTTTGGCGCACCGCCGCAGCGGCGCGGAGCTGCACAAGCCGGGGCTTTAGCCTCGGCGCGGAAGCGAGCGGGCTTGAAGAGCCGCGCGCGCCGGCACGATCCCCACGTTCAGAAGCCGCCTTGTGTGGCCGCGCCTATAAGAGAATGCAGAGATAGAAGGCCGAATGATCGCTCGGTCGTTTCGTGGCAAACATAGGAAGTGTTGCGTACGCGGCGAGCGTGGCCATCGGCGAACACCAGACATTCCCACGTTTTCCGTCATGCAATGTCATAGAATTTGTCCGAGCGCAGGGACGAAGCTGAGCGGAGCCAATGCGTATGGTCGCGCACGCCAGTCGAGCTTGAGTGGCCAGCCCGTGCTCAGCAGCCCGGAAGGGTTTTTGGGCGTAGCCCGTCAGGCGCTCGACAAGCTCGGCGTCGAATGGGAGCCGACCGACGCACAACGCGCCTATAACGAAGGCCGCTCCACGCAGGTACCGGTCAATCCCGTCGTCCGCGTCAAAGGCCGCTTCTCGCGCCATCTTCGTTATCGCAACGCGGAGCTCGTCCTTGAACGGTAAGCCCACCATCGAGGAACTGCTCGAAGTTCAATACTTCAAGCTGCCCGGCCCCGCGCTCTTCGAAAAAGACTGGTACGTGGTTCGGGCGCTGGCGGCCATCGCCGCCGTCGATCCCGGCGACTTTCGCCTTGTCTTCGGCGGCGGCACCGCGTTGAGCCGTGCCTACAAGCTCACCAAGCGGATGTCGGAAGACGTTGATCTCAAGATTGTCTGCAAGACTAATCCGTCGCGTGGCGCACTGCGCAAATTCAGGACGGACATCACCGATGCGCTACTTGCGGCGGGGTTCGAGTTCGATCCCGAGAACGAGAAGCACCGGGTCTCGATGTGCAAGGGGCACTACACCAAATACCAACTGCCCTATAAGGCCCTCGCCCAAGGAAACGGTTTGCGACCCGACGTGCAAATCGAAACGTCGGTCTGGCCGTTGCGGCGCGATGCGGTCGAGAAGCCCGTGATCTCGTTCGTCGCGGAAGCTTATGGCCGCGCGGCGGAGTTGCCAAAAATCGCCTGCTCCTCCGTCCTTGAGACCGCCGCCGAAAAACTGGTCGCCTTGACGTGGCGGGCGGGCTCCGAGCTTGCAGGCTTGCGGGAAGAGCGTGATCCGACCTTGGTGCGTCACATTTACGATCTGCACATGACGCGCGACGCCTACGATATCGGGCAGACCGCCGCCCTGGCGCTTGAGGCGATGAAGGCCGATGCCGAAACGCGGGGGGACCGTTTTCCCGCGTGGAAGAAAGACCCGCTCGGCGAGACGCTCCGCGCCATCAAGGGAATCCCGAACGATCCTGTCTTCGTCGAGGGCTAATGAAACACATCATGGAAACGGTAGTCGTCCTCCTCGGCAGCGTTGTCGGTTAGACGATCTCCGATCAGCACCTGGTTGCATCTCTGGATTACATACCGGCGCTCTTTAGCCTCCCCCTTATTAAGAACTCTCTCGAAGATTTCGACCGTCAGATTTCGCGGCAATTGTTCTTCTGGAGGAAAGTCCTCATCGAACAGCGCGGAATACTTCCTGTCGATCGGCCACCTATCGAAAGTTTTCTCGAGATTGTTGCTGGCGGCATGATCGAGCGTCACCCCCGCTTCGTTCGCCGCCTCTAACAGTTCTGAGAAAAGTGAGGCCAAATCTCGTTTCAGATCGTCCGGTCTCGCGTCAGGAAGAACGTTTCCGTAGGTTCCAACGATCGCCCCTGCCCTTCCCGCCAAACGCATAAGAGTTCTCTCGAACGCAGTGGTCGGGGCCAATAGAGGTAGGGCCCGCTGCGGCTGCAAGCTAGCAAACGAGACATCATCGAAGAGGGCGCCACCTCCCGTTCGATCGCCGCCAACAATCTCCGTGAGAGATAATCCAGCCCGGTCCGCAATTACGGCCAGGTACCAAAGCACGTCACCCATTTCCTCCAACACGCTGGCCTCATAGCCAAGATAGGAACGCGTGTCGCGCTGCTTCTTTTTGACTTCACTTAAGAGGCTCCCCACTTCGCCAAAAAGGCCAAGAAGGGGTAGCTCCAAACTCGATCCCTGTACTCTGGTGCGATCAGTTTTGGCAGCCAACGCTTGGTAAAGTCCTAAAGTAAGGGGCTTGCTCATGAAGGCCTCGACAAATGCTTACGTCAGTGAACAATGGAGCGCGAATCGCGTCACCGTTACACCTTGCAGTATATTGCTCAATCCGCGCGAGACCGGAAGCCATTCATTGGTTTGATAAGGAAGAAGCATGCCCACCGTTTGCGGTTCGCGTCCGCAGCAAAGCCCCGGCGCTATCGTCGATGTCGCGACTTGGCGAAAAGACGAGGAAAATCCGATCTTTCCGGTTGACTCAAAGCCGAAGCGATTGCTGAGCAGCCCCTCCGAGGTCGCTCATCCCTTTCTCATTGCGGGCCATCGTTACCTGTACAAAATCGCGCAGGGTTGGCGTGAACAACAAACATGGTCAGAGGTGATCGCGTACGAGATTGCTAAATCGCTGTCGTTGCAGGTCCCGGGCGCATTCGCCGCAATAGATTCATCCGACGGAACGATGGGAGTTCTAGTTGAGTTCTTTTACGGATATCCTCAGCGTATCAGACGAGGCCAGTCATTCGACCCGGGCACCGACCGCCCGCACTCCGTGCAAATGAATGTGCGCGTGTGCTCGACCGTCGGAGCGAAAGAACCCCTCCAATGGTGGGCCAAAACATTGACCTTCGACGCCTTGATCGGCAACACTGATAGGCACTCTCAGAACTGGGGCTTTTTGGTAAGCCGCATCCGGCCTGAGCAGGTCGACCTAGATTTGGCCCCGATCTTCGACAATGGCACAAGTCTGGGCTACGAATTTGGGGAAGCGCGGCTTCAAAAGAAATGGACCGCTGACCAAATAGCCGGATACATTGGCAAAGGCCGCCACCACTTGAGTTGGGCACCTGAAGCAACAAGCGGCAGTCAGCACATCGATTTGTGCGTGGACTTGGCGAAGTCGAGCGCCGAGGCTAGCGCGGCAGCCAAAGATGTGATTCGCTTAAGCAGGCGTCACCGCACCAGTTTCGCACCAGAAACGACCCAGCCGAAGCACAACGAGCGCGATCAGATTCAAACAAAAGGTCAGCAAAATCAACGAAGCCAATCGCTATCCCGCCGCTCATAACGGTCTGGTTGCAGGTTCGAGTCCTGCCGGGCCCACCAGCGGGATCAATGGTTTCCTCGCGATCGTAGATTCGGCGGAATTTTCGCAAGAGGAGCTCTGGCGGCAGGTTGCACTTTTGTGGGCGGAACGGTCACTCGATGGTTGCGAACCTGCAAGCGGAACGTGCAGATTGGCGATGTCCGATCCTTTTGGACTCGGCAAGCCGGCCAGGACGTACGGCACCTGGACGTCCCTCGATAGCGATGCCCCGCAGCCGCAAATTTGCGGATGGTGTAATTCCTACTCCAGCAACAGGCTGCTGAAGTCGTTGGCCTCGGGCATTTCGCCATGCGTTAGCTCTGATGCCATATTCGCGATACGTCAGGCATTCCTACGGCGTCGCCCAGTTGCGAGCAGCACCAGCACGAAGGAAGCCGCCGTCATCAGTGTCGAGATCGCGGCAATGGTCGGATCGATCTCGTCGCGGAGCGCGGTGAACATGCGCTTGGTCAGGGGCTGATATTGCCCGCCGGAGATGAACAGCGCGACGATGGTCTCGTCCATCGCCGAGATGAAGGCGAAGATGCCGCCGGCGACCACGCTGGACTTGATCTGCGGCAGCGTCACCGCAAAGAAGCTGCGCAGGCGGTTCATGCCGAGGCTCCGCGCCACCATCTCCTGCGCAGGATCGAAGCTCTGCAGGCCCGCCAGCACCGAGATGACGACATAGGGCAACCCCAGCATCACATTCGCCAGCACGAGGCCGGGCATGGTCGCGACCAGGCCGACCTTGGCGTAGAAAAAGAAGATGCCGACCGCGGTGATGATGATCGGCACAACCAGCGGCAGCAGCAGCGCAATGTGGATCACGCGCATGATCCGCAGTTTTGAATGGCTGATGGCATAGGCGGCGGCTACCCCCAATGGGGTTGCGATCACCACGGTCAGCAACCCGACCGTCAGCGTTACCCGCGTCGCCTGCATCCAGGCCGGATTCGAAAAATACTGCTGGTACCAGCGCGTAGAGAACGACGGCGGCGGGAAAGTCAGGAAGCGTGCGCTGGAAAACGAGATCGGCGCGATGATCAGCACGGGCAGGATCAGATAGACCAGCACCAGCGCGCTGATCACGTAGAGGGCAATACGTGCGGGCGAGATGCGCGTCATTTCTGCCCCAGCACACGATCGAGCGAGATGAAGCGGCTGACGACAAAGAAGATTGCGAGCACGCTGAGAAGCAGCACCACCGCGACGGCGCTCGCCGCGCCGAACTGGTTGTAGAGCTCGACATTGCGGCTCACCAGCATCGACACCATCACGGTGCGGCCGCCGCCGAGCAGCTCCGGCGTGATGTAGAAGCCGAGGCAGAGCACGAACACCATGGTGCAGCCGGCGAGCACGCCCGGAAACGACAGCGGCAGGAAGACCCTGAAGAAGGTCAGGGACGGGCTCGCGCCCAAACTGGCGCCGGCCTGCATCAGGTCGTTCGGAATCTTCTGCATGGCGGCATAGAGCGGCAGCACCATGAAGGGCAGCAGGATATGCACGGTCGCGACCACCGTGCCGAAGGTGTTGTGGACCAGCGCGAGCGGCTCGGAGATGGCGTCGAGATAGCGCAGGAACTGGTTGATCACGCCGGTGCGCTGCAGCAGCGCCAGCCAGGCATAGGCGCGCACCAGCACGCTGGTCCAGAACGGCAGCACCACCAGCGACAGGATGAGGATACTCCAGCCTTTCGGCAACGCGTTGGCAAGATAAGCCACGGGATAGCTGAGCAGCAGCGCGATCAATGTGACCGCGAGGCTGATCTCGAAGGTCAGTGCGAAGCTGCGCCAGTAGATGTCCTCGGTAAAGACGCGGCGATAATTCTCCAGTGTGAAGCCGTCATGATAGATCGACTGCCAGGCGAGCCAGCCGACCGGCAGCACGATCAGCGCCAGAATAACCAGCAGTGCCGGCGACACCAGCGCCAGCATCAGGCCGTGCTCGCGGCGCTGATGCCTTTGCGATCGATCTGGCTCTGATATCGTCAACGCCGCCTCGTCTTACTTCTGCATGAACGAAGCCCAACGCTTCTCGGCCGCCTCGCCGGCGGGCGAGGACCACCAGGCGTAGGACATCAGCGCCTGCTTCGCTGCATTCGCCGGCTCGCTCGGCAATTGCGCGGCACGCTCGGGCTTGATCACATTCGTTTCGAAAGCCTTTGGATTGCCCGGGCCGTAGTCGATGTGGAGTGGCAGGTTGGCCTGGTGTACGGGATCGACGGCCTCGTTGAGAAATTTCACCGCCGTGGCGAGATTCGGCGCGCCCTTGAGGATGCAGAGCGAGGTGCTCTGCAGAATGCCCTGATTGTAGGTGAAGGAGACTTTGGCGCCTTCCTTGGCGACCGCGCTGACACGGCCGTTCCAGGCCATCTCCATGTCGACCTCGCCGTCGTTGAGCAGCTGCGCCGACTGCGCACCCGAGGTCCACCACACCGTGATGTGCGGCTTAATCTCCTCCAGCTTCTTGAAGGCGCGGTCGACATCGAGCGGATAGAGCTTGTCGGGCGCAACACCGTCGGCCATCAGCGCGGCCTCGAGCGTTGCGAACGGGTGGTTGCGCAGCGCGCGGCGGCCGGGAAATTTCTTGACGTCCCAGAAATCGGCCCAGCCACTCGGCGCGTCCTTCGGGAACGTCTTCTGGCTGTAGGCCAGCACGCTGGAATAGAACTCATAGGAGACCGAATAGGGACTGCGATACGCCTCCGGCATCGCCGCGCCGTTCGGGATCTTCGAGAAGTCGAGCTTCTCCATCAGCCCCTGCTCGCCGCCACGCAGGCAGTTGCCGGTCGGGGTGTCGACGACGTCCCAGATCGGCTTGCCGCTGCCGACCTGGGTCTTGATCGCGGGCCAGGCGTCGGGAATGGAATCCTGGTTGATGGTGATGCCGAGCTTCTTGGCGGAGGGATCCAGGATCGCCACCGTCTGCGCCTGCTGGTAGGCGCCGCCCTGCGAGACGAAGGTGATCTGCTCGGCGGCATCGGCCGCATTGGTCAATCCGATTGCGCCCAGCAGCGCGCAGCCCAGTCCAAACTTCTGCTTCATCGTCATCCTCGCCTCCTCCAAAGACTTCTCACTGACCGATCGCATCCAGAAACTGGTACCAGCCGGCGACCATGCGCACGGCGGGCTCGCGCAGCGGATAGAACGGAATGGTCTTCATGCGACTGACATCGAGCAGGCCGACGTCGGGGCTCTCGCCGCGCACGAAGGCGGCGAGATAGCGGCCCATCAGGCTCGACATCGCCACACCTGCTCCGTTGTAACCCAGCGATACCAGCGTGCGGTCGTCGAGTCGGCCGATATGCGGCACCGAGTCCAGCGTCATCGCGACGAGGCCCGACCATTTGTATGCGAGCGGGACCTCGGCGAGATCAGGGAAGATGCTGACCATCGCCTTGCGCAGCGCGTCGAACGCGACCTGGGAGTCCTGCTTGCCGAAGGCGCCGCGCCCGCCGAAGATGACGCGGTTGTCGACCATGCGGAACCAGCGCATCATGCGTTTGGTCTCGGTATAGGTCCGCCCCGTCGGCATCAGCTTTCCGGCGAGATTGCGCGGCAGCTGCTCGGTCGCGACCATGGCGCTGCGGAACGGGATCAGCGTGCGCTGCAGATCCGCGGTCGCGCCGGTCAAATCCGAATAGCTGTTGGTCGCGATGATCGCCTGTTTCGCGCGCACCGCGCCTTGCGGCGTCTCGGCGACGATGCCGCCGTTCTCGCGCCGCAGCTTGACGACCGGGGATTCCTGGAAGATCGGAACACCGCGGCGCGCCACGCCATCGGCGAGGCCGCGCAGATAGTTCAGCGGATGGATCCCGCCCGAGCCGGGATTGAGCACGCCACCGACGAAAATGTCGGAGCCGGTCTCCTCGCGCACGCCGCTTCTGTCGAGGATGCGGACCTCGGCGGAGCCCATCTCGCGCGTCATCCAGTTGGCTTCGTCGATCGCCGCCTTGAGCGTCGTCTCGTTGTGGGCAGCCTTGACCTGGCCGGTCCGCGTCAGGTTTGCGCTGGTGATACCGAATTCGGACACCAGCTCCTCGACCATGTCGGTCGATTCATGAGCGATCTCGTACATGCGCTTTGCCATCGCGCGGCCGTGCACGGCATCGATCTCACGGAACGACAGGCGAAACTTTGCGGTGATCACGCCACCGTTGCGCCCGCTCGCGCCCCAGCCGGGGCGGTTGGCCTCGAGCACGATCGGTGCGAGCCCGCTCTTGGCGATATGGTGCGCGGCGGAGAGCCCGGTATAGCCCGCGCCGATGATCACCACATCGGCCTGATGCTCGCCCGACAGCACGGGACAATCGCGCGCCGGCTCCGCCGTGGCTTCCCACAGCGAGTTGACCGATGGCTGCGCGCTCCAGTCCCGTGTCATGCCCGCGCTCATGGATTTATGCCGCCGGCCCGATCGCTGCGTCGGCCAGTGCCTTCAAGGTCGGATAATGGAAGTCCGGCTTGGTTAGCGTCTCCACCGCGGGCGTGCCGCCAAAACCGGCAATGCCCTGGCGGCGCTCGATCCAGCACACCTTGTAGCCCAGCTTCCGCGCGATGCCGATGTCGTGGTACTGGCTCTGCGCGACATGCAGAATGTCGGACTGCTTGTAGCCGAAGGCGGACTGACGCCCCTTGTTGTAAGCGAAGAACTCTGGATTGGGCTTTGCCACCCCGGTGTCGTCGGCGCAGACGGTGTCGTCGAAGGGATTGCCGAGCGCATGCGCGTAACACGAGAGCGCGACGCGGTCCGCATTGGTCATCGCCACCAGCCGGAATTTCGTGCGCAAGCGCTTCAGTGCTTCGACTGAGTCCACGAATGGTCCCCAGCGCAGCACCGAGAGCTGGAAGACATCGCACGACGCGTCGTCAGACGGCAGGCCGAGCTCCTTGGCGAGATGGCGATAGACGTGGAACATCGCCTCGCTCGAGCGCTCGTAGTGCATGTCGCGGCCGCGCTTGTAGGGCTCGAAAATCTGATCGTCGCCGAGCTCGGCCGGCGTTTTGCCCGAGATCTTGCGCACTGCGTTGATCACGCCGGTTTCGAAATCGATCAAGGTGCCGACGACGTCGAAGGTGAGGACCTTGAAATTGCTGAACGCGGCTTGGGTCGACATGTCGTTTTTCTCTCAGGTTAGACAGGCTAGGGTTCAGTCCACCCGGGGCACGATGATGGTGTCCTCGGGGTGAAGGGTGACGGTGAGGCTGCCGCCGAGCGGCGGAATGCGGCTGTAGGCCTGGTGATAGCTCGGCTGTCGCAGGCTGAGCGCGACGCCGTCGGCAAGCACCAGGAAGATGCGCAGGCTCTCGCCCTGATAAACGATGTCGGTGACCGTAGCCGTGAGCCGGTTGCAGGCGGCATCCTGCGCACCATCGTCGATCAGCAGTTTTTCGCTGTGCACGGCCAGCATCAGCGCATCGCCTGTGGGAATGGTTCGGGCGCTGCGCAGCAGCGCGTTGCCGAGCGCGACGCTGGAGGCGTCGACGCGGCGCACCGGCAGCATCGTGGCCTCGCCGATGAAGCTTGCGACGAAGGAGTCGGCGGGATGATCGTGCAGCCGCTCGGGGGCGTCGATCTGGATCAGGCGGCCGTCCTTCATCACCGCGACGCGGTCGCTCATGGTTAGCGCCTCGCGCTGGTCGTGGGTGACGTAGATGATGGTGGCACCGATGCGCTTGTGCAGCGCGCGCAGCTCGATCTGCATGGTCTCGCGCAGCTGCTTGTCCAGCGCCGAGAGCGGCTCGTCCATCAGGATCAGCCGCGGCTCGAAGATCATCGCGCGCGCGAGCGCGACGCGCTGGCGCTGGCCGCCGGAGAGCTGCGCGATGCCGCGCTCCTCGTAGCCGGCAAGGCCGACCATCGACAACGCCGCGCGCACCTTGTCGGGCCAGATCACCTTCGGCAGACGCCGTGCACGTAAGGGGAAGGCGACGTTCTCGCCGACGCTCATATGCGGGAACAGCGCGTAGTTCTGGAAGACCACGCCGATATCGCGCTTGTGCGGCGGCATCCAGGTGACGTCGCGACCACCGAAGAGAATTGCGCCCGACGTCGGGATGATGAAGCCGCCCAAAATGCCGAGCAGCGTGGTCTTGCCGGAACCGGAGGGACCGAGCAGCGAGACGAACTCGCCGGCGCCGACATTGAGGGAGACGTCATCGAGGGCGCGAACCGGGCCATAGGCCTTGCTCGCGGATCTGATTTCGACGCTTTCCGCTCGTTTGTCCAACGATCGACCTCGCCTCGTCCCTGCAATGGCGTGCCTCACTGCACGCCATAAGCCTGCTTTATAGACAGGGGAGTTGACGCACTCACGCTCGAAGCGTGCACCGCACCATCTCTTCTCCCGTAAGCCCTGTCTTTAGGCTGTCATGTCAATGACAACAGACTTGGCAAAACTCGGCAATTGCCAAATTCTCACCCGGCTCATAACATAGCGTTATGCCCGAGCTACGCCGGATGCTGCCCTCCAGCAACGCCCTCTTCGTCTTCGACGCAGCGGCGCGCAACGGCAGCTTCACGGCCGCAGCCGCTGAATTGAACGTCACGCAACCCGCGGTGAGCCGCATGCTCGGCCAGTTCGAGGAGCATCTCGGCGTCCGCCTGTTCGATCGCAAGGCGGGCCGCGCGGTGCTCACCGAGGAAGGCGAGCTTCTGTATCGCCGCGTGCTCGAAGGCTTTCGCAGCATCGAGACCGGCCTCGTCGAGATCGAGCGCCGCCGCAAGGGCACCGAAACGGTGACGCTGTCGGTGTCCTCCGCCTTCACCACGCACTGGCTGATGCCGCGCATCGACAAGCTGCAGAAGCAGTTTCCGCAGGTCGATCTGCGCTTCCAGCTCATCTCCGGCGCGTTGCGCGGGCCGGTGGAGAATGTCGACCTTGGCATGCGCTTTCGCGACCGCGACGAGCCGTCGTCCGGCGGCACGCTGATCATGAAGGAGGTCATGCTGCCGATGTGCAGCCCCGGCTATCTCGGCGAGACCGATCCCACAGAGGGCAATACCATCATCCGCCTCGCCGAGACGCCGGGCGACTGGGCCGCGGATTACGCATCGCTCCTCACCGGACGCCGCGGCGCGGCCAAGGCGCTGAGCTTCACCGATTATGCCGTCGTGGTGCAGGCCGCCCTGCTCGGCCAGGGCATCGCGCTCGGATGGTTGACGGTCGCCTCGCACTGGCTGCTCACCGGCGCGCTTGTGCCGGCATCCGACCGCCTGACCACCACGCGCCGCGTGTGCGAATTCCTGCCGCCGCGCAACCGGCCGATGCGCCCGATCGCTGCTGAGATCCGGGATTGGATCATCGTACAGATGCGGGATGAGCTAGTGGCAATCGATCGGCAGTACCCACCACTTGGATTGATGGCTGCGTGCTACTGAACCGAAGGCAGGTTAGTGACGCCCCAACTTGCAAAATCTAGACGTGCCAGAAGGGGTTAGAGCGTGGGGTCTCCGCAGAGACTAATTGAGACGGCCACTGTGTTCCGCGGGGCTGCCGCGCCGAAGCCCTGAGGGCGAAGGCGGCGCTGCGTTACGCCGCTTGAGCGTTCGAGACACCGTTCGGATCGAAGCCCTCTTGCTGCGATCGGAAGACGCCAGGCTCCTCGCGAGCTGATCAGATCGCCTACTCGGCAGCCATTGCCGTTCGCAACTCCGGTTTGTCCGTCGAGCTCTCGGGGATCTCATCCGCAGTCGGCTTGATCCGGAACCACGCGGCATAGAGCGCAGGCAGGAAGAGCAGGATCAGCACCGTGCCGACTGCCGTGCCGCCGATCAAGGTATAGGCCATCGATCCCCAGAAGACGGAGTGTGTGAGGGGGATGAACGCCAGCACGGCGGCAAGTGCGGTCAGGATCACGGGCCGCGTGCGTTGCACCGTGGCTTCGATGACGGCGTGGTAGTCGTCGAGGCCTGCCGCGCGGTTCTCCTTGATCTGTTCGGTCAGGATCAGGGTATTGCGCATCAGGATCCCGGCCAGTCCGATCAGTCCCAGGATCGCGTTGAATCCGAACGGCTGGTTGAAGATCAGCAACGCAGGCACGACGCCGACGAGACCGAGCGGTGCGGTCAGCATGACGAGGGCCATCATCGAGAATGATCTGACCTGAAGCATGATGACGATCAGCGTTGCGGCGATCATGGCGGGAAAGATGGTCGCCAGCGCGTCATTGGCCTTCGTCGCCTCCTCGATCGAGCCGCCGGTCTCGATGCGATAGCCGGCCGGAAGCGATGCGATCAGCGGCTGAAGCGCTTTCATGATGTCCTTGGCGACCTCGGGAGGCTGGGTCGCCTCGTTGATGTCCGAACGAATCGTGATGACCGGCGTGCGATCGCGGCGCTTCAGGATCGGCTCTTCGAGCTGGACTTCCGAATGGCCGATCTGGTCGAGCGGGATCAGACGGCCGTCCCGGCTCGTCAGTGAAAAGTCGGCCAGCCGCGCCGGATCCAGCCGCTCGCCGCCGGCGCTGCGCGCCACGATCGGGACATTGCGAATGTCCTCGCGGACCTGCGTGACGGCGATGCCGGTCAGGAGGAACTGGAGCTGCCGCCCGACTTCCGCCGGCGAGAGGCCGATGAGGTTCAGCCGATCCTGATCTGGAATGAAGCGGAGCACGGGTGTGCGATTGCCCCAATCGCGATTGGCTTGTCGCACGTCGGGAACGCCACGCATGACCTCGACGGCTTTTTCAGAGAGCGCATACAATTTCGCGGGATCGGGGCCCATCACCCGAAACTCCACCGGGAACGACGTGTAGGGTCCGAAGACGAGCTGGGTAACGCGCACACGCGCTTCCCGGGCAAGGCCGTGTGAGACCGCGCTCCGGAGGCGCTGCTTCAAAGCCTCGCGCGCCTCGGCGTCAGGCGTCAGCACGACGATCTTGGCAAAGGCCGGATCGGGGAGCTCCGGCGCCATCGCAAAGAAGAAGCGCGGCGCGCCCTGACCGACATAGCTGGTGACGATCTTCGCCTCGGGCTGATCATGCAGCCAGCGTTCGAGCTTCTCGACGGCGGCGGTCGTCGTCTCGATGCTGGTGCCTTCCGGCAGGCGAACCTCCACGAGAACCTCGGGGCGATCCGACGTCGGGAAAAACTGCTGCTTGACCGCGCCCATGCCGAGGCCGGACAGCGCAAAAGCGATCACGACGAGGCTGCAGGTCAGAAACTTGTGGCGCACGGCGAAGGTGATGAGCCGCCGCAAACGCCGGTAGTTCGGCGTGTCGTAGATCGCGTGGTGGCCACCCTCGATGGGCTTGATCGCGGGCAGCATCTTGACGCCAAGATAAGGCGTGAAGATCACCGCAACGATCCAGGAGACGATGAGAGCGAACCCCACGACCCAGAAGATGTTGCCGGCATATTCGCCGGCCGTCGAGCGCGCGAAACCAACCGGCAGGAATCCCGCGATCGTCACCAGTGTGCCCGAGAGCATCGGCGCCGCGGTGTGGCTCCATGCGTAGGCCGCCGCACTGAGGCGGTCCATGCCCTCTTCCATTTTCACCACCATCACCTCGATGGCGATGATGGCGTCGTCCACGAGCAGGCCAAGCGCGAGGATGAGGGCGCCGAGCGTGATGCGGTCGAAGAACCGGCCCGTCTCCAGCATGATGAGGAACACGACGGCCAGCGTCAGAGGGACCGCTGCAGCCACGACGATTCCCACGCGCCAGCCGAGGCTGAGCAGGCTGACCAGCAGCACCACCGCGAGCGCCATTGCGAATTTGATCATGAACTCGTCGACCGCGGAGGTGATGTTCACGGCCTGGTCGGTCACCTTGTCGAGCGTCATCCCGAGCGGCAGCGTCCGCGCCATGGCCGCGGACCTCTCTTCCAACGCCTTGCCGAGCGCCAGACCGTTCCAGCCCTCCTGCATCACCGCCGCGAGCATGATCGTGGGCTCACCCTGGTGCCGGATGATGTAGGTGGGAGGATCCTCGTAGCCGCGACGGACCTCGGCGATGTCCGACAGCTTCAAGGTTCGTCCCGCCGCAACGATCGGCGTGTCGGCGATCGCCTGCACGCTGTCATAACCGCCGTCGACCCGGATGAAGACCTGTGGCCCGCTTGTGTCGATCGAACCCGCCGGGGTCACCGTATTCTGCCGCTGCAAGGCGGCAACGATATCCTGTGCCGACACGCCGAGCGTTGCCAGCTTGGGATAGGAAAACTCCACGAAGATCTGCTCGGGACGTTCGCCGAAGATATTGATCTTCTTGACGCCGGGCACGTGCAGCAGGTCCTGGCGGATCACCTCCGCCTTCCTGGCGAGCTCACGCATCGGCATGCCCTTCGCCTTGAGGGCATAGAGTGCGAAGCTCACGTCCGAATATTCGTCGTTGACGAAGGGGCCGAGCACGCCGGCGGGCAGCTTGCGCGCTTCATCTCCGAGTTTCTTGCGCGCCTGATAAAACTCTTCCTGCACGCTCGATGGCGGCGTGCTGTCCTTCAGCGTCACCGTCATGTAGGCATAACCCCGCCGCGTCGTCGTCTCCACCCGGTCGTACCAGGTCAGCTCCTGAATCCGCTTCTCCAGGGGTTCGGCGACCTGGTCCTGCATCTCGCGTGCCGTCGCACCGGGCCATACCGTGGTAACCGTGAGCGTCTTGATGGTGAAGGACGGGTCCTCGGCCCGTCCGAGCATGAAGAAGGCGTAGGCGCCTGCGGCCGCCAGCAGCATGATGAAGAACAGGCTCACGGCCCGCTCGCGAACGGCGACCGCGGAAAGATTAAAGCTCATGATTTGCTCCCGCCGTCGGTGACGGTCCTGACGCGGGCGCCCTCGTGCAGGAGGTGCGCGCCGAGGGACACAATCGGATCACTGGAGCTCGATCCAGAGATGATTGCCGCTTCGCTGGTCACGCGCAGAAGCTTGATGGGGCGAAAGTGTACGGTCGAGCTGGCGCTGTCGAACACCCAGACGCCGGTGGTCCTGCCATCATCGAGCACGGCGCCGAGCGGCACCTGGACTTCCGACTGACTGTCCTGGCTTGCGAGCCGAATGGTGACTGTCGCGCCGAGTGGTGCTGCTGCCGCCTCGCCGCCGAGCACGTAGCGGGCCTCGTAAGTCCGGGTCTGCGCGTCAGCAGAGTTCGACAATTGGCGCAGATGCGCCGCGTAACGGCGTCCATCGCTGCCATACAGGCTGGCCTCGGCGAGCGAGCCGATCGCCGGCCGGATCGTTTCGGGAAGCGCCACCACGGCTTCGCGAGGCCCGGACTGCGCAAGCCGAACGACCGTCTGGCCGGCCGAGACCACCTGGCCCGGCTCGCCAAGCGTTTGCGTGACCGTACCGTCCGCGTCTGCCACCAGCACGGAATAGGTCGCCTGATTTTCCGCGACCCCGGCCTCGGCTTCGGCCGCCGCGAGCTGCGCCTTGGCTGTATCCGAGGCGGCCTTCGCCTGCTCGTAGCGCTGCTTGGACGTCCATCCGTCGTTGACCAAGTTGGCGTATCGACGCTCATCCGCATCGGTCTGCACGACGACTGCGCGCGCTGCGGCCACAGCGTTGCGCTTTGCCGCAAGCGCAAGGCGGAGGTCGGTCTCGTCGATCCGCATCAGCGGCTGCCCGGCCTTGACCTGCTCACCGACATTCACCAGCCGCTCGACGATCTTGCCGGCGACGCGAAAGCCGAGATTGCTCTCCACCCGCGCGCCGACGGTGCCCGTGAACCCGCGGTCGGATCCGCTCACCCGCGTGGCCGTCGCCAGGCTGACCATCGGCGGCTCCTGTCTCGGGTCGCTCACGGCAGAGGCGTTGGGGGCGAAAATGCCAAGACTGACGAACGTGGCCACCCCCGCCGGGACCAAAATACCGGCCAACACGGCAATTCCCCTCTTCATGACGGTCTCCTCTGGAATTTAGATTTCGTTCGAACTCTATATTGACTTAGAGCTCGATCGCAATCTAAATTTGCGTCCTGACGGAAACGTGATCTCAGGAAACCACCGCGTCGTCCGAGGGCAACTTGATAGATGTCGTTCGAAATCTATATTTGGCATAGATTTCGACTGAAATCCAAATGGAGGAGCATGATGCGCGTCAGTCGCGTTCAAGCCGCGGAGAACCGCCAAACCGTGATCAATGTGGCAAGTCGCCTCTTCAGGGAGCGCGGCTTTGACGGCATTGGGCTCAAGGATCTGATGGAAGGGGCCGGGCTCACCCAGGGCGCCTTCTACAAGCAGTTCGCGTCCAAGGAGGACTTGGCGGTCGAGGCCTCCAAGCGAGCGTTGGAGAGCGCTTCCACCCGATGGTCGGACGCGGCCGCACGCAATCCTGACGATCCGCTCAGCGCAGTGATCGGATTCTATCTCAGCGCAGATCATCGCGAAGAGAGAATGGAAGGCTGTCCGATCGTGGCCCTCGGCTCGGATGCCGCCCGGCAGGGCCCCGACGTCAAGGCCGAGTTCGAAGCGGGCATCAAGGCCCATCTCGACGTGCTCGGCCGCTTCATCGCCAAGGACGGCGACAAGGGGTCGAGAGACAAGGCCATGGCCATTCTCGCGACGATGGTCGGCGCCGTGACGCTGGCGCGCGCGGTCAACGACACAGACCTCGCACGGGCCCTTCTCGATGCCGCAGCCGCGCTGGTCCGTGAAGCCGCCGCGGCTTGAACGACGGCCCCCTCGAAACATGGAGAGACCGGATGCTTGACGTGAGCGAAGCCGGGCCGAGCTTGCTCAAATTATCGGAGAGGCTCAGTGTGCGTTTTCACAAGACCGGCAGCGGGCCTCCGCTACTCCTCATCCATACGATCCGGACGCAGCTCGAGTATTTCCGCAGCCTTGCGCCTCTGCTCGCAGGATCGCACACGGTATACGCCATCGATCTGCCCGGCCACGGACACTCACCGATCGATCCGGACGCAAGCTTCAACGAGCCCTATTTCAGGCAGGCAGTCATACGCTTCATCGAGGAGCTAGACCTCTCGGATGTAACGCTCGTCGGCGAGTCGATCGGGGGCGCATTGGCTCTCACGGTGGCGGCGTCACTTCCGCAGAGGGTGAAGCGGGTCTTTGCAATCAATCCTTACGATTACGAGACCCGCTATGGCGACGGACTTCGACGTGGCAACTGGCTCGCGAACTTCATCATCGGAAGCCTGCAAGTGCCGGTGCTCGGCGCGATCAACGCGTCACTCGAAAACAAGATCGTTCTCGGCAAGATCATGGGCGGCGGATATCACGACCCGCGCAAGCTGCCGGCCGATCTGCTCGCCGAGTTCGACAAGGTGGCCCATCGCGCGGGATACAAGCGGGCCGCACGCAAGGTGTTGGCGGGATGGCGATCCTGGAGCCAGGCCCGCGACTATTATTGGCAGATCTCGGCGCCGGTGACGCTCATCTATGGCGACAGCGATTGGTCCCGGCCCGACGAGCGCGAGCGCACACGGTCTCTCATTCCCAACGCGCAGATGGTGACGCTGAGGAATACAGGCCACTTCTCGGCTGTCGAGAACCCGTCGGAGCTGGCTCGCGCGATATTGGGCGCGGAATGAGCGCATGATCAAGCAGGGCATGCTCCTCCAACAGAAGGAGGCGAAGCGCGGCCAATGTGCTATCCTCCCCGCGAGGCCACCAACGGAGACAAAACATGCCAACCAGCGTCAAGCAAATGCTCGAAGCCGCCAACGCGGCGGTGCCCAAGATCACGTCGGAACAGGCCACTGACATGATCAAGAACGGCAACACGCTGGTCGTCGACGTTCGCGATGCGCCGGAGGTTGCGGCCAGCGGCAAGATCGCGGGGGCCGTGCACGTCTCGCGCGGGATGCTGGAGTTTCGCGCGGACCCGGAGTCGCCCTATCACGACAAGGCGTTCGACAAGAGCAAGTCCGTCATTCTCTACTGCGCGTCCGGCGGCCGGTCGGCGCTGGCGGGCAAGGTGCTGAAGGATATGGGCTACGAGAAGGTCTATAACGTCGGCGGCTTCAAGGACTGGTCGGGGGCGGTCGAGAAATAGAACACGCGGGCTGGCCGCCTGCCGGGCTTGGTTGCCGCCGAACGTCATCACCGGCGCTCGGCGCCCGCCCATGTACGCCGCGATCCATTGACGGTTGCCCACCCGCCACGTCGCAGCACGATCGACGGGGACCGTTCAGGCGGAACGCGGCATCGGGACGGGCTGCGCGCTTCGCTCGCCCAGCAGCTTGCCGGTCGTGCTGTTGACGAAGTGCAGCGACATGCAGGCCGGGCACCTCACGGACACATAGCTGTCCGCCGGCTCGAAGCTCTCGGGCCGCGCGTCATCGATCCGATGCTGGACGTTCATGCCGGTGCGCGGGCACCTGAAGAGGATCTGGCGCTGCATGTCCTTATTGGTGCGCCCGAAACGCGGCCGGCGAAATTGCGGATGATTCCTTAGGGGCCTTCCCAGTGTTTGAGATGGGTCAAGGCGAACGGTCTGCCCACGCCTATGCTCTGCATGACATCGGGCGCGCTCCTGCTCCGGTGCCGAACGAAGCGGAGCCCGGACTCCTAGGCACTCCGGGCACCGCTTCGCAAGACGGGCACCGACCGACCGCGACCAGGGAGCCGGCTCCGGACGAGCGGCTTCGATGGAACCAGAGCAAGAACCGCGGGTTGAGATGGCGCAGCCCTGAACAGAACACGCAATCGGCCTCGGCGCTTCAAGGAAGCCGACGCTGATTGACGTCGTCCTTGTCGCCTGACCCGACCAACACGGCCGTACGGTACGACCTCCGCCGGACACGGGCCTCCATCGGGACCGCCACGATCAGGAGAGCAGCCATGATATCCGCCAACATCGATGATCTGACCGCAGTGGTGCGCTACGCGCTCGAAACCACCCGTGCGACCACGATCTGCCCTTTCCACGATGAGGTGATCGTCCGCGTCGGCGACGACGCCGCCGAGAGCCATGCCTACGAACGCGCCAAGCGAATCCTCAGGAGCGACGGCACGGCCTTCGAGGCGGACGCTCTCAGGGAAGAGATCGGCCACCAACTCGCCGCCGCCGCGGACGGGCGATGCCCGAGATGCGACCGGACCGATCCGAACGGATAGGCCGCAATCCCCTCAATCCTCCACCCGAAACAGCCGCCACCGCTCCGGCACGCCCTTGAGCTGATGCACGCCGTGATCGCGGAACCGGATCTCCGACTGCGCCATCAGGTCCTTGACCGCGCTCGAGACCAGGACTTCGCCGGCGCGCGCTTTGGCGGCGACGCGCGTGCCGATGTGAAACGCGAGACCGACCATCTCGCCTCCGCTCACACTGTACTCGCCCGCATGCAGCCCGACCCTGATGTCGAGCCCCAGCGTGCGCACGGCCTTCTGGATCGCAGTCGCGCAACGGACGCCGGAAGCCGGCGCCTTGAATGTCGCCAGCACGCCGTCGCCGGTCGTCACCACTTCCTTGCCACGCGTACTCTTCAGCTCCTTGCGCACGGCCGCGTAATAGTGGCCCATGACCTTGGTCCACCGGGCATCGCCGAGCTTTGCCGCCTTTTCGGTGGAGCGGACGATATCGACGATCAGGATGGTGGCGAGTGCCTGCTTGAGCTCCGCGCTCCGCTCGCCGGATCGGGGCCGGAGCGCTATCGGCCCGGCCAGCGGTTCGTAGCGGTGGCTGCGGCGCCGGGCGATAGCCGCTTTGGCGTAGTCCTGGGCGCGCTGCGTCGTGCCGCAGCGAACTGTCTTCTCCTGCGGCAGTCGCGTCCAGTAGACCCTTCGCCCATCGCCGGCGCCCTGCACCTCCACGGCACCCCACTTCAGGAACACCGCCGAGCCGACGCGCCGAACGCACCACGCCTTCGACGTGTAGCCGGATACGTTGGACTGCAGGACTCCGATGCGAAGGAATTTGGGCATGAACGTGCGGCCGATTTGAAAGACCCTTTGGGCGTCTTCGGGGCGGAAGCCTATTCGTACAATCCTGCATCGGCAATAGGGGCTTGCCAGGGCTGCCGGCGGCGCCTGACATCGGGATCATGCTGACAACGCCCAAACGCGAGCCGCCCGTCCATTCGTCGGTCGGAAGATTCTCTTGTCCAAGCAACGATCAGCCTCCAGACGTGTTCTTCCGACATGAGATGCAGTGAGGCGCGCCATGGGCAAGGATGATGGACTGAAGCCTGACGACTTCCCGATCGAGGCCGACAAGGACAAGCTCAGGACACGCAAGGGCGAGCCCGTCGCCTCGGCGGAGTCGGACAAGATTGCGGACCAGATCGCCGAACGTCTGAACGAGCACGCGCACCAGGAAGAGCAGGATCGTTGGTCCGCGTAGGCGTGACGGGCGTGCCGTCCCAGATTGGAACGACCGCGCGGTCCTGAGCATTGGCCTGCACCGGGGTCCGACAATTCCGGCGAATGGCGGCCTCGGCTCGACCTCCGCCCCTGGACCGAGAGCCGGGGCTGCTTGACCGAAGCAAGAGGAGCGGACATGAAAGTGCTTGTTCTCGCAGGGCTCGTTGCGGCTCTCGCATCGCCTCCCTCCGCGTACGCGCAAGGCGGCGCGGGTACCTCCAGGACCGGGTCGAGCATCAATTCGACCGGGACGGGCGGCACGACCGGAGCAGGAGCTTCGGGCCTCAACACCTCATCGGACAACAATAGCGGCGGCGCCAGCGCACCGGCCAAATCGACAACGACGCGGCCGGGTGACAACGACCCAAAGCAAACCCAGGGCGGCCAGCAGGCGATGCCGAACTCGGGCTCCACCGGAGCGAACCGCAAATAGATGCGCCGCTGGCAATTCGTCCTGGGTGAGGCAGTCGCCTACCCGTGATACGCGAACAGCTCGATCGGATCGCTGAAGCCGCGGACCTCGTGCTTGCCGACGTGCTCCAGCTCGAACTTCTCCTCCACCAGCTCCGCAAAGTCGCGTGACAGCAGCACCGTTCGACCGAGCTGCTTGGTGAGGGCTTCGAGGCGGGAGGCCATGTTGACGGCGGGGCCGATCACGGTGAAGTCGAGCCGGCTGGTTGAGCCGATATTGCCGTACATGACATCGCCGACATGGACGCCGATGCCGTAGTTCAGCGGCGCGCGGCTGGTCGCGTTGTTCCGCTCGTTCAGCGCCGTCATCGCCTGACGGGCTTCGGTCACGGCGTGGAGCAGGTTCGCGCAGGCATCGGGCTCATGAAGCGGGAAGATGGCGAGCAGGCCGTCGCCGATGAACTTCAGGATCTCGCCGCCGTGCCGCGCGATCGGCTCGGACATCGCGTCGAAATAGTCGTTGAGCAGATCGATGACGTCGTCGCGCGGCCAATTGTCGGAGATCTTGGTGAAATCCCTGAGGTCGCAGATCATGATCGCGGCGCGCACGGTCGTGCCGCTGCCGCGCCTGGTGGCACCGGCGAGGATCAACTGGCCGGCATGGGAGCCGACATAGGTCTCCAGCAGCGTACGCGCCAACCGGTTCTTGATGCGGATCTCGCTGACCAGCGCCAGCACCGGCAGCAGCTTCTTGAGCGCGGCAATATGCGAATCCTCGAAGCCGCCGGGACGGTCGGTCGCGAAGGTGATGAGATGCCGCTTGCCGAGCGTGTGGTAGAGCGGCCAGGCTACATAGTCGGTCAGGCCCTTTTCGCGCATCTCGTCGTAGAGGGCGTGCTTGCGGCCGAGCGAGGGATCGCGCTCGAGATTCTCGCGCACCTCGCTGGCGCCGTCCTGCATTTCGTTGGCGGGACTGCCAATGAATTCGGACCGCTCGCGGACGTCATAATCCACCCGCGCGATCTCCGCCTCGCGCATGCCGTCGGACCACATGAACCGGGCGCCAAGCCATTGCGGATGGTGGATCAGGACATGGAGCGTCGACCGCTTCAGCGGAATGCCCGCCTGCTGCAGACGGATGCACATGTCGGCGAAGATATTGTCGATGAAGCGCTCGTCGCGCGTGCCGTTGGTCAGCCAGTCGACGACACCGTCGGCCTGCGTGGCGTGGTTGTCTTGCGCGGTCATATCCTGCCCTTCACGGCGGTCTGCATCAGGGCAGATATCGTGCCCCGACTCCGCCGCGTCAACCTAGCCAGTTGCATGGATTGTACACATCGGCCGGTCGGGGCCGTCGCCCCTTAGACGGCGATCCGGATCGACCCCAGCACCACCAGACCCGAAACGAGCGCGAGCCTCGATGTCTCGGTCATTTCGATCCTGAGCGTGCCGTTGCCGGGGATGGCAAAATCCTCACCATCGAGGCGGATGCGGCAATCGCCGTGCGGTGCGTAAACCAGATGCGTGCCGGCATGCAACGGTCGATCGCCGGCTTCCCTGAGCGCTTCAAGCTCGATCTCCACGACGCCGCGCCGCGCCATCAGGTTGACGACCTCGACCGGCCCGGCGTGAAGCTCCGTCACGATCTCGAGCTCGCCGGTGAAGCGCACGGTCGTAAAAGGTTCACGCTCGTCGAATTCCTGGCCCGGAGCCTTGAGCACCAGCCCGCGCCCACCGACCACCATCTGCAAGCGGTCGATGCCCGGCATATGGGAGAAGGGACCGGGCGCCACGATCGGCGTGCTCGCAAAACGCCAGAGCATGCTGCTCCAATCCTTCACCGCTGCGTCAGCGCGATGTTCATCCGCGATATCGGTGAAGATGCCGCCGCCGTTCTTCCAGGGCGAGCGGGTGTAGTCTTCAGATCTGAGCAGTGTTGCCTTCATGGCGGTCCTCGATGCGATGGCGATGCAGGGAAGCGCGTTCGCCCGGCGGCCGGCAATGCGTCCGAAATTGCGGTCATGTTGCGGCTTCCGCTCGCCCGGGTGCGCTGGCCTTGAGATGACGCAAAAGCGCTGCCGCCTCCGTCGGCGGCCGACGCTCGATCCGGCGATACGCGCGCCCGTCGGCCGTTCGTGAGACCATGCCGTGATCGCACAGCGCGCGGCGAAGCAAGGCATCATCGGCGAAAGCGTGCTGACGGTTCAGCAGCGTCTTCACTTCCGCCTCGGCCAGACTGCTCCGCGGCGGAAAGCCGGCCCACAGCACCCAGAGACTCAGCTGCTGCAGGCTGTGGCGGGCCGGCCAGCGCAACAGCCTGCCGTGGTCGTCGAAATGGCGCGCCGCGCGTTGCACGCGCTTCAGATCGACCGCATCGACTTGTGGTGCGGGCGTGCCGCGGTCATCCACGGCAGTGCCGACCGCACGCGCGCGGAAATGCTGATAGTTCCTGTGTCCCGTCGCACGCGCAAGAATGTTGAGCAGCTCGACGTGACCGGGCGGCGACGTCCGTTGCAGCAGCTGGGCACGTACGGATTTCGCGAGCGCGGAGATGTCGCCCGCGACAAAGGCAATGGGAGTTCTGGTCATGACCAATCCTCGATGCGCCGATCCGGGTAGGATTGTCGGAGGTCACCGGCTTACGACGCGGCACGAGGTTGGTGTCGGTGCGATTGAGCCTTGCAGGTTTAGCTTCCCTCGCGGGACGGTGACGCCTGGGTGAACTGCAGACCCACGCAGTTCCTACTATAGACGCCCGGCGGGCTCAAGAGCCTGATGCGAGATGCGCGGACAAACGCGATTAGAACGCCAGATGTCCCGGACTCGGACGCCGCTATTTCGACGCCAGTGTCGCCACGGCCCGCCAGGCGGGGTCGGGCGCGGCCGATGCGAGCTGCTTGCAGCGGTCGCGCATCAGCTCGGCGGGACGATCATGGCCGCGCCGTTTCAGCACGGCCTCGAAATCGGCGAGCGCATCGGCAAACCGCCGCGCGCGATAGCAGGCAAGGCCGCGCTCGTAATCCCCGATCCAGCCGATCGCCTCTCCGTCGATGGCGTCTTCGTCCGCGATCCCGACCAGTTCGTGGACGGAAAGTCCCTCCTCCCGTCCGTAGACCGCGATGCTGTCGACCTCGCGCGTGATGACGGCGCCGCGCGCCAGGCGTTCGGTCGCCTCGCCGATCAGAATCTGCGTGCCATAGGATTTGTTGGCGCCTTCGAGCCGGCTGGCGACATTCACGGCATCGCCGATCACGGTGTAGTTCAGCCGCAACTCCGAGCCGATATTGCCGACCAGCATGCGGCCCGAATTAATGCCGATCCGGATCTGGAGCGGCTGGCCGAGATCGTCGGCGAGGCCCGATGCTTCGATCGCCCTGCGACAAGCGAGCGCCGCGCGGCAGCATCGCGCGGCGTGGTCGCGTTGCGGCTGCGGCGCACCCCAGAACGCCATCACGGCATCGCCGATGAACTTGTCGATGGTGCCGCCATTGGCGACGATGATCTCCGAGGTGACGTCGAGATAGCGCGACAGCAGCGGCACCACGCGATCGCCCAGCCGCTCGGACAGCCCGGTGAAGCCGGCAATGTCGATGAACATCACGCTGAGCTCCTGGACGCTGCCGCCGGGCCGCGCTTCGACGCCCTGGCGCAGCAGGCCGCGGACCAGATCGGCCGGGATGAATTTGCGGAACGCGGAGAGGCCGGACGCCATCTCGGCGATCGCACCCGACAGACTCGCGATCTCCTTGAGTCGTGACGGGTGGCGGCGGACCTGCTCCAGCGCGAAAGCCTCGACGTGGCGAAGCTCGCCGACGACACGCGATAGCGGCGCGGCGATGACGGACCGCGCCAGCATCGCCGAGGCCAGCGCCGCGAGCACGGCGCCGATTGCGAGGCCGAGGATCAGGCGGTGCAACGTCGTCTCGACCGGCCCGAGAAATTCGGCCTCCGGAATCACGGTGGCGAGCGACCAGCCGGGAAACGGCAGCGGCGTCAGCGCAACCTCGTAGGCCGCGCCGCCGGAGGTGAGCTGGCTTCGCCAGGCCTCCTTGCGGCCGTCCTCGCCCGCCTTGTCGAGCGCAGCGCGCGCCAGCGGCAGCAGCGTCGTGTTGCCGCGCGCCGGATGGAGTTCGTCGGCCTCCTTGTCCGGCGCCGCGACGAGCTCGCCGCTTCCATCGACGATGAAGGCAGTTCCCGTGCGCCCGACCTCGAGCTGCGACAGGAAACGCGCAAGCCTGGTATATTCGATGATGACGGCCAGAACGCCCTGCCGCTCCTGATAGACGTCGATCGGCCCCGCGAACGCGATCGACGGCCGCTCGCCGGTCGGGTGGTCCATCACCCTGAACCATTGCGGCTCGTCCGCGGTCAGCCCCGCCTTGAACCAGGTCTGATCGGCGACGTGGAATCCGCTGGGCTCGAACCGGCGATTGGCGAATTCGATATCGCCGGGCACCACGTCATATTCGTCGACGCGGCGCTGGCCCGGATGATCGGTCAGCGAGATCTCCATCATCTCCAGGCGGCGATCGCCGAGCTTGTGCGCGGCGAAGAAGGAGCCGTCGGGCCAGCCGAAGGCGACCCAGGAAATCGTCGCCTGCGACTGCAATTGCGACAGGAACACGAATTCCCGCTTGTCGGCCTCGCGGGTGTCGAGCACGTTCTGCAGGAACAGCGTTCGGATCGCGGTATGCGCGGCGCGGGCCTCGTCGACGATGGCCGAGACCTCCTTGCGCACCGCCGCAACGATCTGCTCGTTGATGGTCGCGGCGAGCTGTCGGCTGGTCGCCTCCGCCGTTCGCCACCAGAGCAGGCTGGAGAGCGCGGCCGTCAGCAGGATCGCGGCCAGGACCAGCGCGGACACCGCAAGACGGATGCTGACCGTCAGCCCAGCGATCGCATGAAGCCGTCGTTCGGGATCAACCTTCATCGCTGTCTTCGCCTGCCGGTCCATACGAGCCACTGACATTGCTCTACGCCGCCGGCGCCCGCCCGTTACGTCTGGCAGGAAATGGACGCGCGCCGCCAATGCCCGGTGGCTACCGTCTCGATAGACCCTAAGCATTGGCCTTCAAGGGACGCTTGCCCGCTAATGCCGGCCCAAGCGCACCGGCGGTGCGCCCGATCCCATCGGTCTCACGGGTTCGTGAGCAGTCTCGCCGTAACGCGGGCTGCGCGCGCAACGAAGGAGACCATGCGCGCGTCGCCTGCCAGGCGATGCCATCTCGAACAGGAGAATCTCGATGTCTGCCAAACATGCCGTCACCTCGCTCGTCCTCGCCGGCGCCGTCTCGACCGCGCTCGCGACCCTCGCCGCCGCCGGCCCGCTGACCAAGGCCGAGGGCGAGGCTGCCGTCGCCGCCAAGAAGGAAAAGTGCTTCGGCGTTGCGCTGAAGGGCCAGAACGATTGTGCGGCAGGACCGGGCACGACCTGCCAGGGCACCTCGACCATCGATTTCCAGGGCAACGCCTGGAAGTTCGTGCAGGGCGGCACCTGCACCAGCATCGAGCTGCCGGGCGGCAAGAAGGGCTCGCTCAAGCCGGTCTGACCGCCGCCGCGACGTCGCCAACAAGCACGAACGGAGCAGCACGATGAGCACGGTGATCCAGCCGACCCGACCAGCAGCCATGCCGCTCCGCTTCGCAACGCCCATCGGCGGCGTTGCCGGGACGAGCTTCAAGCCCGAGCATCTGCCTGATATCCTCGAGGCGGGACCTCGGCGTGGCTTCTTCGAAGTTCACGCCGAGAACTACATGGGCGATGGCGGTCCGCCGCATCGCGCCCTGGAAGCGATCCGCCGCGACCATCCTCTGTCGCTGCATGGCGTCTGCATGTCGATCGGCGGACCGCGGCGGCTCGACAAGACGCATCTGGCACGCTTCCGTAGCCTCGTCGCGCGCTATCAGCCGGCGCTGGTGTCCGAGCATCTGGCGTGGTCGACCCATGAGACCAGCTTCTTCAACGATCTGCTGCCGCTGCCCTATACCGAGGCGTCGCTGGCTTGCGTCTGCGACCATATCGACCAGGTGCAGGAGGCGATCCGGCGACCGCTGCTGCTGGAAAATCCGTCGACCTATGTCGCCTTCCGCGAATCCACGATGCGCGAGACTGACTTCATCCGCGCCATTGCCGAGCGCACCGGCTGCGCCCTGCTGCTCGACGTCAACAACGTGTTCGTCTCCGCCACCAATCTGGGCTATTCGGCGCTCGACTACCTCGCAAATTTCCCGCTGTCGCACGTCCAGGAAATTCATCTTGCGGGCCATGCCGAGCAGGCCGACGACGAAGGCGAGCTGCTGTTGATCGACAGCCATGACGGCCCGGTCGCGGACGCCGTCTGGAAGCTCTATGAGATCGTCATCCGGCGCCGCGGCGCAGTGCCGACGCTGGTCGAATGGGACAGCAAGATTCCGGACTGGCCGGTGCTGCAAGCGGAAGCCCTTGCCGCACAGGCGATCCTCGACCGTCATCAATCCACAGCAATGGCAGGAGAGCGTCATGCTGCCTGAACCCGGTCTGTCCTTTGCTGCTGCCTTCGCGCCGGCGCTGCTGGATCCGGCACGCAGCACGCCTGCGATCCTGACCGGCCCGAACGGCAAGGCCGCCGGCCGGCGCTACGATGTCTACCGCAACAACGTCACCGTCAGCCTGATCGACGCGCTGGCCGCGATTTATCCGGCGGTGCAGCGCATCACCGGCGCCGAGTTCTTCCGCGCCATGGCACGCTTCCATGTTCGCAGCAATCCGCCGACCTCGCCGCTGCTGTTCGAGTATGGCCGCGACTTTCCGGAGTTCATCGCAGCCTATGAGCATGCGCAAGATATGCCCTTTCTCGCCGACGTCGCGCGCATCGAGCGGGCCTGGCTCGACTGCTACCATGCGCACGATGCCGCCCCGCTGCCGGCGGACCGGCTGTCGGCGGTGACGCCTGGCCGATTGGCAGAGCTGGTGTTCGTTGCTCACCCGGCTGCCCGATGCCTGCGCTCGCGATACGCAGCCGTCACGATCTTTGCTGCCAACCGCGACGGTGCACCGCTTCTGCGCATCGATGCCTCGACGCCGGAGGACGCCCTGATCACGCGACCGGCATTCGACGTCACGGTGCGCCGCCTTCCGCCCGGCGGCGCGGTCTTCGCGAGTAACCTGATCTCGGGGCTATCGCTCGGCGAGGCCGCGGCGGCGGCGCTGGAGGCTGCGCCCGAATTCGACATCGCCGCGAACATCGCCGGGCTGATCGAAGCCGGCGCCTTCATCTCGCTCGCTTGCGGAGACCCATCATGATCACGGACCAACGCATGACCACCGAAAGCGGACTGCCCTCGCCCTGGCTGCTCGTCGACAGGGCCAATCGTCTGATCCAGACGCTTGCGACGCCTTCGCTCGTCCAGCTCGTGCTGCGCCTCGCGCTGGCGGTGCCGTTCTGGCGCTCGGGCATGCTCAAATGGGGCGGCTTCCTCAGGCTGAACGACAGCGCCGTGACTCTGTTCAGCGACGAATTCATGCTGCATCTGCCGGGCGGGCCCTATCACTTCCCGGCACCGACCGTGATGGCATTCCTGTCGGGCTCCGGCGAGATCCTGCTTCCGATCCTGCTGGTGCTCGGGCTGGGCACCCGGCTGGCCGCGCTCGGGCTGTTGTTCATGACTGTCGTCGTCGAGCTCACGGTGCCCGATGGCTGGCCGATCCACCTCACCTGGGCGGCGATGGCGCTCGGCATCATGGCTCACGGGCCGGGGAACATTTCGCTCGATCATTTGCTTTGTCGCGCGCGATCGCAGCCGCAGTAGATACCCGATTTTGTGTCTCCACATGCATCGCCGTCATCCTGAGGTGCGCGCCCTTGCGCGCCTCGAAGGATGGGCCGCAAGCGCCCGTGGCCCATCCTTCGAGGCTCACCCTGCGATGCTCTCGCATCGCAAGGTGAGCGCCCCAGGATGACGTCAAAGGGTGTGGTCAGCAGTAGCCCGAATGGCAGACCTCACATTCCACTGAGACCGCTATCCACTGCGAGTGTCTGCGCGGTGACGTAGACGCTTTCGTCCGACAGGAAGAACAGCACCGCATAAGCGATCTCCCAGGCCGTGGCCTGGCGGCCGAACGGGACGTGGCCCTTGCCGCGGTTGGGGCGGCCGGCGCCGGCTTCGCGACCGTTCGGGGTATCGACCAGACCGGGATAGACGAGGTTGGCGCGGATGCCGCGGCGCGATCCCAGATGGGCGATGTTGCGCATCAGGCCGCCGAGTGCGGCCTTGGAGGAATCGTACACCGCCATCTGCGATCCAGCCTTCAAGGCGGCGATCGAGGAGATGAAGACGACCGAGCCGCCATTGTCGAATCGCGGCAGCGCGGCGCGGCAGCACAGCATGGGACCGCGGACATTGACGTCGTAGATCCTGTTCCACTCCTCGGGGCTGACGTTATCGAGGCCGGTCTTGCCGAAGGTGCCGATGTTCAGAACCATGCCATCAAGGCCGCCCATGGCCCGATGGGCTTCCTCGATCATGCGCTGGACGTCAGCCTCGGACGTCACGTCGGCCACGATGGCAAAGCCCTCGCCGCCTTCATCGGTGATGTGCTTGACGGTCTGCTGCGCGGAGGCATGGTTGAGGTCGGCCACCGCGACCCTCGCGCCCTCGCGTGCGCACAAAATGCTCATGGCGCGGCCATTGCCGATCGGGTCGGTTGAGGCATCGAATACGCGCTGGCCACCTCCGACGATCAGGATGCGGCGTCCTTTCAACCGCCCCCTGCCCGGCGCTTCGCCAAGCGACTCCGCACTCGGCGGCCGGACATAGCGCTCCGGCCTGCTGTCGGTTTCCGCCATCTCAACCACCCGGCCTCTTGCCGCCGTCATAGACCGTCATCCCGGCCGCGGGATCGAGATCGGTTTCGGTCGCCTCGGTCAGGCGCGCCATCATCATGTAGAAGCCGAGCGCGACGATGGATTCCACGATCTCCTGGTCGCTGAAATGCGCGCGAGCAGCGGCGAAGGTCGCCTCGGGCACGCGGACGTTCTCGACCACCTCGCGGCCAAACTTGAGCAGCGCACGCTCGGCCTCGCTCAGCGCGGCGGCGTCATAATCTGCGCGCTCGACGGCATCGACCTGCCCTTGCGTGCAGCCGACCCCGAGCGCGATCGGCACGTGCTGGCGCCATTCATAGGCGCCGCCCTCGAGCTGAGCGGCCTGGAGGATCAGGAGCTCGCGGTTGACGGCCGAGAGCTTCTGCTTGTGCAGGATCGAATTGCCGAGCCGCATCGCCGGGATCATGTTGGCCTCGGCATGGGCCATCATGCGGAAGATGTTGAGCTTGACCGGCATGCGGTCGAACGAGGCGCGGATGTCGCCGCTCGTCGTCTCCGGATCAATCAGGGGCAGCCTTGCCACGGTTCTCTCCCTTGGGTTTCCGTTTCTTGTTGTCGGTATCAGCGCCTGCCGCGATCAGCGACAGGAAGAAGGCGAGATAGCGGTCGATCGCTTCGATCACCTTGGGCCGCGGCGAAGGCGTTGCGCCCATCACGTAGTGCTCGAGGCGGATGTAGATCAGGCCGGCCGCGAACAGCCGCGCGGTCTCGCGCGGGTCCGGCGTCTTGACGAGGCCGGCGAGCGCAAAGCCGCGGAAATAATCCGTCATCATGCTCTGCTCGCGCGCGTAGAAATGATCGGCGAATTTGGCGCGGATACCGGGCACGCGGTTACGCTCAGCCGTGATCACCTTCTGGAACTGGTGCTCGCGCGGATCGGACCATTGCTCGACGAGGTCGAGCGCAAACTGCCGGCAGAACGCGGCGGGCTGGCGCGCGAGCTGCTTGTAGCGCGGCTCCTCCAGCCGGCTCGCCGAGCTTGCCGGACCATGCTCGCTGACGATCGCCTCCAGGATCGCGGCCTTGCCGGGGAAATGATTGTAGAGGCTGCTCTCGCGGATGCCGACGCGGCGCGCGAGCTCCCGCATCGAGGCGCCGCCATAGCCGCTCTGGGCGAACAGGTCGAGCGCTTCGGTGAGGATGCGCTCACGGGTCGTGGGCGCAGCCGCTTCCGCCGCGCTGGAGGTGTGGACAGCCATGTCGGCTTGACTAACGAACGATCGTTCGCTAGTCAACCATACGAACGATCGTTCGTTTGCCAGTGTGGCGAGAACGGTCGCGGCCCGCAAGCCCGCTTGCGGGCGCTGTTCTCGCGTTTCAACTCCGCTCCTCAAGAGGCGGAGAGCAATTTTGGGGAGACGATTTCATGGCGCGCTTTGCCCGCCTTCGAGCGGCCTGCATCCTGTTGCCGCTGCTCGCAAGCAGCGCCGCCTCTGCCCAAAGCAAATACGATCCCGGCGCCGACGACAAGACGATCAAGATCGGCACCACCGCGCCGCTGAGCGGCCCGGTGTCGGCCTTCGCGCAGATCGCGAAATCGGCTGAAGCCTATTTCCGCAAGGTGAACGACGACGGCGGCGTCAACGGCCGGCGCATCCAGATGATCATCGCCGACGATGCTTATAGCCCGCCGAAGACGGTGGAGCAGACCCGGCGCTTGGTCGAGAGCGAAGAGGTGCTGCTGATCTTCGGCGGCGTCGGCACGCCGACCAACGGCGCCGTGCACAAATATCTCAACGACCGCAAGGTGCCTCAGCTCTTTCTGGGCTCGGGCGCCGCGAAGTGGGACGATCCCAAGAACTTTCCATGGACGGTCGGCTGGCAGCCGACCTATCGCGATGAGGCGATCGCCTACGCCCGGTACATCAAGGCAAGCCACGCCAATGCGAAGATCGGCGTGCTCTACCAGAACGACGACCTCGGCAAGGATTACCTGAAGGCGCTGGAGGAAGGCCTTGGCAGCGGCGAGGCCATTGTAGCGCGCGCCGCTTACGAGACCTCTGCGCCGACCGTGGACACACAGATTCTGCAGTTGAAAACCGCCGGCGCCGACGTGGTGCTGGTCGCGGCGACGCCGAAATTCGCGGCCCAGGCGATCCGCAAGATCGGCGAGATCGGCTGGAAGCCGGTCACCATCATCTCCAACGTCTCGGCCTCGATCAGCGGCGTGCTGGAGCCGGCCGGCAAGGACAATTCCACCGGCCTCATCTCCAGCCAGTACCTGAAGGACGCAACCGATCCCGCCAACAAGGATGACGCCGGCTACCGGGAGTGGCTCGCCTTCATGGACAAGTACATGCCGGACGCCAACAAAAGCGACTGGCTCAACGTCTACGGCTACACCATCGCGCAGACGTTGGTGACGGTGCTGAAGGCCTCCGGCAACGATCTCACCCGAACCAACGTGATGAAGCAGGCGACGACCATGAAGGACGTGAAGCTGCCGATGCTGATCAACGGCACCGCGGTGAACAACTCGCCCGAGCGCTTTACGCCGATGACGAGCCTCCAGCTGATTCGTTTCGACGGCACGCGCTGGGTGCCGTTCGGCGATCTCCTGAAGAACTGATCGATGCGGCAGGTCAAGATCGGCGGCATGCGGGTCGATCTCGTCAGCGAGATCCCCGCGCTCGCCTTCGAGAAGGATTGGCTGTTCGCCAACGTCACCGACGCGGTGATCGCGGAAAACCGGAGCTGGCTCGATCATCGCTACATCGAGCCGGAGACAGGCCGCTTCATCCTCAGCCATCACTCTTATCTCATCCGCACGCCGCGCTGGACCGCGATCGTCGACACCTGCTGCGGCAATCACAAGAAGCGGCCCCGCGTGCCGGCGTGGAACAACCTCGACCAGCCTTATCTCGAGAACCTGCAGGCGCTGGGCGTTGCACCCGAACAGGTCGACTTCGTGATGTGCACGCACCTGCATGTCGATCACGTCGGCTGGAACACGCGGCTGATCGACGGCCGCTGGGTGCCGACCTTCCCCAATGCGCGCTATCTGATGGGCCGCGCCGAATATCGCCACTTCGAAGCCGCGCACAATGCGGCGCCGAGGAGCCCAGTGAACCACGGCTCGTTTGAGGATTCCGTGCTGCCGGTCGTGGCGGCCGGCCTTGCCGAATTCGTCGAGACCGATCATCACCTGTTTAGCGATCGCGACGCGACCTTGCGCTTTGCGCCGGCACCTGGGCACACCGCCGGCAACATGCAGATCCACCTCAACGGCGGCCACGATCACGCGGTGATGTCCGGCGACGTCATCCATCATCCGATCCAGTGCGCGGCGCCGTGGCTATCGAATGCCGCCGACGTCGATCCGGCTGCGGCGGTCGCAACGCGCATGGCGCTGCTGGAAGAGCTTGCGGATACGCCGAGCTATCTGCTCACCGGCCATTTTCCGGCACCGACCGCGGGACGCGTGGTCAGGCACGGCGATGCCTACAGATTTCGTTTCGAGAATTAGGGGGAAATATCATGAAGCTGCGCACCATCACGCTTTCGTTTCTAGCATTGCTGTCGGCGGCCCTGCCGGCACGAGCCGAAGATCCCGCCGCCTACCCGACCCGCAAGATCCGGATGTTGCTGCCCTACGCGGCCGGCGGCGGCGGCGACGTGGTCGGCCGGCTGCTTGCGGACAGGATGGGCAAGACGCTCGGACAGAGCATCTACATCGAGAACCACACCGGTGCGGCCGGCACGCTCGGCACGCAGATGGTCGCGACATCTGCGAATGACGGCTACACCATCACCGTCGGCGGCATGACCACGCATGTGCTGGCTCCCGCGATCTATCCAAAACTGCCCTACGATCCGATCAAGGATTTCACGACCATCGGCCGCGTCGGCACCTCCTCGATCATGCTGGTCGCCACCAGGAATTTTGCCGCCAACGACATCAAGGGCCTGGTCGCTCTGGCCAAGAAGGGCGAGCCGATCCAGTACGGCAGTTGGGGCGTCGGCTCGACCGGCCAATTCTGCGCGGAGATCCTGATGCAGCAGGCCGGCATCAAGATGGACCACGTGCCGTTCAACGGCATCGCAAAACTCGCCGGCGACCTGCTCGGCGGCCACATCTCCCTTGCAACGCTCGACGTGGCGACGGCAACGCCGCTGGTGAAGGACGGTTCGATCAAGGCGCTGGCCGCCTGCGGCGAGCGTTCGCCGAGCCTGCCGGATGTCGCCAGCTACGGGGAGCAGGGCGTGCCGTTCGATCGCAGTCTGTCCTGGGCGATGTATGCGCCGGCGGGCGTCGCTCCGCCGATCGCACAGAAGCTTTCGGCGGCCCTGAAGGACGCGCTCGGTGACGAGGTGGTGAAGCAGAAGCTGCTGGCACTCGGCATCACCCCGCATTTCGTCCCCGGCGACGAGCAGCGCGATCTCAACGCGCGCGACATCGCGGCCTGGAAGCAGGTTGCCAAGGACGCAGGCATTGAGGTCAAGTGAATAGACAGAGAACAGGAGCGCGGGCATGAGCCGCATCTTCGGCGCGGTGCGCCAGAACGGATATGTGGTGCGGGACATCCACGCTGCGATGAAGCATTGGATCGAGGTGATGGGGGTCGGCCCCTGGTACTACATGGACCGCGTCAAGACCGACTGGTTTCGCCATCGCGGCCAGGACTCCGCCGTGGAGATGAGCATCGCGCTGGCCAATTCCGGCGAGCTCCAGATCGAGCTGATCCAGCAGCGCAACGACGCGCCCTCGCTCTACAAGGAATTCCTCGACGCCGGGCACGAAGGCCTCCAGCACATGTCGTACTGGAGCCACGACTATCAGGCGCTCTACGACAAGGCGATCGGGCTCGGCTACAGGATCGGCCATGAGGGCCAGATCGGCGGCGAGAAGGGGCGCTTTGCCTATTTCGACACGCAGGACCATCCGGGCACGGTGATCGAGATCTCGGACATCAGCGGCACCAAGGGACCGTTCTTCGAGAAGGTCCGGCAAGCTGCACTGAGTTGGGACGGCACGCGGCCGATCCGCGAGGTCGGCGGCGGGAATCGTAGTGTCGGTCGCCGGCTGGGCAGGCGCGTTGGCGGACAAACCATGGTACATAAGCCAGGTGTCCGAACCTTCAGCGAGGCAAGCATGTCCGACACTGACAAGGTTTTCGCCGGCTCGATTCCGAAAATCTACGACGAGTATCTCGTCCCGATGATCTTCTCCGTCTATGCGGAGGACATCGCAAGACGGATCGCCGCCCGCTCTCCTTCCGTGCTGCTCGAGATCGCCGCGGGCACCGGCGCAGTGACGCGCGCCGTGGCGGCGGCGCTGCCGCGCGGCATCCGTTACGTAGCCACCGATCTCAACGAGCCCATGCTCGCAGTCGCCGCGCAGCGCCAGAAGGACGATGATCGCATCAGCTGGCGCCAGGCGGACGGCATGGCCCTGCCCTTCGGTGAAGCCGAGTTCGACGTGGTCTGCTGCCAGTTCGGCGCGATGTTCTTTCCGGACCGCACCAAAGCTTACGCGGAGGTGAAGCGCGTCCTGAAGCCGGACGGCACGTTCGTATTCAACGTCTGGGATCGGATCGAGGACAATGTGCTGACGCATGAAGCGACGGTCGCGCTCGCAAAGCTGTTTCCCGACGACCCGCCGCGCTTCATGGTCCGCACGCCCCACGGCTATTACGACAGAGACGTCATCAGAGCCGACCTCGAACGTGCCGGCTTCCGCGACATCTCGATCGAGACGCGATCTGAAACAAGCCGCGCGCCATCGCCCGAATATGTCGCGCTCGCCCTTTGCCAGGGCACGCCACTGCGCAGCGAGATCGAGGCAAGAGACGCCAGCAAGCTTCAGGCCGCGACCGACATCGTCGCCGAAGCGATCCGGACGCGTCATGGCACCGGACCGGTGGAGGGCAAGATTCAGGCTGTGGTGATCGAAGCGCGTCCGTAACTGCACGTCGTCCGGGCGGCTATCCCGCGTCCTACCACCAGCTTCGCTGCATCGGCTCCGTCGACTGATAATATTGGTACTGGCCGCGCTGCCGGCGCGGATTGGCCGGCTGTACATAGGGGTCACGCTGGTAGAAGAAGCCGAAGCCGTTACCGCCATTGTCCCAGCCGTCATCGCTGGCGATCATGGCAGGAGCGGTCGGCTTGCGAGTGATGAAGCCGCCTTGCGGCTGGTCGCTCAGCACAGCGACGAATTCAGTCCGATAATTGGTCTCGCTGCTCAGTGGCTCGTCCGAGATGATGATGGAAGAGCGCGGCAATGCAGTCGGCCCGATGCGATCCCAGACGTCCTGCGGGATGGTGATGCGGTCGAGCGCATTGCGGGCCTCATCGCCGTTTTCGATCGTGACCACGCTCCAGCGCAAGCCCGTAGCGGACTTCGCCATCGCCGTGAAGATATGCGTGCCGATCGGCTGCTCGGGATTTCGGATCGTGACGGGAACCTCGATGCTGGTGTCGAACACTTCGCCGCCGCCATCGGGGGCTGGCTTGTGCGTGTTTCGCCGCACGTAGAGCTTCTGTGTCGAGCGGCTGATGTAGACCGAGACCGGCTCACCCGCGAGCTTCGCGTCGGTCGCAGCCTTCACGGCGTCGGCCTTCCTGGCCGCGGTGGCCTTCGCGGCCTCCTTCGTCGCGGCCACGGCATCGCGCTTCGGCTGCGCGGCAGCCTTGGCGGCGTCGAGCTGCGTCGCCGCGTCGGCGGCCTTGGTCGCCGCCTTCTGCTTCAACTCCTCGGCCTTGGCGCGGGCCTGATCGTTCTTGGCATTCGCGAGCGTCTTGTCGGCAAAGGCGAGCTCGGCGTCCGCGCGGGCCTTCTGCTGTTCCAGCTTGCGCAGCGCAGCAGGAAGCGAAGCAGCTTCTTTCGCGGCGGCGGAAGCAGCCTTCTTGGCCTCGTCGGCAGCCCTTGTCGCCTCGTCGGCTTCGGCGGAGAGCTTGTC
The DNA here is from genome assembly GCF_014198235.1 of Bradyrhizobium sp. ERR14. Classification (NCBI taxonomy): domain Bacteria; kingdom Pseudomonadati; phylum Pseudomonadota; class Alphaproteobacteria; order Hyphomicrobiales; family Nitrobacteraceae; genus Bradyrhizobium; species Bradyrhizobium sp. ERR14. The sequence goes on along the minus strand of NZ_JACIHD010000021.1, from coordinate 65,518 downwards.
GGCCTGCCTGGGCGCCGCCGCGATCGCTTCCGGCTTCGGTACGAACAGCGAGGGGTGAGCGATATCGGTCGGGACCGTGTCGTGTGGCGAGATGATCACGCGCATCCCGATATAGGTCTTGTCGAACAGGTTCTCGGCAAAGCCGAACGGCATGCGCACGCAGCCGTGCGAGGCGGCATAGCCGGGCAGCGGTCCGCCATGCAGCGCGATGCCGTTCCAGGTGATGCGCTGCATGTTCGGCATCCAGGCATCGTCATACATGGTCGAGCGGTGGTCCTTGTCCTTCTCGACGACGGCGAAGACGCCGGCCGGCGTCTCGCGTCCCGTGGTGCCGGTCGACACCGGCGCGCGCAAGATCCAGCCATCGGCATCGTAGAACGTGACCTGCTGGCTCTTGATCGACACGATCGCCATGATGGGATCGCCGGCCTGGCGCTGCACCACCGCCTCGGCCGGCTGCCGCGCCTGCTTGGCCGCACCGGCCGGCGCGACCGACGCCAGGACCGCAATTGCCGCCAATGTCACGATTCCGGGAGGCAACCGACGCCGCATCGCCTTGGTGGGTTGCGCCGTCGTCAGTCGGTTTTTCATGCCATCCTCGGTCGAAATGCCGGCCCGCTCGTGCCGATCATGTATCAGATTGCGGTCATTCAATTAAGAAATCGCAGCCGCCATACGTTCCGTCTGTGGCGATATTCGGCCCGGTCCGGCGACAAATCCCTCATATATGACGGCCCGAGCCGGCGGAAGGTCGGTTGCAGCCGGGGGTGGTCCGAACCGGGTGGCAGTCACTGCGGCAGAATGTCCGGCTGTGCCGGCGAGGACACGCCCGTCAGACGCCCAGAGCCTTACGGTTGAAGCCTCGCAGGAAGCGCAGCGACAACGTCCGGACATTGGCGACGTTGAGCAGCCAGGCCGCTCCGACATAGGCAAGGCCGCCGGCGAGGCTGACGATGAGGAGCGAGACGAAGCCGGTGCCGCCCGCTTGCGACCGCGCCGCCAGGATTGCAGCCGCCATCGCCGCTGCGGAGGCCGCAATACCGGCGAGGCGGCCGAGGTCGAACGGGACCGGGTGGGCGCGATGCATCAGGACGACGGCGACGACGAAACCGAGCGCCTCGGTCGCAAGCGTCGCAAGCGCGGCGCCGTAGATGCCGTAGCCGGCGACCAGCGCGAACATCAGGACCACGCTGACCACCAGCGTGAGAAAGGACTGCGCCGCCAGCATGAAGGGCCGCTCGGCAAGCTGGAAGCTGATCTGGACGTAGAACTGGTTGGCAATACCGAAGAAGCGGGCGAGCACCAGGGTCGGCAGCAGCGCCGACACGCCGGCGCGGAAGTCGATGCCGACGAGCGTGCCGGCAACCTGATCCGCTGCAAGCGCGAGCCAGATCGCAACGGGGGTGACGACGACGAGCAGAAGCTCGAGGCTCTCGGTCAGCCGCTCCCGCGTCGTCTCCTTGCTATTCTCCGACAACGACCGGAATACCAGCGGCACGGTGGCCGCGGCAACGCTGGATGCGATCATGACCATGAACTGGCGCGGCAGGTCGGCGGCAACGCCGAAGATGCCGGCGGCGTCCTTGCCGAGCAGATACGCGACAATCAGGCGGTCGCAGGCCGAATAAACTGCAACGGAAAGCCCGGCCAGCGTCAGCGGCAGGCCGTAACGCGCCAGCTGCATGAACTGGCTGCGCTGGAAGCGCGCGATTTTGGTGCGGTCGCCGACAAGGTTCAGGATGATGCCAGTGAGCGACCCCAGACCAAACGCGGCAAGCAACCCCAATCCACCCCAGCCGAGCCAGATGCCGAGGAGGCCGAAGCCGACGCTCGACACGCTGCGCACGATCGAGATCGCGGCAAACCGGTAGGGACGCAACTTGGCGCGCTCGAACTCCTGGCCGACATCGACCGCATTGGCCATGACCGCGACGAACATGCTGGCGAGCAGCAGCTCGACACTGAGGTCGCTACGGACCAGGAAGACCAGCGGCGTCGTGGCGCACAGCACGGCGACCGTAAGTCCAAAGGCGACCATCGCGGTTCCGCGAAAATCCACCTCCGCCGACATCGCCTGATAACGCGACACCGACAGCTTGATCCAGGCGAAGAAGATCGCGCCCAGAATGCCGGCGAGGCTGATGCCGACGACATAGACGCCGTACTCTGCCGGCGTCAGCAGCCGCGTATAGGCCGTGACCGCGAAGAAGCCCACCGCCGCAGGCAGGATGTAGGCAACGAGATAAATCGAAAAATGTCGGTTCAGCATGCGAGCACGGGACCGGCGGCGGTCTTGCGGGTGTGACGGCCGTTCATCAATGGGGCCTTGAAAGGGGCCTTTGGCGGGGCAAACGAATGCGCCGCAGCATCGCTCAAGAGTGTCACATAAGTCTGCAGATCGGGCGGCGAATGAAGCCTTTGAATGAAGCCTTGGAGCCGCTTTCGCGCATTAGCGTTAAATTTGCCCTTCCCTGAACGACAAGGCGCCATCACGAAAAGGAAACCATGGCTTCCAGGTGGCAGAGGTTAACTTAACAAGGCGAAACCCCGGCGTCGCGAGGCGCCGCTTGGTACGATGGTGCGTTGGTTCGAAAAGGACGGCCGTGACCAGGCTCGACAGACGCGAATTTCTCCACGGCAGCGCCGCAGCCCTCGCGGCGGGCGCATCTGCATCGGCGGCGCCGGCGTCGAAACTGGCGCAGCGCCATCAGGGGTTCGGCGCAGCGGCCACGCTTTGGGACCTGCAGGCCGATCCCAGGCTCGGCGAAGCCATCAGCACCTATTGCACCCAGGTCGTCCCGGTGCTCGAGCTGAAATGGCCGATGCTGCGGCCGAATGCGCACACGTTCAATTTCGAGCGCGCCGACGCGATCCTGGATTTTGCGCGGGACAACGATCTGACGATGCGCGGCCACGCGCTGGCCTGGTATCACGACATTCCGGACTGGGCCAAGCAGATCAAGGACACCCGCGGCGTCGAGCGCGCCTATGTCGACCACATCGGCACCGTCGTCTCCTATTACAAGGACAAGCTGACGTCGTGGGACGTCGTCAACGAGCCGATCCCGGACAATCCCCGCAGCCCGAAGGACCGGCGCGACACGTTCTGGACGCAGCATCTGGGCCAGAGCTGGATTCCGCTGGCGTTCCGCACGGCCGCTGCGGCCGATCCGTTCGTCAAGCTCGCGATCAACGAATATGATATCGAGTCGGCCAAGGACTCCTTCATTGCCAAGCGCGCGGCTTATCGCAATCTGATCATGGACCTGCTCGACCAGGGTGTTCCGCTGCACGCCGTCGGACTGCAATCGCATCTGCACGCCGAGCTCGAGATCGACACCCATGGGCTCGCCGAGTTCGTCACCGAGCTGCGCTCGTGGGGACTCGAGGTGTATGTCACCGAACTCGACGTCGACGACCAGAAGCTGACGGGCAATCCGGCCGAGCGCGACGCCATCGTCGCCAAACGCGTCGACGACCTGCTGACGGCCATTTCAATCAGCGGCCCGGTGCGGTCGATCCTGACCTGGGGCCTCTCGGATCGCTACAGCTGGATCAACGGCACCTTCGCCCGCGCGGACAAGCAGCCGAACCGGCCGCTGCCGCTCGACGGCGAGTTCAAGCCGAAGCCATTCATGGACGTGATCAGCAAGTTCACAAAGGACGTTTGAACGCGCGAGCTTAGCTGCGCGTCTTCACCTCGAACTCGGCCGCGTCTCCCATATCTTCGGGAGACAGGCTCGGAGCCCGGCGATCGCGCGAGCTGAGGCGGAACACGTCGCGGATGTCCTCGACCGAGGTCGAGGAATAGGACTGGATGCAGAGCGCGACCTGCCCGGGCGAAGCGGCACGCATCAGCGCTTCGATCGCCGGGCGGTCGAGCGGCGTGTCATCCCAATGCGAGACCGCGATGCTGTCTTCGGTGACCCGATGGGCGGCAAGATGCGCGGGCGAGTTCGCGACGAAGTGGCCGTACATCAGATATTCCGAAAACTTCTTCTTCCGGCACAGCGCCAGAACCCAGTTCAAGCCGGTCGCCGACTTGATGGCGGCGGTCATCGCGCGCGCGGTGTCCTTGTCCCAGACCAGCGCATTGCCGACATAATCGTCGGCGGGAAACGAGCGATCCTTGATACCGAGAAGCTGATCGACGGTGCGCAGCCACAGCCCGTGCAGCGGGTGGTCGGCGCGGATGTCCTTCGGCGTGACGAACAGAGGCGTCTTCTCAGCCCCGGCATATTGGCCGACGTCGAATTCGCGGAAGAACAGATTGTCCGAATCCAGGATGCAGACGCGCTGCTCGGGCGCATTGAGGACGCCGGCGATCTTCAGGATCTGCTGGATGTGCCAGCCATGCACCGGCGAGGACAGCAGCGACAGCCAGACGCGGCGCTTGCTGATGAACTGGAGCGCCGGCGGCAGCGCAAACAGCCATTTCGGCAAATAGCGCGAGGCCGGAACGATGACCCGCTTGTCGGAGGCGAAGCGCTCGAACAGCGGCACGTCTTCATCGTTAACGAGAACATAATGCCTCGTGTATCCCGAGAGCCATGTGTCGATGCTCTCGCTGAGCAGCGAAAAGCGTTCGATATCCTTGGCATAGCTGGCGGTCAGCAGGGCAACGGAATGCATGGAGCGCGCTCAAATGGCCATCAGGCCGTACTCATAGCGGCGCGGATAGAGACTGGAAACTCTCAACCTGAATCAAGGTAAAGCGAAATGGAGCGCGACACGGGAAATCTAGCTTTTGGATTTCAGGCTTCTGATGTAGGCGACCGCTCGCTCCGCAATAGCCGGATCAAGGTCGGTTTCTCGGATTCTCCGTTCGATCAACTCCAGGTCCAACGGATGCGTCTCATGGATCGCGCCAACGAACCGCTTGTCCCTCTCATCCAATCTGGCGATTTTGGACACGACGAGGTCTTCCGGCGCAGGCGCCACGCCGATTACCGTCCGTCCTTCGACTTCGGTCTGCACTGTAACGGCGCGGTGCCGCCAGCCTCTCGGAAGCTTGGCCGTCGTCTCATCCACGCCGTCGATGTAGAAACCATGTGTTCGGTGAAAGTGGCTTTCAGATCCGAAAAGACCATCGATGTGCTCAGACGCAATAGGCTGCACACCGTCACGCGTGCGCTTGGCCTCCGTCATTTCCCAGACTTTCGCGTTTGCTGGAAACGCATCGATTTCCGGCGATTCCGTCGCCGCCTCCGGCGCGTCCGACATGGAAGCCAGAATCGCCTGGCTACCAACGATGAACACGGTGTCCGTCTTGAACTCCAAGGCAAGTGCCCTCACCACTCTGAGCAAATCCTCGAAATCGCGGAAGGGGCCACCAGGCATCACAGGCCTCGAGCAGAAGCGAGTTGAGTGCTCAAGCCACGCTCGACGATTCTTCTCGCAGCCCTCCGTAGCCGGATCCTCGTGTCGTAATCGCCGAAATGAATGCCATCGGTGAGAAAGAACGGCGACGAATTGCGCAATCTGACCATCTCGCGATCGCGACTGATCAGTTTCACCGCCAACTCTCCAGTCGGAAGCGCCAGCAATTCCTGCCACTCCTGCACGAATGGCCAGTCGGTGAATTGGTCGGCCTGACGCGTGTGAGCTGCCTTGGCCTTGTCCACCAAAGTTGGGTCACGACGAAGTCTCCGCGCGATCAGCCGATGCATCATCAGCTTAGCGGTGTCGCCAACCACGCCTTCGTTCAATCCGTCACTCATCTGCTTGTCCGTGGACCGGACCAGAATATAGACAACCAACGCGAAACAAAAAAGAGCATAACTTCCAGATAGTTGCCACCTCGATTCCGGCAAGCCCTAATCCGACGGCAGTCCCTGCTCGATCCCGCGAAAGCGCAGCGGCGCCAGCGTCGAGGCGCGCTGCCACCAGTCGGCGACACGATCGTCGAGCGCGGTCACACCACGGCCCTGGCCGGGGAAGATCCGGATCTGCTGCACCGCCTCGGCTTCGAACCCCCCGCCCCTGCGCGTGATCTTCAGGGCGGCGCCTTCACGGTCCCGCTGGGTCAGCGGCACCAACAGGCGGCCGCGCGGCCGAAGCGCCTCGAGCCAGAGCGGATGCGGATGCGAGAAGCCGGCGTGGATGATGATCACGTCAGCCGGTTCGCGGATCTCCTCACATCCGTCGCCATGGACCACCTCGACGTTATGATAAGTCTGAAGGAAACCTGCAGCGCGGCGCGCCAGACGCTCGTCGCATTCGATGGCGATCAACCTGCCCTTCGGTCCCACGATCCTCGACAACACCGCCGAGAAATAGCCGAGCCCGCAGCCGATCTGGACCACGCGGTGCTTCTCCTTGATGTCGAGCAAATCGATGAAATGCGCCCACAGGCTGGGCAGCCCGGTGTCGAGCTTGCGGCGCGCGTCGATTGCGACCAGCACGTTGTCATAGAGATGGACGGGATCGCCATCCGGCGTCAGCCGATAGCTGCGCGCCGCTTCACTCTTGATCCGCCAGGGCCCTCTCGGCAGAAAGTTTTCGCGCGGGATGGCGGCGAGCGCTTCGAGCAGGCGCTTTGAAGCAATCCGCTCGCGCTTTGCAATCCTCTCCACATAGCGCGCACGCGCGGCGGCAAGATCGCTCATGTCAGGGGTCGGCGCGTTCGCGGACCGGCGCGTCCGCACCGAGCTCGTTGACGAGCTGCACCGCCTGCTTCAGGTCCGGCGTGTAAAAACCCTCGCTGAACTTGCCGACAACGGGCACGAGCAGCAGACGCGCGTGCTCGCGCCTGCCGGCTTGATGTGACAGGTGCGCGAGGCTGACGGCGGTGCGAAGCTCCCAGGACAACGCGCCCTGCTTGCGCGCGATCTCCAGCGACAGCGCGAACAGATCGCCGGCCTCCTGTGCCGAGGCCGGGTCTCCGTCCGACAGCGTGATCTCGCCCTGCAGGCGGTAGACTTCGGCGAGATAGGAATGATCGCCGGTCCGCCGCGCGGTCGCGAGCGCACCATCGAGCGCGCGCAAGGCGGCCTCGCGCATCCCGACCTTGGCGTAGGCCTCCGCAAGCAGGCAGCGGAACCAGCAGCCGGCGAGCCAGGAATCCATCGCCTCGTACTCGTCGAGGCCGAAGCGCATCTGGCTGAGGCCTTCATCGGCCTCGCCGAGTTGCGCCAGCGCCCAGCCGCGCAGGATCGCCGCCTGCTGCTTCCAATGCAGAAAATTATGCTCGGTGGCGATGATCATGGCGCGGTTGGCATGGTCGCGCGTGCCCTCGACGTCGCGCAAGTGCTGGCAGAGATACGCACCGAACACGAGCGCGAAGGCGAGCGTGAAAGGATGGCGGATCTTCTCGGCATTCGCGATCGCCTGCTCGCTGTGCTGGCGCGCCGCGTCGGGGCGGCCGAGGAACCACAGGAGGTAGCCGAGATAGGACAGCGAGACGACGCCGGGATCGATGCCATGCCGCTCCATCAGATCGGAGTGGAGATCCGGGCTGTAGAGATTGATGCAGCGGTGCAGATGATGTTGGGAAGCGGCAAAGCGGCCGCGATAGAGCATGGTCATCGCGATCGAGCGGTGCGCCTCGATCAGATAGCCGGTCTGCTGCGCCGGCTGTGCCCGCTCGTTGAGCCGCTCGCGCTTGGCGAATTTCAACAGCTCGACGCTGAGATCGTGCGCGCGGGTGAGATCGGCGCGGATGAAGTGACAGACCCAGAGCCCGCGGGTGGCGGCAAAGATCTTTTCGTCGTCGTCAAGCTGCTGGCCGAGCTCGAGCGCGCGGATGTAGTTCTCCTCGACCTCCTGGACCGCGTAGCCCTTGGCGGCAATCAGCGCGTTGCCGAGCGCAATGCGCAGCTCGAGCTCCATTTCGTCGGCACCCTGCATCCGCGCATTGGCCTGCACGACGCTGAGACCGCGGCGCAGATGGCCGATCGCCTCCAGATTGGCGCCGGTCTTGGCCGCCTGCTTGCCGGCCTTGAGCCAGAAGCTCGCGGCGCCCTCGCTCTGGCCGGATTCGGTCATGTGATGGGCGAGCAGCTCCGGTTCGCGCTCGGTCTTCTCCGGATACATCTCGGCAAGCACCTGGGCGATCCGTGAATGCAGCTTGCGCCGCTCGCTGTGCAGCAGGCTCGCATGCGCGGCGTTCTGGATCATGACGTGCTTGAAGGAATAGAGCGCATCGGGCGGAAGACCGCGGCGCATGATCAGCCCGGCCTGCTCCAGATGATTGAGCGCCGCCTCGATCTGTTCCGCCGGCGTATTGGCGACCGCGTGCAGCGTCTCGTAGGAAAACTCGCGGCCGATGGTGGCGCCGATCTGCGCGATCCGCTTGAACGGCCCCATCCGGTCCAGCCGCGCCATCAGCGAGTCGGTCAGGGTTGCCGGGATCGCGAGCTGCCGCCACGGGCCCGACAGCACGTAGCGCCCTTGCCGCTCGGTCAGCAGGTTGGATTCGAGGACCGTCTTGGTCAGCTCCTCCAGGAACAGCGGCACGCCGTCGGTCTTGACGATGATCTCCTCGACGACCTCCTTGGGCAGCTCTCTGCCGGCGACGCGCTCCACCAGTGTGGCGCGCAGCTGCCGGCTCAGGCGGTTCAGCACCAGCGTCGTGATGTGCGAATGCGCGTTCCAGCTCGGCTGGAATTCGGACCGCGCGGTGATGATGACCAGGATCGGCCGGTTCTGCACCCGGTCGACCAGGAGGTCGATCACCTCGCGCGAGGTCGGGTCGATCCAGTGCAAATCCTCGAACGCGATCACCAGCGGCATCTCGCGCGCAAGGCCGAGGAAGTGATTGACCAGCGCCCCGACGGTCGCATCCTTCTGCTGCTGCGGCGACAGCTCGAGCCGTGGATAGCGGTCGCCGGTCGGTATCGACAACAGCGCGGCAAACAGCGGCGTGACCTGCTCGATGTCGCCATGAGCGGCGGCGATCGCGCTCTCCAGGCCCGCCAGCGACAGCGCGGACGCATCCTCGCGGTCGAGGCCGAGGTAGAATTTGAGCTGCTCGGCGAACGGATAGAACGCGGTGGACGTGTAATAGGGCGAGCACTGGAACGAGACCTGTCCATGCCGGTCGCCCGATATCCGCTCGAAGATTTCCTGGATGATGCGCGACTTGCCGATGCCGGGCTCGCCGAACTTGACCACGACCTGGCCGTCACCATCCTTGGCCTGCTCCCAGCGGCCCATCAACAGCGCGATCTCCTCCTCGCGGTTGACGAGCGGCGTCAGCCGCGTGCCCATGGCGGCGGCAAATCGGGTCTCCACCCGCGAGGCGCGCACCACGTGCCAGGCCTGCGTCTTCTCGGATATCCCCTTCAAGGCATGGACCCCGAGATTGCGGTAGTCGAACTTCCCCTTCAACAGCGACTGGGTCGATGAGGAAATCACCACGCCGTTGGGCGGCGCGAGGCCCTGCAGGCGCGCGGCGAGATTGACGGTTTCTCCGACCGCGGAGTCGCGCTCTTCGGTGCCCTGCCCGACGAGATCGCCGACCACGACGAGGCCGGTCGCGATCCCGATGCGGACGGCGGGTGAGTGGCTGAGCCCACCGCGCAGCTCGGTCGCGCGTGCGCTCGATAGCAGCCGCACGATCTCGAGCCCGGCGCGCACCGCGCGTTCGGCATCGTCCTCATGCGCGGTCGGATAGCCGAAATAGACGAGGATACCATCGCCGACGAAACGGGCGGCAAAGCCCTCGTAATGCTTGACCACACGGACGCAGGTTTCGCGGAAGCTCGCGATCATGTCGCGAACGTCTTCCGGATCGAACTGCACGGACAGCGAGGTGGAATCCACCATGTCACAGAACATGGTGGTGAGCTGACGCCGTTCAGCGCCGATCTCCGTGCGCGTTGGCGGCACTATTGTCGCGGGCGCCTCGGCCGTTTCCGCCTGGAACAGCGCCGCCATCGCCCGCTGCAGCCGCTTGCGATCGCCGAGCGGCAATCCGAGCTCGACCAGATCGGATTCGGTCAGGTCACCCATGACGTCGAGATCGAGACGGTGCTGTACGAAGAGATCGGTGTAGTGGCCGAGGCCGACGCCCTCGAGCCAGCGCTTCAGGTCGCCTTCCCTTCCCGTGTCCGGCCCATTCTCCAGCATGGTGATTTCTGCCCGACCATAATTCCGTCGAAGGGCTTAGGGCCCCTCAACCACAGATTTTGGGGCCAAAACTTCACCTCAGACTGGACGCGTTCCCTGACTTCTTGGAAGAATAGCTCAATCGGATCAAAAGGGAACGGAATTGTCGGACGTCACACTCCCAGCCCCGGAGGAATCAAGCGGCACGGCGGCCGAAACGAAGACCTTCGTCCATATCGGCGGCCTGCTCGATTTCTACGCCCGCAAGACGCCGAAGGCGCCCGCCCTCCTCGCCCCGGGTCGGCCCGTCCTCAACTACGGCGCGCTTGGCGAGGTGACGCAGGATCTCGTCGGCACGCTGCGCCGGCTCGGCATCACCTCTGCCGACCGGATTGCGGTTGCGCTGCCGCGCGGCGCCGACAGCGCGCTGGCGCTGATCGCGGTTGCCTCGAGCGGCGCCTGCGTCCCCGTCAATCCCGATCTGACCGCGGACGAGCTGCAGCGCTATTTCAGCGAACTGAAGCTGACCGCGCTCGTGACCCGGGCCGACATGAACTCGGCAAGCCGCGACGTCGCCAAGGCACTCGATATCGCGGTGATCGATTTTGTGCCGGGACCGCAAGACAATCTGGGCGGCGGCAAATTCATCGGTCCGACGGTCGGGCCGGCGGCGACCGGCGGCGCCTCGCGCGGCGACGACGATGCGTTCATCCTGTTGACGTCAGGCACGGCGGCGCGGCCCAAAATGGTACCGCTGACGCATCGCAATGTATGCCTGTCTGCCTACAATGCCGGCCACGTGCTGTCGCTTTCGTCCCGCGATCGCCTGCTCAACGTCCTGCCGCTGTTTCACGCCCATGGCCTGATCTCCGGCCTTTTGACGGCGCTGGCCGCGGGCTCCAGCGTGATCTGCACCGACGGTTTCGATGCACCGTCCTTCTTCGGCTGGATGCGGCAGCTGCAGCCGACCTGGTACACGGCGGTGCCGACCATCCATCGCGCGCTGCTGACGGCGGCGGAATCCGACCCGGACCGCGCCCGATCGTCGTCGCTGCGCGTGATCCGCTCGGCCTCGGCCTCGCTCGCGCCCACGATCCTCCAAGGACTGGAGGCGACGTTCGGCGTTCCCGTGCTCGAGACCTACGGCATGACCGAAGCGGCCTCGCAGATCGCGGCCAATCCGTTCGAGCAACGCAAGGTCGGATCGGTCGGGCGCGCCGCCGGCCCCGAGATCGCGATCATGGACGAGACGGGCCGCGCGCTTGCGAGCGGCGAGCGTGGCGAGATCATGCTGCGCGGACCGAACATGAGCCGCGGCTATTACAACGACGAGGCGGCGACACAGGCCGCCTTCCGCGACGGCTGGTTCCGGACCGGCGATCTCGGCTATCTCGACGCGGACGGCTATCTCTTCATCGTCGGCCGCATCAAGGACGTCATCAATCGCGGCGGGCAGAAGATCTCGCCGCTGGAGGTGGAAGAGGTCCTGCTCAGCCATCCGGCGGTGCTGGAGGCCGGCGTGTTCGCCGTCCCGCACGAAAAGCTCGGCGAGAACGTCGCCGCCGTCGTGGTGCTGCGACCGGATAAGGAGGCGACCTCGGATCAGCTGCGCCAGTTCGCGCGCAAACGGCTCGCGGCCTACAAGGTGCCGAGCTTGATCCGCAGCGTGGCAGCCCTGCCGAAAGGCGGCAGCGGCAAGGTCAAGCGCAACGCGCTGGCCGAGCTGATCGCCAAGCCGGAGAACGGCGACGAGGCACGGCTGCCGCGCAACGCGCTGGAGACACAACTCGCCGCGATCTGGGCCGGCCTGTTGGAGCTGCCGCAGGTCGGAATCGATCAGGACGTCTTCGCGCTCGGCGCGGATTCGCTCGCAGTGACGCAGATGCGCTCTCGCCTGCGCGAACGCTTCAACGTCGACTTCTCATTCGAGGACATCTTCGATTGCGCCACGGTCGTCGCGCTTGCAGCCCGGATCGACACCGCCGCAAGCCGGCACGGGGCGACACTGCCGGCCTGGCGGCAGGCGATGGAAGCAGACGCGCTGCTCTCGTTCCAGCAGCAGAGGATGTACGTGCTCTCGCGGCTCGATCCGACGCGCTACAATTACAACGTCGTCGAAGTCGCGGTGCTCAACGGCCAGATCGACGTCGCCGCGCTTCAGGCGAGCCTTGCCGCGATCAGCGCACGCCACGAGGCGCTACGCTCGGTCGTCGTCGAACGACGGGGCGAGCCGGCGCAGCTCGTGCTGCAATCGCCGCCGCGGCTCAAGCGGGTCAAGCTCAAGCCCTGTCCTGCCGACAAGCGGACCGCAGTGATCAGGCGCGAGGCGCTCAAGCTCGCGCAATACAAGTTCGACCTGGCGCAGGAGCCGCCGCTGAAAGTCACCCTGCTGTCGTTCGACAAGACGAGCCATGCGCTGGTGGTCAATGTCCATCACCTCGTCACCGACGGCTGGTCGCAACGCCTGTTCTGGGAGGAGCTTGCCGCCCACTACGCCGCCGCTCACAAGAAGAGCGTGGCGGCATTGCCTTTGCCCGCTTTTCAATATCGCGACTTCGCGCTCTGGCAGCAGAGCTGGGCGCAGACGCCAGCAGCCAAGGACCAGCTCGACTATTGGCGAGGCCAACTCGACGGCGTCACCACGCTGCCGCTGCGGACCGACCGGCCAAGGCCGGAGGTCTGGAGCGGTCACGGCGCTCGCCACTATTTCGAGTTCTCCAAGGCTCTCTCGGGCGATGTCCGAGCATTGAGCCAGGATCAGGGCGTCACGCCTTTTATGACGCTGCTCTCAGTCTTCCAGTGCCTGCTGTACCGCCACACTGGGCATGAGGACGTCGCGACGGGATCGCTGATCGCCAATCGCAACCAGATCGAGAGCGAGCGCCTGATCGGGCTGTTTGCCAACACCCTGATCCTGCGCAACGATTTTAGCGGCGACCCGAGCTTCAGCGAGATGTTGCGGCGGGTCCGGCAGATCACGCTCGATGCCTACCGCAACCAGGACCTTGCGATCGAGGAGGTGTTGCGCGCATTGCAGATCGCACGCCGCAGTGACGGCAATCCGCTGTTCCGGATCATGTTCATCCTCCAGAACGCCTCGATCGAGGCGGCCCGCTTTCCCGGCCTCTCGACGCGGCGGCTGGAGATCGATCCGAAAGTGGCGCGCTTCGACATCACGCTCGAGCTGGTCGAGGCCGACGGCCGCTTCACCGGCTTCTTCGAATACGCCACCGACCTGTTCGACGCCGCGACGATCGACGGCATGGCGGCACAGTTCAAGTCTCTGCTGAAGGCCGTCATCGCCAATCCGGAGCAGCGCATCTCGCGCCTGCCGCTCCTCAACGAGGCCGAGCGCCGGCAATTGCTGACGACAGGCCGGGGCGCGCCGGCCAATTTCATCACAAGCGGCAATGTAAGTGAACGCTTCGACCGTCAGGCCAGGATGACGCCGAACGCCATCGCGGTGACGGATGGACACACCTCCCTGAGCTATCGCGAGCTGGCGCGCCGCAGCCGGTCGGTTGCGCGCTGGCTGGTGCGCGAAGGCGTCGGTGCCGAGAGCGTGGTGGCCTTGCTTGCGGATCGCGGCCCCGAACTGCTCGCCGCGATGATCGGCGTCCAGCGCGCGGGCGCGGCCTTCCTCAATCTCGATCCCGATCAGCCGCCGGCGCGGCTCACGACCATTCTCGGATCGAGCTGCGCCCGCATGCTGCTGACCAGCCGCGCGCGGTCACCCATGGTTGCCGCGCTGCTCGAACCGCTGGTCGAGCGCATCCCGGTGGCTGAACTCGAAGATGCGATCGCCTCGGGATCGACCAAGCCGTCCCGCGCCGTACGGCACACAGCCTCTAGCCTCGCCTATCTCATCTATACGTCCGGCTCCTCCGGCGCGCCGAAGGGCGTCATGATCGAGCAGCGGGGCCTGTCGAACCATCTGGCCTCGCTGATTGCCGAGCTCGGCCTCTCCGCCAGGGACGTGATTGCGCAGACCGCGCCGCAGAGCTTTGTCATATCGGTTTGGCAGTTCCTGGCGGGGCCGATGGTCGGCGCGCGCGTGCATGTCTGCGACAACGCGATCGTGCAGGACCCGATCCTGCTGGCGCGGGAGATCGAACGCGAAGGCATCACCGTGCTCGAGATCGTCCCATCGCTTTTGCGCGTCATCGTCGAACGGATGAACGAGGCGCAGGTCCGGCGCGCCTTTGCGAGATTGCGCCTCCTGATCTCGACTGGCGAGCCGCTGCCCGTCGAGCTTTGCCGGGCCTGGTTCGCCCGTTGCCCAAAGGTGCCGCTGATCAACGCCTATGGCGCGTCGGAATGTTCCGACGACGTCTCCCTGCATCGCCTGACCAAAGCGCCGGCGACCGCGACGAGCAACGTTCCGGTCGGCGCGCCGCTGCCGAACACCCAGCTCTACGTGCTCGACGCCAACCTCCAGCCGCAGCCGGTCGGCGTGACCGGCGAGCTCTGCATCGGCGGCGCCGGAATCGGCCGCGGCTATGTCAACGATCCCGCGCAGAGCCGGCAGCGCTTCCTGCCCGATCCGTTCTCGCGCCAGCCAGGCAGTCGGCTTTACCGCACCGGCGATCTTGCCCGCCGCCGTGCCGACGGGACGATCGAATGCCTCGGCCGCGCCGACCATCAGGTCAAGGTCCGCGGCTACCGTATCGAGCTCAAGGAGATCGAGAACGCGCTGGCCGACCATCCGGGCGTGCGGACCGGCATCGTCGAGCCGCGCCGCGAGGCGAGCGGCGATGTCAGGCTGATCGCCCATATCGTCGCACGGCCCGCCAGCCGGATCAGCGCCAGCGAGCTGCGCGAATTCCTGAAGAGCCGGTTGCCGGGCCACGCCATCCCGTCCGCATTCCTGTTCCTGGATCACGTACCGCTTAATGCCCATGGCAAGATCGACCGGTCCGCACTGCTGGTGCCGACGCAGCAGGAGGCGCCCGGACCGGACGCGCCCGTGCCGGCGCGGCGCTTTACTGAAAAGGTGCTGTCCGACATCTGGATCGACCTGCTCAAGGTGGAAAGCCTGGGTGTCACTGACAATTTCTTCGACCTTGGCGGCCATTCGCTGCTGGCGGGCCAGGCGATGGCGCGTATCGCCCGCGCGCTCGGCGTGTCGCTGCCGATCAAGACCATCTTCGAGGCACCGACGATCGAAGGGCTTGCCCGGCGGGTCGACCAGGCCATGGCGGCGACGCCGCGCAAGCCTGCCGCAAGCGTGAAAAGTCTGGCTGAAGCGAGCCTGACCGATAGCAGCGGACCAACGCTCTCGATCGCGCAGGACCAGATGCTGCGGATCGAGCAGAACCTCCCGGGGTTGCCGCTGTTCAACCTGCCCTTCGCGTTCCGTCTGCAGGGTCCGCTCGATGCGGCCGCCCTGGCACAGGCGATCGAGGACGTCGTGCGCCGGCACGAATCGCTGCGGACCGCGTTCGGCTGGAACGGCGAGGAGCCCGTCAGCCGCATCGCCGCACCCGGCACCCTCGGCCGTGTCCTGACGATCGAGACGATCGGCGACGGTCATCCCCACGCCAACAAGCGGCGCAAGGCACTGGAGCTCCGGAAGATCGATCTTCTGATCCAACAGGAGACCTCTACGCCCATCGACACGACGCGCGCGCCGCTGCTCCGCGCCCGGCTGTTGCGGCTCCATGACGACGAACATGTGCTGCTGCTGACGCTGCATCATGCCATTGTCGACGGCTGGTCGATCGGCGTGCTGTTCGAGGAATTGTCCAGCCGCTATGCGGCGCTGGCCGGATATCAGTCGGTACCGCTACCGAAGCCGCCCCCGGCCTTTTCGGACGTCGCACGCTGGCAGCGCTGGTGGTGCGGCACGGACGCCGCCCGCCTGCAGGCGGCCGACTGGGCGGAGAATTTGCGCGGCGCGGTGTCCGTTTTCGACGGCGAATCAAGCCCGGGCGCGTCGACCGGGCATCATCCGGTGAATCTGGATCGTGAGCTGATCAGCCGACTCACGGTGTTCGCCGGCCGGCACAATGGCACGCTGTTCATGTGCCTGCTCACCGGTCTGAAGGCCCTCCTGCTGGCCCGGACGGGTCGCACCGACATCTCTATCGCGACCGCCATGGCCAATCGCGCCCAGCCGGACACCGACCGAATCGTCGGCCCGTTCGAGAACACGGTGATCGTCCGCACCAAAATCACGCCGGAGCTATCGTTCACGCAGGCGCTAGCGCGGGTACGCCCGAGCGTGCTCGACGCGCATGCGCGGCAAGAGCTGCCCTTCAACATCCTGGCCGACCATCTGGAGCGGGAGGGGATCGATCCGGCCTCGCTGCTCCAGGTCTATTTCACGCTGCAAAATCCGCTGCGCCAGCCGCTCGATCTCCCGGACCTCGCGACAGGATCGATCGGCAACATCGCACGCGAAGGCCAGCCGGTGCTGCCGATCGACCAGACCTGGCTGTCGCTGATGCTCAAGGAGCGCCCGACCGGCATCACCGGCTCATGCAATTACAAGCTTGAGCTACTCGACGGCCGCAGGGTCGGCGCGTGGATGGAGGATCTCGTTGCGCTGCTGGGGGCCGCCGTCGCCCAGCCCAACACGCCGCTCGACCGATTACTCGCGCGCAACGCGGCGTGAGCGGATGACATCGCGGACTAATACGGGTTCACTCGTCAAAGCTGTGCATGACCAAGTTGCATCTTGATTATTTGGCGCCGTCGCGCAAGATTATTCCCGCGTTTTGATTTGGACGATTATTTTCCACCGGGGGAGTGTTATGGGTTTCATCAAATTTACAAAGGGCACGTCGTTGAGCGACAAGGACCGCAAGGCCCTCCAGAAGCTGCTCGGTGCCGAGAAGAAGAAGCTCCAGTCCGCGCTGAAGGACGTCGACGCCAGCCTTTCGGTGCTTGGCGGCTCGAAGAAAGCCAAGAAGAAGAAGAAGAAGAAGTAAGATTCGTCGGCCGGGACGCCGTACGAATCTTTAGGGCTTCACTTTTCGGGGATGGGCCGCTCGCGTGTCGAGTTGGGGTCTCGCACAAGCTTGCGCCTGTAAACCGGCCTGCAAATCGACAAGAATTCGCCCGGGTGGACCGCTAGAAGCGGTCCGCTTGATTGATTCTTGCTCAGTTGTTTCTTCCGTCGGGACCGGGGATCTGCCTTCGGCCTGACGCAAAAGGCCCAATTGATGGCGGACGACAGAATTGAACTCTTTGTCGGACTGATCGAGTCCATCGACGCGCCGGGCGCGGTCGAGGCCTGTCGACGGCTGCTCTCGGTCGACGAGCGGGTCCGGGCCGATCGCTTCATGTTCGAGCGGCATCGGCGGCAGTATATTTTCGCACATGCGATGCTGCGCCTGGCGCTGTCGCAGATCGCCTCCAACGTCGCGCCGTCCGACTGGTCCTTTGCAGCCGGCCGCTATGGGCGGCCGTTTGTCGCAGCACCCGCGACCTCGAGCGCGCTGCATTTCAGCCTGTCTCATGCCGACGGCTGCGTCGCCTGCGTCGTGTCGAGACATGAGTCCGTCGGCGTCGACGTCGAAACCGTGTCGCGGCGGGTGGCGCCGCTGTCCACCGCGCTTCGCTTCTTTGCGCCGGAGGAGGTCGAAACGCTGCGCGGACTGCCCGAGCCTGCGGCGACCGAGCGCTTCTTCGACTATTGGACGCTCAAGGAGGCCTATCTGAAGGCCAGGGGATTTGGGCTCAATCTGCCGCTCGACGCCTTCGCGATGCAGGTCTCGCGCGAGGCCATCGAGATCAGCTTCAAGCCCGATATCGCCGACGATCCCGACGGCTGGCGGTTCTCGCTGTGCTCGCCCTCGCCCTCGCATCGCCTCGCGATCGCCGACGGCTCCCGTGCGGACGGTGGCCTTCCCATCAGTCGCAATGCCTGGCCGCTCCAGGAAGCGGCTGAATGACGCAGCCGCGGCTGCGCGTCTTTCCCGCGATTTCACGCAACCGCGACGCCGGAAAATATGTCGGCGAGCTGATGCGGGTGGCGCAGTTCGCCGACCGCAACGGATTCGAAGGCATATTGCTGTTCGAAGGCAACGACGTGTTCGTCGAGCCCTGGGCCATGGCCCAGCACGTCATGGCTGCGACGACGCGATCTTCGCCGCTGATCGCCGTCAATCCGGTCTACATGCACCCGTTCACGGCGGCGAAATTCGTCTCGTCCCTGGCGCAGCTTCACGGCCGCAAGGTCTATCTCAACATGATCACGGGGACCGCGGTCAGCGACTTGCAGGGGCTGGGCGACGACCAGTCGCATGCCGACCGCTATATCAGGCTCGGCGAATTCGTGGGGCTGATGCGGCAGTTGCTGGCAAGCCCGCGGCCGGTGAATTTCGAGGGCCGCTTCTACCGTGCGCACCATCTGCAGCTTCGCCCGCGCCTGCCGGCGGAGCTGATGCCCGAATTCCTGATCGCAGGCCAATCCGAGGCGGCCCAGCGCGTGGCGAAGGAGACCGGCTGCATCAAGATGCAGATGCTGCCGCCGGATCTCGATCGCGGCCTCAACGTATCAGGCATGAATTTCGGCATCTTCGCCCGCGAGGGACGCGAGGAGGCGCGGCAGGCCGCGAAGCTGCGTTTCCGCGACAACCCTGACGATCGCGAGCTGCTCGTGCTCACCGTCGAGAACAGCGACTCCGTGTGGAAGCGGCACCTGTACGAGGGACAGACCGGCGAACTTCAGGACAATGGCTACTGGCTGCTGCCGTTCCTGACCTTCCAGGCCGACTGCCCCTATCTCGTCGGCAGCTACCGGGAGATCGGCGCGAAGCTGAAGGACTTTGCGGCCAAGGGGCTCACCACTGTTATGCTCGACATGGTGGCGGACGAGGCCGAGATGCAGCACGTCTGCATGGCGCTCGCGGCGAGCGGGATGTTTTAGATCACTCTCGCCGTCATGGCCGGGCTTGTCCCGGCCATCTACGTCTTGCTCCACGCTCGAAGAACGTGGATGCCCGGGACAAGCCCGGGCATGACCACCAACGCGGGAGAGGCGAAGATCCCTCACCGCGCCTCTTCAAATCCGGCCAGCACCGAGGTCAGGTTCGCGCCCAGAATATCCGAGAGATAACCGCCCTCCTGCACGAACACGGTCGGCAGGCCCATCCTGGCGATGGCCTGGCCGATGCGCCGGAAGCCGGGCGTGGTGACGGCCAATCCCTTGAGCGGATCGTGCTCGGAGGCGTCCAGGCCGAGCGCGATCACGAGGGCACCGGGAGCAAAGGACTCGATCACCTTGCGCGCCACGTCCATCGCCTGGATGTAGCCGTCATCACCGGTGCCGATGGCGAGGGGAATGTTGAGATTGGTACCGAGGCCGGGTCCCTCGCCGCGCTCATGGGCATAGCCCCACACATAGGGATAGTAGGCGATGGGATCGGCATGGATCGACACCGTGTAGACGTCGGGCCGGGCGTAGAAGATGCCTTGCGTGCCGTTGCCGTGATGGACGTCGACGTCGAGGATCACCACGCGCTCGTGCTTCTGCCGCAGATGCGCCGCCGCGATCGCGCTGTTGTTGAGGAAGCAGAAGCCGCCGGCCATGTCGCGATAGGCGTGATGACCGGGCGGACGACAGAGCGCATAGACAGCATCCTCGCCGTCCATCACCATCTGCGCGGCGGTGACCGCAACGTCGGTCGCGGCACAGGCCGCAGCCCAGGTGCCCGGACCGATCGGCGCTGCGGTGTCGGCGGTGTGCCAGCCGAGCTTGCCGACGATGTGGGTCGGGTAGGTCGCAGCGTGGCGCACCGGATGGATGTTGCCGATCATTTCGGGGCCGGAATCGCCGAGCGCGGTCCAGGCGTCCCAGGCTTCGCTCAGGAACGACAGATATTCCGGGCTGTGAATGCGCGCGCGAGGTCCCTGCCCGAATGTGGTCGGCTCGACCAATTGATGCTTGCCGTCCTTCAACCCCTTCAGCAGGCGGTCGGCGCGCTCCGGCTGCTCGGTGGTGCGTTTGACGACGCCGCGAACCAGGAAGAATTGCGGATCGTGGCTGCGGTGCAGTTCGGTATGGACGGCTTTCACTCAAACACTCCGTGGTCGCGTGCTCACAGACGTCTTGATCGCTGCGGCGGCCAGATGCAAGCAAGAAGAATGCCGTCTCGCCCTGCGGCGGAAGCAGATCGCCCTCGGCTCAGCAGCGTCCGCGCTGGAGGCAGTGCTCGCGGCCCGGTTGATCGGTGCGGAAGGACTCGATGAAGCCACCCTGACGCTGGGTGACGAAGACGGTCTTGCCGTCGCTGCCGCCGAAGGCGAGATTGGTCGGCTCCTTGGCCTTCAGCGCGATCTCCCGCTCGACCGCGCCGTTCGGCTTCATCAGCGCAATCGTGCCCTTGAGAATGCGCGCGACATAGAGCCGGCCGATGACGTCCGTGCGCAGTCCGTCGACGGTGTCGGGCTGAAATGCCTTGACGAGCTTTGCGCCGGTGAGCTCGTTGCCATTGATCGCATAGGACCAGATCTGGCCGCTGCTGGATTCGCCGACATAAAGCGTCTTGCCGTCAGGGCTGAGATCGATGCCGTTGGTGGTGCCCATTGCGCGCGGCGCCGACATGATCTGCCCCTGCACCGTGCCGTCGGCGCCTTTCGCGATCCGCCAGATATGGCCTTCGCGGCCCTTCCAGTTCGGATCGCTCGCATAGATCGTGCCCTCGCGTGCAATCGTAATGTCGTTGGGCTGGTTCATCTCGTCGGAGTGAAACCAGAGAGACGGCTCGGTCGCTCCCTTCGCAATCGCGAAGATGTTGTGCTTCTTGTAATCGGCGATGAACATGGTGCCGCTGCGGTCGAAGCGGATGGCGTTGCCGACACTGCCATCGGGCAGCGCCGTGAACGGCTCCGACGCGGTGGCGCCGGCTGGCAGCCGGCCGATGGTGCCGGGCTTGCCGAGATTGACCACGAACAAATTGCCGTCGAGGTCAGCCGCGGGGCCCTCGATGCCGAAGGTATATTCGCCGGGAGGCGTCACCTGCGCGCTCTCGAACAGCTTGGTCTCTGCCTGGGCGGATGCCGTCGCAACGGCGAGTAGGACGCTACTGCACAGGCACCAGAAATTCCTGCCGGATGTAATAGCCATCGCCGTCGGTGCACTCGCCATTCAAATAGGGATCGGCAGGCCGGAAGAATCGGCTGAAGCCGGGTTTGTCTACAGCGCTCCTTTGTGTCACGACAACGACCTTCGCAGCCGGTATTTCGCCGCATTCCTTGCTGGTTTTGCCAAAGAATTTGCGCTGCGGCGGGCCCGGCTTGATCCGCATCCGCGTGCCCGGAACCATTGTCGCGACGAGCAGATCCGCGGTGTCCAGCAGGCGTTTGTAGCCAGGCTCGGTCTTCGGCAGGCTCTCGCCGCCCGGCGGCATCAGCTTCTCCGCGCCGAGACCGCGCAGTCGCGTGCGCAGCTTGCCGGCATCGGGATCGCCGGGATAGATCCAGCCGTCCTGCGACAGCATGAAGCGGAGCACCGCCGCGTCCTTCTCCGCCTCCGATTGGCCGCCCTTCAAACCGAAATCGGAATGGCAGCCGACGCAATGCTTCTCGACGAGGCCTTTGCGCAGCGTGGTCAGCCGGGCGCTGTTCTGCGCATCCCCGGCGACGAAGGCCGCGAGCTGATTGATCATCGCCTGGCTGCGCATGTCGCACGGCAGCGGCTGTGGCGGATCACCCGCGGCACGATCGATGCGGATCACCGTCCGGTTCTTGTCCTCGACCAGCCAGATCGCGCCGTCTTCCGCGACCGTCATGCCGACCGGCGCACCTTGCGGCCGCGTGCCGTTGACGCGGTGCCAGCCTGCGATCAGCTCGTCGAACGGCGCGGCGGCGACCTCGCCGGCGTCTGTCTGAAAGCTGCGCGCCGGATCGGCGGCGCAACTGACGTGGTAGCGCACCGGCGCCGGGGACGGCTTGGGGAAACCGCGATCGTCGACGTCGTAGACGAGGACACGGCTGCCGGTCGGACGATAGCCGTGGAGGCCGACCAGTAGCTTGCCCTCCAGCTCCGGAAATTTGCCACCGTGATAATAGAGCATCGCGAGCGGCGCGCCGTGCGGCGGCATCAGCGAGAGCGGCGGCTTGTAGAGCGCGTTGGCCGTGCAGAGCGATTTGTAGAGCCCACCTTGCAGCACGTTCCTGAATTCCGGGCTCGGCGTCGACAGATCGTAGCAATAGGGCCAGCCATAATGCCTGCCCTGCTCGATCGCGTTGATCTCCTCGTTCGGCTTGAAGATGTCGGGCAAGTCGCGGCTGTTCTCGCCCTGCAGGAAGGCGTAGCCGGCCTCGGGAAACTTCGGATGCAGCGCCAGCGCCATCGAGTTGCGCAAGCCCCGCGCATAGACGGTGTGCGGCGGATCGGCATCGCCAGGCTTCAGCGCCGGGAAGACGCCACCCGTGGGCGGCGTGAACAGCCAGATCGCTGCCATCGCGGAAGCGCCCTCGGCCGTCGCGCAAGGCTTTGTGATCGGCGCCGGCGTGATGCAGTCGTCGCTGTGCGAGCCGACATTGACGAATAGCCGCCCGTTACTGTCGAAGACAAACTGCTTGAGCGGATGCGCGCTCTCCTGGAGCCTTGTCCCGTCGGGCAGCGTGATCCGGCGGCCAGGCATATGACGGATGATGGTCTCGACCGTGCCGCGCGGATTGTCGGCGAGCGGGTCGAACCGGAAGATGGTCTCGGCGGTCGAGGCGTAGAGCTTTTTGTCCGGGCCGATGGCCAGGCCGAACGGATATTCGATTCCCGTCAGAAGCTCCCTGAACCGTTGGCCCTGGGCCGCGCGCGGGTCGAGCAGCAGCAGCCGTCCGTCGGTGTGGCCCCAGCCGCCCATGTCGGCCACCACGAACAGCTCCCGGCCCGGCACCTGGACAATCGCGCGCGGGAATTTCAGGCCATCCTCTTCGCTGGCGACGAGGCCGGCGCAAAATCCGGCCTTCATGTCGATCTGGATCCTGGGAAAAGCGAGATCGCCATTGCCGCAGGTTTCCGCGCCGACCGCATAGCCGCTGCGGCGGGGCGGCTCCGATGACGCCGCCGAGGCGAGCCCAAGCAGAACCGCCAACATCCCCGCGCATGCGCGCAGGCTTCGGCGTCCACGCCTGGATGTGAAGTAGCTCACGGCGGCCCCCAAGATTTCCCGCGAAACAGCTGTTTCACGCCGTCCGAACGCCGTCCAGCCGAACATCACTCGCCTGTGATTAAACCTGTAACGACCTCTGAGCCGACCAATATCCGTAGATTCCCTTACCGGGCTCGACCCGAATGTTTCGCGAAGGCTTCGGGTGGTATCGATTTGCCATCCAAGTTACTCCCGCCAGGAGGCGCATATGGTCCAGGTCTATTTTCACTGCTCCAACACCGAGGGCACGCTGATCGACCGCTACGGCGCCGCCGTCTCCAATCTCACGGAGGCGCGCGACCGTGCCTCCCAGATCATGAATTCGATGATCCAGACGCCCGGCGCTGAAGACTGGCGCGATTGGGTGATCCATGTCAGCGGCTCCGACGGCGAGGATCTGTTCGATCTTCCCTTCACCGCCATGCTCGGCAAGCCGCATTGAGGTGATGTCATGTTGCTCGCTTCACTGAGCCTGTTCCGCCAGCCCGTGAACTTCGTCGCCGCCAAATGGCAGACGCTGATCAGGGTCGCGGGCGACCCCTACCGCCCGGAGCTGCACTACATGCGCGGGCCGGGCCCCAAATGGCGCGCCAAGTATCAGGCCAGCCGGCTGAACCGCTCGCTCTGAGCGCTGAGGCCTCGCGGCTTCCAATCTCCGTCTCTCCTTCGTCATGGCCGGGCTTGTCCCGGCCATCTACGTTTTGGGGCGTGGGCCAAAGACGGATGCCCGAGGCAAGCCCTGGCATGACGAGCAGGGCAAGCGTGCCCCACCTCACCTCCCCGTAAACTTCGCCTTGCGCTTCTCCACGAAGGCGTTGCGCCCCTCGAGGGCGTCGGCGCTCTTGCGGATCACCGCCTGGAGTTCGATCTCGCGGCGGAACTGCGCCTCGTAGGTCGCATGCTCGCTCTCCTCGACGAGCAGGCGCGTTGCCACCAAGGCGCGGGTCGGTCCCTCGGCGAGGCGGCGCGCCAGACCCAGCGCCTCGTCCATGAGCTTTGCATCCTCGACGACCTGCCGCACCAGGCCGATCTCCTGGGCGCGTTCGACCGTCAGCGGCTCGTTCAGCAGCATCAGCTCGAGGGCGCGCTGGCGGCCGATCAGCCGCGGCAACAGCCAGGTCGAGCCGAGATCCGGCACCAGCGCGATGCGGCTGAACACCTGGATGAAGCTCGCCGACCGCGCCGCCACGATCATGTCGCCGGCCATCGCCAGGCTGAAGCCGCCGCCGGCCGCGACGCCGTTAACGGCGACGACGACGGGCACGCGGCATTCCCGCAGCGCCTTGAAGGCGGGCCAGTAGAACCTCATGACGCCGGCAGCAAGATCCTCACCCAGCGCTTCCGAGGCCTTCAAATTCTGTCCTGAGCAAAAACCGCGCCCCGCCCCGGTGAGGATCAGGGCTCGAATACCCTCGTCCTGCGACATCTCGCCGATGGCGGCGGCGAGCGCACCGAGCAGGTCCGGCGTCATCGCATTCAGGCTCGCCGGCTCGTCCAGCGTCAGGATTCCGACCGCGCCATCCCGCGCCTGTTTCACACCAGCCATGTCGCGTCTCCCTTTGGATTTTCTCGTTGGCGGCAATGTGCCATCCTTCGCAACATCAGCCAATGCTGAGCTTCCGCGCCGGCACAGCAACGCCAGAACAACAGAGATCAAGACGACATCATGCCTCATCAGTTCAGCCTCAACCAAACCATCCGCAAACCCGCCGTCAGCTCCAAGGGCGGCATCGTCGCCTCGCAATCGCGGCGGGCGGCCGAAGTGGGCGCGCAGGTGCTGGCGGCGGGCGGCGACTGCGTGGACGCGATCGTTGCAACCACCATGGCGCTGAATGTGGTGGAGCCCTGGAACAGCGGCATCGGTGGCGGCGGTGCGATGGTGCTCTACCGTGCCAAGGAAAATCGTTACGAGGTGATCGACTACGGCATGTGTGCGCCGCAGAGCCTGCGCGTTGCCGACTATCCGCTCAGCGGCGAAGGCCCGGCGTCCGATCTCTTCCCCTGGCCGCGGGTGAAGGACGATCGCAACATCCACGGCCCCGGCTCGATCGCCGTGCCCGGCGTCGTCGCCGGGATGGAAGAGGCGCACCGCCGCTACGCCAAAATGCCGTGGAAGGATCTGGTCGCGCCGGCAGCCAGGCTCGCCGGCGAAGGCTTGCTGGTCGATTGGTGGACCACGGTGACGATCTCGGGCTCGGCCGCCGATCTCAGGCGCTATCCCGCCAGCGCGGCGGCGTTTCTGAAGGATGGGCTGCCGCCGAGCGCGCCATGGGGCATCAAGGCCGAGACGCGACTGCCGCAGGACACGCTGAAAGCGACGCTGTCGCATCTCGCCGAGGCCGGACCGCGCGATTTCTACCAGGGCGATCTCGCCAGGAGCATCGCCTCCGACATCAAGGCCGATGGCGGTTCGCTGTCGGTCGAGGACCTCGCCGCCTTCCGCGCGCATCTGCGCGAGCCGCTGGCGATCCCGTATCGCGGCGGCAAGGTCTATGCGACGCCTGAGCTCACGGCCGGGCCCACCATGGCGCACGCGCTGCGCCTGTTGCAGCAGAGCTTGACGCCGGCAAGCGCGCCGGACGCGGCTGCCTATGTCGAATATGCGCTCGCTCTGCAGGCGGCCTTCCGCGAGCGGCTCAAGGACATGGGCGATGCCGACGGCAAACGCTCGCTCGGCGCCGAATATCTCGCACCCGCCTGCACCACGCATTTTTCCGTGGTCGACCGCCACGGCAACATCGCCGCGGTGACGCAGACGCTGCTCTCCTCGTTCGGCTCGAGATATGTGACGCCGCACACCGGCATCGCCATGAACAACGGCATCATGTGGTTCGATCCGACGCCGGGCACCACCAATTCGCTCGCGCCCGGCAAGCGCTGTCTCTGCAACTACACGCCCGTCATCGCCGAGACACAGGACGGCAAGCGGCTCGCGGTCGGCGCCTCCGGCGGCCGCCGCATCCTGCCCTCGGTGATGCAGCTCGTCTCCTTCGCAATGGATTTCGGCATGGACCTCGATGCCGCCATCCACCAGCCGCGCATCGACGCCAGCGAGGGCGCGGTGGTGATCGGGGACGCTCGCTTGTCGGAGGACGTGCGCAAGACGCTGGGCTCGCGTTTCGACTATGAAGAGACCCGCGTGCAGACCTTACCGCAGAAATTCGCCTGCCCGAGCGTGGTGATGCGCGAGGGCGACACGAATTCCGGCGCGGTCGAGATCTTCCAGCCCTGGGCCGACGCGGTGGCGGAAGCCTGAGCGCATCGATCAATGCGGGAATGTGCCAGCGCGCGTTGAGTTCTCGCGCGATTACGCATCTGCGCGAGCGTCACGACTCCTCCACATTCGCAGGGAACTTACCTACCGGCCGTTCGTTGATTGAACGGACAAGTGCGCTCGCCCCAGTGGAGGACATATGAAGAAACTTGCGCTCGCCGCGTCGCTGATCCTTGCAGCCGGATTCACATTCACCAGTCCTGCCCTGGCCAAGGGCGGGCATGGTGGTGGACATGGCGGTGGACATGGGCACGGCCATGGTCATGGTCATTCGATGGGCCATCATTACTACGGCTCACCACCCGGATGGTCGCGCGGACGCAAGGTCGGCTGGCGCGGTCACGGGTGCCCGCCCGGCCTGTGGAAACAGGGCCGCTGCTGAAGTCGGATATCTGCCAATGATGCAAGGCGTCGCTCCTGACCGGGCGGCGCCTTCTTCACATGCCGAGCCGGTCCCGTATGCGGCCGGCGATCACGGCGGTCGTCACCCCGACCGGCCAGAACGCGTGCATCGGGATCGGCTTGATGCCCGTGATGGGCATGTCGATCTCCGCCTTGGCGCCGCCGATCAGCCGACGCGCGAGCTGCGCGCCCATCGCGGTCGCGAGCGCGACGCCGCGGCCGTTGCAGCCGAGCGAGATCAGGATGCCTTCGGCCGGCTCATGCACATGGGGGTAATGATCCCCGGTGATGGCGAGACGGCTATTCCAACCGTGAGTCCAGGCAACGCCTTTCAACTGCGGCCATAGCCGCTCGGCATAGCGCATGAGATAGGCGACGTCGTACGGCGACTTGATCCAGCGCATCGGGCCGCGGCCGCCCATCAAGAGGCGATTGTGCTGATCGATGCGGTAATACACCGTGATGTGGCCGCTCTCGTAGAGCACGGACCGCGTCGGCATGATCGCGCGGGCCACCGTATCGGAGAGCGGCGCCGTGGCCGCGATCGAGGAAAACACCGGCACGATTGTGCGGCGGAGCGCCGGCCAGAGATCGTCGGTAAAACCGTTGGTGGCGAGCAGGACCTTGTCGGCATGAACCACCGCCCGCGGCGTCTCGATGCGCCAGCGGCTGCCATCGCGGCGCAGCGACAGCGCCGGCGTCTCGCCATGCACCTTCGCGCCGGCCGAGACCGCCGCACGCGCGAGACCACGGGCGTAACTGAGCGGATGCAGATCGCCGCCGCGCGCATCCAGCATGGCGCCGATGTAGCGGTCGGTGCCGGTCATCTCGCGGAGCTGCTCGCGGTTCAGATAGGTCACTGGCATGCCGCGGCGGATGCATTGCTGAGCGGTCGTCTTGATCGCGGCAGCGCTGGCCTCGTGATAGGCCGCGCGCAGCGTACCGTTCTGACGTGCCTCGCACGGGATCTGGTAGCGGCGGATCAGATCGTGCGTGAAATTCGTGGTGCCGTAAGAGAACTCGATCATACGGCGGCCGAGGTCTGCGCCGAAGTCCGCCTCGATCTGATCAGGATCGTGCTTCAGGCCGGGATTGGTGTGGCCGCCATTGTTGCCGGACGCGCCCCAACCCGGCTCCTGCGCCTCCAGCACCAGCGCCTCGACACCCTGCTCCGCCAGATGCAACGCCGTGGACAGGCCGGTGTAACCACCGCCGACGATCGCGACCGAAACATTCCTGTCCGTATCGAGCGGCGGCGTGGCGGCCGGCGCAACGGCGGTGTCGGCATAGAGCGAGGGCGGCAGAGGCAGGCGCGCAGGCATGGCAAAGACCAATCAAAGCGGATGCAGCACACGCCGCAAAAAATCCTGCGTGCGCGGATGCTGGGGCTGGTTGAGCAGCGCCTTGGCCGGCCCCTGCTCGACGATGACGCCGCCGTCAATGAACAGCACGCGGTCGGCGACGTCGCGGGCAAAGCCCATCTCGTGAGTGACGACGACCATGGTCATGCCGTCGTCGGCGAGCTTGCGCATCACGCCGAGCACGTCGCCGACGAGTTCGGGATCGAGCGCCGAGGTCGGTTCGTCGAACAGGATCGCCTTGGGCTGCATGGCGAGCGCCCGCGCGATCGCAACGCGCTGCTGCTGGCCGCCGGAGAGCTGCGGCGGATGCGCATCGGCCTTCTCGGCAAGCCCGACCTGGGCAAGCAATGCGCGGCCGCGCTCCAGCGCCCGGGCACGCGGCTCCTTCTTCACGAAGAGCGGCCCCTCGATCACGTTCTCCAGCGCCGTCCGGTGCGGAAACAAATTGAAGCGCTGGAACACCATCGAGACCTGGGTGCGGATGTTCACGATCGACGGCGCATCGCGATCGACTTTCAGGCCCTCAACGCTGATCTCGCCGCGGTCGTAACTTTCGAGCCCGTTGATGCAGCGCAGGATGGTGGACTTGCCGGAGCCGGAGGGACCGACGATGCAGACCACCTCGCCCTTCTGCACGGAGGCCGTGATGCCCTTGAGCACCTCGTTCTCGCCAAAGCTCTTGTGGACGTCGTTCAGCTCGATCATCGCTTGCCGGCCCGCTTCTCGAAGTGACGAACCAGCAGGATCAGCGGAATGCTCATGGTGAGATACATCAGCGCAACAAGCGTGAACACGCTGGTGTTCTTGAAGGTCGAGGACGCGATCAGCTTGCCCTGCAACGCGAGCTCGGCGACCGTGATGGTGGAGGCCTGCGAAGAGTCCTTCAGCATCATGATCATGACGTTGCCGTAAGGCGGCAGCACGATGCGCACCGCCTGCGGCAGCACCACGCGCCGCATGGTGAGCCACCAGCCCATGCCGATCGACTGCGCCGCCTCGATCTGCCCCTTGTCGATCGCCTCGATGCCGGCGCGGAAATTTTCCGCCTGATAGGCCGAATAGGCGACGCCGAGCCCGAGGATCGCGGCCTGCAAGGCCGATAGCGTGACGCCGAGATCGGGCATCACGAAGTAGAGGTAGAACAACAGCACGATGATCGGGATGCCGCGGATCACATTGATCAGGCTGGCGCTGATCATCGACAGCGCCTTGATGCCGGACACCCGCATCATCGCCCAGATCAGGCCGAGCACCGTCGAGAGCAATAGCGAACCGATGGTGACGACGATCGTCAGTGCGACGCCGTTCATCAGGATCGGGAAGAACTCGACGGCGTCGCGCCAGAAGCCTTTCATCGGGCAGCCTTCATCGATCCGAATTTATCGATCAGCCCTGGGCCTTCAGGCCCCATTTATCGAGGATCTTGTCGATGGTGCCGTTGGCCTTCAGCTTGGCCAGCGAGGCGTTGATCTTGCCGAGCAGCGCGCTCTCGCCCTTGCGCACGCCGATGCCGACCGAGCCGACGGTGACGGGCTTGTAACCATCGACGAGCCGCACCTCGGGGAAGCCGCCCTGCTTCAGATTGTAGGCGAGGATCGGATAATCGGCGTAGCCGGCCTTGAGGCGACCGGTGTTCACGTCGCGCAGGATGTCCGGAATGGTGTCGTAGGCCTTCACGTCGGCGAACAGGCCGGACTTCTTCAGCGCATCGACGAAGGCGGTGCCGACCTGCGCGCCGACGGTCTCGCCCTTGAGGTCGTCCTGCGTAGCGTAGGCCTTGGTGTCGGTCTTCGGCACCACCAGGCCCTCGCCGTAGGTGTAGATCGGGTCGGAGAAATCGACGACTTCCTTGCGCGGTGCGGTAATGAACATCGCGGCGGCGATGATGTCGATCTTGCTCGAGGTCAGCGACGGGATCAGCGCCGAGAATTGCATCGGCTCGATCTGCACATTGAAGCCGGCATCCTTGCCCACCTCGGTGACGAGATCGACCATGATGCCCTGGATGGTGTTGGTCTTGGTGTCGAGGAAGGTGAAGGGAATACCCGTCGGGGTCGAGCCGACCTTCAGCACCTGCTGCGCCGAAGCGGGCGCCACGGCTATCAGTGCGAGCGCCGCGACCGCGGCCAGACCAAAACGCTTCATCGCATCCCCCTTTGGGTCTGGCCGATGGCGGCGCTCGCAGGTGTCGTGATCAGACGTTGCGAGCCGAGCCGTTTCGGCCTATTTTCACCAATATGAAAATTTGGTCACACTTTCGCGGATGATGCAAGTGGTTTTCATGCACATGAAGGAAGCGGTTTGACGTGAGCGGTGGCAAAAGAATGCGCAGACCGGCCGCGATAAAGCCGGTGAAGAGGGTGAAGACCAAAGCCGTCGCCAAATCCGCCGAGCCCGCGATGGACGTCGCGGTCGGCCGCCGCATCAGGGATCTCCGGCGCGTCAGGCAATTCTCGCTGGAAACGGTCGCGGCGCGCACGGACCTGTCGATCGGCTTTCTCAGCCAGATCGAGCGCGGCCTGTCGTCACCATCGCTACGCGTGCTGGCGACGCTCGCCGACGTGCTCGGCGTCGGCATAGCCGCACTGTTCGGCGCAAGCCCAAGCGCCGACGGCACCTCCGATCAGGTGGTGACGCGCGGGCTGCAGCGGCCCGAGCTGAAGCTCTGGCGCACCGGCGTCTCCAAGCAATTGCTCAGCCCGGCGAGCGCCGACAACAAGCTCAATCTGTTCCTGGTGCATCTGGAACCCGGCGGCTCCACCGGCGACGAGCTCTACACCCATGACGGCGAAGAGGCCGGCCTCGTACTCGAAGGCGAGATGATGCTGACGGTGGACAGCGAGACCTGGTCGCTGAAGACCGGCGACAGCTTTCGCTTTGCCAGCCGCCGGCCACACCGGTTTTCCAATCCGGCCGAGGATGCGAAGGCCATGGTGCTGTGGGTGAATTGCGTGACGGGGGCGGGGTAGTTTGCCGGCACGCCGTCTGCTGGCATGATGTGAAGGCATTCTGCAGGACGAAGGGCCTCGTCGATGGATGACCTCATCATCGCTGCGATCCAGCGACGGCTGAAGACAAACCCAACCGATCTGGGCCGACCTCCGCGCGCGGCACTAATCCCCGCCAGGGCAGGCGACATTGCCTCCGACGAAGAGCATCTTCGTTTCCGGCTGCCACCCCTGTTGAAACGAATGTATGCAGATATCGGCAATGGAGGTTTTGGCCCCGGATACGGGCTCATGGATTGACCAAAGGCGTTCCCGACGATACCGGCAAGACCGCTGTTGCGATCTACGACGTATTTCGGAGTGCGCCAGAGCTGGCTTGGCCGGATGGCCTTCTGCCGATCTGCCATTGGGGATGCGCCATCTACTCGTGCGTCGATTGTCTCGACCCGGATTTCCGGATGCGGGTTTTCGATCCCAACGGTCATGATGGCGATGACTGGACCGACGCATTCTTCGAGGACGCTCCCAGTATCGAAGACTGGATTGGATCGTGGGCCTCTGGCGTCAATCTGTGGGACGCAATGTATGGCGACGAAGGCCATATCGCCCGGACCATATCTGCGCGCCGCAAGCGGCCTTGAGCCGGGCACCACCTAGTTTCCCGTCATCCTGAGGTGCGAGCGCAGCGAGCCTCGAAGGATGCACGGCCCCGATGGACCCGGGCCGTCGCCCTTCGAGGCTCGCCGCACGGCGCGTTGCGCCGTGCGGCGAGCACCTCAGGGTGACGGGGATGGATTGGGGCTCCGCTGCATCCACAGCGTCATTGCGAGCGGAGCGAAGCAATCCAGACTGCCTCAAAGGACAGACTCTGGATTGCTTCGTCGCTGCGCTCCTCGCAATAACGAGGGGATAGAGGTTCACCCAAACCGGTGCTTATACCGGTCCACCGTCAGCGCACTCACGTCGATGTCCGGCTTCTTGCCCGACAGCATGTCCGCGAGCACGCGACCCGAACCGCAGGACATGGTCCAGCCGAGGGTGCCGTGGCCGGTGTTGAGGTGGAGGTTGGCGAATTGCGTCGGGCCGATCACGGGCGGGCCGTCCGGCGTCATCGGACGCAGGCCGCTCCAGAACGTCGCCTTGGCGAGATCGCCGCCGCGCGGAAACAGATCGGACAAGGAATGATCGAGCGTGGCCCGGCGCGCATCATAGAGCTTGTCCGAATAGCCGGAGATTTCGGCGGTGCCGCCGACCCGGATGCGATTGCCGAGCCGCGTGATCGCGACCTTGTAGCTCTCATCCATCACGGTCGATTCCGGCGCGCCGGAGGTCTCCTTGATCGGCACCGTGATCGAATAGCCCTTCACCGGATAGACCGGCAAGGAGATGCCGAGCGGCGCAACCAGCCGCGACGACCAGCTGCCGAGCGCGAGCACGTAAGCATCAGCCTGCAACATGCCGGCGCTGGTCGCGACGCCGCTGACGCGCGCGCCGTCGGTGACGATGCGGTCGATCGAGGTGTTGAACATGAAGCGCACGCCGAGCGCCTCGGCATGCTTGGCCAGCGCCTGCGTGAACATGTGGCAGTCGCCGGTCTCGTCCTGCGGCAAGCGAAGCCCGCCGACGAACTTCTGCTTCACGCCGGCGAGTGCCGGCTCGACCGCGATGCAGCCCTCGCGACTCAGCACCTCGAAGGGCACGCCATATTGCTTGAGCACGGCGATGTCCTCGGCGGTGCCGTCGAGCTGGGCCTGGTAACGGAACAGCTGCAGCGTGCCTTGCGAGCGCTCGTCATACTGGATGCCGATGTCGCGACGCAGATCGCGCAAGGAATCGCGGCTGTATTCCGCGATCGGGATCATCCGGCTCTTGTTGACCGCGTAACGCGCACTGGTGCAGTTGCGCAGCATCTTGAGCAGCCAGACCCACATGACGGGATCGAGCTTCGGCCGGACGACAAGCGGGCCGTGCTTCATCAGTAGCCACTTCACCGCCTTCACCGGCACGCCGGGGCCGGCCCAGGGCGAGGAATAGCCGGGCGACACTTCGCCGGCATTGGCGAAAGAGGTCTCCAGCGCCGGCTCAGGCTGACGGTCGACGACCGTGACCTCGTGGCCGGCACGTGCAAGGTAGTAGGCAGAGGTGACGCCGATGACACCGCTGCCGAGGATCAGAACTTTCACGCTTGGTCAAACTCCCGCGGCATCACGCTCGCCGCTGCAAGGAAACAACTCGCAACGGCGAGAGCAATTATCAGGCCACCCGCTTGATGGCGTCACCCAGGATCGACACGATGTCGTCGATGTGGCTCTTCTCGACGATCAGCGGCGGCGACAGCGCAAAGGAATCGCCGCTCATGCGGAAGTACAGCCCGCGATTGAAGCAGTCGACCATGACGTCGTAGCCACGCGCACCGACCGCACCGTCACGCGGCGACAGCTCGACCGCGCCCATCAGCCCGCAATTGCGGATGTCGATGACGTTGGGCAGGCCCTTCAGCGAATGCAGCGCATCTCGCCAATATTCGGCGATCGAGGCACCACGCGTCAGCAGGCCCTCGTCCTTGTAGATGTCGAGCGTCGCAATGCCGGCGGCGCAGGCGGTCGGGTGCGCCGAATAGGTGTAGCCATGGAACAGCTCCATGACGTTTTCCGGGCCGATCATCATGGCGTCATGCACCTTGCGATGCGCGAACACCGCGCCGCACGGAATGGTGCCGTTGGTGATGCCCTTGGCGGTGGTCATCATATCAGGCGTGACGCCGAAGAAGTTGGCGGCGAACGGCGTGCCGAGGCGGCCGAAGCCGGTGATGACCTCGTCGAAGATCAGGAGGATGCCGTGCTTGTCGCAGATCTCGCGCAGGCGCTGCAGGTAGCCCTTCGGCGGCGGCAGCACCGCGGTCGAACCGGGCACCGGCTCGACGATGACGGCAGCGATCGTCTCGGCGCCGTGCAGGGCCACCAGACGCTCGAGATCGTCGGCGAGCTCGGCGCCGTGCTCGGGCTGGTCCTTGGCGAAGGCGTTGCGGGTGAGATCGTGGGTGTGGCGGATGTGGTCGACGCCCGGCAGCAGGGTGGCGAAGGCGCGGCGGTTGGCGACCATGCCGCCGACCGAGGTGCCGCCGAAGCCGACGCCGTGATAGCCGCGCTCACGGCCGATCAGGCGGGTGCGGCTCGCCTGGCCGTTGGCGCGGTGATAGGCGAGCGCGATCTTCAGCGCGGTGTCGACCGATTCGGAGCCGGAATTGGTGAAGAAGATCCGGTCGAGGCCCTTCGGCGCGATCTCGGCGAGGCGCTCGGCGAAGTCGAAGGCCAGCGGATGGCCCATCTGGAACGACGGTGCGAAGTCCAGCGTCATCAGCTGGCGCTCGACTGCGGCGGCGATCTGCTTGCGGCCGTGGCCGGCATTGACGCACCACAGGCCGGCGGAGCCGTCGATCACCTTGCGGCCGTCG
This sequence comes from Bradyrhizobium sp. ERR14, assembly GCF_014198235.1. Taxonomy (NCBI): domain Bacteria; kingdom Pseudomonadati; phylum Pseudomonadota; class Alphaproteobacteria; order Hyphomicrobiales; family Nitrobacteraceae; genus Bradyrhizobium; species Bradyrhizobium sp. ERR14. The sequence continues at coordinate 30,926 of NZ_JACIHD010000021.1, read as the reverse complement.
ACGGTGGTGTAGTGCATGCCCTCGGCCGAGGAGAACAGGCGCGGCGCCTTCTTGAACTGCCGATTGGCCGTGAACGGCATCCAGAACGAGTCGGTCTTGATAGTGTTCGGAATCTGATGAAGGGTCACGGCCGCGCTCCTTTGCTGACCCTCTAGCAGAGCCACGGCTTCAAAAGCGCAACAAGTCCTTTTCTGGTGACCTGCAAGCCATTGATTTCGCTGGGGCTGCCGGTCCATATTTGCGCGATCCACAACACCTGCAACACAGGATCTGGGTATGAGCGTCGACATCGGTGGACGGCTGCGATTCATCCGGGCGCGCCACAAGCTGTCGCAGCGCGAGCTGGCCAAGCGCGCCGGGGTCACCAATTCGACCATCTCGCTGATCGAATCCAACCAGATGAACCCCTCGGTCGGCGCCCTCAAGCGTATCCTCGACGGCATCCCGATGGGGCTCGCCGAGTTCTTCGCGCTGGAGCCGGAGTCGAGGCGCAAGATCTTCTACCGCGCCGAGGAGCTGACCGAAGTCGGCAAGAAGCCGATCTCCTATCGGCAGATCGGCGACAATCTGTTCGGCCGCAGCCTGCAGATCCTGAAAGAGCGCTACGAGCCCGGCAGCGACACCGGGCGCGTCCACCTCGTCCATGACGGCGAGGAAGGCGGCATCGTGATCTCGGGCAAGCTCGAAGTCACCGTCGAAGACGAGCGGCGCATCCTCAATCCGGGCGATGCCTATTATTTCGAGAGCCGCCGCCCGCACCGTTTCCGCTGCGTCGGCGGCAAACCGTGCGAGGTGATCTCGGCCTGCACGCCGCCGACGTTCTGAATCGCGAACAGTCGCATCCGGAAGGTTCCGGGCGGCCACCGGTATCTTACGGTGGTTGAGCCATCTCAATTTCCGCGCGCCGGACCGCTATATATTACGAACCGTAGCCGAGCAGCCTGGCTTAGAGGTGCTGAGGTTATGGCCCCGGACTCCTGGGTACTCCGGGGCCGCTTCGTAACAGGGGCTCGCGCATGAAGACCACTCTTGCCAATGCGGAAGCCGCGCTCGACGAAGTCCTGCGCGACACCGACAAGCTCCGTTCGCGCGAGCTGCGCAAGGCCATCGCGAAATACATCGAAGTGCAGAAAGAGCAGATCAAGGCTCTCCGCAGGATGATGAACTGATCGTCCGCCGCAGAGCGAGCGGGCCTCGCTCCGCCTACCGCCTCAACGCTGCGTCAGCAACTCCTCAATCCGGATCGGGAATTTGCGGACGCGCACGCCAGTCGCATGCCAGACCGCGTTCGCGACCGCGCCGGCACTGCCGGTGATGCCGATCTCGCCGACGCCCTTGATGCCGAGCGCATTGACGTGCGGGTCGTGCTCCTCGACCGTGATCACGTCGAGCGGCGGCACGTCGGCATTCACGGGAACGTGGTACTCGCCGAGATTGGCGTTCATGATCCGGCCGCTGCGGCGGTCGGTGACGGCCTCCTCGTGCAGCGCAAAGGAGAGGCCCCAGATCATGCCGCCGAACAGCTGGCTTTGCACCATACGCGGGTTGACGATGCGCCCGGCGGCAAAGGCCCCGACCATGCGGGTGACGCGGACCTGACCGAGTTCGGGATCGACCTTCACTTCCGCGAACACCGCGCCATGGGCATGCATGGCATATTCCTCCATCGCCGCGGGGTTCGGCGCACCGGTGCCGTGCGCCTCGACCTCGGCGACGCCGGCGCGCGTGAGGATCTCGGCATAGCTCTCGCCGCGGCTCTCGTCATCGCGCCGGATCAGTCTGCCGTCACGCGCGATCACGCCGGCATTGCCGGCGCCGAACAGCGGAGAGCGCTCGTCATTGGTGGCGAGATCGGCGAGCTTTGCGATCACGGCCGCGCCCGCGCTGTGGATCGCCGCACCCGCGGTTGCGGTGTGCGCGGAGCCGCCGGCGATGCCGGCATCGGGCAGGTCCGATGTCCCCGCCTTGAACGTGACGCGGTCGACATCGAGGCCGACGGCGTCGGCCGCGATCTGCGCCAGTGCCGTCCAGGCACCCTGCCCCATGTCGTGTGCGCCGATCTCCATCACGCCCGAGCCGTCGCGGCGGATCGCCGCGCGTGCTTCGGCCTGGAACATCAGCGCCGGGAAAGTCGCCGTGCCCATGCCCCAGCCGACCAGCAGGCCGGCATCGTCGCGCATCTGACGCGGCTGCAGCGGACGCTTCGCCCAGCCGAAGCGCGCCGCGCCCTGATCGTAGCAGGCCCGCAGCGCCTTTGACGAGAACGGTTTTCCCGTGATCGGCTCGACCTCGGCATAGTTCTTCAGGCGGAAGGAAAGCGGATCGATGCCGCAGGCCCACGCCATTTCGTCGATCGCGCTCTCCAGCGCAATCGAGCCGGTCGCCTCACCGGGTGCGCGCATGAACAGCGGCGTGCCGGTGTTGACGCGCACGGCGTCATGCGAGGTGCGGATCGCAGGCGCCGCATAGAGTGTGTGCGAGGCATCGGCCGCGGGCTCGTAAAAATCGTCGAACGTACTCGATACGGTCCGCGCATGGTGATCGAGCGCGGTGAGGCGCCCCTCTCCGTCGGCACCGATGCGCAGGCGCTGGCGCGTCGGCGCGCGATGGCCGACCGGGCCGTACATCTGCTCACGGCGCAGCACCAGCTTGACCGGCTTGCCGACCAGCTTCGCCGCCATGATGCCGAGGACCGGCGGGCCGCCCATGAGCCCCTTCGAACCGAAGCCGCCACCGAGGAACGGGCTGCGGATGTGGATCTTGTCGTGCGCGATACCGAACAGCTCGGCGATGCGCGCAAGCGACAGCTTCAGGCCCTGGGTCGGCATGTCCACGGACAGCTTGTCGCCATCCCAGTGAGCCACGACCGCATGCGGCTCCATCGCGTTGTGATATTGCGGCGGCGTCTCGTAGGTCGCGTCGATCTGCGTCTCGGCCGAGGCAAGGCCCGCCTCGACATCGCCGCGGTGATTTTCGGTGGGGTTGCCGACGCCGACGACGGGCGGCACAAAACTCTCGCCGGCATCGAGGCCGATGAGCGCAGGCAGCGTCTCATAGCGCGGCGCCAGCAGCGCGGCACCTTCCGTCGCGGCTTCAAGCGTCTCGGCGATCACGACCGCGATCGGCTGATTGGCGTAGCGGACCTCGTTGCTCTGCAAAGCCTCCATCCGAAACACGAAGGGATTGGTCTTGATCTCGGGGTCGATGGCGAGGGGTGGCTTGTGGTCGGACGTCATGACATCGACGACGCCGGGATGGCGCTTGGCGGCGGCGACATCGAGCGACGCCACACGTCCGCGCGCGATGCTGGAGGTCGCGATCACCGCAAACAGCATGCCGGGCGGATGATTATCGGCAGCATAGGTCGCCTGCCCCGTGACCTTGAGGACGCCGTCACGACGGGTCAGCGGCTGGCCGATATTAGAGCCGTGGCGCAGATGGGCAGGCGCACTGGTGAGGTTGAGCTCAGGCATGGATGGCTCCTGATGTCGAGGCAAAGGGAGAGGCCGGCAGTGCGGGCAGGCGCGCGGGCGTACCGGCGGCAGCGAGGGTCAGCGCGCGCACGACGATGCGGCGTGCGAGCTCGATCTTGAAGGCGTTGTCGCCGGACGGCTTTGCGTCGGTCAGCGCACGCCAGGCGGCTTCCTGGAAGGCATCGGTCGTGGGCGCGACGCCCTTGAGAACGTCTTCCGCAGCGCTGGCACGCCAGGGCTTTGCGGCGACACCGCCGAGCGCAAGCCGCGCTTCGGCGATCCTGCCGTTCTCGATCCGCAACGCAGCAGCGGCCGAGACCACCGCGAAGGCGTAGGAGGTTCGCTCGCGGACCTTGAGGTAGCGCGCATGCGGGGCAAACTCGCGCGCCGCCGGCGGCAGGCGCACTGCAACGATGAGATCGCCCGGCTCGAGCGCGGACTCGCGCTCGGGCGTATCGCCGGGCAGGCGATGCAGCTCGTCGAGCGCGATCTCGCGCCGGCCCGCCCGCCCCTCGATCTCGACGACCGCACCGAGCGCGACCAGCGGCACGCAGAAATCGGAGGGATGCGTGGCGATGCAGCTCTCGCTCCAGCCGAGCACCGCGTGGGTGCGGTTCTCGCCGCCGCGCGCATCGCAGCCGCTGCCGGCCTCGCGCTTGTTGCAGCGGCTGGCAGTGTCGTAGAAATACGCGCAGCGCGTCCGTTGCAGCAGATTGCCGCCGACGGTCGCGGCATTGCGCAACTGCGCGGATGCCCCGGAGAGAAGGGCTTCGGCGACGGCGGGATAGGACCTTGCAAAGTCCGCATCATGCGCGAGATCGGCGTTGCTGACGAGCGCACCGATGCGCAAGGACCCATCGGCGAGGCGCTCGATGCCGTCGAGCCCATCGAGATGCGAGACGTCGACGAGACGATCCGGACGGCTGACGCCGCCCTTCATCAGATCGAGCAGATTGGTGCCAGCGGCGAGATAGACCGCGCCCGGCTGGGCAGCGGCGGCAACCGCTTCAGTGACGGTGGCAGGCCTGACGTAATCGAACGGTTTCATGCGGAGCGCCTCTGATCGCTTTCGTCCATCTGTCCTTGCGCATCGAGCACGGCATCGACGATGCCGGCATAGGCGCCGCAGCGGCACAGATTGCCGCTCATGCATTCGCGGATGCGTTCGGGATCGTTGCCGGCCTGGCCTTCGCGCATCATGCCGATCGCGCTCATGACCTGACCCGGCGTGCAGAAGCCACACTGAAATCCGTCATGGGCGATGAAGGCGGCCTGCACGGGGTGCAGCTGGTCGCCGCGCGCAATGCCTTCGATGGTGAGGATGTCGGCGCCGTCATGACTGATCGCGAGCGCGAGGCAGGAGTTGATGCGCTTGCCGTCGACCAGAACAGTGCAGGCGCCGCACTGGCCGCGGTCGCATCCCTTCTTGGTTCCGGTGAGATGGAGGCGCTCACGCAGGAGATCGAGCAGCGTGACGCGTGGATCGTCGAGGACGAAGTCGCGCCGCGCACCGTTCACGGTGAGGCTGATGGAGTGGTTCATACAAGGCTCCGATCAGATTTGGACATGAGTGATCGCGCAGCGCGCCACCGCCGTGGCCGCCGTCGATCCAAATTGACCGGGCAGAAGCCGGCCAACATCGAGGCGAAGATACGGAGGCTCCCTCCGCTTAACAAGGGCCAGAGGAAAAATATTGGAATTGGTCAAAACCCCGTGCGGCTCCAACGCGATGCAGCCCGGCAAGGGTTCAACGAGGGTTCAATCTAACCAATTCGTGATCTACATTGCCTGATATGGACGACCACACCGACCAGACCCGGAAGCCCCGCGCCGATGCCGTGCGCAATCGCGAGCGCGTGCTCGAAGCAGCCAAGGCCGTGTTCAACGCCGGCGGCCCGGAGGCGAGCCTGGAGGCCGTGGCCAAGCGCGCCGGCGTCGGCATCGGCACGCTCTATCGGCATTTCCCAACGCGCGAGGATCTGTTCGAAGCCGTATACCGGCGCGAGGTCGGGCAGCTCAGCGAGCTTGCCGAGCACCTGCGAACCGCAAAGGATCCGGTCGAAGCGCTGCGGCGCTGGCTGCGGTCCGCCGTCGAATTCGTTGCCACCAAGAAAGGCATGTCGGCCGCGCTGGCGCTGGCGTATCAGAGCTCGTCGGAACTTGCCGTTTTCTCCATGGAGCGGCTGACCAAGGCGATCGGCTCGCTGCTCGCGCGCGCGGTCGCAGCCGGCCAGATGCGCGCCGATATCAGCCCGGAGGACCTGCTGCGGGCGTTTTTCGGGATGTGCTACATGCACGATCAGCCGGGATGGCAAGCCTCGGTGCTGCGCCTGCTCGACGTGTTCGTCGACGGATTGCGGGTGCAATCCGTTGCCAAGGCCAAGGCGCGCGCGGCCAGGCCAGCCAAGCCCGCGGTGAAACGGAAGCGATAGCGCGCCCGTATTTCCCTGAGGTCATGCTAGGATCATCATTGCCGGGATTTCAACGCGGAGCCTGTCATGCGCATTGCCGCCTTGCTGGTCGCTCTCAGTATTGCCTTCAATCCCATCTCAGCACGCGCCGACGATGTCGCGACGGCGCAGGGCGTGATCCGGGCCCAGGAGCAGGCCTTCGCCCGCGACGATGCGAGCGCGGCCTATTCCTTTGCCGCGCCGGCGATCCGGGAGATCTTTCCCGCGCCGGACATCTTCATGGCCATGGTGCAAAGCGGCTACGCGCCGGTCTACCGGCACAAGAGTTTCGAGTTCGGCGAGAGCAAGATCGAGGGCGGATGGATTGCGCAGCGCGTTCACATCGTCGATGCCAATGGCGAGGCCTGGGAGGCCCTGTACACGCTCGAGCAGCAGGCGGACGGCAGTTACAAGATCACCGGCTGCTCGCTGATGAAGGCGGGACAGGCGGTTTAGGTTGCGAAGCCCGGTCCGGTCCTGACCGACTTCATCCGCGAGCGGATCAACAGCAACACGACGATGCCGATATTGAGCGCGTTCCACGCCACGCCGTTGGCGAACGCCGCGGCGTAGGAGCCGGTGGCATCGAAGATGATGCCCGACACCCAGCCGCCGAAGGACATGCCGAACACCGAGGCGAAGATCACGATGCCGACGCGCGTTGCCGCCTCGCTCGCCGGCATCGCCTCGCGCACGATGATGGCATAGCTCGGCACGATACCGCCCTGGAACAGGCCGAACATCGCTGAGATGAGATACAGCGAGGCGAGGCTGTCGAAGAACAGATAGAACACCAGCGCGAAGCCCTGCGCCACCGATCCCACCAGCAGTGTGCGGATGCCGCCGATCTTGTCGGCGAGGAAACCCGAGCCGATCCGGCTGACGATGCCGCAGGCCATCATCAGCGACAGCATCTCGGCGCCGCGTGCCACGCCATAGCCGAGATCGCCGCAATAGGCGACGATATGCACCTGCGGCATCGCCATGGCGACGCAGCAGGAGATGCTGGCGATCGAAAGCAGCACCGTCAGCGTGTTGGTCGAGAGCTTGAGGTCGACGCGCGGCGGCGGCGCATTGGCGTGATCCTGGACCTTGTCGTCGCCCATCTGCGCACGCAACACCAGCACCAGCATCGTCATCAGGCTGACACAGACGATGCCGATGCCGATATGGGTGTGGCGCCAGCCAACCTCCTGCATGCCCCAGTTCACGATCGGCGGCCACATCGTGCCGGCGAAGTAATTGCCGCTGGCGACGATGGTCACGGCAAGGCCGCGATAACGCTCGAACCAGTGCGAGGCCTCCGCCATCAGCGGCGCGAAGGTCGCCGACGTTCCGAGGCCGATCAGGAAATACGCCGCCACGAACTGCCAGAGATGCGCGGACAGCCCCGCGAGCACATTGGCAACGCCGAGGAAGGCGATGCTGATCGCCATCGCGGGCACGATGCCGAACCGGTCGGTGATCTTGCCGGCGATCACGCCGCCAAGCCCGAAACCGAACATCATCAGCGTGAAGGCGAGCGACACCGCGCCGCGTGTGGCACCGAATTCCGCTTGCACCACGGGAATCACGACCACGACCGCCCACATACCGACGGCGCCGATCGAGCCGATCACAAGCGCAATGAGCAGCCGCATCCAGGCCTGACGGGAATCAGGGCTGAATGAATCAGAGCTTTGTCCTGGATGATTGGGCGCGTGCACGCGCGGAACATGTTCGCGGATCGCCTTGTGGTCAAGCATCGTGGCGCGATATTGGGCATGCGCGGTGCACTGCGGTAATAAGTTCTTGGCGAATGCGCGTTTTGCGATTAGTTTGCAATCTGCGTGAGCAAATTGCCGCGCGGAACACATGTCGGCGGAATGTTGCTGCGTTTGACACGAGCGATGCGGATCAGGGTGGGGCGGATCATCGCCCTCGCCTATCTGTTCTGCGTGCTCGCGCCGGCCGCAAGCCTCGCCTTGGGCAGCGGCCCGGCGCCGTGCCTTGATGAGGCCCTGCTGGGAGATCCCGCACCGGTCCATCATCAGATGGCGGCGGGTCATGCGCACGACGGCGCATCGCACGACCACGCGGGGGTGCACGCGCATCACCAAGCCAAGCAGGACGCGCCGGCTCAGCATGACCATGGCGGCAAGGGAACAGTCGGCCCCTGCTGTGCGATGATGTGCGTCAGCGCGTTGCCGGCCGATCTGCCGGTCGTCGCGACGCCGGTCCAGCCAATGTCCACCTGTGCGGCCGAGATCGTGGCCAGCCTGCACAGCGCGGCGCCGCCCCTGCACTACCGTCCTCCCATCGCCTGATCTGACACGTCGATTTCGGGCCGTTGCGCGCTTTTGCGCGCGCGGACCTGTGGTCTTTCAGATCAGGGATGAATCATGCTTACGCTTTCCGGGGCGAAGTTCGCCGCCGCATCCGCGGTGGGTGGACGACTCTTTCGATTCTATTGGCCGTTGCTGGCCGTGATTGCGCTGGCGCTGTCCGGCTGCATGTCGGCAACGACGCAAGTCGCCGGCGCCGATCCCGCCAATCCCTCGGCGAAGGTCGCGCCCGTCGGCTATCGGTCGACCGTTGCGCCCTACACCAGCCTGCGGCCTGCAGCGCCGGCGCCGTGGCGCGATCGCAACGACGCCGTCGCGCCGCGGCCGAAGCAAGACCGGTAGGAGCGCGCCATGACCCATCAATTCGCGCCAAGCCTGCTCGTTCTCGCCGCGCTCGGCCTTGTCGCACCCGGACTTGCCGGCTGCGCCGCGTTCTCGCCCGACAGCGGCATGAGCGCGGTCTCCGAGCTGACGAGCCAGACCATCAACAAGGATGTCGCCTTCGTTCGCACGCCCGAGGGAGCGGGCGCGGTTGACGCGCGCGTTCGCCAGTTATTGTCGCGGGCGCTGAGTGTGGAGGCCGCCGTTCAGATCGCACTGCTCAACAACAAGGGATTGCAAGCCGCCTATAACGAGCTGGCGCTGGCCGAGACCGATCTGGTCGAGCAGAGCCTGCCGCCCAATCCCGTGTTCTCGATCTCGCGGATCTCAGGCAACGGCGCCAGCGAGATCGAGCGCCAGGTGGTCGGCGACATTCTTGCGCTCGCCACCCTGCCGTTCCGCTCCGACATTGCCCGCGACCGATTCCGCCAGGCGCAGCTGCGCGCGGCGCTGGCGACCTTGCGGCTCGCCGCCGACGTCCGCGGCACTTACGTGCGCGCTGTCGCCGGCAACGAGATGGTGGCGCTGCTGACGGATGCGAAGGCGACGGCGGAATCGACCGCACAGCTTGCGGTCAAGCTCGGCGAGACCGGCTCGCTCAACAAGCTCGACCAGGCCCGCGAACAGGTGTTCTACGCCGAGACCACCGCCGACCTCGCCACCGCGCGCCAGGCGGCGACGAGCGCGCGCGAAAGGCTCGCGCGGCTGATGGGATTGTGGGACGGCGGCCTCGACTTCCGTCTGCCCAATCAATTGCCGCCGCTGCCGCGCCGGCCGCAGGCACTGCCCTCGATCGAGGCCGATGCGGCGGCCCATCGCATCGATCTGCAGATCGCCCGGCTGGAGCTGACGGCGCTGGCGAAGTCGCTGAACCTCACCGAGGCGACGCGCTTCGTGACGCTGCTCGATCTCGCCGGCATCTCCCGCCGCACCCGGGATCCCGAAGGCGCGCCATTCCGCGAACGCGGCTTCGACGTCCAGTTCCAGATCCCGATCTTCGACGGCGGCGAGGTGCGGATGCGACAGGCGGCAGAGATCTACAATCTCGCCTTCAACCGCCTGACCGAGCGCGCCGTGAACGTGCGCTCGGAGGCGCGCGATGCGTATCGGACTTACCGATCCACTTACGACATCGCCAGCCACTACCAGCGCGAGATCATCCCCTTGCGCAAGATCATCACCGAGGAGATGCAGCTCCGCTTCTCCAGCATGCAGGTCGACATCTTTGCGCTGCTCACCGAAGCACGACAGCGTCTGGCCTCGCTGCGCGGCGCGATCGATGCCCGGCAACGATTCTTCCTCGCCCAATCCGACCTGCAGACCGCCGTCAATGGCGGCGGCGCGCCTGCTGCGGGCGGCGACACTTCAACCACCATCGCCGCGGCAGCGCCTGCCGACGGCGGCCACTGAGATGGAGGCCGGCATGTTTTCCCGCAGAGGATTCTTGGGCACCGCCGCGCTCGTCGGCGCATCCGCGGTCCAAGGCCGCGTGCAGGCGGCATCTATCCCGGAAGCTGCGCACATGGACAAGGTGGTGATGCAGCCGCCGCTGCATCCCGTCAGCGGACCCGACTATCGCCCCGTCGTCACGCTGAACGGCTGGTCGCTGCCGTTCCGCATGAACGGCGACTGGAAGGAATTCCATCTCGTCGCCGAGCCCGTAGTGCGCGAATTCGCCGAGGGCATGAAGGTGAATCTGTGGGGCTACAACGGCCAGTCGCCGGGCCCGACGATCGAGGCGGTCGAGGGCGACAAGGTCCGGATCTTCGTCACCAACAGACTGCCCGAATACACCACCGTGCACTGGCACGGCATGATCATTCCCAGCGGCATGGACGGTGTCGGCGGGCTGACCCAGCCGCACATCCAGCCGGGAAAGACCTTCGTCTACGAGTTCGAGATGAGGAAGAGCGGGACCTTCATGTACCACCCGCATTCCGACGAGATGGTGCAGATGGCGATGGGCATGATGGGCATGGTCGTCGTGCATCCGCGCGATCCGAACTTCCGGCCCGTCGACCGCGACTTCGTGTTCGTGATGAGCACCTATCGCGTCGATCCCGGCACCTATCTGCCGCTGGTCAACGAGATGACCGACTTCAACATGTGGACCTGGAATGCGCGGGTGTTTCCCGGCATCGACCCCTTGCCGGTGCGGCTCGGCGACAAGGTGCGCGTGCGCATCGGCAATCTCAGCATGACCAACCATCCGATCCATCTGCACGGCCACAGCTTTGCCGTGACCTGCACCGATGGCGGCTGGATTCAGGAGAGCGCGCAATATCCGGAGACGACGACCGACGTGCCGGTCGGCGCAGTTCGCGTGTTCGACGTGCTCGCCGACAATCCCGGCGACTGGGCGTTCCATTGCCACAAGTCGCATCACACCATGAATGCGATGGGACACGAGGTGCGCAACCTGATCGGCGTGTCGCGCAAGGACCTCGCCAAGGCCGTCGGCAAGCTCGCGCCCGACAGCATGGCGATGGGCTCGACCGGCATGGCGATGGGCAACATGGAGATGCCCGCGCCCGACAACACGCTGCCGATGATGACCGGTACCGGCCAGTTCGGCCCGATCGAGATGGGCGGCATGTTCACGGTGATGAAGATCCGCGAGGACCTCGCGCGCGACGATTATCGCGATCCGGGCCCGTACAAGTTTCCGCAAGGCACCGTCGCCTACGAGGTCGAGGCGCCCGATGCGGCACCAGTGCGGCAGCCGGGCAAGCCGACGCACAAGATGAAGATGTGAGCGTTTCGATGAACCACCAACTGGAGATGACGATGAAGACGATCAAACTCGGCCTCGCGCTGGCGGCGCTTTTGACCGCGCCGGTCCTTGCGCACGACAAGCACGGGCATGGGACCTTTTCGGCCGGCGAGCCCGGCGACCCCAACAAGCCCGCGCGCACCATCGAGATCCTGCTGAACGAGATGGACTACGCGCCTGCCAAAATCGAGGTCAAGCGCGGCGAACAGGTCCGCTTCGTGCTGCGCAATGTCGGCAAGGAGGACCACGAATTCCTGCTCGCCACCACCAAGGAGAATCTCGCGCATGCCGTCGAGATGAAAAAGCATCCCCACATGGAGCACGACGATCCCAACGGGGTCAGGCTCGCACCGAACAAGACGGCCGAGATCCTCTGGAAGTTCAACAAGCCCGGCACGTTCGAATATTCGTGCCTCATTCCCGACCACCGCGACTACGGCATGGTCGGCCACGTCACCGTGAAGTAGCGACAAGGAGACTCCCATGAACCGCATCATTCGTATTGCCGCAGCGCTGGCGCTGACCGTCGGCCTTACCACTGCCACCCTCGCGGCTGGGGCCGCCTCGATCAGCGGCGAGGTGAAAAAGATCGACGAGGGCGCCGGCAAGATCACGCTCAAGCACGGGCCGGCCAAGAGCCTCGGCATGGAGGACCCCATGACCATGGTCTACCGCGTCAAGGACCCCGCGATGCTCAAGCAGGTGAAGGTCGGCGACAAGGTGACCTTCGAGGCCGAGGAGGCGGCCTCGGGGTATACGGTGACCAAGATGGACAAGGCGAAGTAGGAGCCTTCCACTCGACTGTGATTCCGGGGCGCGCCGCTTGGCGCGAACCCGGACTCTCGAGATTCCGGGTTCGACGCTTCGCATCGCACCGGAATGACGGCCTTGGGCCCCCGAAACACACCGGTCCGCCCCGCTTCCCGCCCCCGCGTTAACCCTTTGCTAACCATACACCGGGCAAAAATTGCCGGGTGAAGTCGAGTGTCGTCAGCCGCGTAGAACGGGAGCTCCCGTGGACGCCAGTGCGGTGCCTCACTTTCGGAACGGCGGCCCTTCGGCCGCCGCGCAGACGTTTGGGGCGCGCGGACGGCAGTCGCGCGGGGAGGCAGCTACCATGGTCGACGTCACCGCGGGACAGGGCGTAGGCACCGCAAGGCCCTCGATTCCCTCCCTCAACGAGATCGTCAACGTCCTCAAGCGCGGCGACATCGCGCTGGCGCTCGGCATCCTCACCATCCTGGTGGTGCTGATCCTGCCGCTGCCCGCGATCGTGCTGGACCTGTTCCTGGCGATCTCGATCACGCTGTCGATCCTGATCCTGATGACCTCGCTGTTCATCCAGACACCGCTGGAATTCTCGGCCTTCCCGACCATCCTGCTGATCTCGACCATGCTGCGCCTGTCGCTCAACATGGCTTCGACCCGGCTGATCCTGTCGCACGGGCACGAGGGCACGGCTGCCGCCGGTCACGTCATCGAGGCCTTCGGCAGCTTCGTGATGGGCGGCAATTTCGTCATCGGCATCATCGTCTTCGCCATCCTGATCATCGTCAATTTCGTCGTCATCACCAAGGGTTCGGGCCGCATCGCCGAAGTCGCCGCCCGCTTCCACCTCGACGCCATGCCCGGCAAGCAGATGGCGATCGACGCCGACCTCGGCGCCGGCCTGATCGACGAGAAGGTCGCCAAGCACCGCCGCAAGGAGCTGGAGGACGAGAGCGGCTTCTTCGGCGCCATGGACGGTGCCTCCAAATTCGTCCGCGGCGATGCCATCGCCGGCCTTTTGATCGTCTTCATCAACGTCGTCGGCGGCATGATCATCGGCGTGGCGCAGCAGGGCATGTCCTTTGCCGACGCCGGGCGCAGCTACACGCTGCTGACCGTCGGTGACGGTCTCGTCACCCAGGTGCCGGCGCTGATCGTCTCGACCGCCGCCGGCCTGCTCGTCTCCAAGGCCGGCGTCTCCGGCGCCGCCGACAAGGCGCTGATGAAGCAGTTCTCCGGCTATCCGCAGGCGCTCGCGATGTCCTCGGCGGTCATGCTGGTGCTGGCGGCCCTGCCGGGCATTCCGACCATCCCCTTCCTCGCACTCGGTGCCGGCGCCGGCGCGCTGGCCTGGCACGCCCGCAACCACAAGAAGACGTCCGTTCAGGCCGAGGAAGCCGCCATGGCCGCGCCGGTCGCCGGCCAGCCCGGCGCACCGGGCGCTGCGGCGGCCGAGGAGCCGATCTCGGCGGCACTCAAGATCGACGACCTCAAGATCGAGCTCGGCTATGCGCTGCTGCCGCTGGTCAACGGCCCCGACGGCACCGACCGCCTGACCGAGCAGATCAAGGCGCTGCGCCGTTCGCTCGCGATCGAGATGGGTTTTGTGATGCCGGCGGTGCGCATCCTCGACAACGTCCAGCTCGAGGCCAACACCTACATCATCAAGATCAAGGAGGTCGACGCCGGCACCGGCAAGATCTGGCCGAACCAGTTCATGGTCATGGACCCCGGCGGCAGCCAGGTGCAGGTGCCCGGCATCCACACCACCGAGCCGACCTTCGGCCTGCCCGCGACCTGGGTCGACGCCAGCCTCAAGGAGGAGGCCTCGCTCAAGGGCTACACCGTCGTCGACGCCGCGACCGTGCTCTCGACCCACCTCACCGAGTTGCTCAAGGCCAACATGTCGGACCTGCTCTCCTATGGCGAGGTGCAGAAGCTGCTCAAGGAGCTGCCGAAGGAGCAGAGCGAGCTGGTCAAGGACATCGTGCCGGGACAGGTCACGGTCTCCGGCATCCAGCGCGTGCTGCAACTGCTGCTCGCCGAGCGCATCTCGATCCGCGATCTCTCCACCATCCTCGAAGGCATCGCCGATTCGCTCGCCTTCTCGCGCAATCCCGCCACCATGGTCGAGCATGTCCGGGCCCGCCTGGCGCGACAAATCTGCGCGCAGAACACCTCCTATGCCGGCTATCTGCCGCTGATCGCGCTGTCGGCGCGGTGGGAGCAGGCCTTTGCCGAATCCATCATCGGCCAGGGCGAGGAGCGCAGCCTTGCGATGCAGCCCTCGAAATTGTCGGAGTTCATGACCGGCGTGCGCGAGGCATTCGAGCGCGCCGCCCGCGAAGGCGAGGCGCCGGTGCTGGTCACCTCTGCGGCAATTCGTCCCTTCGTCCGCTCCCTGGTGGAACGGTTCCGGGCCCAGACGACGGTGCTGTCGCAGGCCGAGATCCACCCCAGGGCGAGGTTGAAAACGGTCGGAAGCATCTGATTTGCCTTAAGAAGCCGTGTGTTTTTCGGCCACAGGCAAATGGTTTTTGAGTTCCTGGCGCCTTGTGGACCAACCCTCGACAAGGCGCCTGAGAAACACATTACAGCTTTGAAATAATTACCAAAACGCACGATCAAGGATCGCTTTTGATCGCGATCTTTCACGTCCTGTCACGCTCTTGTGATGGCCTCTTGGGAACGAATCCCCCCAATACTAGGTTGTTGGGCACCGGAAGCATGAACCTGCCTGAAACGGCCGGCGACTACTTCGGGTAGATGGCGGCAGGAGGCTTCCATGAACCACTCGATCTACAGCGCAGATCGCGCGACCCATTTGAAAGTCGTGGTCGTCGCCCTCGTCGCAGGGATCGCGGTGGCGGGCCTCGGCATCACGGCACGCACGGGTTCGGATGATGGTCTGACCCAGAGCGCCCGCGTCATCAAGGCCGACAAGCCGGTTGTTATCACCAGCGCGAATGCGTCCCTCGTTCGCTAAGGAGATCTGACGAGTTTTGTGAATTCACGCGGCTCTTTACCAGCCCCCCAAAGTCGCCACGTGGATATGTAGACGACCCCAACCCCAAGTCGACTACAGAAAGCGCCCGCCCCCCACGGGCGCTTTCTCATGTCTGGGTGAGGGATTGATAGAGTGCGAGAAGCAGCGGCATCCCCTGCTCATGTCCCGGACGCAGCGCGCGAGCGCAGCGAAGCAATCCAGAGTCTTTCCGCGGAGACAATGTCGATCCCGTCATCCTGAGGTGCGAGGCATGCGATGCAAACGCATCGCATGCGGAGCCTCGAAGGATGAGCGCCGAGATACAGCGGGACTGTCGCCCTTCGAGGCCTCCGCTTCGCTCCGGCGCCTCAGGGTGACGGTCACAGATGAGAGCTCGCAGTACGTGGGCATTCGCATCTTCATTGCAGACACACGTTCGCAGACACAGCTTCGCATCCTCGCAGCGCATTTCGCCCGAGCTTTGCTTTATCGCTTCACCCTCGTTTGAAAGAGGGCGCAGGGAAGACCGGGCGCCGGCTGGCACCCGCGGTCCACTGTGCGAAATCTGCGTAACAAGAAGCTGCACAGCGGCATACAGGTGTAGCCAGGACATCCCGGCCTTCCCTGCGCAGTGGCTTTACGGCTTATGTCGTGCTCTCCCCGGGGAGCGTTGCACTATTGCCCCCGTCGCCTTGCGGATGGCTGACGGATGCGTCCGGTTGAACGACACCCATCACCGCAAGACTTGGCGCACAGACCCCGGGCGCCAGGACGACACGATTTTGCCGTACGCGGATCACACCGGTCGTGTGCGCGAGGTCTTCGCTCACGGTTACCCGCCCTGCGAAGCTGTTCGCGCCGATGTCACCTGCGTCCACCGCCGCCCGGCCCGCGTTCGTGACGATCGCGATACGCCCCTCTTCCTTGGGCCGGGTTAAGGCGACACATACGTCATTTCCGAATTTCGGTAAAGTGGAATATTTTGTCGCCCTGCGTTGACCCAGGGCTCGCGTGTTTTGCCCGTCGACCAACGCAAGGGCTGGTAGGGCGAGCAGCGCGAGACTACCGCGACCCATAGCTCGGCGGCGGCGCCTGCACCGTCGGCGCGGCCGCCGCGAACAGCTCTTCCTTGCTGCCGGTCAGCGGCGGATAGATGCGCTTGCGGTTGATGATGTTCTTGGTCGCCTTCGCGGCCGCGCCGGTCGCCCTCACCTCGCGATCCCACCCTTCCGTATAGAGCGCGCCCCAGCCGCCGAGATCGATCACGGTCACGTACCAGTCGATCCGCAGCGGCAGCATCGGCAGGCCGGCGAGATCGGCGACCACGTTGTGGCCGGCGAAGCGGCCCATGGGGCGCGCGAACTGGCAGGACATCACGGTCGGATGCAGCCCGTCGACCACGCTCGAAGCGACGTCGCCGGCCGCGAACACGCCGCCGACATCCGCAACCCGCATGAAGGGATCGACCAGCAGACGCCCGAGCCGGTCGCGCGCGTCCGGAAAGCACGCTGCCAGGGGGCTCGCACGCATGCCGGCACACCAGATCACGGTCTGCGCCGGAATGAACTCGCCGGAGCTCAAGCGAATGCCGGCCGCCTCGACCGAGACGACGCGCACGCCGAGGCGCATCTCGACGTCGAGCGCGGCCAACGCCGTCTCGATGACGGGGCGCGCCAGCGTGCCGATGGTGGCGCCGGCCGCGGAATTGGGATCGACCAGGATGATGCGGCGGCTGCCGGTGAGGCCCGCGCGCGCCAGCCTGTCGCGCATCTCGGCCGCAACCTCGATGCCGGTAAAGCCTGCGCCGACCACCACCGCCGTCGAACGCCCTGGCGACGGCGCGCTGCGGCCGAGCGAGACGAGATGATCCTCGAGGTGGAGCGCCGCGGTATAGGTATCGACATCGAAGGCGTGCTCGGCAAGGCCTGGAATGTCGGGACGCATCACCTCGCTGCCGAGCGCCAGCACCAGGCGGTCATAGACCAGTGTCGGCTCGCCGCTGCTCGTGACCAGCGAAATTTCGTGCCGGACCGGATCGATGGCTTCGACCTCGCCGATCTCGTGACTGACACCGACGGGATCGAGCAGCTGCGGCAACGGGATCGCGACCTCGCTGAGATCGACCTCGTAATTGCGCACACGGATGTTGTGATAGGGATTGCGATCGATCAGGCAGATCTCGATGTCGCTGACAGCACCGATCTCGTCGCGCTTGCGTGCGGCACCGATGGCCGCCCAACAGGCCTGCAAATCCGGCGCCGAGCACGACGATACGCGCCATGTCCGTTGACTGCACTTTCCCAATGGAACGACAAGGGAACGACAAGCGATCGAGCGGTCTACCCGCACAGGTAGATATAGCTCATCGCCGCGAATGGGCCAACTGTGATCCGCAGAACGAAACCGGGGCGCGCCTACGCCTCGCGCAATTCCGACGGTGTCGCGCCAAAGCGCTTGCGGAACGCACGGTTGAAATATGACAAATCGGAAAAGCCCGAGGAATGCGCGATGTCGCTGATCTTGCGCGCCCTGGCGCGGGGATCGCCGAGCAGCTTGCGCGCCTGCAGCAGGCGCTGCTCCAGCACGAATTCGGTGAAGGTCGTGCCGGCCTGCTCGAACAGGCGTTGCGCCTGGCGTGGGCTCAAGCCCGAGCGCGTCGCGATCTCGGACAGGCAGAGATCGTTGCGGCCGAGCGCGGCCATCACATCGGCGCGCATGAGGTCGAGGCGCGCCGCCGCATGGCCGCGGCCGCGCGCAAGACTTGCATGCTCGGCATCGGTGCCGAGCAGGAGGCCAACCAGATCGACCATATGCTGCGCGGTCAGGCGCTGGCCCACCGCGTCGAGGTGCGGCGCGTGATTGGCGGCGAGCGCGTGGTAGCGGAAGATGGTCTCGGCGACCGCACCGTCGCTGAGCACTTGCGACAGCTTGTCCTCGGTACGCGGATTGATGTCGATCAACGCGCGGCGCGGCATGCGAATGCTGGTGAAGCGGTTTTCATCGGTGTGACCGACGGTGCCGGTGATGCTCATGTCGACGAGCACCATCTGCGCGGCCGCAAGCTCCACGGTGTGGCCATTCTGCCCGACACAGACGAGGCCGGCATGTGCGGCGATCAGCACGAGGTCGTCGCTGCCGTCGGCAAGGTGGCTCTGGGTGCGGGAATATTGCGCGGAGGCGCCTTCCGGAATGGCGAGCGCGATGTTGTCGACCACGCTGATCTGGAGCCGGCAATCGATGCTGTCGCCATGGCTCGGCCCGATATCGAGACCGCAGGCACCGAAGGCCCGCTCGCGCCAATGCTCGAACGCAGGGCCGTGCGGCAGTCCGGTGTATTGGTGAATGAAGATGCCGGGCGTTTTCGCTGCATCCATTTGTTTTCTAGCCCCTCTTTCGGCTCCGCGATCGGCGGCGCCGACTGCAATTTCCGGGAATTTGACGCCACGAATTGCGGCAAGGTTCAAATCGGGGGCGGATTCAAGGCGACTTGTCGGGATGCGACGGCAGGATGGACCGTGGCGACAGGGACGCAGCTTCGTAGCCCGGATGCAGCGAAGCGTAATCCGGGGTGTCGCCTGATGGCGCGGTGGTCCCGGATTGCGCTGCATCCGGGCTACGGGACCTACTTCTTCGCCGGGGCGGGCGCCTGCGGCTGGGACGGCGGTACGGTCTCGATCAGCTTGCCGGAAAAGATGGGGGCCGAGGTCGGCTGGCCGTTGGGCGAGCCGCCGGCCTGCTCGACCGTGACCGCGTAGGTGGCGCCGTTGACGACTTCGGAATCATAGGAGGCGAGCAGCGGACGCGCGGTGAATTCGCCGGCGCCGATCACACCGAGCGAGCGCGGGCGCGGCAGCTTGTCGGAGATCAGCCAGAGCTCGAAGCTCTTGCCGGGCTCCGGCGTCGCGCCGACCTTGCGCACGGTAAAGTTCTTGGTCGCGCCGTCGATGGTGAGGATGAAGGCGGGGCCGCCGCCCTGGCCCTGCAGCAGCGCGACATATTGCGCGGCGGCGGTGAGCGGCGCGGCCGGCGTCTTCACTTCCACCGTCTGGATGCGCGGCGCGGGACGTAAAGCCCCCGGCAGCGCGTCGGGCAGGAAGATCTGAAGCGACAGCGTCACCAGCAGCGCGGCCGCGAGCGCGCCGACCGCGGATGCGATCGAGCGCCAGCGCTTCACGCGGCCCTCGAGGCGGATCACGTTGGTGTCGTCGGCGATCGGCACCTGCGGCGTCCGGACGACCTCGGGATCGGGCGCGTGGACCTGCGGCATGAACACCGGCGCGATGTCGGGTATCGCATCGGATCCGGAGCGCGTCGGCTCGGGCTGCTCTGCCTCGGGAGGCTGCGGCTCTGGTTGCGGCACCTGCTCCAGCGGCGCTTCCGGCGGTGCGGCTTCGACGGGCGGGACTGGCGGCGGTACGACGTCGGCCAGAACAGGCGGCTGCTGCGCAAGCACCGTGCGCGCGATCTCGGACCTGATGTTCTCCCACACGACCGGACGCGGCTCGACCGAGCCGACCATCTGGTTGAGGGCGCCGAGCCGATAGGCCCAGGCCTGCACGATGTCGGCGAACGCCGGGTCCACCGCCATCATGGTCTCGACCTGCGCGCGCTCATCGGCCTCGAGCGTACCGAGCGCATATTCCGCGGCGAGCGCGATATGGTCCTCCGAGTAGGCCATCACATGCAGTCCAGAACCACCCTCACCGTATAAACCTTCATAGTCCGAGGCACTCCCGGATATCCAACATGCTGCGCCGGAGCCAGGTCTTCACCGTGTTGACGGGAGCTGCGAATTTCTCCGCCAATTGCTCGCGGCTCCAGCCGTTGTAATAGGCGAGAAGCACGAGCCGCTGACGGTCGGGCTCGAGCCGGCCGATGCATTCCAGCAGCCGCTTCAGCTCCTCGGTCATCTCCCGGCGCGCCAGCGGATCGGGGCTGTCGGCCGCGACCTCCATCGCCTGCGGCTCCTCCTCGATCGAGACCTCCGACTTCTTGCGCACGATGTCGATCGCACGGTTGCGCGCGATCGAGGCCATCCACGTGATCGGCGACGACAGCGCGGGATTGAACTGGCCGGCACTGTTCCAGATCTTGACGTAGGTCTCCTGAATGACCTCCTCTGCGAGATCCTGTCGGCGCAAGATACGGAGCACGACGCCATAGAGTTTCGCGCGCGTGGCGGCGTAGAGGCGCTCGAACGCCGCCTGATCGCCCTTCGCCACCGCCTCGATCAACCCGACCAGCTCTGCTGGCGTCAGCATTCAGCCCCCCAACCTTCCTCCCTCTCCCCCGCCTGCGGGGTCGGGACGAGCTACGCTCGCCCTGAGAGGGTCGGGGTGAGGGGGAGTCTCCGCAAGGGAGGTTGCAGACGGACCCGCGGAGAGTCCCCCTCACCCGGATCGCGCCGGACGATGCTACGCATCGCCGGGGCAATCCGACCTCTCCCCTCAAAGCGGGGCGAGGTAAACCATCCACCACCATAGCGCGTGGCCAAGCCGTCCACCAAGGGGTGCGGCGCCACACTGTGGATAGCGCATGCGAAAACCCGGACCTTGCGGGTCCGGGTTTTACAAATTCTCGGCGGTTGGCCGCTGGCTGTGTCTTTAGGCGACGGCGCCGATGCGGGCGCGCATCAGGCCGATGCTGTCGAGGTCGGCCTGCTCGCGGGCATTTTCCTCGGCGCGCTCGCGGGCCTGGTCGCGCTCGTCCAGGAGCTCGACCTTCTTGAGCTCCTCGAAGGCCTCGGCCAGCGCGGCCTTGGCTTCGTCGAGCTGGCCCTTGAGCTCGTCGGCCGAGCGGGTCAGGTTCTCGCGGCGCTGAATGGCGGCCTTGGCATAGGTCGGATAGGCGAAGTGCGAGGGATCGTTGATCCCGGCACGCTCCTGCTCGGTCGTGATCTCGCGTTCAAGATCGGTCGACATCCGCTGGAAGTCGGCGATCATGGTCTCGATCTGGGTGACCCGGCGGCGCTTCTCGTCGACCTGAAACTTCTTCAGGCGGATGAGGGTATCTCGTGACTTCATCGACTCATACTCCCCAGAAGTCCCCTCGCTGCACGTGGGACGTCACCGGTCTCCCCACAGGCCCGACTGGGGCCAAGACCGGCTCTGCTACTCTGTGGGATGGGATGATGACCTGACAAAGTTAGCGTTCCGTTTCCAAATTACCGAGGATATGCGCCAATTGGCGATAGCCGTCAGCCAGAGACGCATTTTCGTCCTTGCGCTGGCGCAGGAACGCCTCGAGCGGTTCGTGCAGGCGGATCGCCTCGTCGACCTCGGGGCTGGAGCCGGCCCGGTAGGCGCCGAGCCGGATCAATTCCTCCATGTCGGCATAGGTCGCCATCACCGCCCGCGCCTTCTGGATGGTCGGCCAGAACTGCGGATCGGCCGATTTCGGCATGGTGCGGGAGACGGATTTGAGGATGTTGATGGCGGGGTAGCGGCCGCGCTCGGCGATCGAGCGCTGCATCACGATGTGGCCGTCGAGGATGCCGCGGACGGCATCGGCGATCGGCTCGTTATGGTCGTCGCCGTCGACCAGCACCGTGAAGATCGCGGTGATGGCGCCCTCCCCCAGGCCCGGCCCGGCGCGCTCCAGAAGTTTCGGCAGCTCGGTGAAGACGGTCGGGGTGTAGCCCTTGGCCGTCGGCGGCTCGCCGGCGGACAGGCCGATCTCGCGCTGGGCCATGGCAAAGCGCGTCACCGAATCCATCAGGCAGAGCACATCCTGGTTCTCGTCGCGAAAATATTCGGCGACCGCGAGCGTCAGATACGCCGCCTGGCGGCGCATCAGCGCCGGCTCGTCGGAGGTCGCAACCACGACGACGGAACGCGCGAGGCCCTCCTCGCCGAGGTCGTCCTGCAAGAATTCCTGAACCTCGCGGCCGCGTTCGCCGATCAGCCCGATGACGCTGACGGCGGCATCGACGTTGCGCGCGAGCATCGACAGCAGCACCGATTTGCCGACGCCGGACCCTGCGAAGATGCCCATGCGCTGGCCGCGGCAGCAGGTGAGGAAGGTGTTCATCGCGCGCACGCCAAGATCGAGCGGGGCGCCGACACGCTTGCGCGAATGCGCCGGGGGCGGCGCATTGCGGAACGGCATCGGCGAGGCGCCTTGCGGCAGCGGCCCCTTGCCGTCGATCGGCTCGCCCAGCGCGTTGACGACGCGGCCGAGCCAGTCCGACGACGGCCGCACCAGATTGGCGGCATTGGCGATGACGGCCTTGCAGCCGCGGCGCACGCCGTCGAGGCCGGCGAACGGCATCACCACAGCATTGTTGCCGGAGAAGCCGATCACCTCACAGGGAATCGAACGGTTGGCGCCCGTCTCGATCACCAGCCGCGCGCCGACCGACATCGCGTGGATGGGGCCGGCCACCTCGACCATCAGGCCGCGCACACCGACGACGCGGCCGTAAATATTGATGCCGTCGATATCGCCGATCTGTTCGGCAAGCGCCTTCATAAGAGAGCCTTCATCAGGAGCGCGCTTTCATATGAGGCTTCATAGAATGGCCGCCCGCTTTCGTGAGCCCCGGGCCTTCACGGGGAAAACCTTAAGTTTCGCCATATTTCTGAACGGCGCTTAACTTCGTGTTTACCCGCATCATTAATCATTGCGTCACTGTCTTTGTGACTGAGCGTGACTCCCCTTCAGAAGAAGGCTGAGTCGCGGGAGTCGGTTAGGCCCGTCTCTTAAAGTGGAACTTGAACAGAACCGGGTGACGAAAGCTGCTTCGTACACAAGACCTTAGGGCGATTCGACAAAAATTGCACCCGGGGGACTTGCGTTCCAGAATCAGGATTTGTTAACCATCTGTTGTCAGGATCCGAATCAGTTGTTCAAAGGCGTTTTGTTGAGTGCCGCGAATGCGGCCGACCTGACGCCCAGGAGCGGCGACTATGGGGAACTGGCATGCGCGTTTTGCTGATTGAAGATGACAGCGCCGTCGCGCAGTCGATCGAGCTGATGCTGAAGTCTGAGAGCTTCAACGTCTACACGACCGATTTGGGGGAAGAAGGCGTCGATCTCGGTAAATTATACGATTACGACATTATCCTTCTCGACCTCAACCTGCCCGACATGTCCGGCTACGACGTGCTCAAGCAGCTCCGGGTCTCCAAGATCAAGACACCGATCCTGATCCTCTCCGGCCTCGCCGGCATCGAGGACAAGGTCAAGGGTCTCGGCGTCGGCGCCGACGACTACATGACCAAGCCCTTCCATAAAGACGAGCTGGTGGCCCGCATCCACGCGATCGTGCGCCGCTCCAAGGGCCATGCCCAGTCGGTCATCCAGACCGGCGACCTCGTCGTCAACCTCGACACCAAGACGGTGGAAGTCGGCGGCCAGCGCGTGCATCTGACCGGCAAGGAATATCAGATGCTGGAGCTGCTCTCGCTCCGCAAGGGCACGACCCTCACCAAGGAAATGTTCCTCAACCATCTCTATGGCGGCATGGACGAGCCCGAGCTGAAGATCATCGACGTCTTCATCTGCAAGCTCCGCAAGAAGCTGGCCAACGCTTCCGAGGGACGCAATTTCATCGAGACCGTCTGGGGCCGCGGCTACGTGCTGCGCGAGCCCCATGAGCACGAAGAGCGCATTCCCGCCTGATCTTCTGGGTTTACGTCGCAAGCCCTCCCGGGCTTGCTCCTCCCAGCCTGGACCCCGCCGCAAATGGCGGGGTTTTGTTTTTTGGAGATGCCAAGGCGGGTTCAAAGGCGGGTTCATCGCCCTCCCGCCATTGAACCGCTATCCTCCTCCCATCGACGAATGGTCGCTGCACGATGGGGGAACGATGATCCTGCAATCACTGGCCGGCCTGCCCGCCTTCCTGGTCTATTTCTGCACCGGGCTGATCGCGATCGTGGCGTATCTGTTCGTCTATACCCGCATCACCGCGCATAACGAGTTCCAGCTGATCCGCGACAACGAGCCGGCGGCGGCGATCGCGCTCGGCCTCAGCCTGCTCGGCTTCGTGGCGCCGCTGGTCAGCGCCATCGCACATTCGGCCAACGTGCTGGACTGCCTGATCTGGGCGATGATCGCGCTGATCGTGCAGGTCATCGTGTTCTTTCTCGTGCGCGTGCCGGTGCCGAACCTGTCGGCGCGGATCGCGGCCGGCGAGCTGGCGCCGGCCATCTGGCTCGGGCTGTCCTCGCTCGCGGCGGGACTGCTCAACGCCGCCAGCATGATCTATTGAGATGGCCGACAAACCTTCCAACAAGCAGTTCGGCAAGCGCCGGCGACGCCTGCCACAGCCATTGCCGTTGCCGGCCAAAGAGCCGGTGAAGCGCTCCGGCCATGTCGCGCTGCTGGTGATGGGCACGCTCGCGGTCGGTACCACCGCGTACACGATGATGCCGCGTCAAAATTGCGAGCCCCCTCCGCCCGGAACGGACCCGGCGGTGCAGACAAGCACCAATTGCAGCAGCAGAAGCAGCTCCTCGAGCAGCGGCAGTTCGCGCTGGTCGTCACGGTCGAGCTTCTTCAGCAGCGATTCCTCGAGCCACTCCTCATCGGGCACGTCGTCCGATTCCGGCCACAGCAGCGTCAGCCGCGGCGGCTTCGGCTCGTTCGGCCATGGCTTCTCGGGCGGGGGCTAACAATGCAGCGCATCACGTGCCTGGAGCGCGACGATTGGCGAGAGACCGCGGCGCAATGCGGCTTCGTCTTCCACACCATCGACGGCGAACGCTATTGGGACGAGCGCGCCTATTACGGCTTCACGCTCGACGAGATCGAGCGCGGCATCGAGACGCCGACCGCCGAGATCGAGGCGATGTGCCTGGAGCTTGCCGGCCGCGTCATCGGCGAGGAGCTATACCTGCGGCGCTTGCAGATTCCGGAAGCGTTCTGGAATCTGATCGCAGAGAGCTGGCAGCGCGACGACCGCAGCCTCTATGGCCGGCTCGATTTGAAGTTCGACGGCAAGTCGCCGGCAAAACTGCTCGAATACAACGCGGATACGCCGACCTCGATCTTCGAGGCCGCGGTGTTTCAATGGACCTGGCTCGAGCAGGCGATCGAGCGCCGTATCGTCCCTGTTCGCGCCGATCAGTTCAACTCCATCCATGAGCGACTGATCGCGGCGTGGAAGGAGATCGCCGCGGGCCGTCACGTCCATCTCACCGGCACCACCGACAACGCGGAAGACGCCGGCACGCTCGCTTATCTCGAAGACACCGCGCGCCAGGCCGGCCTCTCGACCAGGCTGCTCGACATCGAAGAGGTCGGCTGGCGCGATGAGCCTGGCGGCTTCGTCGATCTCGACGAGGCCGACATCGCACTCGCCTTCAAGCTCTATCCCTGGGAATGGATGTTCCACGATTCCTTCGGCGCAAAGCTGAAGGACGCAGCCACGCGCTGGATCGAGCCGCCGTGGAAGGCGGTGCTCTCCAACAAGGGCATCTTGCCGCTGCTCTGGGAGATGTTTCCGAACCATCCCCATCTGCTGCCGGCGTTCTTCGAGGATGACGCGCGGGCAGCGGAGCTCGGAACGTCGTATGTCCGCAAGCCGCTGCTGTCGCGCGAAGGCGCCAACGTCACGATCGTGTCCGGCGGCATGGCGCTCGACGAGCAGGCGGGTCCCTACGGCGCCGAAGGTTTTGTGCGCCAGGCGCTCGCGCCGCTGCCGAATTTCTCCGGCTTCTATCCGGTGGTGGGAAGCTGGCTGGTGAATCACGAGCCGTGCGGCCTGTCGATCCGCGAGGACGAGAGCCCGATCACCGGCAACCGCTCGCGGTTTCTGCCGCATGCGATTTTGTGAGTGCAATGGCGCATGAAAAGTATCTCTCGGCGCAATTGAAAGTATCGTAGGATGGGCAAAGCGAAGCGTGCCCACCATTTCTGTTGCAGTGTTGGATCGATGGTGGGCACGGCGCAAGTGCGCCTTTGCCCACCCTACAATTCCGGACTCGCGGAAGGGTCACCGCGCCGCGGCAACCTTCAACGACGGCGGCATCAATCCGCCCATGGGGCGGCCGGAGCGTGCGGGGTTGAGCTGGTAGAGACCGCGGCGCTCGGCGATGGGACGGAACGCATCGGTGATGCCGACGACCGATTCGGCAGCGCCCAGCAACAGCGTGCCGTCGGTCTCCAGGCCCTTCGCCATCCGCTCGAAGATCACCGCCTTGGTGTCCTGGTCGAAATAGATCAGCACGTTGCGGCAGAAGATCACGTCGAAGGTGCCGAGATGGGAGAAGTCCTGCAGCAGATTGAGCTGGCGGAACTGCACCATGGCGCGAATGTCGGCATTGAGCTGCCAGGTCTCGCCGGATTGCGTGAAGTACTTCATCAGGTGCTGGATCGGCAGGCCGCGCTGCACCTCGAACTGGCTGTAGATGCCGGCCTTGGATTTCTCCAGCACCTCCTGCGACAGATCGGTGGCGACGATCTCGATGCGCCAGCCGGCCAACGCCGCCCCCATCTCCTTCACGCACATCGCGATCGAATAGGGCTCCTGGCCGGTCGATGACGCCGCCGACCAGATGCGCAAGCTCTTGCGCGCCGCGCGCGCCTTGATCAGGCCCGGCAGGATGGTGTCGCGCAAATGATCGAACGGGATCTTGTCGCGATAGAAGAAGGTCTCGTTGGTGGTCATCGCTTCGACCACGTCGGTCGCAAGCCGGCCGTCGCCGTTCCTGATCTTCAGCACGAGATCGGGAATGCCTGATAGACTCGCCTTGCGCGCCAGCGGCAAGAGCCGGCTCTCGACCAGATATTGCTTGTCGGGCGACAGATCGAGGCCGGAGCGCTCTTTCAGGAACTTGCGCAGATAATCGTAATCAACCGGCGTCACGCGCGATCTCCCGCGAACAGGCGGTTGACCTTGGCGCCGATCTGGTTGAGCGGCAGGATCGCCGCGCAGATGCCGGCATTGGCCGCCGCGCCCGGCATGCCCCAGACCACGCTGGAGGCTTCGTCCTGCGCGATGACGCTGCCGCCGGCGGCAACGATGTCCTTGCCGCCGCGCATGCCGTCCGAGCCCATCCCGGTCAGGATCACGGAGAGGATGCTGCCGTGCCAGATGTCGATGGCGGAGGTGAAGAGCGGATCGACCGCGGGCTTGCAGAAATTGACGGCGGGGCCGTCGTCGAGCGCGATCACGGTGTCCGCACCGCTGCGCGCCACGCGCATGTGCTTGCCGCCGGGCGCGAGATAAATCCGTCCCGGCTTCACCGGCTCGCCGTCGACCGCCTCGGCGGCCGGCTTACGGCTCGAACGCGCCAGATGCTCGGCAAGGATGGTGGTGAAGGTCGGCGGCATGTGCTGGGTGATCAGCACCGGGAAGCGGTCGATCACCGGGCCGAGCTCGGTGACGAGCGCCATCAGCGCCTGCGGACCGCCGGTCGAGGAGCCGATTAGCAGCACCTTGGGGGTCTGAGTGGAGAACGGGCGCATGGTGAGCGCCCCGGATGACGCAGCAGGCACCGCCGGAGCGGGCACTGCGGGCCGCGCAACAGGACTACGCGGGGCCGGAGCCGGGCTCGCCGGCGCCAGCGGCGGGCTTGCCACCGCGGCCTTGCGACGCAGCCGCGCACCGAGATGGCGGATCTTCTGGATCAGGTCGTGATGAAAGATGTCAGCGGCCGACGCCTCGCGCGTCGATTCCGGCTTCGGAATGTAATCGGCGGCGCCGAGCGACAGCGCCTTGAAGCTGATCTCCGCGTTACGGCGGGTCAGCGTCGAGGCCATGATGATGACGAGATCGCGCTTCTTCGCAAGCAGCTGCGGCAGCGCCGAGATGCCGTCGAGCTCGGGCATTTCGATGTCGAGCACGGCAACGTCAGGATTGATGCGTTCGATCTGGTTGACCGCCTCGAGCCCGGTGCGCAGCGAGGCAGCGACCTCCATGTCGTGCTCGGCGCCGATCCACCGCGAGATCAGACCGCGGATGACGACGGAGTCGTCGACGATCATCACCCGCAGCGGCCCCGCTTCGCGCGAGCCGGTCGTGGCCGAATTACCTGCGAACGCAACACTCATTACTCACCAACTCAGACTGAAAGGGTACAGTTGAAAACAAGCGCCGAAGAATCCCTTCGGCCTCCGGCCGATCGCTCAGATAAGGCCGACTTCCTGGAATTTCGCCGTCACGATGTCCTTGTCGAACGGCTTCATGATGTACTCGTTGGCGCCGGCATGCAGCGCGCGCGCGATATGCGCGACGTCGTTCTCGGTGGTGCAGAACACGACCTTGGGCTGATCGCCGCCGGGCATGCGCCTGAGATGGCCGAGGAACTCGTAGCCGTCCATCACGGGCATGTTCCAGTCGAGCAGCACCGCATCGGGCAAGCCGCGCTTGCAGGCCTCCAGCGCCTTCTCACCGTCCTCGGCTTCGAGGATCTGGAAGTCGAGGCCCTCCAGGATCCGGCGCGCAACCTTGCGGATGACGCTGGAATCATCAACGACGAGACAAGTTCGCATGTGAACCTCTGCTTCCTCCCCCTTTGCGGGGGGCACTTCCAATTACTGGCACGTCGGCGGCGAGCCGCCGTATCAGGCCGCCATCATTTCCGGCGCGAGCTCGAGGACGCGATCGACGTCGAGGACGACCATGAGCTGGCCCTCGAGGCGGTGGACGCCGCCGGCGAGCTTGGCCATGCGGGGGTCGAGGTTGACGGGATTTTCTTCCATGCCGGCTTCGGGCAGGCGCAGCACCTCGCCGATCTGGTCGATCAGCAGGCCATAGGATTCACCGCGGAGGTCGACGCCGACCGCCATCGGCACCTTGCCGTCCTCGGGCTGCGGCAGGCCGAGCCGGGCGCGCATGTCGACCACGGTGACGATGCGGCCGCGCAAGTTCAGCACGCCCGCGATCTCGCGCGAGGACAAGGGCACGCGGGTGACGCGTTCGGGCATGAACACGTCCTGGACGCGGGAGATCGGCAGGCCGAACAGCTGGCCGCCGATCATCGCGGTGACGTATTCGACCATGGCGCCTTCGCTGGACTGGGTCTTCTTGCTGGTCATAGGCGTATCTCCTGGTCCCGTCCCTTAGGCCGCCGCCCGGTTCAGCTCGGAGGCGCCGGCGGCGCCCGCGGTCTGCTCCTTCAGCGCCGCGATCAGACCGGGACGGTCGAACTTGGCGACATAGTCGTGGAAGCCGGCCTGACGGCCGCGCTCGATCGCCGCCGGCGACACCAGCGCGGACAGGCCGATGATCGGCATCGAGCCGAGATTGTTGTCCGAGCGGATAACTTCCGCGAACTCGAATCCGTTCATGTCGGGCATCTCGATGTCGGTCAGGACCACATCGAAGCTCTGGGCCCGGAGCGCAGCCAGGCCCTCCTGCGCGG
This sequence comes from Bradyrhizobium sp. ERR14, assembly GCF_014198235.1. Classification (NCBI taxonomy): domain Bacteria; kingdom Pseudomonadati; phylum Pseudomonadota; class Alphaproteobacteria; order Hyphomicrobiales; family Nitrobacteraceae; genus Bradyrhizobium; species Bradyrhizobium sp. ERR14. Next base: position 1,462 of record NZ_JACIHD010000021.1, on the reverse strand, counting down.
TCGGCGCGGTGCGGACGCGGTAGCCGGCCGCCTTGAGGACGGGCGCCAGCATGTTGCGGAAGAAGGCGCTATCGTCGACCAGCAGCACCGACTGCGAGTGCATCGACGGCTTCATCTCCTTGCGGGTGAACCAGTCGGCGAACGCCATCGGGAGGAAGTGGCCGACGTCGATCACCTCGGTGGCCTGGCCCTTGATCACGGCCGAGCCCAGGATGCCGGAGGCGGAGCCGCCGACCTCGATGTTGAGCCGTTCCTCGACGATGTCGATGATCTCGTCGACGACGAGGCCCATGGAGCGGCCGTCATCGGCGAACACCAGGATCGGCTGGGCGCCCTGGCTGGCAATGGTGACGCCTTCCATGGCGACGAGCGGCATCAGCTGCTCGCGGTATTGCACCATGTAGCGGCCGTTGCTGAACTCGATCTTGTCGGCGGGCAGCTCTTCCAGGCGCGTGACGAGGCCGAGCGGGACCGCCTTGGGCTGCGACGAGCCGGCGCGGAACACCAGCAGCGAGGTGGTCTGCTCGCCCGAGCCGATGTGATGCGCGCCGTTCTCGTCGCCCATGTCATGCGCCGAGGAGCCGGCGGCGCCGAGCGCCTTGGCAATGCCGTTGGGGTCGATGATCATGATCACCGCGCCATCGCCCAGGATGGTGTTGCCGGAGAACATGTCGATGTGACGCAGCTTGGTCGACATCGGCTTGACCACGATTTCTTCGGTGTGGAACACGCCGTCGACGACGATGCCGAAGGTCTGGCTGCCGACTTGCGTCACCACGATGAAGCCGTTCTCGGGATCCGAGGCGGCGCCGTCGTCGATCTTCAAGAGCTTCTTCAGATGGATCAGCGGCAGCAGCTTGTTACGCAACCTGAGGACCGCGGTGTCCTTGATCCGCTCGATGCGGTGCTCTGAATTGGCACGGGCCCGGACCAGCTCGACCACCGAGAGCTGCGGGATCGCAAAGCGGTCGCCGGCGGCTTCGACGATCAGCGCGGAGACGATCGCCAAGGTCAGCGGGATCTTGATGGTGACGGAGCTTCCCTCGCCGGCCACCGACTTGATGTCGATGGTGCCGCCGATCTGGTCGATATTGGTGCGCACCACGTCCATGCCGACGCCGCGGCCGGAGACCGAGGTGATGGCCGCCGCGGTGGAGAAGCCCGGCGCGAAGATGAACTTGTGGATCTGGGCTTCGCTCATCTTCTCGAGCTCGGCCTCGGTGACGAGGCCGCTCGAGATCGCCTTGGCCTTGATCTTCTCGGTGTTGAGGCCGCGGCCATTGTCGGCGATGCAGATGATGATGTGGCCGCCCTCGTGATAGGCGGACAGGCGGATGGTGCCCTGCTCGCCCTTGCCGCTGGCGAGACGCTCGGCGGGGGTCTCAAGGCCATGATCGGCGGAGTTGCGCACCATGTGGGTGAGCGGGTCCTTGATCAGGTCGAGCACCTGGCGGTCGAGCTC
>NZ_JACIHD010000020.1:0-126634 GCF_014198235.1 Bradyrhizobium sp. ERR14 | reverse complement strand
GGATCAATTTGGGATACAGAGCTTTGGTCGTCAGCAGAAATTATCAAACAAAATCAACGTTGTGGAGCGTTACTTGGTTCCCTCCGAGCGCACCACCTTCATCCCTTGTTATTATTTGGGCTGGATTTCGGCGGCGGCTTCGTGCGCCGCCCATTGATCTGACGGATCATGCGCGCCGCCGCCGGCGGGGACGTCCGGCGGGAAGATGCTGTCGTAGATCGCACGCGCCTCGCGGATGAGGCGCTGCCGCTCGAGTTCGGATTTCGAGACGAAGCGGACGACGTTGCTCATTCGCGTTCCACGACTTCGTTCGCGCGCCGCCAGACCGGAAACGGGTCTGCGAGCTTCGCCCATTCCGTGACGTTCATGGCCGGCTTGCCCGGCACAAGGCAGGCATCCAGGCGTGCGCGGAGCGCGCGCTCGTCCATGCCTGCGCCGATGAACACGATTTCCTGGCGACGATCGCCATAGACGTCGTTCCAGTTCGCGCGCAATCGCTTGCGCCAGAACGGGTCGTCCGGCCAGCGTTCCGCAGGCACGCTCGCCCACCAGAATCCAAGGGCCTCGGTGCGCGTGATCGCGCCGGCCTGGCTGATCTCGCCCAGCCATTGCGGGCGCGTTGCCAGCCAGAAATGTCCCTTGGCGCGAATGACGCCGGGCCAGGGCTCTCGCACGAACTTGTCGAACTTGTCGGGATCGAACGGCCGGCGCGCGCGATAGACGAAGCTGCTCACGCCGTATTCCTCCGTCTCCGGCACGTGATCGGCAAAACCGTAGAGTTCCTTGAACCAGAGCGGATGTGCTTGCGCCTTTTCGAAGTCGAACCGGCCGGTGTCGAGAATGCGATCGAAGGCGACCCGGCTGTGGTTGGCTTCGATCAGCTCCCGTTCCGGATTGAGCGCGCGGATGATCTTTCGCGCTGCTTCGCGTTGTGCCGGCGAGGCGTCATCGACCTTGTTGAGCACGATCACGTCGGCAAATTCGATCTGCTCGACGAGGAGATCGACCAGCGTGCGCTTGTCGTTCGCCAGCGCTTCGCCGCGCAGCTCCAGGAAATCCGTCGATGAATAATCCCTCAGCAGATTCACCGCATCGACCACGGTGACCATGGTGTCGAGGCGTGCCACGTCGGAGAGGCTTTCGCCGTCCTCGGCACGGAAGTCGAAGGTCGCCGCAACCGGCAGCGGCTCGGAGATGCCGGTGGATTCGATCAGCAGATAATCGAACCGGTCGTTTTCGGCGAGGGCGCGCACCTCCTTCAGGAGGTCGTCGCGCAGCGTGCAGCAGATGCACCCATTGGTCATCTCGACGAGCTTCTCGTCAGTCCTGGACAGGTTCGCACCGCCACCACGGACCAAATCCGCATCGATGTTCACCTCGCTCATGTCGTTGACGATCACCGCCACTTTCAGGCCGTGCCGGTTGTTCAGGACGTGGTTCAGCAAAGTGGTCTTTCCAGCCCCGAGGAAGCCGGACAAGACGGTGACGGGGAGTTTTCGCATGGAGATCGAACAGTCTTTTCAAGGGGATAGGGTGACGGTTGGGCATCGGGACCGGATATGTAATGTTATAACATTACATTCATTGCTGGGGTCGTCGTCAAGCCGTTTTGCGGCTCAGCTGGAGTTACGAACGTTCAAGTGATTGTTCTTTGCCCTGCACGGAGCGGTCGGGGCAGGTAGAATGCCGGACGGCTCGAAAGACGAGCGGCGGCCCGTTCAGAGGTTGCTCACGACTGCGGCAAGAACACCAGCAGCCAGGCGCCCGCGGCCACACATGCAATCCCTGCAGCGCGCGCGATCCATCGTCCGACCGGCGTAACTTTCTCCAGGAGGACAAGCAGCGCCAAAACCGCGATCCAGAGCACGTTCATCACGCCGCCTACGAACAACAGCGCCATCAAGACCCAGCAGCAACCGACACAATAGCCTCCGTGCCGAAGTCCCAGCAGCAGGCAGCCGCGCAGGTCGCTGCGAAAGCCGCCATGGCGCATCAGGAACAGAAACGGCGACTGGCATTGAGCGAGACAGACGTTCTTCAACGGCGTCCATTGATAGACACCCGCCGCGACCAGCACGATGGCGCCGAGCAGGTTGCTTGCGAGCGCCATCCGGGAATCCAGCAAGGTGGCCCGCTCGACCGCCCATTGGAGAAAGGTGGCTGCCAGCGAAAAGCCGCACCAGGCGAGGAGATAACCGGCCGCAAACCAGCCGGTCGCGGCGAACGGCTTGCTCTGTGCTTTGCCCTGTCGGCCTACGCGGGCGTACATCAGGATCATGGGCGCAGCGGAGGGGGCCATCATTCCGATCATCATCACCGCCCACATCAGGAGCACGTAGGCGAACTCGAACGTTCGCCACGGCTCGCTCGTCGGCAGCATGATTCCGATCCCGGCCGGGATCATGCGGAATCCGGTCATGTCCATGCCGCCCATGTCCATGTCGTGGGCGAGCCAGAGCACATAGCTCCATGCCAGCGCGACAATGAGGCCGATCGCGCCGCCGACGATCCAGCGATCGCGACGCAGCACGGTTTCCAGTGGGCTGTCCTTCATTTGCGATCGAAATTGGCGGCCCTGACGCAGGCCGGTATCGGAAGTTTACATCACGCCTGGTTCGACCAGCGGATCGGCGCATAGAGGCCGTTCCTGCCGGAATTATCCCAGCGCATGCCATGATCGCTGAAAGTATTGCCCGCGGCGCCGACGGCCATCACCATGGCATCGGGGCTGACCGGATGGCCGATGTTCGCCCACATCTCCCCGCTCGGATGCATGGTTGGCAGGGGATCGACGGACATGTGCAGGATGCCGGGGATTTCCGCGGACCGAGTCTTGCCGTCGATCCGGAACGTGATCGGGACCTTGCGCACCCCCAGGTTCTTGCTGATCAGCGGCGTGAACGCGGCCATCGGACCGCCGGCACCGCCGGTGAAGATCGCAGCCATGGCCTCGGTCTGCTCATCACTGGCGCGCTCATCGATATAGGCGGCCACCGACCAATCTCCGTCTGCCATGACCCCAGGTGCGTGGAGGATCACGAGGACGTTGAGTCCATCGAGCTCGATCTCACCATAGCGGCCGCTTTCGATGTGGAAGATCAGCGGTACGTTGCAGAAGCCCTCGGTCGGTCTCGCGGTCAATGGAGGCGCCGCCGACACCAGACAGGGACACACGATGCTGCAACTGCAATTCTCGAAATAGTCACCGGAAAGGTGCCATGGGACATCCGCCATTGCTCGCTCCCGCTAGGCCGAACCCGATAGATGCTTTCGAATGAGCTACGTAGAGTTGAAAATTACGCCTCGCGACGAAGTCCCGCAATGGGGCTCGGCCGACCTACGGAAAAGTGCACCGATCAGCTGGAACTGCACCTGAACTCTCAACGCGGCCGCCACTCGAGTGCCCCAAAGTCAATCTTCCCTTTGAAATCTCGGATATTTCTGCACTTGATCAGAACATGGCGCGAACCTATTGCGGCTCGATTCCGGCCGCTTTGATGATCCGTCCCCATTTGCCGATCTCGGCTTTCAGGAAAGCTTCGAGGGCTTCCGGCGTCGCGCGCTCGGGCTCGACCGGCGCCATGCTGAGCTCGGCAAAGCGGCTGATCAGCGCGGGATCCTTCAGCGCCGTCTGCAGTGCGCCGACGAGATGATCGACGACGGGCTTGGGCGTGCCGCGCGGTGCGTAGAGACCGTACCAGGTCGTGACATTGAACTCGGGAACGCCGGCTTCAGTCGAGGTCGGCACATCAGGCAGCGTCGCGACACGCGTCTTGCTGGTGATGGCATAGCCCTTGATCGTCTTCGACTGGATGTACGGCGTCGGCCCTGTCGCGGGATCGCAATAGACGTCGATATGGCCAGCGATGACGTCGTTCAGCGCCGGCCCGCCGCCCTTGTAGTAGATCGGGGTGAGCTTGGTGTCCGTGGCGCTCATGAACATCAGGCCGCAAAGCTGCGAGGCCGAGCCGAGGCCGACATTGCCGAAAGTGACCTTGTCACCGGCATTGCGGATGTGCGTGACCAGCTCGGTGAGATCCTTGGCGGGAAAGTTCGGCCGGGCCACCAGGATCATCGGGACGTCGGTGACCAGCCCGATCGGGGCGAAATCGCCGACCGGGTCGAACGGCAGCTTGGCATAGAGGGCGGGGGCGGTGGCCTGGCCGACATGCATCAGCAGCAGCGTGTAGCCATCCGCGGGTGCCTTGGCGACGCGGTTGGTGCCGAGCGTGCCGCCGGCACCGACGACATTCTCGATGACGATGGACTGTTTCAGTGTCGCGCTCATGGCGCTGCCGAGGATACGCGCGATGACGTCGCCGGGACCGCCGGCGGAGAACGGCACGATGACCGTGACCGGGCGGGCGGGGTAATCGTCAGCGATCGCCGCATCGCGAGGGCAGAGCAGGAGGAACAGGATCAGCGATCGTACGAGAAACTTCATCGAACACTCCCTGGCGGCGTTGTTCTAGTCGTCGGAAGGCGCCGCCTCCTTGGCCGCCAACGATTTTTCGATCATGTCGAGCGCGGCCACCGCAGCCGCATTGATGTGGTCGACGCAGCAACGCTCGGCGAGATCCGGATCGCCGTTCTGGATCGCGCGCCAGATCGCGGTGACCTCGCGAAGGCTCTTGTTGATCCGCTTCGGCTGCGACATCGAGGTGATCCGCAGCAGCTGGATGCGATCGTGCAGCGGCTTGAGCATGCGCTCGATGAAGGCATTGCGGCAGCCGCCGATCAGCGCCGCGTAGAAATCGGTCTTGGCTTCGAGGCTGCCGACGAGATCCTGCTTGGCGGCGGCGGCCTTCAGCCGTGTCAGGGCGTCGCCGATCCGGCGCGCGACCTCGGGGTCGTGAAGCCTGGCGCATTCGCGGCCGGCGAAGCCCTCGAGCACCGCGCGTGCCGCGTAGAGCTGCCGGGCCTCTTCGAGGCTGATCGTGGACACGACAGGGCCGCGGTGCGGAACCGTATTGACCAGCCCGTCGGCTTCGAGCGCACGCAGCGCTTCGCGGATCGAGGGGCGGCTGACGCCCATCATCTCGCAAAGCTCGCGCTCGACCAGGCGCTGGCCCGGCTTCAACGTTCCCGACATGATCGCCTCACGCAGCTTCTGCGCCACCATCGCCCGGACGGTCGGGACGTCCTCGATGCGGAGTGTCGACTGCAATTCGCGGCGTCTTTCCATGTCCGGGTCCTGTTCGGGAAAACTCAGTACCGGTTTACAGGCAGAATCATCATTTCGGCAATTTGTACGTGGGCGGGCTGGTCGAGGGCGAAGACAATGGAGCGGGCGATATCGGCCGGATCGAGCGCCATCCTGAACTGGTCGAAATAGTCCTTTTCCTTCTGCGTATCGCCGCGGTAGCGGGTCAGGATGATATTGGTCCGGGTCAGGCCGGGCTGCAGCTCGGTGACCCGGATCGCGGTTTCCGCCAGCTCGCCCCGGAGGGTCTCGGTGAACATGTGCACGCCCGCCTTGCTGGTGCTGTACGCCGCCATGTCGGGCACGATCCGCACCGCGTTGATGGAGCTGATGTTGACGACATGGCCGGCGTTGCGCTGGACCATGCCGGGAAGGATCGCGCGCGTCACGCGCATCAGGCCGATCAGATTGGTCTGGATGATCTTGGACCAGTCGTCCGCAGAACCGATGTCGAAGCGCGTCCGGCCGCCGATGTCATGGCCGGCATTGTTGATGAGAATTTCGACCGGCTTGAAATGACCGGGAATGGCATCGGGCAGGCGATCGACGGCCTTTGCATCGCTGACGTCGAGCTGGATCGGAAACACCGCGTCGCCGCACGTTGCCGCGAATTCCTGCAGCGCCTTGGCGTCGCGATCGACCAGCACGACGCGGCGGCCGCTGTCGAGCAGCGCCTTGGTGATGGCCCGTCCCATACCGCCGGCGGCACCGGTCAGCACGACGGTTTGTCCCGATTGTTCAGTCATCGCAGCACTCCCATTCCAGTTCTCATGCAACCGACCAACCGCCGTCGATCGGCAGGCTGGCGCCGGTGATGTCGTTTGCGGCCGGACCGCAGAGGAAGACGACCATGGCGGCGACCGCATCCATTTCGATGAAGCGCTGCGTCGGCTGGCGCTCGCCGAGATAGTCGCGGGTGACGTCGTCGACCGGACGATTGCTGCTCGAAGCCATCGTCGCGATCTTGTTGAGGATGGCCGGCGTCGGCAGCGTGCCGGGGCAGAGCGTGTTGCAGGTGATGCCGCTGCGCGCCGTCTCGATGGCCACCGCGCGGGTCATGCCTGCGATCGCTGTCTTGGTGGTGACGTAGTCGATGCGGTCCTCGACCGCGCGGCTTGAATAGATCGAGCCGATATTGATGATCCGGCCCCAGCCGCGCTGCTTCATCGCCGGCAGCGCCAGGCGGATGAGGTGAAACGGCGCCGACAAATTGACGGCGAGGGCCTGGTCCCAGCGCTCGGGCGGAAACTGGTCGATGGCAGAGAAATGCCGCACGACGGCGTTGTTGACGAGGATGTCGATGGCGCCGCAGCGATCGAGCAGGTCCGCCATCATGGGCTCGATCGCCTCGCGCCGAGACAGATCGGCGCCGGCTGCGATGACCTCGACGCCGAAGCGGGCGCGCAGATCATCTGCGACCTGTTTCGGCTGAGCGAGGTCGTGCAGGACAATATTGGCGCCCGCGCCGGCAAGGCCTTCCGCCACGGCGAAGCCGAGGCCCGCGGTCGCACCGGTCACGAGTGCCCATTTGCCCTTCATCGCAGCTACGCTCCGCTATGTCTTGTCGAGCTCGGCGAAGACTTCCTTCGCATTCCGGAACGCATCGACGCCCGCCGGCACGCCGCAATAGATCGCGACCTGCATGAAGACCTCACGGATCTCCTCCTTGGTCGCGCCATTGGCGAGCGCGCCACGGACATGGGTCTTCAGCTCGTGCGGGCGATTGAGCGCGCAGAGCATTGCGAGGTTGAGGAAACTGCGTGTCTTGCGGGTGAGGCCCTCGCGGCCCCAGACGTAACCCCAGCAATATTCGGTGGTGAGGTCCTGCATCGGCCGGTTGAACTCGTCCGCGGATGCGATCGCCTTGTCGACGAATTCGTTGCCGAGCACGCTCTTGCGGATTTCGAGGCCGCGGTCGTAGGTCGCCTTGTCCATTGTGGTCTCCGTTTCTTGGTTTGGCGTTGTCAGCTCTTAGGTCAGCTCTTGGGCCAGAACGGTTTTGCCAGCGCGAGTTCGGGCGGGAACACCGTGACTGGAATGCCGGCTTGCCACTGCACGATGGTCATGCCCGCGCCAACGCGGCGGCCCTTCTCGTCGAACTTGATCTCGCCCAGCGGGTAATATTTGGAGGGGCCGCCATCCATGGTGCGCAGCGCTTCGCCGACGGCGACGCGATCGGCCTTGCCGGCCTTCTCCAGCGCGTCCTTGATCACCCACATGTCGCCATAGGTGGAGATCGCGTTCTGCGTCATCCACGGCTCCTTGTAGCGGGTCTTCAACTCGGCGATCAGCGCCTCATGGCCCTTGGCGCCCCAGCTGGCAACGCAGGTCAACACGCCCTGGAGCAGCTCGGGGCTAACGGTCTGCAGCATGTCGGGCTCGGCGATCGCGATGCCGAAGGAGATCGTCGGAATCTTGCCCTGGCCGAGGCCGAACTCGTTCATCTTCTCGAGCAGCAGCTTTGCGTCCGAGATCACGGTCGGCAGGAAGAACAACAGATCGGGCTTGGCCGAACGTATCTTCTGCACCAGCGATGTCGCATCCGCCAGCGGCGGGGTGAAGGTCTCGTCGACGATCAGCTGCAGCTGGTTCTCCGCCAGCAGGCCGTCGCGCATCGCCTTGGCGGAGGCGATCGAAGCCCCCGTGTTGTCGGTGAGGATCGCGACCGTCTTCGGCCGCTTGCCCGAGGCCGTCTCCGCCAGCTTGATGATCTGGGGCAGCGCCTGCCGCGCCTGCGACCCCGCCGTGGCCGCGGTCTGGAACACGTACTTGAACCCGCGCTCGGTGATCAGGTCGGAGTAGGAGAGGGTGAGCATGGGCAGGTTGGCGCGCTCGGTCACCTCGGTCACCGCGAGCGTGAACGAGGACAGATAAGCGCCGCTGGCTGCGACCAGATCGGTCTCCTGCGCCACCATGCGCTGCGCTGCGTTCTTGGCCTTCTCGGTGGTGTCGCCGGAATCCAGCACCACGAGCTTCAGCTTGGCGCCGCCGAGCGCCTTGACGCCGCCTTGCGCGTTGATGTGGTCGATCGCCATCTCGGCGCCTTCGCGCATCACCGTTCCCGGACGGGCATAGAGCCCCGAGATCGGCACCAGCAGGCCGACCTTCACTTCAGACGGTTGCTGCGCCCAGCCGGCGCGGGACGCGATCAGCGTGCCGGAGGCGCCGGCCAGTAGCGTTCGCCGCGATATCGTGATCTTGCCCTTGGCAGTCATGACAATCTCCTTCCTGAAAAATTGCGCGACGTTGTCAGGATTTCTTCGGCCAGAACGGCTGCGCCTGCGCGAGCTCGGGCGGATAAACGGTGACAGGCACGCCCGATTGCCATTGCACGATGACGACGCCGGCGCCGACGCGGCGGCCCTTCTCGTCGAATTTGAGCTGACCGCCCGGATAATATTTCGACGGGCCGGCATCCATGGTGCGGAAGGCCTGCGCGACCGCGTTGCGGTCGGCCTTGCCGGCCTTCTCCAGCGCTTCCTTCATCAGCCACATGTCGCCATAGGTCGAGATGACGTTCTGCGTCATCCAGGGCTCCTTGTATTTGGCCTTGAGCTCGGCGATCAGGGCTTCGTGGCCCTTCGAGCCCCAATTGGCGACGATGGTCATGATGCCTTGCACCGTCTCCGGGCTCACGCTCTGCAGCATGTCGGGCTCGGCGATGGTGATGCTGAAGGACACGGTCGGGATCTTGCCCTGGCCGAGGCCGAACTCGCTGATCTTCTCGAGGCCCAGCTTGGCGTCCGACACCGCATTGGGCATGAACAGCAGCAGATCTGGCTTGGCCGAGCGGACCTTCTGGATCAGCGGCGTCGCATCCGACAGCGGCGGGGTCCAGACTTCCTCTACGACGAGCTGGAGGCCCTCCTGCGCGAACAGCTTTTCCTTCAGCGCCTTGGCGGTGGCGACCGAGGTGGCGGTGTTGTCCATCAGCATCGCCACGGTCTTCGGCTTCTTGCCCGAGGCATTCTCGGCGAGCTTCATCAGCGTCGGCAGGCCGAGCTCGGACTGGCGGCTCGCGGTCGCTGCGGTCTGGAAGATGTATTTGAAGCCGCGGTCAGTCAGCAGGTCCGAATAGGACAGCGTCAGCACCGGCAGTTCGGCGCGCTCGGTCACCTCGGTGACAGCCAACGTGAAGGAGGACAGATAGGAGCCGGTGGCGGCGACCAGATCGGGCTCCTGCGCCACCATGCGCTGCGCCGCGTTCTTGGCTTTTTCTGTGGTATCGCCGCAGTCGATCACGACCAGCTTCAGCTTGGCGCCGCCGAGCGCCTTGATGCCGCCCTGAGCGTTGATGTGCTCGATGCCCATCTCGGCGCCCATCTTCATCACCTGGCCGGGGCGGGTGTAGATGCCCGACAGCGGCACGATCAGTCCGACCTTGATCTCGCCAGCTGCCTGCGCGCGCGCTACACCGGCGAGGCCGACGGCCGCGGCGCCGGAGAGCACGGTGCGGCGCGTGAGGCCCGTCGATATTTTACTCTTCGATGTCTTGTCCATTTTGTTTGCTCCCTGGTCCCTGTTTTTTTATCGTCGTCACATGCCGAGATAGGCCTTCCGCACGCGGTCGTCGGCGCGCAGCGTGGCGTTGTTGCCTTCGAGCACGACGTGTCCGGCTTCGAGGACATAGCCGTGGTCGGCAGATTCCAGCGCTTCCGCGACCCGCTGCTCGACCAGCAGCATGGTCAGCCCGGACTGGCGCCGGATCTCGATCAGCCGCTCGAAGATGAAGTCCGCAGTCGAGGGCGCCAGCCCCATTGAGGGCTCGTCCAGCATCAGAAGCTTCGGGGAGGAGGCGAGGCCGCGGCCGATCGCGAGCATCTGCTGCTGGCCGCCGGACATCGTGCCCGCGAATTGATCGCGGCGCTCCTTCAGCACCGGCAGCCATTCGAAGATGCGTTCGATATTGGCCTGCCAGTCCCGCCGGCCGCTTTCGGTCATCGCGCCCATCTCCAGATTCTCCATCACGGTCAGTGACGGGAAGACCTGGCGTCCCTCCGGGACGTGGGCGATGCCGAGATGGGCGCGCTGTGGCGGCGGCACCGCGAGCAGATCGACGCCGTCGAACGTGATCGCGCCGCCACTCGGCTTGACGATGCCGGAGATCGTCTTGAACAGCGTGGTCTTGCCGGCGCCGTTGGGTCCGACGATCGCGACGAACTGGCCCGCGCCGACATTGATCGAGACGTCGTTCAGGACGGGCTTGGCCGAATAGCCCGCGCTCAATCGCTCAATTCGCAGCATGGCCCACCCATTTCTTGCCGAGATAGGCCTCGATCACGCGATTGTCGCGCGTCACCACTTCCGGCAGGCCTTCGGTGATGACGGCGCCGTGGTCGAGCACGAGGAATCTGTCGACCAGCCGCACCATCGCCTGCATGGTGTGCTCGATGATCGCGATGGTCATGCCGTCGCGCGCGAGCTGCTGGATCACGGCGACGACCTCGTCGGCCTCGCCGTGGCCGAGGCCCGCGAGTGTCTCGTCGAGCAGCAGGATGCGCGGCTGGCCGGCGATCGCGCGGGCCAGCTCCATCAGCCGCAGCTCCTTGGTCGAGAGCTCGCCGGCGACGCGGTCGGCGACCGCAGAGAGTCCGACGCGGGCGACCGCGTCGGCGGCAAGCTTGCGGGCTTCATCGTCGGAGCGGGCGCGCACATAGGCCCCAACCACGACATTGTCGAGGATCGACATGCGCAGGAACGGCCGCATCACCTGGAAGGTGCGGCCGATACCGGCCTCGCAGATCACGTGCGGCCGCTGGCCCGACATGTTGCGGCCGTCGATCAGCACTTCGCCCTGGCTCGGCTTGAGGAAGCCGTTGAGGAGGTTGAACAGCGTGGTCTTGCCGGCGCCGTTGGGGCCGATGATGCCGAGGATCTCGTTCTCGTGCAGCTTGAAGCTGACGTCCTGCACGGCCTTGAGGCCGCCGAAGGACCGCGAGAGGTTCTTCACTTCGAGCACGACCTCGCCGGTGGCGGCACGCTGTCGCGCAGCCGGCTTCAGGGCCGTCACGTTGGCAGCTGCTGCTTCCGGTGTATCACTGACCGCCGCCTTGGATGCGGTGCGCTTGCGCTGGAGGTCGCGCAGTTTCCAGAACAGGCCTTCCGGCGCGAGCAGGATGACGCAGACGATGGCGATGCCGAAGATGACGCCCTGAATGCCGGGGATGCGCGCGCCGGCTTCGGCATGCAGGATCTCGGCGAGCGGGATCAGGATCACCGAGCCGATCACCGGGCCCCAGACCGTGCCGACGCCGCCGAACATCGCGACTGTCAGCGCCTGCGCGGACACCAGCATGCCGAACACCGATGCCGGGGTCACGACCAGCAGCACCTGCGCGTAGAACCCGCCGATGGCGGCGGCAATCGCCCCGCTGAGCGTGATCGCGCGCAACTTCCAGGCCAGCGTGTTGATGCCGGCCGCTTCGGCCGCGGCCTCGTTCTGCTTGATCGCGAGCAGCGCCATGCCGAAGCGCGATCGCTCGATCACCTGCGTCAGAACGATGGTGGCGAGCATGAGCGCCAGCCCAAGCAGCGTGTAGAGGTGCGGATCGGCGAACTGCATGTAGGCGATCGGCGCCTCGCGCTTGATCGGAAGCGTCACCTCCTGGAAGCCGAGCCATTCGAACACGTAGAGAATGGCGAGCGGGTAGGCGAGCATCGCCAGCGCGAAGTAGTGGCCCTGCAGGCGGAAGGTCGGAAAACCGATCAGGAGCCCGGCGATGCCGCCGAGCATGGCGGCGACCGGGATCAGCAGCCAGGGCGAGATGTCGAAATAGATCTGGCCGAGCGCGGTCGCGTAAGCGCCGATCCCGAAGAAGGCGGCATGGCCGAACGAGATCAGGCCGGTGTAGCCGCTGAGCAGGTTCCACGACAGCCCGAATACCGCCCACACCGGGACCAGCGTCAGGATGAGCTGATAGTAGGAGTTAGTGACGCCGAGCGACACGACCGCATAGGCGAGCGTGAAGAGCAGGGGAGGCAGAAAGGAGCGCATCCGCAGCATGGTCACGTCCTCTCGACCATGCGCCCGAAGAAGCCCTGCGGACGGAAGAAGATGATGAGGAGGAAGACGGCGAAGATCGCCGCGTTCTGCAACTGCGTCGGCAGGATCAGCGTCGACATCTGCTGCACGAGGCCGATCGTCATGCCACCCCAGAACGCGCCGATGATGCTGCCCATGCCGCCGAGCACGACGCCGGCGTACATGACGATGACGTATTCGAGGCCGACGAAGGGGTGGAACGGGTAGTTGGTGGCGAGCAGGCCGCCGGCAATCGCGGTGATGCCGCAGCCGAGCGCAAAGGCGGTGCGATGCGCGCGGTCGACGTCGATGCCCATATAGGTCGCAGCCGTCGGATTGTCCGCGGCGGCGCGGAGCGACTTGCCGATCCGCGTGCGCGTGATCAGCAGCGAGAGCAGGATCATGATCGCCAGCGAGACGATCATATCGATGCTGCGGGCCTTGTTGAGGAAGATGCTCATGTCGAAGAAGGGACCGAGCTCCCATGCCGAGCTCGACAGCGGCGTGCGGATCGAGGCCAGCACGGAGCCGAACACGATGAGGCCGCCATTCTGCAGGATCAGCGCGATGCCGAGCGTGAGGATGAGCTGGGCGTAATGGCCTTCGCCTTCGAGCGAGGCGGTGCGCGTGCCTGACACGTGCGAGATCAGCGCCCGATGCACGAAATAGCCGAACAGTGCGAGCACCGGTCCGGCCAGCAGGATGGCGACGAACGGCCCGACGGCATTGCCGAACAATGTCTGGATGCCGGCGGCGGTGAAGAGATAGAAGGCGGTGTACATGCCGAGCATCATGAAATCGCCATGGGCGAAGTTGATGACGCGCATGACGCCGAAGATCAGGCCGAGCCCGACGCACATCAGGCCGTAGACGGCGCCGATCAAAAGCCCCGCGGCGAGCGCTTGCAGGAATCCTTCCATCAGCCTCGCCTCCGCGCCGCTGACAATTCTAAGCTGGTCTCGAGATCGACCATGTTTCCCCCGTACTCTCCGGCACTTCTCATGATGCCGATCGTAAAGCCCGTTCCGTTGCGTTCAGGCGGCACTGCGCGGCGATGTCGCCTGCATTGCCGAGTTGCTCGCAATCGTCGATGAGTTGCTCGAGCCGATGCGCGCGGTCCTCACCGAGGACTGCGGCTGCCGAGCTGCGAAAGCGTGCGCGAATATCCGCAGGTGTTGCGGCAATGACGTCGGGCAGAGCGTGCCGGATGGTCCGGCCGTCGCGCAGCTGCACGGACACTTCCGCACCCTGCTTGCCGGGGAAGGCGGCGGTGAAGCCGGCGTCAGCCTTGAGCTCGGTCACCGAGATCAGGCGGATGACGTCGGCATCGTCGAGCTCGGCGTAATTGTCTTCCTCGATCTCGCCCCGCGCCAGCGTCGCTGCGACGCTGAAGGGAATGCTCATCTTGGCCTGAAGCGCATTGCGGTAGGGACCTATGGAGTCGCAGCCGGGGTAGCGAACGGCGGCATCCGGCGCGCGAATGACGACCCGGTCGATCTCCTCCGCGCTGGCGAGTTCGTGCGAAACGCGTAGCGCCGCTTGCGCGGCGGTCTGCGCGAAATTGCAGGCCGGCACCGGCTTGTTGTAGACGGCCATGATCTCGCACTCGCCATTGGGGAAGAGCGCGATGCTGTCCGGCGCGGCCTGGCGGCGATAAGCGGCGAACAGGCCGGCTTCACCCTCCAGTATGGTTTCCGAGCCAAAGGCGCCGGCTGCGGCCAGGCCAATTGCCTTGATCGCATTGCTGGCTGCAAAGCCCGGATGGAAATACATGTCGGAGCCACCGGTATGCGGCCACTCGTTGAGTCCGCTGGAGGTATTGGCCGCGATCGCGATCGCGCTGGTGGCCTGGTCCTCGGAAAGGCCGCGTGCAAAACTTCCCGCGAGCGCGGCGCCCAAGGGGGCCACGAGGCCGGTCGGGCGATAGAGGCGAGCGAGGTCCGAGGTCAGCAGCGCGCGGCCGATCCTTGCGCCGGTCTCATAGCCGATGATGGCGGCCGTCAGCAGTCTGGCGCCGTGCAGCGGCGCCTGTTCGGACAGCGCGAGAAGGGCCGGCCAGATCACCACGCCGTGGTGCGCGATGCTGGCCGCATGCATGTCTTCGCGCACGAGACCGTGCCCAATCACCGCATTGGCGAAAGCTGCATCGACCGGCGAGGAGAGTTGCGACGTCCCGATGATCGTTGCGCTGTCGCCGGCTTGCGCGATCGCAATCGCCTGGCGGCTCCAGGGATGATGGCCCGCCTCGAAGGCGCAGGACAGGAAGTCGAGCAGGCAGAGTTTTGCCTTGGCGATGATTTCCGGCCCGAAATCTCCGAGATCCCGCGCGAGCACGCTCCGCGCCATCTGGCGCGCGAGCGGCATCTTGCCTGATCTTGACGGGCCCGTCGTCATCGCGGGTCGTTCTCCCCTGGCTTGTGCGATCAGCCGCGCATCTCGACCCCGGCCCACTCTTCGAGCACCTTGGCGATCGAGGTGAAGTCGGATGAGGCGCCGTATTTGGCATTGGTGATCGCCAGCATCTGCCGCACCACCGCGCCGCAGACCATCGGCACGCCCATCGCCTCGGCCTCGTCCACGCAAAGACGGACGTCCTTGTAGGAAAGTCCGGTGGCGAAGCCGAAATCGAAGGTGCCGGGCAGCACCGCGCGGGGGAATTTGTCTTCGGAGGCGCTGTTGCGGCCGCTGCTGGCGTTGATGATGTCGATCAGCACTTTTGCGTTGACGCCGCCCTTGACGCCCATCGCGACGGCTTCCGAGGTGATGACGAGCGCGGCTGCTGCCATCAGATTGTTGGCGAGCTTGGCGGTCTGCGCCACGCCCGGCTTGTCGCCGGTGTAGAACAGCTTGCCGAAGTTCTTCAGGATCGGCTGCACGGTGTCGTAAGTCGCCTGCGGGCATGAGACCATCACCGCCAGCGTGCCGTTGACGGCGCCCTTGATGCCGCCGCTCACGGGCGCATCCACCAGCGTCATCCCCTTGGCCTTCAGGCCTTCGGCAACGAACTTCGCTGCGCCGGGCCCAGACGTCGAGAGATCGATGACGATCTTCGTACGGTTGCCGCTGCTGATGCCGTCCTGGCCGAGCGCAACGGCCTTGACGATGTCGGGCGTCGGCAGGCTGGCGAGCACGATGTCGGAGCGTGAAGCGACGTCGGCCGGCGAACTGGCGAGCAGTGCGCCGCGCTTGACCAGCGGCTGAGTCGCCTCGACCTGCGTGTCATAGACGACGAGCGAATAGCCCGCGTCCATCAATCGTCCCGCCATCGGGCCGCCCATGCGGCCCGTGCCGATTACGCCGAGAATCTCTCCCGCCATCGTCTACTCCCTGTCGCGCGATCCCGTGACGGGCGCGCCTTCTTCATCTCGTTGGTCGAACGCGTTCGCCGGCCGGCCGTCTCGGCCGCCGTCGTCGTGGCAGCGGGGATCCCGCGCCAACGGGCCGGATTGTTATGATTGTCAGACAAGCTGTCAAGCATAACATTTAGGGTCGACAGTTTGCCGCGGATCGGCATAAGGTTCGGGAAAACGAGGAAGACGCTCCGCGTGCCGCAAGTCCCAATTCCGAGTGTGAGCAAGACGCTCGCCGATTTCGTCGCTGCTTCGTCCTGGGCGGAGGTGGAGGCGCAGAGCCTTGAGGCGCGTCGATCGATTCTCAATTTCTTCGCGACGGCGCTCGGCTCCGCGCGCGATCCCGTGGTCATCTCGGCGATGCGCACGCTGTCGCCGTTCAGCGGGGCCGCGACATCGACGGTCATAGGTCACTCGCAGCCGATGGATGCGTTGTGTGCGTCATTTCTCAATGCCATCTCGGCCAATTTGCTCGACTTCGACGACACCCATCCCGAGACGATCATTCATCCCGCCGCGCCAGTTGCTGCGCCGATATTGGCGCTTTCGGAGATGCGCAAACTGTCGGGCCGGGAGGTGTTGACCGCATTCATTCTCGGCGTGGATGTGGAATGCCGCATCGGCAATTCAGTCTCGCCGCGCCACTACGCGCGCGGCTGGCACATCACCTCGACCTGCGGGATTTTTGGCGCGGCGGCGGCGTGCGCGAAACTACTGGGCTTGCCCGCGGAGGGGATTGCGAATGCAATCGGGCTCGCGGCGAGCCAGTCGGCGGGGAATGTCGAGAACCTGCCCAGTGCAGCCAAGAATGTCAGCGTCGGCAACGCGGCGCGGAACGGATTGTTTGCAGCACTGCTTGCGCAGCAGGGCTATGAAGCGGCGCCCCGCGCCATCGAAGGCCCGCTCGGCTGGGCGCGCACCATGGGAGACGAGCCCGATATTGCTTGCCTGCTCGATGGTCTCGGCAAGACCTGGGAGATCGCGAAGAACACCTACAAGCCTTATCCCGCCGGCATCGTCTTTCACGCGGTGATCGACGCCTGCCTCTCATTGCGCGAGCGCATCGGCGGGCGGGTCGACCAGATCGAGCTGGTGACGGTGCAAGGCTCGGCGCTGCTGCTTGCCCGCGGCGATCGCCCGGTCAACAGCGAGCGCGATGCGCGCGTCAGCATCCATCATTGCGTGGCATGCGGATTATTGCTCGGCAGGGCCGGGGTCGCCGAGTTCGCGCATGAGGCGGTGGTCCGGCCCGATATCGTGCAGCTGCGGCAGAAGGTGAGGGCGGAGCTGGACGGCGAGATGCGCGATGGCGCCGCGCGCGTGACGTTGCGACTGTCGTCCGGTGAGGTCCTCACCGAGACCGTCATTTCGCCGCGTGGCAGTCTCGCCGCACCGCTCACAGATCGCGACATCGAGGCCAAGCTGCGCGATGGCGTGCGGACCGGTCGAAGCGATTGGGATGCGGACCGTGTCATCGACGCCATCTGGCGGCTCGACGCGGTGGATGACGTCGCCACTCTCCTGCAATCGCTGCGACCGGCATCGCGCTAATCAACTTCCAACCAAACTCTCTCAAGACCTGAAAGGGACGATCATGAGCAAGACCGAACTGTTCGAAAAAGGCCTCAAGGTTCGCAAGGAGGTGCTCGGCGAGGGCTACGTCAACAAGTCGATTGCCGGCGCCGACGAGTTCACGCGCACCATGGCGGAATGGTCGACCGAATTCTGCTGGGGTGCGCTGTGGACGCGGCCCGGCGTCGACCGTCGCACGCGCTCGATCGTTAATCTGGCCATGCTCGGCGCGCTGAACCGGCCGCATGAGCTGAAGCTGCACGTCAAGGGCGCTCTGAAGAACGGGCTGACCAAGGAGGAGATCAAGGAGATCCTGCTCCAGGTCGCGGTCTATTGCGGCGTTCCCGCCGGCATCGACGCCTTCCGCAATGCGCGCGAGGCCTTCAATGAGGTCGACGCGGCCGGTTCCTGAGCGAATCCCATGGCTGACCCGGACTACGAGCTCTTCGCCATCCGCTACGCAACGCGGGATGCGCAGCGGAGCGAGCACTTCATCGGCGGCGACCCGCATGACGGGCCGATGCCGATGGACTATTTCATGTGGCTGGCGCGGGGAGGCGGGCGCAGCTTCGTCATCGACACCGGCTTCAACGCGGAAGTGGCCAGGCAGCGCAGGCGGAATTTCCTGCGCTGCCCGGTCGAGACGCTTGCCGCATTCGATATCGACCCTGCCGACGTCGGGGATGTGATCCTCACGCATCTGCACTACGACCACGTCGGTAATTTCGACCGGTTTCCGAACGCGCGATTTCATCTGCAGGAACGCGAGCTCGCCTATGCCACCGGGCGCTATATGCAATATCCGCGGCTGTCGCATTCGTTCGAGGTCGAGGACGTCTGCGGGATCGTGCGGCTGAATTACGCACGCCGGGTGCTGTTCTACGACGGCGATGCCGAGATTGCGCCCGGGCTGACGGTGCATGCGGCGGGCGGGCATTCTGCCGGTCTTCAATTCGTCCGCGTCAACACACGCCGCGGCCCTGTCGTGCTCGCTTCCGACGTCAGTCATTTCTACGAGAACATGACCAGCGAGCGTCCGTTCACGACGGCGTTTCATGTCGGCGACATGCTTGTCGGCTTCGACAAGCTGCGCGTCGCGGCGCCCAGCGCGGACCACATCGTCCCCGGCCATGATCCGCGCGTCATGACGCTCTACCCGGCGCCAAGCCCGGAGCTGAATGGGATTGCGGTTCGCCTCGACGTGGCGCCGACCGCAACGCCGGCGTAACCGCGCGTCGCGGGTTCCAGGTCTGCCTCTGCACCGCGGCGGTTCGGAACCAAAGCCATCGCCTTCGCATTCGCAATGGATCGCCGAATGCTTGACGGTGGAGGACGATGAGGGACAGCACGTCGGAAGTGGCCGAGGTCAGGGAGGCCGTTCACCTCTGCATCGACATGCAGAACATTTTCGCCCCCGGCGGTCTGTGGGCGACGCCATGGATGGAGCGGGTCCTGCCGGCGATCGTCTCGATCGTCGCGCGCCACCAGGCCAGAACCATCTTCACGCGCTTCATCACGCCGCAGGATCCGGAAGACCGTCCCGGCCAGTGGCAGCGCTATTTTCATCGCTGGAGCCAGGCAACGCGCAAGCATCTGCCGCCATCCGCGCTCGAGCTCGTGCCCGCGCTGAGCAAGTTCGTTCCGCCGGCTGCCATGATCGACAAGCCGGCCTATTCGGCTTTCAGCAATCCCGCCCTCGCGGGCCGGCTGATCGACAAGAACGTCGGTACGGTCGTGATCTCGGGCGCTGAGACGGATGTCTGCGTGCTCTCGACGGTCCTGAGCGCGGTCGATCTCGGCTTCAGGGTCGTCATCGTCGAGGACGCCTTGTGCAGCTCGTCCGACGTCGGGCACGACGCGCTCATGACGATGTACCGCACCCGCTTTCACGGCCAGGTTGACCTGGTGACAACGGAAGAACTGGCCGAGTTCTGGCGGGAGTAGGAGGCGATGCGCTCAATTGACGTTGTCGGCGAGCATGTTGCGGACGGCCGTGGCGACGGCCGAAATGCCGCTCGCATCGTGCATCAGCGCGATCTCGCCCTGCTGGGCGTGGCGAATGGCATGCGCCATGATGCGGAGGCGCGGGTCTCCGCTACTCCGCCACATCCGGTCGGCCATCCTGACCGCGCCCATGTGATGCTTGCTCATGGTCTCGACGAACACCGCGTCGAACCGGTCTGCCGGCGCGGCCTTGACCTGTCGCATCTCGGCCTGAGTCAGGAAGCCCGGCATGGCGGCACGCTCTTCGGTGCTGCAGTCGGGCATCTCCGTGTCGAACCAGCTCAGCCACCAGTTCTCGAAGATCCGGCTCTCGCCAGCCTGGCTCGCGACCATCAGCATCGCGAGCTTGCGCAGATGCGGGTCCTGGGCGCGCTCCACGGCGATCCGGGCCAGCTCGATGCCCTGGGCATGATGCGCCGTCATGTGACGGATATAGGTCTGGTCCGCATCCCTGTCGCGGCCCATCCAGGGCGGCTCGTAGCCGTGGCTGCCGAATAGCGCGATCACGCCGAGCAGGGCCATCACAGCCAGCGCACCGGTGATCCAGGCATTGGTGAAGCGGATGTCGCGCTCCGCTGCAGCGCCGCGTTTCCAGCGCAACCGGGCGAACAGGGGATACATCAGGGCCGAGGTGCCATGAACGAGCAGGCCGATCCAATAGGGCTGCTGCAGCGTGAACAGCGGCTGCCAGAACGGAAACAGCGGCACCAGCACTAACCATTCCGTGGCCGACGAGAACGCGGCCCAGGGCAGCGCGAGCAGCAGGATGGTCGCCGGCCGCAAATCGGCGGTCCAGCGTCCGAGCACACCGAAGAACACCAGCGCCCAGGAAAAATCCGCCCATTGATGGAAGGCGATCCCGGTCAGGACCGCACTCCATGACGGCTCCGCGCTGATCGCCCAGTCGCGCGCGGGAATGGCGGCGACCGTCATCCAGTCGACCGCGGCATCGCGGCCGATCCGCGCGGCGAACAGCTGGCTGACGATGGTCGAGAAGGTGCTGCTGATCAGGCCGAGCTCGGCGGCGGCAATCCAACGCGAACGTCGTCGTCTCCCCGTGACCCGCGACAGGCCTTCGTCAGTGCGCCGCGCTGCATTGGCAAGTGCTGGTCGCGGCTCTGCGTTCACGTCAGCTGCTTGAGCTTCTTCAGCGGGTTGAGCTTGCTCGGCTTGTCCTGTTCGTCACGGCCGCGCTGGGCCTCGGCCTTGCCGTCATCGTGCAGATCCTGGTCGCCGATGATCTCGCCGACGGCTTGCATGGTCTTGCCGACGATGCGTTGCTGAAGTCCCTTTGTCTTGCCCATGGCTTGTCTCCGAATGGCTGTCTCCCAAGGTGACCTGCCTCCCAGACCCACGCCGCTAACCCCGGCGCCTGAAGGGGCGGTGAGCGCCGGGGTTGCGGTTTCGTGCAGTCTGCCTCCGGCAGGGGGGACGTCGGAGGCGTTGATCAGACTCTCTGACGCGCGGATGGTTCCTCGCGGCTTTCAGCGCGGATCGAGCGCAATGATCACGCCTTCATTGCCCCGGAGCAGGATGGACGCGTCCGGCAACGGCTCCGGCGGCCGGTCCAGATGCGTCGACATCAGCAGGCGGCCGCGACCCAGCCAGTGCCATTTGCGCGGCTCGGCGGCAATGTTGAGCGCGACCAGAAATTCGTTGCGCCCGTCGGTCCGCTTGTAGGCGAGAACGTCGTTCTGCGCGCGCAGCGGCTCGTGTCCGCCGTGATGCAGGCCCGCATGCTCGCGCCGCAGCGTGATCAGCGCGCGAAACAGCGCCAGGATCGAATGCTCGTCGCGCCGCTGCCCGGCAACATTGGCCGCGCCATCCGGGGGCTCCAGCGGCAGCCACGGACGGCCCGTGGTGAAGCCGCCGTCGGGACTGTCATCCCATCGCATCGGTGCGCGCTCGGGATCGCGGCAGAGGCCATATCCCGGCACCAGCCTCTCGAAAGGATCATGGACGCGGTCGGGTGGAATGGGCACGCGCTTGCGGCCGATCTCGTCGCCCATGAAGAGGAACGGCGTTCCCCGCAGCGTCATCAGCAGCATCGCCAGCACGCGCATCTGCGCCTCGCCGATCTTGCTCGCGACCCGCTGCTTGTCGTGGCCGCCGATGACCCAGACCGGCCAGGCGTGCTCGGGGATGGCGTTGAAATACGCATCGATCGTTGCCTGCAGCGAGAGAGCGTCCCATTGCGAGTCGAGCAGGGCGAAATTGAGCGGCAGATGCAGGCGCGGCTTGTCGTTGCCGTAGAAATGGCCGATGCGGTCGGTCTTGCCCTGGACTTCGCCGCAGAGCATGCGTCCCCGATAGCCGTCGATCACCTCGCGGATGAATTCGATGCAATCCATCGTCTCCGGCCGGTCGTCGGTGAAGACGGGCGTCTGCCGCTGTGGCGGCGGCTTGCCTCCGGCCGCCGGATTCGGCGGATTGTCGCGCAGCAATTCGTCCTTGATCAGGACCGCGCTGGCATCGACGCGGAAGCCGTCGACGCCGCGGTCGAGCCAGAAACGCATCACGCCCGCGATCGCGCCGCGCACCTGCGGATTGCGCCAGTTGAGGTCGGGCTGCTCGACCAGGAAGGAATGATAATAATATTGCCGCCGCGCCTCGCACCATTCCCAGCCGCTGCCGCCGAAGCGGCTCAGCCAGTTGTTGGGCGGCCCGCCGTTCTCGGCCGCATCGGCCCAGATGTACCAGTCGGCCTTGGCGCTGGCGGGCGAGCTGGAGCTCTCGACGAACCATTCGTGATCATCGGCGGTGTGATTGGGGACGAGGTCGAGGATGAGCCGGATGCCTTCGGCGTGCAGGGCTTCGAGCAGCCGGTCGAAATCCTCGAGGCTGCCGAAGGCAGGATCGATCGCGCAATAGTCGGAGATGTCGTAGCCGAGGTCGCGGAACGGGCTCTTGTAGATCGGCGTCAGCCAGACTGCGTCGACGCCGAGCCATTTCAGGTAGTCGATGCGCGACAGCAAGCCGGCGAGATCGCCCTTGCCGTCGCCGTTGGAGTCCTGGAAGGAGATCGGTGCGATCTCGTAGACGACGGCGGATTCCCACCACGCAGCTTTATCACGGGACTCGACGCTCATCGCCTTGCTTCACCTCATTATCGGCGGGCGCTGCGATCTGCCTGGCCGCCGTTCTGACGCTCTCGATGCCCTTGGGGAAGCCGCTGCGGTTCGGATACAGCTTGCGCCGTGCCTCGCGCGGCGGCCGCCTCGGCCTAGTGTCCTGCGCGGCGCGGTAGTCGAGCATGGCGATGCCGCCGACCATCAAGAGCGCCAGCGCGATGTTGCCCTTCTTGGGATTGTCGGCTGTCAGCCCCGACAGCAGCGCGGCGGCATCGAGACCGTCGCCGCCGACGCGGGCCCACAGGCCGGCGTTCTTGTCGACCGACAGCGACATGATCCCGGCCAGGATCTCGCGCACGCCGAAGGCGCGGACCATGGTCTCATGGCCTTCCATGCCCAGCGTTTCCGTGACGCGTCTCGGCGCGAAGAATTCGACGACGCCAAGGCCGATGCTGAACCAGCCGAGCGCGCGGGCGAGCTGATCTTCAGGCCGCTTCAGGCTCGGCCCGCCCTCGACGATTTTCGGATCGCCCTTGGTGCGGACGATGTTGGAGAAATGAAACATGGCTTGCTCCTTCAGGGCCTCAGCACGACCTTGACGCAGGAATCGCGCTTGTCGCGAAACACCTGGTACATCTCCGGTCCTTGTTCGAGCGGGACGGTGTGGGTGATGACGAAGGAGGGATCGATCTCGCCCTCCTCGATGCGGCGGAGCAGGTCGTCGGTCCAGCGGTTGACGTGGGTCTGGCCGGTCCGCATCGTCAGGCCCTTGTTCATGAAGGCGCCCATCGGAAGCATGTCGGACAGGCCGCTGTACACGCCGGGCACCGAGATGATGCCGCCGGGCCGGCAGACATAGATCATCTCGCGCAGCACGTGGGGCCGGTCGCTTTCCGCCATCACCATCTGCTTGGCGCGGTCGAGCAGCGTGTCGGGCAGGGAGGCCATCACATGCGATTCCATGCCGACGCAGTCGATGCACTTTTCCGGTCCCCTGCCGTCGGTGAGCTCGTTCAGCCGTTCCACCACGCTCTCGGTCTCGAAGTTGATGATGGTGGCGCCGCCGGCTTCCGCCATGCTGAGCCGCTCGGGCAGGCAGTCGATCGCGATGACTTGATTGGCGCCGAGCAGGATGGCGCTGCGGATCGCCATCTGCCCCACGGGACCGCAGCCCCAGATCGCGACGGTGTCGGTGGGCTCGATGTCGCATTGCACGGCGGCCTGCCAGCCGGTCGGGAAGATGTCGCTGAGGAACAGCAGCTGCTCGTCTGGAATGCCTGGCGGCACCTTGATGTGGGTGGCATCGGCATAGGGCACGCGGAGATATTCGGCCTGGCCGCCTGGATAGCCGCCGGTCAGATGGGTGTAGCCGAACAGGCCGGCCGTCGTGTGTCCGAACACCTTGTCGGCCAGATGGCGTTTGCGGTTGGTGGTCTCGCATACGGAAAAATTGCCGCGCTTGCACTGGTCGCATTCGCCGCAGATGATCGTGAAGGGCACGACGATGCGATCGCCCTTCTTCAGCTTGCCGTCGACGCCGGAGCCGACCTCGACCACTTCGCCCATGGTCTCGTGGCCCATGATGTCACCGGGCAGCATGCCCGGGATGAAATTGTGGAAGAGGTGCAGGTCGGAGCCGCAGATCGCGCAGCTCGTGACCTTGATGATGGCATCGCGCGGGTCCTGGATCTCCGGATCGGTGACGGTGTCGCAGCGGATGTCCTCCTTGCCGTGCCAAACCAGCGCCTTCATCCTTCCGTCCTCCCGACTGAACCAGTTGGCCATCTAAGTCGAGGGGTGAACGATGGTTGCTATCGCCGCGCGCAAATTCTTCGCACTGCACTGGCTGGCGCAAAGCGCGACGCGGATAGGAACGAGCGCGCGGGACATTGATTGGGCGTGATCAACGTCAAGCGAGGACACGCTCATGCCCGCCAATCAACTCGCAATCGTCACCGGTGCTTCCACCGGTATCGGCCTGGAACTCGCAAGGTGCTGTGCCCAGGCGGGATTCAACCTCGTCATCGCGGCTGACGAGCCGATGATCGAGCGGGTGGCGGTCGATCTGCGCAGGCTCGGCGTCAGCGTTGAGCCCGTCGAGGCCGATCTCGCCACCACCGGGGGCGTCGACAAGCTCTGCGCCGCGGTCGGCGACAGGCCGATCGACGCGCTGCTGGCCAATGCCGGAATCGGGCTCGGCAAGGCGTTCCTCGATCAGGATTTTGCCAGGGTCAGGCACCTCGTCGACACCAACATCACCGGCACGCTCTATCTGATCCATCGCGTCGGTAACGAGATGCTGCGGCGCAAGTCCGGGCGCATCCTGATCACGGGCTCGATCGCCGGCTTCACGCCCGGCAGTTTCCAGGCGGCCTATAACGCCAGCAAGGCGTTCCTGGACTCATTCTCGTTCGCGCTGCGCGAGGAATTGCGTGACAGCGGCGTCACCGTCACCTGCCTGATGCCGGGCGCCACCGATACCGAGTTCTTCCGCCGCGCCGGGATGATGGACACCAAGGTCGGCACCGAGCAGAAGGACGGCGCCTACGACGTCGCCAAGGCGGGGTTCGATGCGATGCTGCGCGGCGAGTCCGATGTCGTCACCGGGCTGAAGAACAAGATCCAGAGCACGGTCGCCAACGTCACGCCGAACGAGATGCTGGCCAAGCAGCATCGCAAGATGGCCGAGCCGGGAACGGCGAAGTCGTAGGGCGATGTCGTCGCAACTTCCGCGGCGAAGCCCGGCTGAACCGGCGGACTGACAAAAGGAGGAAAGCCGATTCACATAGCCTAATGCGCGGCGGCCCCGAAGCGGTCACATTGCCCGGGCTGGAAAGGGGGCTGCGATGGCGATGGATCGCATCGAACAGGCCTTTGTCGCGACCGCGATCACGGGTTTTCTCGTGATGGTGGCGGCATTTACCTGGATGATGATGAGCTGACGCGGAAAGGCTTGCCGTCTTGCGCGTCGCGCTACCTTACGCCGCCGTTGTGTTGTGCCTGGCGGTGACCGCCTGGCTCGCCTTCGCGCATCTGTTCTGATTGTCTGCGAATCTGCAAATCAGCCGTCGCGCCCGCCGGCGGGGTGCAGCGGGTGCGGCGTTCCTGCTCGAGCTCGTCGCGTAGGCGCAGTGCACTCACGAGATGGTCACTGCTGCGCAGCAGCGCCATGGCCTCGCGAACCAGCTCGTGCGAATGGCTGAGCAGTTGCTTGTCGATGTTGGTATCGGGTGCGTAGATCATCGAACGT
The DNA here is from genome assembly GCF_014198235.1 of Bradyrhizobium sp. ERR14. Classification (NCBI taxonomy): domain Bacteria; kingdom Pseudomonadati; phylum Pseudomonadota; class Alphaproteobacteria; order Hyphomicrobiales; family Nitrobacteraceae; genus Bradyrhizobium; species Bradyrhizobium sp. ERR14. The sequence continues at coordinate 101,163 of NZ_JACIHD010000020.1, read as the reverse complement.
CACTCTCGTTTGCGAGAGGCGGTGGTGATGCTGCATCGCATCATCCCGGTTGACCACCGACGAGGCTTGCAAGGTTGTCCGCCATGGCCGTGATGTCGATCGGCTTCTCCCAGAGCGGCACGTCCTGGAATTCCGCCCCGATGCTGATCCTGTCATAGCCCGTGGTGAACACGAAGGGCACATGGCGCGCCCTGAGCTCCCGGGCGATCGGAAAGATCGGCGCGGCGCGGATGTTCACGTCGAGCACCGCGGCATCGAGAACGCCGCCATCGTGCAGCATCTCGACCGCATCCTCGATATGACCGACCGGACCTGCGATTTCCGCGCCCAGCGTGCGCAGCGCGTTGCCGATGTCATCAGCGAGAAAATATTCATCCTCGACCACGAGGATGCGGCGGCCCTTCAGTGGCGCGCGTTGACGAGATGACGTGGGCGGCACGGACATGATCCCTCCGGCGTTCCCTCCTCGATATTTGGAACATAAGGCCGGAGGGCGCCTTGGTGCAAACGATACAACCGAAGGCGGGTTCCATGAGCAACCGCGATATCATCGTCATCGGGGGCTCGGCCGGAGCGACCGCGCCATTGAAGCAGATCCTGGGTCATCTTCCCGCGGATTTGCCGGCTGCCGTCTTCGTCGTCCTGCACATTCCGGCGCAGGGCATCGGCATCCTATCGACGGTCGCCAGCAGTGCCGGGCCGCTTCCAGTGCGCCAGGCCGAGAACGGCATGAAGATCGAGCCCGGCCAGGTCTATCTGGGTGCGCCGGACCATCATCTGCTGTTGGCGGAGGATCGCATCTTCCTCGGGCGCGGGCCGCGTGAGAACATGGCCCGGCCGGCGATCGACGCCCTGTTCCGATCGGCGGCGCTCCATCATGGGCCGCGCGTGATCGGCGTGCTCCTGAGCGGTCTATTGTCCGATGGCGCGGCGGGCCTCAACGCCATCAAACGCTGCGGCGGAATGGCGGTGGTCCAGGACCCCGCGGACGCCATATCCGACGAAATGCCCAGGCGCGCGATGGAGGCAACCACCGTCGATCTCTGCGTGCCCGGCGCCGGCATGGGCGACGTCCTGTCCGACCTCGTCAGGGAGCAGGCCGGAGCGGTTTTGCCGATTCCGCCCGAGATCAGGCTCGAGGTCGAGATCGCAGCCGGCGACCGGATCGGCAGCGATAATCTCTCTGCGATGGCTGACCCCGTTGCGCTGACTTGCCCGGCCTGTGGCGGCGTCATGTCCGAGATCAAGGAATCGCGCCCGCTGCGTTTCCGCTGCCAGGTGGGCCACGCCTATACGGCCGATGCGCTGGCCAAGGAGCAGGAGGGGCGGGTGGATGAGGCCTTGCGGGTCGCGCTGCGCATCATCGAGGAGCGGGCGGAACTGGTGCACCGTATGGCCTCCGATGGCCGCCGCAGCGGCCGGCTTGCGGTCGCCGAGATGTACGGGGCGCGCGCGGCCGAGTACCGCGAATATGCCGACATGATCCGGCGCGTCGTGCTACAGTCGCTCGATCCTCCTGTAGGCAAACGGGAGACGTGAAGACTCACCATGACCATGTCCCTGACCGAACGCACTGCGCAGCTCGATGCCGAGCAGCATCTTCTGGTGAAGGCCGACAAGGACATCGAGGACGGCTGGCAGCGCATCCGGGATCAGGAAGATCGCGTGCGCGAGTTGATGGCCGACGGTCACGATACGCACCAGGCGCAGCGGCTCGTTGACCTGCTCAGGCAGACCCTGATCGAATGGGAGCGCCATCGCACCCTGATCGAGCAGCGCGTAAGGTATCTTCAGCAGGAGGTTGAGGCGGGCTAACCGAAGAGCGGCCGGACATTGACCTTCGGAACTCCGCGCTCAGCTCGAACAGGAATTCGAGCTGCTGCTCTGCCGTGCGGCGCCAGCGCTCATTTTCGTCAACCAGCCGGTGCGCCGTTGCGGTGGCGTCCTCGGCACGCCTGATCAGGGCTGCGAGCTCTTCCGATATTTGCATCGCCAGTTCCCGTTCCCGGGACCAAGTATGGACGTCTTCGCCGGCACTGACAACGCTGGTTCGGAAAGACAGGCGTTTTGGGACATTTCTGCCTTTATCCTGTTGGGGTAATATCGATTCCTGCTATTTGCAGGGGCCGGGGCCCCGTCGGTCCCGGCCAGTGAACGAAAGCTACCAGAGCCATGAATGAAGTCGGCGGCCAGCCGGTCGATGGAGAGCGCCAGATCAAAGCCCCGCTGATTATCGGCGTCGGCGCTTCCCCTGGTGCACTTGACAGCATTGAGCGCTTCTTCGCCAAGCTGACCGTCGGGGCGGATCAGGCCATCGTGCTGGCGCTTCAGCATCACGAGGCCTTCGACGGGCCGCGGCTGCACGAGGCCGTGCGAAATTCCAACGGCGGCAAGATCGCAGAGATTGTCGATGGCCATGCGGTCGAGGGCGGCACCATTTATCTCTGCCCGCCGGCGATGATCACCACCATTCAGGGCGACCGGTTCGCGATCCGCAAGGCCGAGCAGGCTCCGGGTGAGCGCGCCACGATCGACAGCTTCCTGGTGTCGCTCGCGGAGGAACGCGCCGAGCAATCCATCGGCGTTCTGCTCGCCGGCACCGGCGGCGACGGCACGCTCGGCACCGCGACGCTGAAGGATCATGGTGGTCTGGCCATCGCCGAAAGGGTTGGGAGCCAGAAAGAAGCCGAGCATCTGATCGACGGCAATACGCCCGCATCCATCGCCGACTACGTGCTGCCCCCGGAGGAGATCCCAGAGCACATCCAGGTCTACGCCCGCCATCTCAGGCGCCTGGAGGAGAAGCAAGGCTTCGACGAGGTTCTGGCCGCGGCCGCGACCTCGCTGTCACGCATCGCCGACATCCTGCGCACCAAGACCGGTAACGATTTCCACGGCTACAAGCAGAATACCTTCCTGCGCCGCGTGCAGCGGCGCATGCAGGTCGTTCAGATCGACGACATTCCCGCTTATGTCGATTTCCTGCGCAACGACAAGGACGAAGCGCAGCATCTCTTCAACGATCTCCTGATCGGCGTCACCGAGTTTTTTCGCGACAAGCGGGAATTCGAGGTGCTGGAAAACCAGATCATCCCGAAGATATTCGACGGCAAGAGCGCAGGCCAGCAGGTGCGGGTCTGGGTGCTCGGCTGCGCCACCGGAGAGGAGGCCTATTCGATCGGCATTCTCCTGCGCGAGCACATGGCGCGCATGGATTCCGCCCCGCAGGTCCAGATCTTCGCCACCGACATCGACGGACGTGCGCTGGCGGCCGCGCGCGTCGGCCGCTATCGCACCAATATCGAGGCCGACATGACCAGCGAGCGTCTGGCGCGCTGGTTCGTGCGCGAGGGCGACACTTACTGCGTGGTCAAGGAGCTGCGCGAAATGTGCATCTTCTCGCAGCACAACGTCATCAAGGACGCGCCGTTCTCCAAGCTCGATCTCGTCTCCTGCCGCAATCTGCTGATCTACCTCAACGGCGAACTGCAGAATCGGGTGATCCCGCTGTTCCATTTCGCGCTGCTGCCCGAGCGCTATCTCTTCCTCGGCAATTCCGAGAATGTGACGCGGCATCCCAAGTTGTTCGTTCCAATCGATCGCCGCGCCCGCATCTTCAGGAAGCTGGAGACCGGAACGCGGCTGCCGCCGGAATTTCCGATCACGACGTCGGCGGGGAGGGTGCCGGTCGAATTGCAGCCTGTGCGCTCGTTCGGCCCCGATGTCGGCCTGGAACGCCGCGCCCAGCGCATCGCGGAGCGCTATGCGCCGGCCTATGTCATCACCGACGACAATTTCCAGATCCTGCACTTCTCCGGCCGTACCGGCCGCTACATCGAGCCGACGGCAGGCGCGGCCACGCTCGACCTGCTTCAGCTCGTGCACCGCGATCTCCGGCTTGAATTGCGCACCGCGCTCAGCCGTGCGGCGGAAGCCAGCGAGCCGGCTCACGCCGAGCAGGTGCAACTCGGGGTCAACGGCCACCGAGTCCTCGTCGACATCACCGTCGAGCCGATCCAGGACGGCGCCGGCGGCCATCGCAACTTCGTGGTGCTGTTCAAGGACGGTCCGGTCCGCACTATCGAGGCCGACCAGGGCAATCCCGGCGCCTTGGTGCGCACCGAGCACGTCGAGCGTCTCGAAAGCGAGTTGCGCGCCACGCGCGAGCGCCTCCAGGCAACCATCGAGGAGCTCGAGAGCACCAACGAAGAGCTGAAATCCTCCAACGAGGAATATCAGTCCCTCAACGAAGAGCTGCAGTCGGCCAACGAGGAGCTCGAGACCTCGCGCGAGGAGTTGCAGTCGGTCAACGAGGAACTGACCACGGTCAACGGCGAGCTGGCCCATCGCGTCCAGGAATTGACGCGAGCCACCAGCGATCTGAAGAACTTCCTTGAAAGCACCCAGATCGCCACCGTCTTCCTCGACAACGATCTGCGCGTGATGAACTTCACCCCGGCGATTACCCAGATCCTGCATCTGGTCGAAACCGATACCGGCCGCCCGATTGCTCACATCAAGGCCCGCGTTCCCATCGAAGAGCTCTATGAGGACGTCCGCCGCGTGCTGCGCACACTCGCGAGCGTCGAGCGCGAGTTGAGCGCGCCCGACAGCGGCACACGCTATATCGTGCGCATCCTGCCTTACCGCAGCGTCGACAATTTCATCGCCGGCGTCGTCATCACTTTCATCGACGTCACCGCGATCACCCGCGCCGAGGAGCGGCAGCGCCTGCTGCTGGCCGAGCTCCAGCATCGCGTCCGCAACACGCTCAGCGTGGTGCGGTCGATCGCCCGCCGCTCGGCGGAATCGAGCAAAACCGTCGAGGAATACGCCGCCCATCTCGACGGACGGCTGAACGCGTTTGCCCGCACCCAGGCGCTGGTGACACGCGATCCGGAAGGCGGTGTCGACCTCGAATTTCTCGTGGTCGAGGAGCTCATGGCCTACAACGCCAGGGAAGGCGAGCAGATGCGGGTCTCCGGCCCCAGGGTGCGTTTCCAGCCCAAAGCCGCGGAAACATTTGCGCTCGCGATCCACGAGCTTGCGACCAACGCGCTGAAATACGGCGCCTTGAGCCAGCCGAGCGGGCGTATTGAAATCGGCTGGCGCATCGACGAAAGCACGGAGCCCGCGGAGCTGGTGTTCGAATGGCGCGAGCGCAGCGGGCCACAGGTCAAGCCGCCGCCGCGAAAGGGTTTTGGCGCGGAGCTTCTGGAGCGCACGCTGGCGTTCGAGTTCAAGGGGCAGACCTCCCTGGCATTCGACCCCCCGGGGCTGCAATGCACGATCGCTATTCCGCTGAGCAAGCGCACCTTCCACACACCGGCGATGGCTGACTGATGTCCTTGTCGACCTCCGATCGCAGCCTGGTGGAGCTGGTCATTCGCCGGCTGAACGTGATGCGGCCGTTGTCGTCGGAGGCCCGTGCGTCGCTTGAATATGCGTTGCTCGAAGGTCTCGAGCGCGCCGGGGCGAGTGAAGACTTGATCTCGGAGGGCGATCCCGTCGACAGCGTCCGTGTGGTGCTATCAGGCTGGCTCTGCCGCTACAAGACGCTCGAGGACGGCCGGCGCCAGATCGTCAATTTCATCTTTCCGGGTGAGAGCTGTGACGCGCACGCGTTCTTGCTCCCCGTGATGGACCATTCCATCGCGACAATGACGCCGGTGGTCTACGCCGAGATCAAGCGCGCGCGTTTCGAAAGTCTGACGATGAGCGATCGCTCGCTCGCCGAGGCGTTCTGGTGCGAGACCCTCGTCAACAACGCCATCCAGCGCGAATGGGCCATTAACCTTGGTCGCCGCACCGCCCTGGAGCGCGTGGCGCATCTGTTCTGCGAGATATTCGAACGGCTTCGTCCCGTCGGGATGGTCGACGGCAATTCCTGCGTCATGCCGGTCACGCAGATGGACCTCGCCGACGCCACCGGGTTGTCGGTGGTGCATCTTAACCGGACGGTGCAGGAGCTGCGTGCGACCGGTCTGATCGTGCTGCGCGACCGCACGCTGACCATCAACGATCTCGACGCGCTCAAGGACGCGGCGTTGTTCTCGCCGAACTACCTGCAGCTCTATCGGCGCGATTGATCAGGCCGGGACAGCTGGCTTAATCGAGATCTTCGGTGCGTCCGGGATTGGCCGGCTCGCCCCCCCCCCGAAGCGCCGTGCATTCGGCTCGCTTGCGATACTCCTCCGCCATTTCCAGCAGCGCAGTCCGCGTTGCGGGGGAGGAGCTAAGAGCGGCCTGGCTCTCGCAGGTTTTCTGCAGTCGGCGATAGTCGTCCATTTGCACAAATCCAAGCCGGTCACTCGATGTTCCAAGATTAGCAAATTTAGTCACCGACTAATTTAACCTAGGTTATGCCGCGACCATGGATGCGCCTGGCCTGCAACCGCTGTGGTTCTGGAACGTTCTAGAACCATCGCTATGCGCGATGACCTCAATCGGTAAGAACGCAACGGAGCGCTCCGACCCAGTGATCAGGGAGAACGCCCATGTTGACGCGGCGTCGAGTGAAGCAAACGGATCTGTTGGAGATGCGTCTGACCGCCGAAGCGGAGCGGCTGCGCGAAGAAGCCAAGTCGCTTCCGCCCGGAGCGGCGCGCGACGAGATGTTGCGCAAGGCGCGCCAGGCGGAGACCGGGTCCCAGATGAGCGAGTGGCTGCGCTCGCCGGGCTTGCAGCCGCCGGTTTGACGCCGGCTTGGCCTGGCGTGTGAACGGAGCGAAGCGTGCAGCAGTTCAGGCGGCACGCGCCGGGAACGGGTTAGATGTCGGCGCGTACCGATGCGCTGATGTCGTGGGCAGAAACCGGAAAAATGAGCGCCACGTCCATCGTCCCCGTTGTGTCCGGTTGTCACCCGGCGGTGCCTTCCGTCAACGCCGCTTCGTGGCTTTGGTTCGCCGGTTGTAGGGTGAGCGGTTGGCCGGACGCAGCGAAATCCCTTCGCGCTGCGCCTTGCTGCGAATGGCCGCGACCGGGCGGTGCAGCTTGATGCTCATCACGCCCGTCGGCGTGTTTCCTTTCGCGAGCTGCTTCAGCTTGCTCACATCCGCAGGCGTCCACGGCTGACGCGCGCGGCGCTTGTACGCGGGATTGGCCTTGCGTGGCCCCTTGCGGCCGATCGGGGAGCCCGGCCGTTTCCATGCTGTCTTCGCCATGATGTTTCTCCTTCAAGTCGTTCTTGAACATGCGAATCAGCAGTTCGGTTCCGGCGCAGTCGATTATCGTGACGAACGGCACGCGAGCACGAGGGACGATGACGTGCGGCCGTCCTCGCGCAAAATCGCGCAGCTTTAACTTTTTGAAATGCCGGAACCCGCCGTTGCGACGGAAGCTGAATGACAAGAGAACCTCGACCCCGGCGGCCCCGCCGGCGCCGATTTCCGTCCAACCGAAATCACCGTGAACAACAATGACCGCCAAACGCAACCGCAGGAAACAGACCCAATCGCTCCAGGAGCGATTGGCCGCATTTGCCGAAAACGCCCGCGAGCGCGCACTCAGCCTGCCGCCTGGCAGGGAGCGCGAGCTGCTGCTGCAGCGCGCCAAGCAGAACGACGTGACCTCGAACCTGACGGACTGGCTGAGCGCACCGGTCTGCACGAGACGAGGAGAATGACGATGCGCAACTTCAAGCATTACCGCGCGTTCCAGATCGATCCGGACGGGCATGTGTTCGGATGCATCAATCTTGTCTGCGATAATGACGAGCAGGCCAAGCGCGAGGCCGCCTCGCTCGTGCTGGCCCATCGCATCGAGCTGTGGCGGCTGGACCAGCGTATCGCGAAATTCGATACGCCGCAGGACGTGGCGCGCCAGTAGCGGCAAGGAACCGGTTGCTGCCCCCCGGGTTGGTCGGATGATACCGCCTTCGCCGGGAGCCAACATGACGGATGCCGAAATTCGCAAGGGGATGCCGCCCGTCAAGCTGTCGCGCGAGGAGTTCGAACGGCGCTACAAGCGTCAGTTCATCGATCCCGCCTTTGCCCCACTGCAGCGCGAGCTCGATGCCGTGGTCGGCGCCGCCTGGGACGCCTATAGCCATTCGCGCAAGGCGCCGTTGACGCGGAAGGCGGGCGCGGGTTTCTCCGATCCCGACTACGACATTGCCGTCGACTGGCTCGACGCGCGCGCGAAGATCCTGGCGGCGCAGCGCCAGCATGACGATGCGCAGGAGACGCCGCGCATTCTCATCATTAATGGCTCGGCCCGGAGCGAGCACACCTGTCCCGGCGAGATGTCCAAGACCTGGCGTCTGGTCAAGTTGGCCGAACCTGTTTTCGTCGAGATGGGGTTTGCGGTGGACATCCTCGATCTGTCGCGCCTCGCCTCGGAGTTCGGCAAGTCTATTCATCCCTGCAAATCCTGCGTCGGCACGGCCATGCCGCTCTGTCACTGGCCGTGCAGCTGCTATCCGAACTATTCGCTGGGGCAGACCGGCGACTGGATGAACGAGATCTATCCGCTATGGGTCGCGGCCCACGGCATCCTGATCGTGACGCCGGTGAATTGGTACCACGTGCCGTCCGGGCTGAAGGCGATGATGGACCGCATGGTCTGCGCCGACGGCGGCAATCCCGATCCGACCTCGACGCATGGCAAGAAGGCCGAGGAGGCCAAGGCGATGGAGCTGAAGGGCTGGCCCTATCCGCGCCATCTCGCCGGCCGTCATTTCGGCGTGGTCGTTCATGGCGACGCCGTCGGTGCCGAGGGCGTGCGCCGCGCTTTGTCGGACTGGCTGACCGACATGCAGCTGATCTCGGCGGGGCGCTTTGCCGAGCTCGACGGCTATGTCGGTTACATGGAGCCATATGCCACCTCGCATCGCGAGCTCGACGACGACGGGGAATTCCAGCAGGAGGTGCAGAACGCGGCGCGCGCGCTCGGCAATGCCGTCCGGCTGGCGCGGAGTGGGCAGCTGCAGGAGCCTGGCGCCGGTCTTGCGGATCCAAATCCCAAATGACCGCCGCGCGGTTCGATTGCCTGGTCGTCGGCGGCGGCCCTGCCGGGCTGATGGCCGCGATCTATCTGGCACGCTTCCGCCGCAGCGTTTGCGTCGTCGACCTTGGCGCCAGCCGGGCCGCGCTGATCCCGCGCAGCCACAACGTTCCCGGCTTCGTCCACGGACTATCAGGCGCGGACCTGATCGCGCGCATGTCGGCGCAGTTGGGCGAGCTCGCCGTCGAGCGCGTGGAGGCCGAGGTTACCGCCTTGCAGAGGCGCGGCGACGGCTTTCAGGCGATCTGGAACGGCGGCGCGCTCGAGGCCACCACCGTCATCCTCGCCAGCGGCATCGTCGACAGCCATCCGCCGTTCGAGCAATGGCGCGCCGCGGTCGCGGAGGGGCTGTTGCGCTATTGTCCCGTCTGCGACGCCTTCGAGGTGATCGGCCGCCGCATCGGCGTCGTCGGTCCGCTTGGCCGGGCCACCGGCAAGGCACTGTTCCTGCGCGGCTACTCGCGCGAGGTGACGCTGCTCGCGACCGGACAGAACGACGAGGAGAGCGTGACATCGGAGCTGGTCGAGGCCGGCGTCGACATCGTGTTCGCGCCCGACCTGCGCTTGCGGCGGAGGGTGGGGGGCCTCGAGGCCGTTTTCGCCGATGGCCGGACGATGCAATTCGACACGGTCTATCCGGCGATGGGGGCCGAGGTGCGTTCGCAGCTCGCGGTCTCGCTGGGCGCCGATCATACCGGGGAGGGCTATCTCAAGGTCGACGACCATCAGCGCACCTCGGTTGACGGCCTTTACGGCATCGGCGACGTCGTCACCGACCTGCACCAGATCTCGGTCGCATTCGGCCACGCCGCGGTTGCCGCCTGCACGATCCACCACAGCCTGCCGCGGCGCCTGGCATGAGGAGCGCGCCACCAGACATCGAAGACGTCGCGGCCGGATCTTCGACGAAGACCTCTGTTTACGCAGCGCTGCTCGGCAATGTCCTCGTCGCGGTCACCAAGATCGGCGCCGCTGCGTGGACGGGAAGCTCGGCGATGACGAGCGAGGCCGTGCATTCGCTCGTCGACACCACCAACGAGATCCTGCTGCTCTACGGCTACCGGCGCGCGAGCCGTCCGCCCGACGAATGCCATCCGCTCGGCTATGGGCGCGAGCTGTATTTCTGGAGCTTCATCGTTGCATTGCTCATCTTCGCGCTGGGCGCCGGTGTCTCGCTGTATCAGGGCATTCTGCACGTCGCCGCACCCGAGCCGATCGAAGATCCCATGGTCAGCTTCGTGGTGCTCGGCCTGTCGTTTCTGTTCGAAGGCGGCTCCTGGCTGGTCGCCCTGCGGCACTTCAGCGCCGATGGCCGGCGCTTCGGATACTACCAGGCGTTCGTTCGCAGCAAGGATCCGCCGGCATTCATGGTGCTGCTCGAGGACAGCGCGGCGCTGGTCGGCATCGCCATCGCTGCCGCGGCCACAGCGGCTGCCGTATGGCTGGAGCAACCGGTCTGGGACGGCATCGGCTCGATCCTGATCGGCATATTGCTGGCGATCACGTCCGTCGGCCTCGCGCGCGAGAGCAAGAGCCTGCTGATCGGCGAGCCTGCCGATCCGGAGCTGGCGCGGTCCGTTCTGGATATCGCACGGCGCTCGCCCGGCGTGCTCAGGGCCAACGGCCTTCTGACGGTACAGCTGTCGCCGGCTGAGATCGTCGCCGCCCTGAGCGTCGAGTTTGCGGATGACAAGCGCGCGGACGACATCGAGCAATGTGTCATTGCGATCGAGGCGGAGACCCGCAAGCGGCATCCGGGCGTGAAGGCGCTGTTCATCAAGCCGCAGACCAATGTCCGCTACCGCGCGCTGCGCGAGAGGCGCTTCGGCTAGCGCTGCATCGGACGGTTCCGCGGACGTCACAATCGGCCGGAACCAGGAACGAAGGGCGTTGCCTTGCCTTGGTGGAGCGGGGGATACCGATGCGCAACGGAGAGAACCGGATGGCTCAATCAGAAGACATGACCCGCTGCATCTCGCTCTGCATGAGCTGCTACCAGACCTGCCTCGGCACGGCGATGAACCATTGCCTCGAGACCGGCGGCAAGCACGTCGAGCCGAAACACTTCCGCCTGATGATGGCCTGCGCCGAAATGTGCCGGACGGCTGCGCATTTCATGCTGATCAACACGCCGCATCACCGGCATACCTGCGGCGAATGCGCCGAGATCTGCACCGAATGCGCCGCCGATTGCGAACGGGTCGGCGGCATGGACGAATGCGTCTCGGCGTGCCGCTCCTGTGCACAATCCTGCCGCGCGATGGCAGCCTGAAGGACGAAGCCCATGCTGGAAGAGAAGCTCAAGGACGCCATCATCGGCGAGCTGCAGCGGCAGGCCGCCGACCGGCCGCAATCGCTCAAGGTCCAGGGCGCGGGAGAGGTGAAGAGCTCGGAGGAGCTGACCGTCAACGGCAGGATCGACCTTGGCGCCCTCGTCATGGTGATCGCGGGATCAGTCGCCGGCGGGCCTTGAGGTCGACCGGCCGCTTCTCACGCGCTTCGCGCCGCGCGTCGCAGCGACTGCGGCGGCTGACCGAATGCGCGGATGAAGGCCCTGCGCATCCGCTCCGGGTCGCGAAAGCCGGTGGATTGGGCGACGCGCTCGATGGCCTCTCCGGAGGACTGCACCCGCTCGCGCGCCACCTCGACCCGCAAGCGCTCGACCGCCTTGGTCGGCGTGGATCCGGTCTCGGCAGTGAAGGAGCGGACGAAATGTCGGGCGCTCAATCCGGCGCGTTCGGCCAGCGCCTCGACCGTGAGATGCGCATCCAGATTCTCGCGCACCCATGACAGCAGGCTGCCGAAGCGGCCGTTCGGCGTCTTGAGCTCGAGCAAGCTCGAGAACTGCGATTGTCCGCCGCTGCGGCGATGATAGAGCACCAGCTGCCGCGCGGTCGCCTGCGAGACCGCCTCGCCATGGTCCTGCGCGATCATGGCGAGCGCGAGATCGATCCCGGCCGTGATGCCGGCCGACGTCCACACCCGATCGTCGCGGATGAAGATCTGGTCCGGCTCGAGCCGCACCTTCGGGTAGCGCCCGATGAAGTCGCGGGTGCAAGACCAGTGCGTGGTCGCGCAGCGCCCGTCCAGCAGTCCCGCCTGCGCCAGAAGATAGGCGCCGTTGCAAACGCTGGCGATGCGCACGCCGCGGCTCGCCAGTCGCTGGATGAAGGCGATGGTCGTCTTGCAGCGCGCCGCGGCCTCCACGCCCTCTCCACCGGCGACGAACAGCGTCGTGACCGAGCTTGCCGACCGCAGATTGCGCGCCAGCATCTCGATTCCCGACGAGCTGCGCACGGCGCCCGCCTTCGTTGCGACCGTGATCACGCGCGGCGCATTCGGCGTGTGACGCCTGGCGATCTCGAACACCGAGATTGGACCGGCCGCATCCAGCAACTGGAATTCGGGAAAGATCAGGAAGCCGATCATGGGCGTGTCCAGAATTGAGGGAATTAAGCCATTTCGACCGCAAGGCCAACATGGCAGGTTGCAACCGTCAAGCACGTTGTCGAGGTTGGACATGTCGGGCCCGTTGCAGATCGGTCTTCTGGTTTTTCCGCGCGTCACCCAGCTCGATCTCACCGGTCCCGCCCAGGTCTTCTCCAGCCTGCCTGACGTGACCGTGCATCTGGTCTGGAAACGCATCGAGCCCGTGCCGAGCGATTCCGTCATCGCGCTGACGCCGACCGTCACCTTCGCCGATTGCCCGCAGCTCGACGTGATCTGCGTTCCGGGCGGCTACGGCACCGACGAGCTGATGCTGGACGAGGACGTTCTCGCTTTTCTGCGACAGCAGGAGAGCGGCGCGCAATACGTGACCTCGGTCTGCACCGGCTCGCTCGTGCTCGGCGCCGCCGGTCTGTTGAAGGGATATCGCGCGGCCACCCACTGGACCGCGAGGGATGCGCTGCCGTTGTTCGGAGCCGAGCTGTCGCTGGAGAGGGTCTGCGTCGACCGCAATCGCATGACGGGCGGCGGTATCACCGCCGGCATCGACTTCGCGCTCACCCTGGTGTCGATGTTGCGAGGCCGCGCCGCGGCGGAGATGATCCAGCTGCGCATGGAGTACAATCCCGCACCGCCCTTTGCGGCCGGCTCGCCGGACACGGCGCCGGCGGCGATCGTCGCTGCCATGAAGGAACGGGTTGCGCCGGCGCAGGCGCGGCGGCTGGAGTTCGTCAGGAAGGCCGTCGAGCGGCAGGGATAGCGAGCAGATTCGACCGGCCGAGCGCCGTCGGGACCGGATATCGATCATCGCCGACATGCCGTCGCGATGCTGAAGCGGAGGGGGCAATGGCGCCTTGTCGTGTTGGAGAATTGCTATCGTCGCGCAGCCGGCTTTGCCGTTTGACCTTCGGCCTCATCCTGGCGCTCAGTCCGGCAGCGCTGGCCGAACGGAGCGCGGCCGCCGAATTCTCCGGTGGCGCGATCAGGATCGGCATCATCAATGACCAGGCCGGACCGTTGTCGGATCTGGCCGGGCCCGGCTCCGTCGTCGCCGCGCGGATGGCCGTGGACGATTTTCAACGCGCAACGCCCGGGCTGAAGGCCGAGATCGTCGTCGCCGACCATCAGAACAAGCCGGATATCGGCGCCCAGATCGTCCGCAAATGGTTCGACGTTGACGGCGTCGACATGGTGGCCGACGTCGGAAACTCCGCGGTGGCGCTCGCCATCCAGTCGATCGCGCGCGACAAGAACAGGATCGTGATCTATTCGGCGGTCGGCACCACCGAGATCGGCGGCAAGCAATGCGCGCGCACCGGCCTGATGTGGCTGCACGACAATTACAATCTGGTCGCCGGCTCGGTCCGAAAACTGGTGTCGCAAGGCTATGACAGCTGGTTCTTCATCGCGTCCGACTACGCGTTCGGACGCAATATGGTCGAGGTGTCCCAGCGCGTGCTGGCGGCTGCAGGGGCCAAGTCGCTCGGCGCGGTCTTTCATCCGCTGGGAAATGCCGATTACGGCTCCTTCCTGCTGCAGGCCCAGGCGTCCAAAGCCAAGGTGGTTGCGTTCGCCAATGCCGGCGAGCAGCTCGTGACCTCGATGAAGCAATGGAACGAGTTCGGAATGAACGCGGGGCCGCAGAAGGCCGTCGCCGAGCTGATGTTCCTGACCGACGTGCACGCGATGGGGGCCGAAACCGCCAAGGGCCTGACGACCGTCACTGCTTGGTATTGGGCGCTCAACGAGGAAACGCGCGCGTTCGCCCAAAGGTTCTACAAGCTTCACAACGCCATGCCGACCGCGCCGCAGGCCGCCGTCTACTCCGCCGTGTCGCAATATCTGAAGGCCGCGTCTGCGGCCGGAACGGACGAGACCAACGCTGTTCTGGAGCAGATGCGCGCGATGCCGGTCGACGATTTCTACGCGCGTGGCGCGCGGCTGCGCGCCGACAACAAGCTGGTGCATGATTTCTATCTCGTCGAGGTCAAGAAGCCCTCGGACGTGAAGACGCCCTGGGACTATTACAACGTCGTCGAGAAGATACCTGCCGAGGACGCCTTTCTGCCGCTGAGCGACAGCGAATGTCCGTTGCTCAAGACCTCACGAAACTAGCGCTTCTCGTCAAGACAGGCGGCCGGCCGCTTCAGCCATATTCCTCGCCGATGCCGTATTCCCGGTAGATCTCCAGCGGATCGAGGTCCGGAAACAGGCGGCATTTGGCCTGGGCGAGGTGCAGGCTCACCGCCGCCGGCTCCTTGCCGTTCGCCAGCATCTTGCGGAGGTCGTCCATATGCGCGTTCGGCTGGTGCTTCGGTTCGAGCTGCTCCAGCGCGACCAGGGCGGTCGCGAGAGCCTCGGTCAGAACCCAGTCGTCGTGGCCGGTGATTCCCTTCTTCGGCATCGGCAGATCCCAGATGTGGCGGCAGCGCACAGTCTATCGCGACTTCCGCCAAATCGCCATTGAGCCGTAGCGGGCGCGCTGCGTCAGGGCAGGGCCACCGCCATCCGGCTTGCATTATGGCGGCGTGTGGCTAAAAGGCGGCGACTTGCAGTATCTTTGTTGAAACAAAGTTGGCGTAGACGGGCCGTCACAACCCAGCTCCCGGTCTGGGTCCCGATCCCGAATTCGCAGCACGATCCGGCTGCGCACCCCTCAAGGCTCGAGCCAGCATGGTTTTTCTCAGCTTCGTCTACCGCTTCATCACCAACTTCGCATTCATGGCGGTGGTCTATTTCAGCCTGAACTTCATGGAGAAGTATCCGAACCGGGCGATCCTGGCGATCCTGGTGCTGATCTATGCCGCGATGCGCGCGGTCTCGACGCTGCGCGCGTTCTACTTCTTCCAGAAGATCGAGAAGCTGGAAGCCGAGACGCGGCGGCTTCAGGGCCCGATTAATGACGGCTCGGGGGGAACGAACGCGCGCAAGCAGGTCGTCGCCGACGTGGCCCGGCTGCGCCGCGACGGCGAGCTCAAATCCTATATGGACCTGTTCTTCCTGGCGCTGATCGTGCTGCTCTGCGTCGCCGCCATCATGCGACAGTAGCTAGGGACTAAGCGCGCTTCTTCAGGCTGGCGATGCGGGTCGAGCGCGGTGTAGTGCCCTTGGCCTGCGCGGCATGCTTCGGTGCGGCCGGCGCCGCATGCGCGGTGTGCCGAGCCTGGGACTTGGCCGTCTTGCCCTTTGCGGCCTTGCCCCTGGCCGCATGCGGCGTCTCGGCGGCCATTGCCAGCCGGGTCGCGGCACGCCGCGACAATGTCGTCGACAGCAGCACCTCGACCGAGCCTTCCGGGATCGCAAACAGAGCGCGGCCGGGCACGGGCAGGGCGGATGCGACGTCCATCTGACCCTTGGTTCGGCGCGGCAGCAGCGGCTGATGCTCGGTCTGCGCATTGAGGTCGGCGAGCGAGGGCGCCGGAAGCGTCTTGGTCTGCGTGAACACGAAGCTCGGAACGGAAGGCCAGCGCGCGATCGGCACGGTCTCGGTCGGCGGATGCAGCAGCCATTCCACCGGCGTGGTCGGCGTCGCCGGCCGGTCGGCGGTCGCGGGCACAACATGCACGATGCGATAGCCGCGCGCCTTGAGGTCGCGGATGATTTTTGGCAGCGCCGCGACCGTGCGGGCCTGGATGTCGTGCAGCAGCAAAATGCCCTTGCCCTTGGCCTCCAGCCGCTGCATCGCGAGCTGATAGACGCGGTCGGACGACACGTGGCGCCAGTCGTCGGCGGGGAAGTCGGCGCTCCACACCTGGATTCCGCGCGAGATCAGATGGTGTTCGACGCCTTCGGCGCGCATCAGGCCGGGAATGCGGAAGAACCGCGCCAGCTTGGACGGGTCGGTCATCGCGGCCGAGGTCCACTCGATGCCGCCGTTGATCTCGGCCTCGGCCTTCTCGATCGGCATCCGGTCGAAGGTCAGCGGATGGTTCATGCTGTGGGTGCCGACCGTGTGGCCCGCCGCCACCAGCTTGCGCACGCCTTCGGGATTCGCCTTGGCCTGGCTGCCGATGATGAAGAAGGTCGCCTTGATGCACTCGTCGTCGAGCATCTTGAGGACCTGGTTGGAATATTTCGGCAGCGGACCGTCGTCGAAGGTCAGGACGACCTCATGATCCCTGAGCGGCAGCGTCTCGCGGTACTGCATGGTGCCGATCAGCGGATGTTCGCGCGGATCGACCACTAGGGTGCGGGACGTCCCGAGCGCGTCGGGATGGCCCGGGCAGTCGGCCGCAAGCGCCGCCGGCGATCCGATGGTCGAACATCCAAGGAATCCGCCGAGGCAAAGGACGATCCACGATCGCGTCCGCAAGACAACGCTACTTCCGATCATGAACCCCGTCTGCCCTCATGTGCGATGGCCGCCATAGTAGGTCGGAGACATCGGGAAACGGTTCAGGCGCCAACAGCCTTACCCGTCACAAAGTCCCCGTCCATTAGCAGGGGGTATCATGAACAGAGTGTTAATAGGGCCCAAATCACCCCATTTTGCGCCGGCGTGACATTCCGGCATCAGCGCGCATCGGCGCTCTTCTGCGGCGGGCCGGCCGGCACGATGTGGACCACGCGAAAACCGTTCTCCCTCAGATACCGCAGGAAGGCCGGCATGATCGCGGCGGTGCGCGCCTTGGGGTCGTGGAAGAGGACGATGCCCTTGCCGCTAGCGGCAAGCCGCTCCGTGACCAGCTTCAATTCCTGCTCCGGCGTCATCTCGTTCCAGTCGCTGGCCCAGAGGTCAGCGCCGAACACGACGATGCCGCGGGACTGGAGCAGGTCGAGCTGCGCTTGCGTCCCCTGGAAATAGGGAAAGCGGAAGAACGGCGTCGAAGGCGTCGCCGTCGAGCTGCCGTGCAGCGACATCTCGACGGCCGCGACGCCGCGGTCGATCTCGCCCTTGGCCTTGTCGAACGGGATCCGCGCCATGAACGGATGCGAGAAGGTGTGGTGGCCGACGGTGTGGCCCTCGCGGGCGATGCGCTTGACCATGTCGGGATGCTGGCTGGCGTGCAGGCCGATCAGGAAGAAGGTCGCGCGCACGCATTCCTGCGCCAGCGCTGCGAGCACCTTCGACGTCGTCGGCGGGTTCGGCCCGTCATCGAAGGTCAGCACGACCTCGTGATCGGCCAGCGCAAGCGTCTGCGGAAAGCTCTTCAGGCCCACGCGCGGGGTGGTCCTGGCATCGACACTCAGCACGCGCGAGGTGCCGAGCGCGTCCTTGCGCGGGCACTCGGCGGCTTCCGTCGAGGCGATGCCGATCAGGGCAGCGAGGGCCGCGCCTGATGACATCGCGGTCCACCGCTGTCGAAGCATCTTTGTCATTGCGCTCGGCTTTGCCTTGTGGGTATTGCCTGACCGTCAGCCCAGACCATTCGTTCCAACCTGTCAAACGGCGAGGCGCGCCATGGATGAACATATGGACGTTGCCCGATCCGCCGCGGATTCGGTACTCGACCACGTGCCGATGCGCAATGAAGACGGCGATATCAGGCACGAATTCGTCGAGGAAATCGCCCATGCGATCGAGGCCGGCGACAGCGCCTCGCTGCGCGCCTGCGTCGCCGAGCTGCACGAGGCCGATCTCGGCGATCTCATCGGCGCTCTGGAGCCCGACGACCGCGTCCGCCTGGTCGAGCTGACGGGACGCGACTTCGACTTCTCCGCGCTGAACGAGCTCGACGAGGGCGTGCGCGAGGAGATCCTCGAGGAACTGCCGCCGGAGACCGTCGCCGAGGGCGTTCGCGAACTCGAATCCGACGACGCCGTCGAGCTGCTGGAGACCCTCGACCAGGCCGAGCAGGAGGAGATCCTCGAGAAGCTGCCGCTCAGGGAGCGCGTCGCGCTCGAACGCAGCCTGCTGTACCCCGAGAATTCCGCCGGCCGCCGGATGCAGACCGAGTTCATCGCGGTGCCCCAGGATTTCACCGTGGGGCAGGCGATCGACTACATGCGCGAGACGCCGGATCTGCCCGACCGCTTCTACGAGATCTACGTCGTCGACAAGGACCAGCACTGGCAGGGCGCAGTCCCCCTCGACGTGCTGCTGCGCGCGCGCCGGCCGGTGCCGCTCACCGAGCTCACCGACGCGGACCGCCGCCGCGTCTCCGTCCTGGAGGACCAGGAAGAGGTCGCGCGTATGTTCGGCAAGTACAATCTCGTCGCAGCTCCCGTGCTCGACACCCAGGACCGCCTGGTCGGCGTCATCACCGTCGACGACGTCGTCGACGTCATCGAGGAGGAGGCGGACGAGGACCTCAAGGCGCTCGGCGGCGTCACCAGCGACGAAGAGCTGTCGGACACCTTCCTGACGATTGCGCGCGCGCGGTTCAACTGGCTGCTGGTCAATCTCGCGACAGCCTTCCTGGCGTCCTCCGTGCTCGGCCTGTTCGAGGGCCAGCTGGAGAAGATGGTCGCGCTCGCCGTGCTGGCGCCAATCGTGGCGAGCCAGGGCGGCAATGCCGCGACCCAGACCATGACGGTGGCGGTGCGGGCGCTGGCGACGCGCGAGCTCGGTTCTTCCAACGCCTGGCGCGTGGTGATGCGCGAGGCGCTGGTCGGTCTCGTCAACGGGCTCGCCTTCGCCGTGATCACGGGGATTGCGGCGGTGGCCTGGTTCAAGATCCCCGGCCTCGGCATCGTCATCGGGCTGGCGATGGTGTGCAACCTCATCGCCGGCGCGCTCGGCGGCATCCTGATCCCGATGGCGCTGGAGCGTGTCAGGGCCGACCCGGCGGTGGCGTCGGGCACCTTCGTCACCACGGTGACGGACGTGGTCGGCTTCTTCTCCTTCCTCGGGATTGCGACGCTCTGGTTCGGGTTGAGGTAGGGGCGGGCAGCGGGAATTCGTAGCCCGGATGGAGCGCAGCGCAATCCGGGGTGCCCCAAGCGACAGTGGTCCCGGATTACGCTGCGCTCCATCCGGGCTACGGGCTCCTGTCTTTAATCCGAACTTAAGCGACCTGCCGCATCATCCCCCTTGCTTGGGGGAATGAGCATGCGGTTGCGGCTGAAGGCGGACGGACGGGTCGTTGAGTTGCGGGATGGACAGGAATTTCCGGTCCAGCCGTCTCCGGTCGAGCCCACGGCCGATGCCGCGCCGGCCGACGCCAACCCACTCGCAGTGCGCGATTTGCGCCGCCGCGCCTGCCTGACCCAGATGGAGTTCGCCGCCAAGCTCGGCGTTCCCGTCGAGACCATCCGCAACTGGGAGCAGGGCAAGCGCGCGCCGCGGGGACCGGCCCGTGCGCTGCTCGCGGTGATCGCGCACGCCCCGGATACCGTGTTCCAGGCGCTCGCCAAAGCCTGACGCCAAAGCCCTGACACCGAGGGCTGCCGGGCCCTGACGCGAACCTCCCGTTAGCATTTGCGCCAAATAACCCGCTGGACTGCCGCGGCCTTCCGTTGGCAGCATCGTGGGCCGGGTCCATAATGAGACCTGATGACGTCAGGGGCTGCCGCAACGGAAGAGGATTCCTCATGCTGTTCGTCGAGGCCAATGGCGCAAAAATCCCGGCGATCGGGCTCGGGACCTGGGAGCTGAGCGGAAGACCTGCCGCGCGCCTGGTCGAGCAGGCGCTGCGGCTCGGCTACCGCCACATCGACACCGCGCAAGTCTACGAGAACGAACGCGAGGTTGGCGACGGCGTGCGCGCCTCCGGCGTGCGGCGCGACGACATCTTCCTCACCACCAAGGTCTGGACCAACCATTTCGCGCCCCACGATCTCGAGCGCTCGGTCAAGGAGAGCCTGGCCCGCTTGCGGCTTCCTAGCGTCGATCTGTTGCTGCTGCACTGGCCCAATTCGCACGTGCCGCTGGCGGAGACGCTCGGCGCGCTGTCGCATGCGAAGACCATGGGTCTGACCCGTCACATCGGCGTCTCCAATTTCACGGTGGCGCTGATCGAGCAGGCGGTCGCGCTCTCGCCGGAGCCGCTGGTCTGCAACCAGGTCGAATACCACCCTTATCTCGATCAGGCGAAGGTGAGGGCGGCCTGCGACCAGCATGACCTTGCGCTCGTCGCCTACAGCCCGATCGCCAAGGGACGCATCAAGTCCGACCAGAGGCTGGCCGAGATCGGACGCGCCCACCGCAAGTCGTCGGCGCAGGTCTGCCTGCGCTGGCTGGTGCAACAGAATGTCGCTGCGATCCCGCGCACCTCGCGCATCGAACGCCTGTCTGAAAACATCGAGATCTTCGATTTCGAGCTGTCGGAGGACGAGATGAGCCGGATCGCCGCACTCGCCAGTCCGAAGGGCCGCCTGACCGACTTCGGCTTCGCCCCGAAATGGGATTGAGAGGGGGCCGGGGTATGCTAGGACCGCGACGGCAACCCAAGATCGGTCGATGGAACTGCGGAAGATCATACGGACGGACATTGCGGCGTCAGCAATCGCGCATCTGACGCTGGTGGCGCTGATCATCGTGATCAGCGAGGTCCATCCGTTTCGCAGCCAGCCGCCGGAGACCGTGACCGTCGACATCGTCACGCCGGAGCAGTTGAAGGAAGAGATCAAGGAGCAGGAGACGAAGGAGGCGGCCAAGGAGAAGCCGCCGGAGCCGACGCCCGATCTGAAACTGCCGAAGCTCGATTTCACCGACAAGTCCGAAGCGGCGGACAAGCCCGCGGCCAAGCAGCAGGCCGCGGCACCGTCGCAGCAGACGCCACCTGAACCGCAGCAGAAGCAGCCGCAGCCGCAACCCTCGCCAGCGCCGAAGCAGCGTGAGGCCAACGTGCAGCCGCAGCCTCAACAGCCACAGGCGCCGCCGCAACCGCAGCAACAACTGCCGCCCCAGGCGATGCCGCAGCCACCGATGCAGCCGCCGCCGCAAGCGATGCAACAGCCGGAGGCCGCACCGCCGCCGGCCTATCAGGCTCCGCAACCTGACGTCACCGTCAAGTACGGCGTCATGCTGGGCCTGCCCCCGGAATTGCCGCCGGAGCTGCCGAAAGACACCCCCAAGGACGATGGCGGCGATGCCAAGGATTCAATCGCAGCCAAGTTGCCGGCTGAAGTCATCGCCGCGCTTCGTCGCCATTTGCGCAGCTGTGCGAAATTGCCGGCCGGACTCAGCCCCACCGACGCCGTTCACATCAAGCTGCGCACGGTGTTCGCGACCGACGGCACGCTGGCGCGCGAGCCGATCCTGATCGAGGCTCCGCCGTCAGCGAAAGGCGTGGCACTCGTGAAGTCCGCCATGAGCGCGCTCCAGAATTGCCAACCTTACAAGATGCTGCCGGCAAATCTGTACGGGGAATGGAAGATCATGGACCTGCCGTTCAGCCCACGGGATTTCGGATCGTAGCTTCGCGTAGCCCGGATGAAGCGGTAGCGAAATCCGGGGCCGCTCGCCCGGCATTGTGCACTGTCCCGGATTACACTGCGCTCCATCCGGGCTACGGCACCGTGCCCTGTGTCGCCCGCTGTCAATCCGCTTCGCCAAAAATATTCCACTTTACCGAAATTCGGTTTCGGCGTATGTGTCGTCCATCCCGGCTCACCAAGAGGGGCGACGATGTGGTCGTCACTGTCGCGAGCCGGGCTTGCGGTGGACGCGGCAGCGTCGGCACGAGAGGCGCGGGCAGGGCGGGTAGTCCCTGTGAGCCCGAGGCTTCGTGCGGACGAGCGGCGCTGTTCAGTTCGTCTCGCCACATTCTTTCGGCAACGTCGACAAGGCCGGAAGATAATGTGGTGACCAGCGAATACGCGTACGGCAAAACCGTGTGGTCCTGGCCGTCGTTGCTACGGTCAAGCCTTTCGCGGAGATGCGAGCGAGCCCAACCGGGCAGACTGCATCATCCAAATTCGCGGGGCGAGGGAGGCCAGAAGGAATGGTCGGCTCCCGGGAGAGCACGGCATAAGCCGTTCAGCCACTGCGCAGGGAAGGCCGAGTGATCGGCACCACCTGTATGCTGCTGTGCGGTTCTTCTGCGCGTGCCTATTGCGCAGCAGACCGCGGGTGCGAGCCAGCACCCGGCCTTCCCTGCGCCCTCTTGGATTTAGAGGGTCGCGAGACCAAGCAAAGCTCGGGCGAAATGCGCCGCGAGGCCGAGAAGGCGTGTCCGTGAGCTGAGCTGCGTACCACAAGCTCGATCTCGTAGGGTGGGCAAAGCGCAGCGTGCCCACGCCTTGTCGCTCATGGACGGAGATCGTGGGCACGGCGCTATGCGCCTTTGCCCACCCTACGGCACCGCCGCTGGGATGTGCATTGGAGCCTCGCAATGACATATGGAGACAGCGTGCGCCCGCTCCGCTCTCGTACCCCGGACGCAGCGCAGCGTTATCCCGGCGATGCGAAGCATCGTCCGGTTCGACGGTGTGCTGCAGAGCCGGGCCATCTATCCGCATCGCGCCGTGTTGCCCTGGGTCCCGGCTCTGCGCCGCAACGCTTGCGCGTTGCAGCTCGTCCGGGACACGTGCCTCAATGACCGCGCTTCATCCTCTCCGCGCCATCCACCACCTCCGGTGCCATCGCCGCCCATGCGCTCGATGCGAATTGCCGGCGCCAGGTCACGACCACCACGGCGGCCGTGGTCACGAACAGCAGCCAGGGGCTGACGAACCAGCCGAGATAGCCGAGCGCGAAGAAGAAGGCGCGCTGGCCGCGATTGAAATGGCGGCCGGCGGATTCGAACAGGCGCGTGGTGCGGATGACATGGGCTTCCGCCTCCGGCGTGTCGCGCCGCTCGGCCGGGGGCATGCCGCCGAACAGGATCGCGACATAGTTGAACAGGCGATAGGACCAGGCGAATTTGAAGAAGGCGTAGACGCAGATCAGCACGAGGCCGACGCATTTCAGCTCCCACATCGCCGGCGACGTGCTGAGGTCGATCGGCAGCTTGCTCAGAATCGTGATGGCGTCGTTGGTGGCGTGCAGCAGCGCCAGCGCACCGCCGAGCGCGATCAGGCTGGTCGAGGCGAAGAAAGCGGTTCCGTTCTGCAGCGAGGCCATGATCTGCATGTCGACCATGCGCGTCTCGCGATCGAGCAGCCGGCGCACCCAGACCTCACGATAGCGGTTCATGCGCGCCGACAGGCTGTCGCGGCCGTAGGCCGAATGCTCCAGCGTCAGGGCATAGACCAGCCATTCGATGATGAAGAAGCCGACCGCGGTGATGTCGACCCAATGCCTGCTCATCTCTCTCTCCTCGCAAGCCGCCACGATTGCCACGCATGGCAGGATGCGGCAACGATTGATTGGCGGCACGCGATGGCGTTAAAAGCGGCTCGCTTCAAAGCGTCTCGGGAAGGACTGATGACATGGCTGCGCTGAAACTCGCGATCGGCAACAAGAACTACTCGTCATGGTCGATGCGGCCATGGCTCGCGCTTCGCGCCAACGACATCCCGTTCGTGGAGACGCTGATCCCGCTCTACACCGACAATCCCGCGGACAAGGAGCAGATCCTGTCCTTCAGTCGCGCCGGCAAGGTGCCGGTGCTGGTCGACGGCGACGTCACGGTGTGGGATTCGCTCGCCATCATCGAATACATCGCCGAGCGGTATCCGGAAGTGAAGCTGTGGCCCGACGACGTCGCCGCGCGCGCGCATGCCCGATCGGTGTGCGCCGAGATGCATTCCGGCTTCGTGGCGCTGCGCAACGAATGCGGCATGAACCTGCATCGGCCGATCCGCCCCGTGACGCTGTCGGCCGACGCCAAGGGCAACGTCGCGCGCATCGAGGAGATCTGGCGCGAATGCCGCACGCGCTATGGTGCCAAGGGTCCGTTCCTGTTCGGCCGCTTCGGCGCGGCCGACGCGATGTACGCGCCGGTAGTGCATCGCCTGCGCACCTACGCGATCGACGTCGCGCCGGACACCAAGGCCTACATGGAGACGATGATGGCGCTGCCGGCGTTCCAGGAATGGACCCGCGACGGGCTGGCCGAAACCCTTGTCATCGCGAAGTTCGAGGACGCCTGACCGGTCGGTCCGAACGAGGCCGCTGGCTGTGTGCCGGCCGGCTGCGCTCACGTTCCGGACATTGACTGGCGCCATATGCCATTCGGGCTGCGACCGGCCCTGCGACATGCCGCCTGAACATGCGGCCCCGGCGGTATCATCGACCGGCCGGTTCCATCCCTATCATTCTGAAAAGACTGCAGGATTTACGCGCTTGCCATGGTGGCATGGCGCTGGCCAAAACGGCAGGTCGCGTGCTATACAGCGCCTGGGTTTCTGGCCGGCCGTCGCAGTGGGACCATGGGCGAGGCAGGCGTTGTTTGAGTGATGGAGAGGGTGTTGAAGCACAAATTCCCGATTGGAACGCGCGTATTGTTCACGGCCAGCAACGTCGCGCGCCCTGCTGCCAGCGGCTCGTACGAGGTCATCCGCCTGCTGCCGACCGACGGCGACGACTGCCAGTACCGGATCAAGAGCTCGACCGAAGCTTTCGAACGCGTCGCCAAGGAAAGCCAGCTCGCGCTCTCCTGAAGACCGACGCTCCCCGCGCATTCGCGCCCTCTGCGGAATTGTGTTCTGCCGCCGTCAAAAGGCCCGCTTCACCTTCGCAAGGTGGGCCTGGGGGGCAGTTGCCGACTCGCGGTGCTCGCTTGACCATTCGTTCTCTGCTCGCGTGAGGGGACGTCGCGCATGAACTGGGCATGGGCCACTTCGCTCGACCAAATCTGGCGCTCGCCGGCCTTTCCGATGTGGATGACGCTGGCGGCTGCCGGATTCTTCGGATTGATCCTGCTGATCACGCTGCTGCGCGCCGACAGGTCGGTCGCCAACGGCGCGCTGACCGTGATCACGCTGCTGTCCATCGCGATCGCAGGAGCTGCCACCGTGCGCGTCTATGGACCGGCGGGGCAGGACGCTCCGACCGAAGTGCGCGCGCAAGGTGCTGTCATCGCAAGCCTGCCGGCACTGTCCTGTCTCGACGATCTCGCCGGCGATGCGGTCGCCATTGGCTGCGAGAAGGCGCTGTTCGGCTCGCCGGATGCCGCGGCTGCCGCCGTCTCCTACACCGCGGCCCGAATCGACCGGCTGACCGCGCTCGGTGATGCCGCGACCGCCGAGAAGAGCCTCACGACGGACATGAAGGTGCTGCGCAAGGCGCTGGAGCACGATCGCTACGGCCTCGTCGCGCAGGTGCTGGTCGTGCGCGACGGCTGCACGCAGTTCGACTGCGCCGCGTTCCGCTCGCTGACCGACCAGCAGCGGGTTGCCGCCAACATGGACGCCCATCTCTACGACATGCTGGTCGCGCGCTACGCGCCAACCTGGAACGCGCCTGCAACGGCGCAGGGGATGCCGGCCACGGCCGCGCTTGCCGGGCTGCCGCCCGCGATGCCGACGGGCAAGCCGACCAGCGCTGAGTTCCCGAGCGCCTCGTCGACGCCGCCGGTCAGCATCATGAATCCGGAGCCCACGGCGACGACGCGTCAGGCGGCGCCCGCCGCCGCGAACGCAGCGCCGGCACCGCGCGCGCCCGCCGCGACGTCGGCACAGGCCGCCGCACCACCGGCCGCGAAGAAGCCGCCGGCCCCGAAGGCTGCGCGTGCTCCCGCGGCAGCACCGGTTCCGCTCGCTCCGCCGCCAGCCTCGGCGGCCGCGCCCGCGGCTGCGGATAACGAATAGATCGGCATTCCAAATGCGGTGCTGCCCGGCTAATGCTTGGGCATGCCGCTACATCTGATCAAGCTCGCCGTCGGTTGCGACTCCGTCAAGGAATTGAAGGAGTGGATCGCCGAACGGATGCAGACCGCCAAGAAGAAGGGTCTGCCGCAACGTCACATCCACATCACCCGCATGGTTCCCAAGCGCGATGCCGAGATCCTCACCGGCGGGTCGCTCTATTGGGTGATCAAGGGCGAGATCGCCGCGCGGGAAAAGATCATCGGCATCGAGCCGTTCCGCGACAAGGACGGTATCGGCCGCTGCCGGATCGTGATGCAGCCGAAGGTCGTCTCGGTCTCGCCGCGGCCGATGCGCCCATTCCAGGGCTGGCGCTATCTCGCCGACGATTCCGTGCCGCCCGATCTGGGCAAGTCCGCCGCCGGCTCGATCGCGGCGATGCCGGAGCCGATGCGGCGCGAATTGCGCGATCTCGGGCTGCTCTAAACCGCGATATTGTCGATCAGCCGGGTGTTGCCGAGCTTGGCGGCGACCAGGATTCGCAACGGGCCGTCCTTGCGCGAGGTGAGGGGCGCCAGCGTCTCGGCATGGCGCGCTTCGTAATAGTCGAGCGCAAAGCCGGCCGCCTCGATCGTCGCGGCGCCACGCTTCATGGCCGACGCAACGGCTTCGCCGGCACGGATGCGGCCGGCGCTGTCCTTCATGGCACGGTAGAGGATGGGGGCGGTCTGCCGCTCCTCGGGCGATAGATAGACGTTGCGCGAGGACATCGCGAGCCCGTCGCGCTCGCGCACGGTGCGGGAGCCGACGACCTTGACGCCGAGGTCGAGGTCGCGCGCCATCTGCGTCACCACCCGCAACTGCTGAAAGTCCTTTTCGCCGAAGATCGCAAAGTCCGGCCGGCACTGCGTGAACAGTTTGCCGACCACGGTGGCGACGCCGCCGAAGAAATGCGGGCGGAAGCGGTCCTCGAGGCCGGCGAGCGCCGGTCCCTCCGGCATGATGCGGGTGGCAAAGCCCTCCGGATACATCGCCGCGACGCCGGGGTGCCAGACGATATCGACATCCTCGGCCGCGAGCTTGGCGATGTCGGCCTTCCAGGTGCGCGGATAGGCGCCGAAATCCTCGGTGGGGGCGAACTGGGTCGGGTTGACGAAGATCGAGACCATGACGCGGCTGGCGCGCCGCTTGGCGAGGCGGACCAGAGACACATGCCCGTCATGGAGAGCCCCCATGGTCGGGACCAGCGCGATCGTGGCTTTTCGCTTGCGGAGATTGTCGACGGCGCGGCGCAAGGTTGGGACCGTGCGGGCAATCAAGGGGCTTGCTGACATCAGGACTCGACAGGGTTGGGAATCGGCGCGGCATGACCTTGGCGCCAGGGGCGACTAACCTTAACAAGCGGCGATCGTGGACGCCATGCATCCGGATGCGGCACAGCATCCCGCGCAAGGCGCGCGCGATGTCGCGACATTGTGGCTGGATCACAGACGAAAGACGACGCCGCGATTCATGAAAAACGGCGCAATACGATTTGCATTACCTGTCACGCATTTCACTTGACCGCAGACGCGGCCAACTCGAAGATATTCATCAGGGGTGTTGAGGATCGCCATGCTTGTGCAGGCTAGCCAAGGCCAATCCGGCTCGGCGCATGTAGTCGTGCTCGGCAACGAGAAGGGCGGTTCCGGCAAGTCGACCACCGCCTTGCACATCGCCGTTGCGCTCCTGAAGGCGGGCCAGCGCGTCGCTACCATCGACCTCGACTGCCGTCAGCAGAGCTTCACCCGCTACATCGGCAACCGCTCTGCCTGGGCGCGCCGCACCAAGCTCGACCTCGAACTGCCGGTGCATCGCTGCATCAAGCTCGGCGAGACCATGCAGATCGCCGAGAACGAGAATTCCGAGTTCCAGCAGTTCATGGAGGCGGTCTCGGCGGTCGAGAGCAGCTTCGACTTCATCGTCATCGATACGCCGGGCACCGACAGCTATCTGATGCGGCTGGCGCACTCGATGGCCGACACCCTGGTCACGCCGATCAACGACAGCTTCCTCGATTTCGACGTGCTCGGCACCGTCGATCCCGCCAACTACGCGGTGACGGGCGAGAGCCATTACGCCGAGATGGTGCGCGACGTCAGGCGCAAGCGCCGCCAGCTCGACGGCTCGACCACCGACTGGATCGTCGTGCGCAACCGCCTGTCGATGCTCGGCTCGCGCAACAAGCAGCTCGTCGCCGAGGGGTTGAAGGATCTGTCGCTGCGGCTCGGCTTCCGCTACGTCGACGGCTTCGCCGAACGCGTCGTCTATCGCGAATTCTTCCCGCGCGGCCTGACCGCGCTCGACGAGATCGACGAGGCCACGCTCGGCATGCGCCCCAATCTCGGCCATCTCACCGCACGGGAGGAGGTGACGAGCCTGCTCCGCCAGCTCAAGCTGCCGCTGGACGAGCGCGGCCGCCGCCGCGCCGCCAACCGGGCCGAGTGGTTCAACCAGGTCGACAAGCCGCTCGAGGTCCACGACATCCTCGGCGCCTGAGCCGGCGGTATGCCACTACTTCCGATCGATCCGATCGATCTGAGGGCCGGGCTCTCCAGGGAACTGCGTCCGCGTTTCGCCGTTTTCACCTTACGTTGACCGTGAAATTGAACCCAATTGAGACCGGTTGCGTCGGATGGTGAAGTACACCCTGACGTAGCCTGGCGAGGACGGGATGCCCATAAAACGTGTGCGGCGCACAATGAAAGGGCTGCCGGTTCACAATATTTGGCCTTCCTGTCACGCGCCTGTGACATATATTAGCGAATAGGCGACAAGGGGTCGAAGAGCCCCGGAAGAACACGATTTTCAACAGGGATTCAGGCCGCAAGAGCCTGAGGCTGAGGACGAAAATGAAGCGTGGAATTGCCGTTCTGGTTTCGGTCAGTGCTCTCTGCGGCATCGCCTATTTCACGGCGAGCAAGTGGGCGATCAAGCACGAGACCATTACCTTCTACGACGCCTCGCGCGACAATCGCCCGGTGCCCGTCGACATCGCGGTGCGTCGCGACAAGGAAATGCAGGCCAATGCCGGCATGATCACGCTGCCGGTCGCGGTGATCAATCACGGCAACACCGTCAAGAACACCGAGTACGGCTTCCTCGCCAACATCTTCGCTGCGCGCGGCTACATGGTCCTGAGCCCGCAGCACGACTTGCCGACCGATCCTCCGATGGTGACCAAGCCCGGCGAGCTCTATGTCGGCCGGCTGCCGCAGATCCTGCGCGGTGTCGCCAACATCCATCTCGCCGTGCAGGAAATGAGGAAGCTTCAGCCCAACGCCGACTACGACAAGGTCACCATGGTCGGCCATTCCATGGGCGGCGACATCACCATGTATTTCGCCAAGCAGTATCCGGATGAGGTCAAGAAGGTCGTCACGCTCGACAATCTGCGCGTGCCCTTCGTCACCGCCGGCAAGTTCAAGATCCTGTCGTTCCGCTCCACCGATCCGCAGTTCAAGGCCGATGCGGGCGTGATCCCGACGGACGAGGAATGCGAGAAGGCGGGTATCCAGGTCGTGAAGACCGAATTCCAGCACAACGACATGCGCGACACCGGTCCGGACGTCGCCAAGAACTCGATCCAGGGCATGCTCGACAAATTCCTGAGCGCGACCGACAGCGAGATCGCGCCGGTCGACACGCAATCCTCGCCGCCCAATATCCTGGAGCCCGGTCCGGTCGCCTTGATGGGGCCTGCCAAGAGCTGACGTCTTCTCCCTGACGGTCCCTCATCGTCAGTCACGATCTGCAAAGCCCCCGCCAGCCTCTGCCGGCGGGGGCTTTGCACATTGACCGGGCAGCTTGCGCTAACCACATTAGCTGGCCACGCAGGGTCAAGGCATGTCGGGCGAACCCATCAAACCGCGCAGCGGCGATGCCGTCTCGGCGCAGGCAGGCCGCGCGGTGCCGCAGGCCGGAACGTCGACTGCGGAAGACATCGCCGCCTTCGTTGCCAAGGCGCAGGCGATGTCACCGCATGCGCCGGGCGCGAAGGGGCGGCTGATCTTCGCGCTGGATGCGACGATGAGCCGGCAGCCGACCTGGGACATGGCCTGCGCGCTGCAGGCCGACATGTTTCGCGAGACCGCCGCGCTCGGCAGTCTCGATATCCGCCTGGTCTATTATCGCGGCTTCAACGAGTGCCGCGCCACGGGGTGGATCTCCGACAGCACCAGGCTTGCGGCGTTGATGAGCAAGATCGATTGCCGCGGCGGCGACACCCAGATCGGCAAGGTGCTGACCGAGGCGCGGCGCGAAGCGGTCGCATCGGGCGTCCGCGCCGTCGTCTTCGTCGGCGATGCCATGGAGGAGAAGGTCGACGAGCTCTGCGCCAAGGCCGGCGAGCTCGGCATGCTCAAAGTGCCCGTGTTCGTGTTTCAGGAAGGTCATGATGCCGTCGCCGAGCAGGCCTTTCGCGAGATTGCGCGCCTGACGGGTGGCGCCTGGTGCCGCTTCGATCCGGGCGCGGCGGCGCAGTTGCGCGAGCTGCTGCGGGCCGCTGCGGCCTATGCCGCCGGCGGTCGCGAGGCCCTGTTGAAACTGGCGAAGACCGCGAGCGGCGCGGCCAGGCTGATCGGCCAGATGAAATAGCGCTCAGGCATCGCGGCGAGGCGTATGCCATGCATTTTGCCGCGAGGGCGACTATATTCCGGTCATGACCCTGATCGCCGGCGCTGTCGCTGTTATCACGCTTTATCTGCTGCTCCAGATGTTCCGAGCCGCCAACCCGGCGGTGCTGGCGAGGGCCATCAGGTTCGGTGGCGGCGTGGTGGCGCTGGCGGTCGCAGCCTTCACGGGCTTGCGGGGCGAACTGGTGGTGGCGATCCCGCTCGGGATTTTCGGCGCCGGCCTGCTGGGCTGGACACCGCTGGCAAACGCCGGCTTCGGCAATGTCGGCGGGCTGTTCGGCGGCGGTGGTCCTGCGCCCGCGTCAGGGCAGTCCTCACGCGTGCGTTCGCAATTCCTGGATATGCGGCTCGACCACGGCTCTGGCCAGCTCGGCGGGCAGATCGTCGCCGGGCCTCACGCCGGGCGCGATCTCGGCGAGTTCGATCTCGCTAGCCTGCTGGCCATGGTCCCGACATTCGACGCCGAGAGCGTGGCCTTACTTGAAAGCTATCTGGACCGCCGGTTTCCCGCCTGGCGTCAGAACGCGCAGAGCGATGCGGCAGGGGGGCAGCGCCGCACGGCGGCGAGCGGCAAAATGACGGCGGAGGAGGCCTATCAGATCCTTGGCTTGCAGCCGGGGGCGGGGCGTGACGACATCAGCCGGGCCCACAAGACCCTGATGAAGAAACTCCATCCCGACCAGGGGGGGTCGAACTACCTCGCTGCCCGTGTAAACGAGGCCAAGGATACTCTGCTTCGTACGCATAACGGCTAACTCCGGCACCACGCTACAAACGCCCGTACCGCGTGAGCTCCGCTTGCTCTGTCTGCCGTCGCCCTGACACCCGCCATTGTCGGCGTGGTTGATCTCTTGAGTAAAGTTTTAACCGTAAATCCTTGACGAGAAGTTGTCGCGGAACTGGCATCGAGACCCGCCAAAAACAAAAATGCCCGCGGCACAGCGCGGGCATTTTGATCGGAGCGTTGCGAAAGATCAGTTGCGGACGGTGATGCAGGAGATGTCGGCGCGCTTCAGGGTACGGCAGACGGCTTCGGCCTGGTCGCGCTCGAGCCCGGCGAAGCGGGCGCGATAGAGCTTGCGATTGTCCTTGGCGACGACCTCGGTGAACGGATCGGCCTTGCTGAGCAGGCCGCGGGCCGAGCTGCGCGCGGCGTCGATGCGCTGCTGGGCTTCGTTCTCGCTCTCGAGCGCGCCGACCTGGACGATCCAGCCGCTGTGGGTGACGACCGGCTTGGTGGTGGCGCTCATCTGAACCGGCATCGGATCGGCGGAGGCGAGCTTCGGAGCGGCCGGGGCGGGCGCAGCAGCCGTTGCGGCCGGCAGCACCCCGAGGATGCCGTTGCCGGTGCCGAAGCCCGCCGGCTGCCGCGGCAGCTCGGTGCGGGCGATCTCGGCCTTCGGCGCTTCCGGCTGGCTGACCACCTCGGGCTTGTTGATGAGATCGGCCCGGGCGACGACGGCGGTGGAGGTTTCCGCGACGTCGGAGCGGGACGAAATGGCGTTGGTGACCGGCGGTGCGACCTGAGCGGGGGCAGCGGAGGCGACCTTCACGGCGCCGGCCTTGACCTGAACCGTCTTGACCCGAACCGGCTTCATCGGCTCGGACGAGCCGGGGATGATCGAGAGCGGCTGGCTCGAGATCACGCCATTGGTGAGCGGCGCCGGCTCGATCCTGGATTCCGTCGGCCGAACTTCAGGCTTGGCCTCGGACCTGGGCTGGGCCGGCGGCACCGCGGCAGTCGCAGCCGCGAGCGTCGACAGGCGTGCGGCCAGACGCGACGGAGCGGCTTCAGGAGCAGGGGCAGAGGCGGCCTGAACCTGAGGAACAGCGCGGGCCGGGATAGGCGACGCGTCGGCGACCTCGGTGCTGGCGTCAGCGCCGTTGCGCTCCGTGACCGCGGCGACGGTGTGGGTGGTCGCGCCCTTCTCGAGATTCTCCGCGAGCAGGTTGCGCATGATCGCATCGCGCGAGCCGCCGCTGCGGCCGCCGAGCACGACACCGATCAAATGACGGTTGCCGCGGCGCATCGAGGTCACGAGATTGAAGCCGGAGGCGCGGGTGTAGCCGGTCTTGATGCCGTCAACGCCCTCGACATTGCCGAGCAGGTGATTGTGGTTGCGGATCGACTGTCCGCGCCAGTTGAAGGTCGCGGTCGCGAAATAGCGATAGTAGCGCGGGAAGCGCTCCTGGATGGCGCGGCCGAGCGTGGCCTGGTCGCGCGCGGTCGTGACCTGCTCGTCGTTGGGAAGGCCGTTGGCGTTGCGGTACACCGTCTTGGACATGCCGAGCGAGCGCGCCTTGCGCGTCATCATCTGGGCGAAGTCGTCCTCGTCGCCGGCGATCGCTTCCGCGATCACCACCGCGGCGTCGTTGGCGGAGCGGGTGACGAGACCCTTGATCGCGTCCTCGACGCGGATGGTCTGGCCGGCACGCAAATTCAGCTTGGTCGGATCCTGATCGGCGGCGTGCTGGGACACCGGCATCTCGGTGTCGAGCTTCATCTTGCCGGACTCGAGACGCTCGAACAGCAGATAGAGCGTCATGATCTTGGTGAGCGAGGCAGGGTGACGGATGCCGTCCGGGGCGTTCGACTGAAGCACCGCGCCGGAATTGCCGTCGACGATGATGGACGCGAATTTCGGGCTGGAGCTCTCGGACACATCGCGCTGCACCCGGTGGTGCGCGTAATGGCGGCGATGACGCCGCGCCTCGGCGGCATCGGTGGTGAAGATGACCGCAGTGGTGACCGTAAGAAGCCCGAAAACGCCAACCCGCGCCAAGCGCGAGGAAGACAAGTTTTTACGAAGCATGGAACCCCGTCCCCGTTTCTCAACTGATCACCGGCTCGTGAGGCGAAATTGTGCCCAATGGACCCGGGATCATTACCTGCTCAGGCTGTCCCTCCGCTGGTGTTCGCCGCGGGGGACGTTGGGCCTGAACCGCTATTCTGGCTAAGGTGATGGTCTCAAACGGCTTTTGACCGTCTGCGGAAGTTGAACACGTCCAGGGAATCAGGGTAGGGGCCCGCGGTTTCCAAATGCTTAAAGAACCCTTGCGGGAAACCCCGGGAATCTCCGCGAAGTGAGTCCAAATTTGTGCGTCGCACAAAGATTCTTGACTTTTTTGTGCGTTGCACTAATTGTGGGCAGAGTCAGGGAGCCGGGGCTTCCCGACGAGAGCCAGGGAAAAGGATTCCGAAATGTTCAAGGTTGAAGACTTTCAGAACTACGGGAAAGAGCACTTCGAGCAGTACGTCGCCTCCGCGACCTCGGTGCAGCACGGCCTCCAGGCGATCGCCAGCGCCTATGGCGACTATACGAAGAAGTCGTTCGAAGACACCAAGTCCTTCGTCGAGAAGCTTTCCGGCGTGAAGTCGCTGGACAAGGCCATGGAAGCGCAGACCGATTTCGCCCGTTCCTCCTACGAGACCTTCGTTGCGGAATCGCAGAAGATCGCCGGCCTCTACAGCGACCTCGCCAAGCAGGCGTTCAAGCCGGTCGAGACCATCGTGTCGAAGTTCACCCCGGCTGCTCAGTAAATTTTTCAGGACGTCCTGGAATCGAAAAGCCCGGCTGAACCAGCCGGGCTTTTTGTTTGCACGCGGTCGATCCGTCAGCGCGCCACGCGCAGCTTCGACAGCGAGGTGCCGATGTCCTTGAACACCGAGACCGTCTGGCTCGCCGACGTGACCAGGTAGAACTTGTCGCTGCCGCTGGCGCAATATTGCAGCACGCTCGAGGTCGGGTCGCTGCCGGTGTTCACCTGCACCGTATAGATCGTGATGTTGGACGGCTGGGCCTTGGCATTGTCGCACAGAATCTTCTGCCGCGCGTCGATCTGCGAGGCGTTGCTGTACCAGCGGTTCTGCGTGTTGAGACCGTCCGACAGCAGCACGATCGCGTCCTTATACGTATAGTTGGTGTCCTTGGCCGGCGCGTTCATGGGATCGCCGGTCGAGAGCGTCATCCAGCCCCAGGCGAGGCCGACGCCCTGGTTGGTGTTGCCGGTCGGGACCAGATTGCCGATCAACGTCTTGAGCGCGGACCAGTCGTAGCTCAGCGGCATGATCGGTTGGATGTAGGCCGAATTGCTGGAATTGCAGTACGAATACTGATCCGCCGGGAACAGCGTCGACGAGTTGCTGATAACCGGAGTCGTATTCTTGGTGTCGTAGTCCTGATCGCGGTCGGTGACGCATCCCGTCCATTTGTTGTGGTTCTTCGGCGTCCACGTCTTGCCCGCGCTGACGCAGCCCGACTGTTGCTTGTACCAATTGTCGCTGCAGCTGCCATTCACCGCTTCCCAGTCGCTCCAGTCGATCCAGGACTTGTCATAGTTGCTGCTGCCGACGTTGACGTCCTTGGAAAACGGAACGACCGAGATGTAGACGTCGCCGTTGGTCTTGGCGAGCGTGCTGAGCTGGTCGACCAGGTTCTTCGCGGCCGTCTGCATGGCCGGCATCTTGCCGTCGTCGGCCATCGATCCCGTGACGTCGAGCACCAGGGCCACGCGCATGCGCGTCAGGCCCCAGGCGCTGGTGGAGGTGGTGTCGATGCCGAGTGTCGGGAAGCCGGCGATCTTCATGAAGCTGGTCGTGTAGGTGCCGGTTCCGGTGAGCTGGATCGTCGAGCCGATGCTGGTGCTCGCGGTATAAGTGGCCCCAACGGTGACCGATGGCAGGGTCGTGGTGTCGGTGAACAGGGCATTGAAATAGGTTTGCGCCTTGCTGCTGATCTGCGACGTCGTGATCGTGCCGGCCGACAGGTCCCTGGAGAGCATCAGCGCGGTGGAGTCGAGGGCCGACTGCATGGAGGCGCGGGCCTGGGCGGCGCGGCTATAATCGATCGCGGCACCGACGAAGCTCAGCACCGGGACCAGCGCGATGGCGAAGATCACGGCGATATTGCCTTGCTCGGCCGCTGCAAAGCGGGCGAATAGTCGACCAAGGCGGCTGACGAGGGGCGGGCGAGACATGACGATCCCCGAAATCTGTGTTTTGCCCGATTTCGCGCCACGCCATTGAACGGCAGGTAAATTGGACCGTAGAAAACCGGAGCGACCCGCGTGAAACCGCCGCAGCCGGGTTAACAGCCGGGGTTCCTGGTCAACATGTTCTAAACGCGCGGGGGCGAAATTTTTGTCAAATCGGTCGGGATTGTTTAACCTTGCTCCCGATCGCCCGGACCGGGAATCGGGACTGCTGTGGCCGCATCGGCCGGACCTTTGCACGCTTGCGGCGGGCCGGGGGCAGGCCCATATTGCTGGCGAACGATCCGGCTTGGACCGGATTGTCGGGAGCGACGATCCAACAAGGCGGCGCGCCTGCGCCAGGCTCCGAAGGGCGGGGTCGCGCGGCGACTGCCATTCGCTTCCATGGGGAATTTGAACGCCTGAGCCATGCCGCAATTGACTTCCAGACTTGACCTGTCCGCGCCAGCCGCTGCCTACGCTCCTCGCATGAGCAATGACGAGAACCGTTCGGGCAACCCCTCGGGTCCGAACACTTCGGTCATTACCAAGGTCAAGCCCAAGACCAAACGGCCGAACCTCTACCGCGTGCTGATCCTGAACGACGACTACACGCCGATGGAGTTCGTCGTCCACGTGCTGGAGAAGTTCTTCAACAAGGACATCGAGGCCGCGACCAAGATCATGCTGCACGTCCACCATCATGGCATCGGGGAGTGCGGCGTGTTCACTTACGAGATCGCCGAGACCAAGGTGACGCAGGTGATGGATTTCGCCCGCAAGCACCAGCATCCGCTGCAATGCGTGATGGAAAAGAAATAGTCGCCGGTCGCGTTCCTTAGAGTGGTTCTGTTCGCGTGGCGTGTGATGGCAGCACATCCTGCTGCATGATCCGGTGAACTTCGGCGCCGGCGTCAACCCTGCCCAAATGGGTAGTCTGCCCAAATCGGAACGGGTTTTGCATCGAAAATACCGCGGGTGTGTCGCTGCCGGAGTCGCGGAACCGGTCTTTCGCCGCGGTCTTGTATAACTATATGTGACAAAGGTTGTTGTTGCCTGACCGGGCGATCACGACCATGATGGTGGGGGCCATAGAGGACGCGAATGCCGACTTTTTCCCAAAGCCTTGAACAATCCCTGCATCGTGCACTGGCGATCGCAAACGAACGTCATCACCAATACGCGACGCTCGAGC
The DNA here is from genome assembly GCF_014198235.1 of Bradyrhizobium sp. ERR14. Taxonomy (NCBI): domain Bacteria; kingdom Pseudomonadati; phylum Pseudomonadota; class Alphaproteobacteria; order Hyphomicrobiales; family Nitrobacteraceae; genus Bradyrhizobium; species Bradyrhizobium sp. ERR14. The sequence continues at coordinate 64,299 of NZ_JACIHD010000020.1, read as the reverse complement.
ATCTGTTGCTCTCCCTGATCGACGACTCCGATGCAGCCGCCGTCATGCGCGCCTGTAGTGTCGATCTCGACAAGCTCCGCACGAGCCTGGTTAATTATCTTGAGACCGAGTTCGAGAATCTGGTCACGGATGGCGCCGACGACGCCAAGCCGACCGCCGGCTTCCAGCGCGTGATCCAGCGCGCCGTGATTCACGTGCAATCCTCCGGCCGTGAAGAGGTGACCGGCGCCAACGTGCTGATCGCGATCTTCGCCGAGCGCGAGAGCCACGCCGCGTATTTCCTGCAGGAGCAGGACATGACGCGCTATGACGCGGTCAACTACATCAGCCACGGCATTGCCAAGCGGCCTGGCGTCTCCGAGGCGCGGCCGGTGCGCGGCGTCGACGAGGAGACCGAGACCAAGGGTGCCGAAGACGCCAAGAAGAAGGGCGAGGCGCTCGAGACCTATTGCGTCAACCTCAACAAGAAGGCGCGTGACGGCAAGATCGACCCGGTGATCGGACGCAACTCCGAGATCAACCGTGCGATCCAGGTGCTGTGCCGCCGGCAGAAGAACAACCCGCTGTTCGTCGGCGAAGCCGGCGTCGGCAAGACCGCGATTGCGGAGGGCCTCGCCAAGCGCATCGTCGACAGCGAGGTGCCGGAAGTTCTGGCGGCTGCCACCGTGTTCTCGCTCGACATGGGCACGCTGCTCGCGGGTACGCGCTATCGCGGCGACTTCGAAGAGCGCCTGAAGCAGGTACTGAAGGAGCTCGAGGCGCATCCCAACGCCATCCTGTTCATCGATGAGATCCACACCGTGATCGGTGCGGGCGCGACGTCGGGCGGGGCGATGGATGCCTCGAACCTGCTCAAGCCGGCGCTGGCCTCGGGCACCATCCGCTGCATGGGCTCGACCACCTACAAGGAATACCGTCAGCACTTCGAGAAGGACCGCGCGCTGGTGCGGCGCTTCCAGAAGATCGACATCAACGAGCCGACAGTGGAGGACGCGATCGCGATCCTCAAGGGTCTCAAGCCGTACTTCGAGGACTACCACCGGCTGAAGTACACCAACGAGGCGATCGAGGCCGCGGTTCAGCTCTCCTCGCGCTACATCCACGACCGCAAGCTGCCGGACAAGGCGATCGACGTGATCGACGAGTCCGGTGCGGCGCAGATGCTGGTGGCCGAGAACAAGCGCAAGAAGACCATCGGCATCAAGGAGATCGAGACCACGATCGCCTCGATGGCGCGGATTCCGCCGAAGAGCGTGTCGAAGGACGATGCCGAGGTGCTCAAGCATCTCGAGCAGACGCTGAAGCGCACCGTGTTCGGCCAGGACAAGGCGATCGAGTCGCTCGCGGCATCGATCAAGCTGGCGCGTGCCGGCCTGCGCGAGCCGGAGAAGCCGATCGGCTGCTACCTGTTCTCGGGTCCGACCGGCGTCGGCAAGACCGAGGTTGCAAAGCAGCTGGCGGCAAGCCTCGGCGTCGAGCTGTTGCGCTTCGATATGTCCGAGTACATGGAGCGGCACACCGTATCGCGTCTGATTGGTGCGCCTCCCGGCTATGTCGGCTTCGACCAGGGCGGCTTGCTCACCGACGGCGTCGACCAGCATCCGCATTGCGTGGTGCTGCTCGACGAAATCGAGAAGGCGCATCCCGATCTCTACAACGTGCTGCTGCAGATCATGGATCACGGCCGGCTCACCGACCACAACGGCAAGCAGGTCAATTTCCGCAACGTGATCCTGATCATGACCACGAACGCGGGGGCTTCCGATCTCGCCAAGCAGGCGTTCGGCTTCACGCGCTCCAAGCGGGAAGGCGACGACCACGAGGCGATCAACCGGCAGTTCGCGCCGGAATTCCGCAACCGTCTCGATGCCATCGTCTCGTTCGGCCATCTCAGCGTCGAGGTGATCGGCACCGTGGTCGAGAAGTTCGTGCTTCAGCTCGAAGCCCAGCTCGGCGACCGCGACGTCACCATCGAGCTGTCCGAGCCCGCCAAGGCCTGGCTGGTCCAGCATGGTTACGACGAGCAGATGGGCGCACGTCCCATGGCCCGCGTGATCCAGGAACACATCAAGAAGCCGTTGGCTGACGAGGTGCTGTTCGGCAAGCTGAAGGGCGGCGGCCACGTCCGCGTCATCCTGGTCAAGGACGAGGCTGACGAGACCAAGGACAAGATCGGCTTCGAATTCGTCGAGGGGCCGGTCACGCCGAAGCAGGAGAAGCTCCCGGGCACCCGCAAGCGCCCGCCGGGCAAGTCCAAGCCGGGCGGCCCCGGCGGCTCGAAGGGGCCGACCTCCAAGGGCCCGCTGGTCAAGGCTTGATCGGCACGCCATGAGAATTGAAAAGGCCGGCTGAAAAGCCGGCCTTTTCATTGATGCGATGTCGTACCGCAGAACGGCCTACGTACCGGCCTCCGGCGCGCGCGGCGGCAGGGGCCTCTTCGGAGCGGCCGGCCGGGCGCCGCGGGCAGGGACCGACGGCTGCATCGTTACAATGACCGGGTTTGGCTTGTGATCGGTGGCCGCCCCCGTCGCGGCGTCGACCCCCATGCCGACGACGCCGCCGAGCAAGAGGTTGCCGGCGAAGCCGGTGGCCCCGGTGCCTGAAACCTCCTTGGTGAGCTGCACCGTCTGGGATTGATAGCCTTCCTTCTCGAAGGTGATCGTGATGTCGGCGTTACGCTTGGCGACGATGGCGCAGGGTGTGGTGCAGGTGGTGGGCACTTCGAGCCCGGAGACCATGGCTTCCACGCCTGACGGTGTCGATGAGATGCTGATGTTTTCGGTCGTGCCGCGCGTCACAGACGCGCAGCCGCCCAGCATGACGCTGAGCGCCACAATTCCCAATGAACGCATGAAGTGCCCCTTATTCCCCGCGCCAATCAAGCGCAACCGGAGCGCGAGGGCAATAGGTCATTGGTCCGGATAGTTAAGCCACGCAGGGGTTGTGCACGGGAATGGCCGGTACCTGGACGTGGGGCTCCGTCAGTCGCCCCGCAGGCGCTGATCATCCTGCACGCGGACGTGTTCGGCGCCGCGCGCGCCAACCGGAGACAGCCGCAGCATGCTCAGCACCGCGCCGCAGAGTGCAAACCCGACGCCCACGAGCAGCGCCAGCCTGGTCCCCTCAACCGGATACCGTCCGAGCAACAACGCGACCAGTGCGGCGCCGGTGGTCTGGCCGAGCAGGCGTGCCGTGCCCAGCATGCCGCTGGCGCCGCCTGCGCGCTCGCGCGGGGCGGCAGCGATCATGGTGCGGTTGTTGGGCGTCTGGAACAGACCGAAGCCGGCGCCGGCCAGCGCCATGCGCCAGATCACGTCGAACGGTGCGGGGTCTGCGGGCAGGAAGGCGAGCGCGGCAAGGCCGCAGGCGAACAGCGTGAGGCCGATGCCGCCGAGCAGGCCGGCCGGATAACGCTCGACCAGGCGGCCGGCGAGGGGCGCTGCGAACGCCACGGCGATCGGCCATGGCGTGATCAGGAGGCCCATATGGACCGCCGAATAGCCGAAGCGGCTCTGGAGGTAGAAGGGGATCGCGACGAAGGCCAGCATCTGCCCGCAGAACGAGGCGATCGAGGTCGCGATCGACAGCGCGAACACCGGGATGCGCAACAGGTCGACCGGCAGCAGCGGCGAGGTCATGTGGGTTTCGCGCCAGATCAGCAGCGCGCCTGCGACGATGGCGATGGCGAACTGCACGAGGCAGGTGATGGCGGCCTCGCCATGACCGACGCTGTCGACGGCCGCGATCCCGACGCCGAAGGTGATCGCCGAAAGCCCCGCGCTCTGCCAGTCGAACGAATGGCTGGCGGGCTTTGTGTGCGGCAGGCTGCGCAGGCCCAGCACCAGCGTCACCGCGCCGAGCGGCACGTTGATGGCGAACAGCCACGGCCAGCTTCCGACCGCCAGGATGCCTGCGGCGAGCGTCGGGCCGATGGCGGCCGAGAAGGCGACGACGAGCGCGTTGAGCCCGATGCCGCGGCCGAGCTGGCTGCGCGGGTAGGTGAAGCGCACCAGCGCCGCGTTGACGCTCATGATGCCGGCCGCGCCAAAGCCCTGGATGATGCGCGCGACCGTGAGCAGCGGCAGCGTATGCGCCAGCGCGCAGAAGGCGGACGCCAGCGTGAACAGCACCAGCCCGACCAGATAGACGCGGCGATAGCCGACGATCTCGCCGAGCGAAGCCAGCGGCAGCAGCGAGATCGTGATCGCGAGCTGGTAGCCGTTGACGATCCAGATCGAGAAGGCTGGACTGGCGTCGAGGTCGGCCGCGATCGTTGGCAGCGCGACATTGGCGATCGCGCTGTCGACCACCGCCATGATGATGCCGAGCGCAATGGTCAGCACCGCCTGGTTGCGCTGCGGCTGCGGCAGGCCGTCGGCATGCTCGATGGGGGCGGACGACATGATGGAGGCGCGCTTGATTCGAGCCGTGTTTCATCTCCGAATAGGAAATTGCCGGATTGACGGCAACCCGTCAGGCTTTCCGCAGTTCCCGCAACGGAAGCACTCGTAACGGCTCGGCAGACACAAAGATTCTTGCGCTAGACCGCCGGCGGATTGCGGTCGATAAAGGTCGTGCGCTGGTGCCAATAGGGGTATGGCAGCGTCACCTTGCTCGCGGCGTCGAGCTTGGCAATCTGGTCCTTGGTCAGCGACCAGCCGACCGCACCGAGATTTTCGCGCAGCTGCGTCTCGTTGCGCGCGCCGATGATCAGCGTCGATACGGTCGGGCGCTGCAGCAGCCAGTTGAGCGCGATCTGCGACACGCTCTTGCCGGTTTCCTTCGCGACCTCGTCGATGGCATCGACGACACGATAGACGTGCTCGTCCGGCACGGGCGGGCCGAACTCGGCGGTCTTGGGCAGGCGGCTCACCTCGGGCTTCGGCTGACCTCGGCGAAGCTTGCCGGTGAGGCGTCCCCATCCGAGCGGCGACCAGACCACGGCACCCAGCCCCTGGTCGAGGCCGAGCGGCATCAGCTCCCATTCGTAATCGCGCCCGATCAGCGAATAATAGGTCTGGTTGGCGACGTAGCGCGGAAAGCCGTGCTTGTCGGCAACGGAGAGCGACTTCATCAGGTGCCAGCCCGAAAAATTCGAAACGCCGACATAGCGGATCTTGCCGGCGCGCACGAGCGTATCGAGGGTCGCGAGCACCTCCTCGGGCGGGGTGAAGGCGTCGAAGCCGTGGAGCTGGAACAGGTCGATGTAGTCGGTGCCGAGCCGGCTCAGTGAACCGTCGATGGCTGCGAGCAGATGCTGCCGTGACGAGCCGATGTCGTTCGGGCCATCGCCGAAGCGAAACGTGGCCTTGGTCGAGACCAGCACCTTGTCGCGGCGACCCTTGATGGCTTCGCCGAGAACGCGCTCGGACTCGCCGAGCGAATAGACATTCGCAGTGTCGAACATCGACACGCCGGCTTCGAGACAGATGTCCAGCAGGCGCCGCGCCTCGGTCGCGTCGGTCGTGCCCCACGCGGCAAGGCGGCCGACGCCGCCGAACGTGCCGGTGCCAAGGCTCAAAGCGGGCACCATGAGGCCTGACCGGCCCAAGCGTCGGTATTCCATCGATATGCTCCTCGGCTGGCCGCTGATTGATCGTTGCCGCCTTGCACCGAGGTTAGCGCAAGCGGGTGCCTTGTCCTATCACGCGCTCACATACCGGCCTTGCTTGGACGCCCTAATCGTGCCGAAGCATGTCGTCGAATGCGGCATCAACGATGCGCGGGCCGACAATCTTCGCCGAAAATTTCGCCTCGTCCTTTGCCACGGGTAGGGGAACGCAGCCGAGCTCACGATTGCGCGTCTGCTGCGGCAGGAGAGTCAAACCCCATCCCACCACGACCAGCACGGCGAGACGGAGAGCGATGACGCTCAGTAATAGTTCCGTTCCGCTGATCGTGGACTGAGTCCTCATGCGTCGCAGCCTGATCCCCGCGGCAACACAAGACAATCTGGAATTGGCGAGCGTTGCCTTCGTCCAGGACGAAGGCTTGCGAAGATGGCTGCTCAGTGCCGCAACTGGCTCTGCCTGAAGTCGCGCGGCGACATCCCGAAATGCTCGCGGAAGACCCGGCCGAAATGCGAGAGGTCGTTAAAGCCCCAGGCGAAGGCGATCTCGCTGATGTGGCGATGGACGAGCATGGGCGAGGCGAGGTCGCGCCGGCACTGCGCAAGGCGCTCGGCGAGGACGTAACGTTGGAACGAGGTCTCCTCGTCGGCGAGAAGGTCGTTCACATAGCGCGGCGAGATGCCGAGCGCAGCGGCGGCCTCCGGCAATGAAAGGTCGGGGTCGGCGAGATGGGCGCGGACATGCGCCTTGAGCCGGTAGATCAGTGCAGAGCGGTGGGTCGAAGATGGCAGCGACGTCTTGCCGAGCCGCTCGCTCAGCGCCATGGCGAGCAGGTCGACCGCCTGTTCGGACAGAACGGCGGCGTTGCCAGGGGCGAGCCGGTCGGCGCTCTGGCAAAGCCGGAAGATGAAATCATAGGCGAGCCGCTCGAGCGGTGCCTCAGTGCCGAACGACATCGCCGTCAGCGTCTCCGTGCGGCCGAGCCGCCGCTGCAACATCTCGCGCGGCACCTTGAAGATGGTCTGCGTGAAAGCGTCGTTGAACTTCAGCTCATAGGGGCGCGTGGTGTCGTAGAGCGCGAACTCGCCGGGATGAACCACGGTCTCACGGCCGTCTTGCACCACGCCGCCATCGCCGCGATGGCCGAGCGCCACCAGGACGAAATCCTGATCCGAGCGCGCGATGCGGGAGGGCGTGCGGAACACATGCTGGCGGTCGGAGCAGACCTCGGAGCACACCGCCTTGCCGAGCGGGATTTGCGTCACCGAGCCGCGAAAGGCGCTGCCGAGATCGGACTTGCAGTCGAGCCCGACGAAGACGTCGCAGACGATGTCCTGCCAGAGGGCGAGCCGCCGGTAGCCGGGGCTGCCGTCCGTCGTGAACTGGATTGGCATCGGCAGGCCTCCCTTTCACACCCAGCGAAATCGCATGTTGGCGCAGATCCAGCCCGATCCGAGGCAAAACCCGTACCGGGCCGAAATCCTGGCCGGTCGAGTTTTTGTTCCGCCGCGGTCGAGCGTCCGATTGCCCGCTTTGGCCCAATAGACTGCATCGGAGATGGCTTCCGATCAACCGGCAATGGAGGCGGCAATGGGCATCGAACATCCGAAATACAAGGTGGCGGTGGTGCAGGCGGCGCCGGCCTGGCTCGATCTCGACGCCTCCATCGACAAGTCGGTCGCGCTGATCCGGGAGGCGGCCGAGAAGGGCGCCAGGCTGATCGCCTTTCCCGAGGCCTTTATCCCCGGTTACCCCTGGCATATCTGGATGGACTCGCCGGCCTGGGCAATCGGCCGCGGCTTCGTGCAGCGCTATTTCGACAACTCGCTGTCCTATGACAGCCCGCAGGCCGAGCGCTTGCGCGATGCCGTGCGCAAGGCCAAGCTCACCGCCGTGATCGGCCTGTCCGAACGCGACGGCGGCAGCCTTTATCTCGCGCAATGGCTGATCGGGCCCGATGGCGAGACCATCGCCAAGCGCCGCAAGCTGCGGCCGACCCATGCCGAGCGCACCGTCTATGGCGAGGGCGACGGCAGCGATCTCGCCGTCCACGCGCGGGCCGACATCGGCCGTCTCGGCGCGCTGTGCTGCTGGGAGCATCTCCAGCCGCTGTCCAAATACGCGATGTACGCCCAGAACGAGCAGGTGCATGTCGCGGCCTGGCCGAGCTTCTCGCTCTACGATCCCTTCGCGCCGGCGCTCGGCGCCGAGGTCAACAACGCCGCCTCGCGTGTCTACGCGGTGGAGGGCTCCTGCTTCGTGCTCGCGCCTTGCGCGACGGTCTCGCAGGCGATGATCGATGAGCTCTGCGACCGGCCGGACAAGCACGCGCTGCTGCATGCCGGTGGCGGCTTTGCCGCGATCTACGGTCCCGACGGCAGCCAGATCGGCGACAAGCTGGCGCCGGATCAGGAGGGGCTATTGATCGCCGAGATCGACCTCGGCGCCATCGGTGTTGCCAAGAACGCGGCAGATCCGGCCGGGCATTATTCGCGGCCCGACGTGACGCGGCTGCTGCTCAACAAGAAGCGGTACCAACGCGTCGAGCAATTTGCGTTGCCGGTGGACACCGTCGAGCCCACGGACATTGCCGCGGCAGCGAGCTGATCACCGAGATCGAGAGGAGGGTACGATCATGGAATCTGCAATTCCTCAGCATCTCGAGACCCAGCGCACGCGCCACAAGCGCGTGCCTGATGATTACCAGCCGCCATATCCGTCCTTCGTGGCGCGCTACAAGCCGACAGTGAGCCGCGTCGTGATGGCTTACTTCGGCGTGCAGTATCGCGGCGCGGCGCCGGCGGCCGCAACGGAGGCGCTTGCCGAAATCGCGGGGCGGTTCGCTGCGCAAGGCGGACCCTCCCATTGGGATCGCGCGCGCTATGTCGACCAGGCCGGGCACGAGACCTTCGTCTCGGTCGCCTATTGGGACGACGTTGCGCGCTTCGACGCCTGGTTCGAACCGGCACGCGCGGCATGGACCGGGAGGCGGCGCGAGGGTGTCGGCACCTTCATCGAGGTGCTGCGTCCCATTGTGGCGCGACACGAGACGCTGTTCTCTTCGCCCGACCGGACCGAGGGTGTCGCGGCCATCGCTGGCGGTATGAGCGGCGAGGTGCAGGAGCACGCTTATTGGGGCGGCATGCGCGACCGTATCCCGCTGTCGCAAACCGACGCGATGACGCCCGGCGGCGCGCCGGAGCTGATCCGGGACGGCGCGCGGCTACGCGTGAGGGCGCACGACAATCTCTGCCTGATCAGATCCGGACAGGATTGGAGCGATACCGAGGCATCCGAGCGAAAGCTCTATCTCGACGATGTCGAGCCGGTGCTGCGCGAAGGCATGGATTTCCTGCGCGACGACGGTCTTGCGATCGGCTGCTATGCCAACCGCTACATGCAGGTGCTCCAGGCCGACGGCCGCGTGAGCGAAAAGTCCTACGGCCAGAGCTGGTGGAAGAGCCTGGCGGCGCTCGAACGCTGGGCGGAGTCGCATCCGACCCATGTCAGGATTTTTGGCGCGGCGATGAAATATCTGTCGACGCTCGGGCCGTCAGCCAAGCTGCGGCTCTATCACGAGGTCACGGTGGCGGCCGCCGACGAGCAGTTCTTCGAATATCTGGACTGTCACCCGAAGACCGGGATGCTGGCGGCGATCGAGACGGTCGTCGCTTAGACGACGCAGTGGCCGAGCAGCTCGGGATGTGCGGCGCAGATGTGATGCGCGCCGGCGTCCCTGAGCTCGGTCTCGCTGCCATAGCCATAGAGCACGCCGATCGCGGTCATGCCGTTGGTGCGGGCGCCGATCACATCGTGGCTGCGGTCGCCGATCATGATGGCGCTGCTCGCGTCGACCTTGGTCTCGTCGAGCGCGTAGCGCAGCAGATCGCGCTTGTCGACGCGGGTGCCGTCGAGCTCGGAGCCGAACACACGCTCGAAGTACGGCTTCAGGCCGAAATGATCGACGATGCGGGTGGCGTAGACTGCGGGCTTGCTGGTTGCGACGAACATCCGCGGCGTCGTCGCGGCCACCGCGGCGAGCGTGTCGTGGATGCCCTGATAGAGCGCATTCTCGAACAGGCCGACCTCGGAAAACCGCTCGCGGTAGAGTAGCAGCGCCCGGTCAGCAAGTTCGTCGGTTCCGACGAGCCTCTTCAGGCTGGCATGCAGCGGCGGCCCAATGCACCAGGTCAGCTCGTCCTGGCTCGGGACCGGCTGGTCGAGTTTTTTCAGGGCATACTGGATCGAACCGGTGATCCCGGGCTTTGGATCGGTGAGTGTGCCGTCGAGATCAAAATAGATTGTCCGCATTTTGGCCGAGCTCAGCGTTGATTGTTCCGGCCGTTGCTAGTTGCCTTGGGGCCCGAGTTCAAGGGCTTGGAGCGAAATGCAGCTTGGTGGGGTCCAGAAGCTGATCTGGCAGTTGCTCGTGGCAGCGTTCGTCTGCACGCCGGCGCTGGCTGAGGACGCACCGGTTCCTCCCACGCAGCTCGGCCCCGAAGCCCCCGCAAAACCGTCGCCATCGCCCGATTCGGCGCGCGAGAGCGATACGCGGGAGTCGATCTGCCTGATCATCGAGGCCGCCGCGCGCGATGCCAATCTCCCGCTGGAATTCTTCGCCCGGGTGATCTGGCAGGAAAGCCGCTTCCAAGCCGACGCGGTAGGCCCGACGACACGCAGCGGCGAGCACGCACAGGGGATCGCGCAGTTCATGCCGGGCACCGCGAGCGAGCGCGGTCTGCTTAATCCGTTCAATCCGGTGCAGGCATTGCCGAAGTCGGCGGAGTTTCTGAATGAGCTGCGCAACCAGTTCGGCAATCTCGGCCTTGCGGCCGCCGCCTACAACGCAGGTCCGCGGCGCGTGCAGGAATGGCTCGCCGGCACCGGCGGCATGCCGGAGCAGACCCGTAACTACGTCTACGCGATCACTGGGACGAGCGTCGATGCCTGGGCCAAGGCGGGTGCGACCGGCAAGGGCCCGCCGAGCGCGCCGCCGACCAGCTGTCGCGACCTGATGGCGCTGCTCAAGCGCGCGCCGAATGCTTTCGTCGCCGAACTCGAGCAGCATGTCGAACTGGCGGCCGCAAAAGCCTGGGGCGTGCAGCTCGCCGCCGGTTTCGACCGCAACAGGGCGCTGGCGATGTATTCCCGCGCCGTCACGCGGCTCGGCACCGCAATCGGCGACCACGATCCGAGCCTTTTGAGCTCGGTGATGCTTAGCCGCGGCACCCGCGCGTTCTACCAGGTGCGCATCGGTGCCGACACGCGCAGCGAGGCGGATGATCTCTGTAACCGGATCAGGAAGGCAGGCGGCGCGTGCTTCGTGCTGAAGAACAGAGGCGTGAGCGGATAGCGCCTCTCGTCATTCCGGGGCGCGCCTTGGGCGCGAGCCCGGAATGACAACGGTGGGTGTGTCGCGCATGCCAGCCCCGCCACGTGTTTCCTTGACGCGAGCCGCCGCATCGCCCGTTATGCAAGCACGATTCCTCACCCGGCCAAGACTTCCGTGGCGCTCCCTCCGCTCGATTCACCGCAATGGAATAGTCCCTGGCTCGCTTTCGGCTGGGGGCTGCGCTCGATCACGCAGACGATCCTCACCATCGTGCTGTTCGTGACCTATCTCGGCATCGGCGCGCTGGCCCATGACACCCATTTCAGCCTGGTCTGGGCGCTCGCCTCGACGCTGTTCGTCTGGGCGGGGCCGGCGCAGATCATCCTGATCACCACGCTGGGCTCCGGCGCCACCGTCATCCAGTCGGCGATTGCAGTCACCGTCAGCGCCATCAGGCTATTCCCGATGGTGGTCTCGGTCTTGCCGCTGATGCGCACGCCGACGACCAAACGGCGCGAGCTGGTCTTTGCCGCGCATCTCACCGCGGTGACGTTGTGGGTCGAATGCCACCGCTTCCTGCCGCTTGTGCCGCGTGAGCGGCGCATCGCCTTCGTTCACGGGCTCGGCTGTGGCCTCGTCTCGGTGTGCCTCGTCGCCAACACGGTCGGCTATTTCCTCGCCGCCAACCTGACCCAGACGCTTGGCGCGGCGATCCTGCTGCTGACGCCGCTGTCCTTCCTGTTCTCGACCGCGCGCAACAGCCGCGAGGTCGCCGATGTCGTCGCGCTCGTGCTGGGCATCTTGCTGTATCCGCTCGCCGCGAAGATGAGTTCCGGCGTTGATATCCTGATCAGCGGGGTGGTGGCAGGCACGATCGCCTATGGCGTGCATTGGTGGCGCGAGGTGCGCGCATGAGCTTTGCGCAAGCGATCGGCGACTGGCACACGCTGGCGGTGCTGTTCGTCGCCGGCGTCATTCCCAACCAGATATGGCGCATGCTGGGACTGTGGTTCGGTGGCGGCATCGACGAAGGCTCCGAACTGCTGGTCTGGGTGCGGGCGGTCGCCACCGCCATCCTGGCCGGTGTCATCGCCCAGATCGTGGTCGAGCCGCCGGGGGCGCTGGCGAGCGTGCCTGATGCCCTGCGCTATGGCGCGGTTGGCGCTGGCCTCGTCGTCTTCCTGCTGACCCGCCGCTCGATTTTCGCGGGCGTGGTGACCGGTGAAGTCTTCATGCTGGCCGGCAAGTGGTGGTTGGGCTAAAACCGCCGGCGAACAGTCAAGGAACAGGAAATATGGTTCGCGAACAGGAGCTCCGCGAGGGCGAGGTCGCCATCGAGCTGCCACCGACGCAAGATGCCGGTCTCGTCTTCATCGGGCGTATTCGTACGCCCTGGACCTCGCGGCTGGAGACGCCGCGGCAGGGGCGTCAGGACGGCCCGATCTGCCGGCTCGAGATCTTCGAGCCGTTCGTGCCGGCCATCAAGGGCGTCGATTTCTACAGCAATCTCGAAGTGCTTTACTGGCTCGACCAGTCGCGCCGCGACATCATCCTGCAGAGCCCGAAGAACAACGAAAAGACCCGCGGCACGTTCTCGCTGCGCTCGCCGGTGCGGCCCAATCCGATCGGCACGTCGATCGTGAAGCTGGTCGGCATCGAGGGCAATGCGATCCTGGTGCGCGGTCTCGATTGCATCGACAACACGCCGCTGATCGACATCAAGCCCGACCGCTGCGAGTTCACGCCATTGGCGGCGCCGCAGCCGGGGGATTTCGAGACGGAGTAATCTGTCATTCCGGGGCGCGCCGAAGGCGCGAGCCCGGAATCCATCAGGCGTCAGCGTCGGTGGTGAAATGGATTCCGGGCTCGCGCCAAGGGGGCGCGCGCCGGAATGACATCAACCCTTCAACGCCGCGATCAGTCTCGCCGCGTGCTCTTCCAATACCTTTGCGTCTTCCTTGCGGCTGGCGGGCGGCAGCATCGCCACGCCGTCGTGGCGCGGCATCACGTGCATGTGCAGGTGAAACACCACTTGTCCGCCGGCGGGCTCGTTGAATTGCTGGATGGTGATGCCGTCGGCCTTGAACGCCTTCATTGCAGCCGCCGCGATTTTGTGTGCGCCGCGGGCGACGTGGGCGTAGTCGTCAGCCTTGATGTCGAGGATGTTGCGGGCAGGGGCCTTCGGGATCACCAGCGTGTGGCCAGGCACGCGCGGCATGATGTCGAGGAACGCGAAGACGTGCTCGTCCTCATAGACCTTGGAGCAGGGCAGCTCACCGCGCAGGATCTTGGCGAAGATGTTGTTGGTGTCGTAGGCGGTCATGGCGGCTCCCCAAGAAATTTGCGCTTGGAATTTTGCGCTTACTGTCACCAGCGACGGCAAACCGTCAAGGCGCCTCGTCGGCGCCTTTGCGGAACGGGCCGAGCTCGGCAAGCTCCCGTCCGGCCTCGGCGACATAGGCGCGCTCGCGCTTGAGGTAATCGTCGATGGCGCGGCGCAGGCCGGGATCGGCGATGAAGTGCGCGGAATGGGTGGTGCGCGGCAGGTAGCCGCGCGCGATCTTGTGCTCGCCTTGCGCGCCGGCCTCGACATGGGTGAGGCCGCGTTTGATCGCGAAATCGATCGCCTGGTAATAGCAGACCTCGAAATGCAGGAACGGGTGATGCTCGACCGCGCCCCAGTTGCGGCCAAACAGCGTGTCCGAGCCGATGAAGTTGATCGCGCCCGCGATCCAGCGATTGTTGCGGCGGACCATCACCAGCAGCACGTCCTCGCTCATGGTCTCCCCGATCAGCGAGAAGAACTCGCGCGTCAGATAGGGACGGCCCCATTTGCGCGACCCGGTCTCCATGTAGAACATGAAGAACGCATCCCAGGCGTCCTCGGTGATGTCCTTGCCGGTGAGCCAGTGGATCGTGATCCCGGCGGGAAGCGCGTCGCGCCGCTCGCGCTTGATCGACTTGCGGTGGCGCGAGTTCAGCGTCGCCAGGAAGTCGTCGAAGCCAGTAAAGCCCTCATTGTGCCAGTGGAACTGCTGGTCGGTACGCTGCAGGAAGCCGTGCTCGGCGAGCAGCTTCCACTCGGCCTCCTGTGCGAAGGTGACGTGGACGGAGGAGGCCTTGCTGACGCCACAGAGCGCCACCAGCCCGCTCGCCAGTGCGTCCATGATGCGCTCGTGATCGACGCCGTCACGGACCAGCAGGCGCGGGCCTGTGGCCGGCGTGAAGGGAACCGAGACCTGGAGCTTCGGATAGTAGCGCCCGCCGGCGCGCTCATAGGCGTCCGCCCAGCCGCGGTCGAAGACGTACTCGCCTTGCGAATGCGATTTCAGATAGCAGGGCACGACACCGGCGACGCGGCCGTCGACCTTGGCCACGAGATGCCGCGGTCCCCAGCCGGTGCGGATTGTCGCCGAACCGGATTTCTCGACGGCGGACAGAAAGGCGTGCGAGACGAAAGGGTTATAGGCGGGTTTTAAGAGGCCGAGGGAGTCGCCTGGAAGTCCGGATGAGGTTCCCGCGCCAAGCCCGTTGCAGGCCTTTTCGTTAAGAGCCTTTTCGTTAAGAGCCTTGCCGGGATTGGCACAGGCGTCCCAGTCCTCCGGGGATACCTCACCAATCGAAGGTACGGCCTCGAGCGTGATTTCGGATGATGCCATTGTTGCCCAAGATCGTGCATTGCAGCAGCGACTTCAAGGGGGCGGGAACGCAGCTCTCGTGCCCCGGACGCAGCGTAGCGCGCCGGCGATGCAAGGCATCGTCCGCGCTGCAGAGCCGGGCCCATCTCACCGCGTAGCGTGCCGCCTTCTGGGTCCCGGCTCTGCGCCGCAACGCCAAAGCGTTGCAGCTTGTCCGGGACACGAGACCATTCCTACGGCACGAACCCCTCAAAGATCATCTGATCGGCATGTTGCCCGACCCGTGTCCGCTGCTCCGGGGTGCGGACGGTCCAGCCGAGCAGGGCGCAGCCGAAGACGTTGCGGGCGATCCAGGGAGCGGGAGCCGGGAGGTCGTCGACCCTGAAGGCAACGAAGTGGGGCTGGGTCTGAAAGCCGTGGCGCAGATACAGCATGCTGTCGCGCTGTTCCTGCGTGAGCTTGGCCCAATAGTCGTCCTCATAGGTCCGCTGCGCGACGATGCCGCGCGGGCGGGAGGGCAACAGCTCGCGCAGTGCCAGCACCTGGTCGGGATCGAACGACATGCCGACGGCGGGGCCGTCATAGGACGCTAGTACCTCGGCCATCCGCTTCACCAGCTTGCGGTCGCCGCCAAAATGGCTTTTCACCTCGATCACCAGCGGGACCCGGCCGGCGACCATGGCGCAGAGGTCGGACAGCGACATCATTCGCTGGTCCGTGTCCTTAAATTTGACAGCCTTCAGCTCCGCCGCGGTCTTCGACACGACCTCGCCGGTGGCCTCGGTGAGGCGGCCGAGCGCATGGTCGTGATGCACCATGGCCTCGCCGTCGGCCGAGAGCTGGATATCGACCTCGATCGAAAAATTGCCCGATATCGCAGCCTGCACCGCGCCAGGCATGTTCTCGACAATGCCGCGGGAAATGTCATGCAGGCCGCGATGGGCGACCGGCCGGGCTGTCAGCCAATCAGGAGCGCGCATGCGCGTCAGGCGACCTCGAACACGCCATCGACCTCGACCGCCGCGTCTGCCGGCAAAGAGGCGACGCCGACGGTGGTGCGGGCATGGCGGCCCTTGTCACCGAAGGCGGCGACCATCAGGTCGGAGGCGCCGTTCAGCACCTTCGGCCCATCCAGAAAATCGGGGGCCGAGTTGATGAAGCCGCCGAGGTGCACCACGCGCACCACCTTGTCGAGGTCGCCAAGCGCCGCCTTGACCTGGGCCAGCAAATTGACCGCGCAGCCGCGGGCGGCCGCCGCGCCGTCTTCGATCGAGACGCCGGCGCCCAGCTTGCCCTTGGCGATCAGCTTGCCGGCGGGGTCGAAGCAGACCTGGCCGGAGACGAACAGCAAATTACCAGTGCGCACGAACGGGACGTAATTGGCCACGGGGGTAGGGGCCTCGTGCAACTTGATGCCCTGTTCCGCCAGCTTTTGCTCGACCGTGCCCGCCATGTTCGACCTCGTTGTCCAGAAATTCCATTCGCCCCGGCGCATCCGTGGGAGGCCGGCCGCGCCCTGTTTCGCCCATCGTGCCGCCACATGCAAGTAAACCGCAGCAGGCTGCCTTTTGCCGAGGCGAGGCCGCAGGTTCAACGGCAGGGCCGCAACTTTACGTGAAACGGCCTCAGTTGCGACGCAATGGAACGGTCATTAAAATGTCGAATCTGCGCATCCCAAGGACGCGTCCCCAAGGAACAGACATGGTGCACCTTTTCCGGACTTCGCTCGGTGTAATGGCGCTCGCGGCGGCCGGTTTAGGCCTCGCCGACAGCGCGCAGGCCGCCAACGGTCCGTTCCTTGCGCACCAGGCACTTTACGATCTCAGCCTGGTGAAATCGCGCTCCAATTCGGTGAGCAGCGCGCGGGGCCGAATTCTCTACAACTTCACCGGAAGCTCGTGCGAGGGCTACACCTCTGAATTCCGCCAGGTGTCCGAGCTCGACAGCGGCGAGGGTAAGGTCACGCTGAGCGACCTCCGCTCCAACTCGTGGGAAGACGCCGGGGGGAAAAGCTACCGCTTCAAGATCGAGACCCGCATGAACGAGGCCGACGCCGGCCGCGTCGACGGCTCGGCCGAGCGCGACGGCGACCACATCAATGTCAAGCTGAAGCTGCCGGCGCCCAAGAACTTCACGCTCGACGGCAAGATCGTGTTCCCGACCGAGCAGATCCAGCGCATCATCGCCGCCGCCAAGGACGGCAAGCCGCTGCTCGAGCTCTCCGTCTATGACGGCTCCGACGACGGCCAGAAGGTCTACAACACGCTGACCGTGATCGGCCAGCCGATCCCCGCCGACCGCGCCGCCGCGCCGGATCCGTCGACTTCCGACGAGCACATGAAATCGCTCAAGCGCTGGCCCGTCACGGTCAGCTATTTCGACCGCGAGGCCCAGCAGAAAGAGGGCGAGCAGACGCCGGTCTATGCGATGGCGTTCGAGCTCTACGAAAACGGCGTCTCGCGCCAGCTCGTGCTCGATTACAACGACTTTGTCATTTCCGGCGCGATGGGCAAGTTCGACGTCAAGGACAGCAAGCCCTGTAATTGAGGGATTGTTGCTACAGCTGCGTACCGCGCACACCATCACCGTCACCCTGAGGTGGCCGCTTCTTCAGCGGCCCTCGAAGGGCGACGGCCCGGCCGTATCAGCGGGGCCGTGCATCCTTCGAGGCTTCCCATACGCCGCTTCGCGTCGCATGGCGCGCACCTCAGGATGACGGTGCACGAGTGTTGCGCGTCGCATCTAGCTCTTGTCATGATCTCCCGCTACGCTCCCTCCCAACCAAAAACCCCAGGGAGCCAGCCCATGCCCAAGCTCGATCATCTCCGTCCCAGCGGCCTGCATCACAATCCCGCTTATTCGCACGTCGTCACCGCCATGGGCGCGCGCACCATCTACATTTCGGGCCAGGTGTCGGTGGATGAGGAGGGGCGGATCGTCGGCGAGGGCGATATCGCCGCGCAGACCACACAGGTGATGCAGAATCTCGGACACGCGCTGAAAGCGGCCGGTGCGAGCTATTCCAACATCGTGAAGATCACGACCTTCGTCGTGAACTACAAGCCGGAGCTGCGCCCGATCATCGGCAAGGCCCGCTCGGCCTTCTTCGAAGGCATGGAGCCGCCGGCGTCGACCCTGGTCGGCGTCTCCGCGCTCGCAGCGCCGGAATGGCTGATCGAAATAGAGGCGGTGGCGGTCGCGGATTGATTTTCGTAGCCCGGATGGAGCGCAGCGCAATCCAGGAAGTCTGCCGCTGAGGACGCACTGCCCCGGATTTCGCTGCGCTCCATCCGGGCTACAAGTGCTTCGCTTTGGACGCCTCTCGCAGGACGGCCATTGCTTCGTCGGCCCTGTCGGCGGGCACAAAGAGATGGTCGTGGTGAAAGGCCGACACCGCGTTCACGCTGATGCCGGCGTCGGCGAGGCGCGCCGTGATCGCAGCCAGGAAGCCGACCGCATCGAGCGCAGAGTGAACCGTCAGGGTGATCAGGCGTGAGGGGAACGCGTAGCGAAGCCCCGCCGCTTCGGCCTCTTCGCGAGGGATCACGAGCGTCGTGCCTTCCTGTTCGCGGAACGTCAGCAGCGGTTTGAGTGCTTCGGGAATGGCCTCGCTGGTCGGGATCGTGCAAAATACGAAGGTGCCGTCCAGCATCTTTGGCCTCATGTGTCTCAGCAGCGCGCCGAGATTATGCTCGCTCGTCATGGTGCCAGCTCCTGCAGGATCGTATGAGCCCTTGCGCAGCTATCGGCGCCGGCGGCTGTTGAGGCCATGACAGGCATACGTTCGTATATCTCCCCGAATCCTTCTCATGCCCTGACCTTACGCTCGTACAATTGAGTGACGGCGGCGGATTCTTACAATTTGAGTCCACTCGGGTCACTGCGAGGAAGCTCAATGAATGTCGTCATTCGAAAGCTCAACGGTTTGTGGCACCTCATTGTCGGGTCTTGTCAGATCCGGACTCCGTTCCTGGAAACGCAGGATCGGCAGCTGGTCGTCCAGTATGCCAGGCGCGCCTATCCGGGTGCACGGATCTTTGAACGCGACTGAGCAGGGCAGGTCCCGATCACTCCTGCGCCTTCTCCGGCCCCTCATACGCGATCCCGCGGATCACCGCGGCGCTGCCGAATTTCTTGCGCAGGCTGTCCACCGCGCGCTCGGCGTGGGCGGCGCGGCGGTCGAGCATGTCGGTGTCGTCGGCGGGCGAGCCGTCGCGCAGCGCGCTGACGCCGGCGCCCATCAGGCGGAAGGCGGTGCCGTCGATCTCCTTGGCCAGCATCTCGCGGCAGATCGCAAAGATCTTTGCGGCGAGCTGGGTCGGGGCCGCGATCGACTGCGAGCGCGTGCGCTGGCGGAAATCTGCGGTCTTCAGCTTCAGCGTGACGGTCGAGCCGCCAAGCTCGCTGCTCTTGAGCCGCGACGAGGTTTTCTCGCACAGCCGCCACAGGATCTTCTCCAGCGTCGCGAAATCGCGGATGTCGGTCTCGAAGGTGGTTTCGCTCGATATCGTCCTGGCGCCGCGATCGGGCTCGACGCGGCGGTCGTCGATGCCGCGGGCGAGGCGCCAGAGCCTGCGGCCATCGCTCGGAAACTGCCGCATCATCTCGATCTCGTCGGCCTTCTGCAGATCGGCGATGATGCGGAAGCCGCGCTGCACCAGGCGCTCCTGCGTCGCAGGTCCGACGCCGAAGATGAAGCCGACGGGCTTCTCGGCAAGCATCGATCGCGCTTCCTCCTGGTCGAGCGCGGCGAAGCCCCGCGGCTTGTCGAGGTCGGAGGCGATCTTGGCCAAAAACTTGTTGCAGGACAGGCCGACCGAGACGGAGATGCCGATGTCGCGCTCGACGTCGCGGGCAAAGCGCGCCAGCACCTTTGCCGGGATCATGCCGTGCACCCGTTCGGTGCCGGAGAGATCGAGGAAGGCCTCGTCGATCGAGAGCGGCTCGACCAGCGGCGTCAGCGCCTGCATGGCCTGACGCACCTCGCGGCCGACGCGGACATATTTGGCCATATCCGGCGGGATCACGGTCGCGTGCGGGCAGGCTTCCAACGCCTTGAACATCGGCATGGCCGAGCGCACGCCATAGGTGCGGGCGATGTAGCAGGCGGCCGACACCACGCCGCGTTTTCCCCCGCCGATGATGACCGGCTTGTCGGCAATGTCAGGATTGTCGCGCTTCTCGACCGTCGCATAGAAGGCGTCGCAGTCGATGTGGGCGATGGTCAAGCCCGCGAGCGCGCGGTGGCGGACGAGGCGAGGGGAACCGCAGGCGGAACAGCGCCGCACGCCCATGTCGAGATCGGCCGAACAATCCCGGCAGAAGCAACGAGGCCCGGCCGGGTCGGAAACGGTCACGGCACGTCGCGCTCCCAGGAGGGGTCGCCGAGCGCGTCGCCGAGGACCTGCCGCGCCGCCGCGACGTTGGTCGGATGCAGTTCCGCGGTCGAGGCAAAGGCCTTCACAGTGGCGTCATCGCGCAGCACGAAATCGAGCACGCTGAGCAGGAAATTGGGGTCCGCGGCGGCATTGCGCAGGGTCTCCGGACCGACCCCTGTCTCGGCCAGAAACCGGCCCAGCCGCTCGGGATCGCTCGCAACGAAAGAGAGCGCTTGAATCGCAACGATTTCAGCGACTTCGCGGGGGTTGTGAACAGGCTTTTTCAAGGGGACGGTTTGCCTTTCCGTTAACTTTCGGTCTCTAATTTGGAATCATCATGCCCGAGTCTCGGCCCTGAGTCTTCCGACCCCAGGCAAGCAACTGGAAACCACATCGCAGAAAGTCGACCCTCGGGTTTAACGAAACTCAAGCGAATCTGAGGCTAGTTTGAATCCAGTTTTCGAAGCGCCGGCGAGCGGCGCCTGAGGCGTTACATGTATGGGTCCTTCGGACCAATCAGGAGGGCGGGATGGCTAAGACCGTCCTGATCGTGGAAGACAACGAGCTCAACATGAAGCTCTTCCGCGACCTGTTGGAGGCGCACGGCTACCAGACCTCCGGCACCAGCAACGGCTACGAGGCGCTCGACCTCGTTCGCAAGATGCGGCCCGACCTCGTGCTGATGGATATCCAATTGCCGCAGGTCTCCGGCCTCGAGGTGACGCGCTGGATCAAGGACGATCCGGAGCTGCGCGCCATTCCCGTCGTCGCGGTCACGGCGTTCGCGATGAAGGGTGACGAAGAGCGCATCCGCGAGGGCGGCTGCGAGGCCTATTTGTCCAAGCCGATCTCGGTCGGCAAATTCATTGAGACGGTCCGGCGTTTTATCGGATAGGAAGTGAGTTCACAGTGTCCGCGCGTATCCTGGTTGTCGATGACGTTCCTGCCAACGTCAAACTCCTCGAAGCCCGCCTGTCCGCCGAATATTTCGACGTGATGACCGCCTCGAACGGCACCGAGGCGCTGGCGATCTGTCATCGCGCTGAATGCGACATCATCCTGCTCGACGTGATGATGCCCGACATCGACGGTTTTGAAGTTTGCCGCCGCCTCAAGAGCGATCCGGCCACGCACCACATTCCCGTCGTGATGGTGACGGCGCTCGACAGTCCGTCCGACCGTAACCGGGGGCTGGAAGCGGGCGCCGACGACTTCCTGACCAAACCCGTCTCCGACGTCGTTCTGATCGCGCGGGTGCGCTCGTTGACGCGGCTGAAGATGATGACCGACGAGCTGCGCATGCGCGCCATCACCTCGCTCGAGATCGGCATGCAGGCACCCGAGCGCAGCGCCGTGGCCGACACCGGCAAGGGCGGCCGCATCCTGCTGGTCGACGACCGTCCGTCCTCCTACGAGCGGCTGGCGACGATCCTCGCCGCCGAGCACACCATCGACGTCGAGCCGAACCCGACGGAGGCGCTGTTCCACGCCGCCGAGGGCAATTACGATTTGCTGATCGTCTCGCTCGACCTCAACAATTTCGACGGCCTGAGGCTCTGCAGCCAGGCGCGCTCGCTGGAGCGCACGCGCCATGTGCCGATCCTGGCGATTGCGGACCCCGAGAACTCGACGCGGCTGCTCCGCGGCCTCGAGATCGGCGTCAACGACTATCTGCTGCGTCCCATCGACAAGACCGAGCTGCTGGCGCGGGCCCGCACCCAGATCCGCCGCCGCCGCTATACCGACCATCTGCGCGACAATGTGCAGAACTCGATCGAGATGGCGATCACGGACGCGCTCACCGGCCTGCACAATCGCCGCTACATGGAGAGCCATCTGGCGACGCTCGCCGAGCAGGCTTCGACCCGCGGCAAGCCGCTGGCGCTGATGATCCTGGACATCGACTTCTTCAAGTCGATCAACGACAATTACGGCCACGACGCCGGCGACGACGTGCTGCGCGAATTCGCGGTGCGGGTGCGCAAGTCGATCCGCGGCATTGACCTGGCCTGCCGCTATGGCGGCGAGGAGTTCGTCATCGTGATGCCGGAGACCGATCTCCACGTCGCCGGCATGGTCGCCGAGCGCCTGCGCCGCTCGATCGCGGGCGAGCCGTTCGCGATCCACAAAGGCGCCAAGCGCATCGAGGTCACGATCTCGATCGGCCTGACCACGCTGGAGCAGAAGGGCGAGGCGGTCGCCGACGTCCTCAAGCGCGCCGATACCGCGCTGTATCGGGCCAAGCACGACGGGCGCAACCGTGTGGTGTCGCAGGCTGCGTAAAGGCCACCGGCAGCAAAAGCCGCAAAACAACCCCATGCACAGTAGCCGGCGCCAGCCGGATCAATGGGTTACGTGCGCGGCAAAGATAGCTTGCGCGGACCGTCGCGCCGTTTGACCCGTCGGGCAAAACAGGGAGGATGTTGGTAGCGTCGCGAAATGGCCTGACGTGGAGTCAGGATCACCCGCTTTCGCGGGTGATGACACCGAACGATGCGGCGAGGGTTATTGTGGCGTCGGCTTGCGTCGCTTCTCCGCCGGCTTCCCCGCATCCCCCACATCCACCCCCGCATTCCGCAACAACACCGTCGCCGCTTCCTTCGCAGCTCTTGCCATTGCCGGATCGTCTCGCACGAGGTCCTGCGCGATCGAGCCGTCGACCAGCAGCACCAGCTGCGTTGCGAGCGCATCCGCCTCGGTCACACCAAGCTCGTTCAGGCGGTCGCGAAACCAGAGGCGGCGGCTTTCCTTGAAGGCGACCGCGATCTTCTTCACGGCGCGGTCCTGAGGGCCGAGCTCGGCGACCGCGTTCACGAACGGGCAGCCGCGAAAGTCCTTCGCCGCAAAACGCCGCTCCAGCGAATCGAATGTCGCAAGAATCTGCTCGGCCGGCGGCTTGTCGGAGGGAGAGGCGTGTACGAAGCGGCGCTCGAGGTATGCCGCGATCAGCGCGTCCTTGGACGGGAAGTGGTTGTAGAGCGTGCGCTTGGAGATGCCGATCTCGGCCGCGATGGTGTCAACGCCGATGGCGCGAATGCCCTGCAGATAGAACAGCTTGTCGGCGGTCTGAAGGATCCGCTCTTTCATCGTCTGTGGGGCGGGCGGGGGAGCCATGCAGCGACGCGCATCCTCTTGGCTTGACAGCTGGGGCGCAACATCGCCTAAGTACACAGGTCTGTGTAACCAAAATCAACCGATATTTCAGACGACGGCATTTGCGCCGTGCCCCCGAGGGAGACGAAAATGCCCCTGCTGCAGGTCCTGCGTCCGACATTGCCCATCCTGATCGGCGCCTCGATCATGCTGACGCTGAGCATGGGGCTGCGGCAGAGCCTCGGCATCTTCATGCAGCCGCTGACCCACGACATCCACATTTCGATCTCGGATTTCACGCTGGCGCTGGCGGTGCAGAACCTCGCCTGGGGCTTCCTCCAGCCCCTCGCCGGCGCGATGACGGTGCGCTACGGCTTCCGCCCGATCATGATCGTCGGCGCGCTGATGTACATCGTGGGCCTCATTCTGATGGCGACCGCGAACGGCCTCGTCAGCATCATGATCGGCGCGGGCGTGTTGATCGGGACGTCGCTGGCCTGCACTGCGGCCGCTATCGCGATGTCGGTGGCAGCGCGCGCGGTGCCCGAAACGGTGCGCTCGACTGTGCTCGGCATTGTCTCCGGCGCGGGCTCGCTCGGCGCGCTGCTGTCGGCGCCGATCGGACAGATGCTCAATGAGGGGTTTGGCTGGCGCGTCGGACTTGCCGGCTTCGTCGTCATGTCGGTGCTGATGATTCCGGCCGCGTGGTACGCGGGGCGCGTCGACCAGGTCCCGCTGCCGAAGCCGGCTGCCGACGAGATCGACGATGCCACGGCTGCGACCGCGGCGAGGACCGCGTTCGGCAATGCCTCCTTCGTGGTGATGACCTGCGCCTATCTCGTCTGCGGCATGCAACTGGTCTTCATCACCACGCATCTGCCGTCGTACCTCGCGATCTGCGGCCTCGATCCGATGCTGAGCGCGCAGACGCTCGGCATGATCGGCGGCTTCAACGTCCTCGGCTCGCTGTTCTTCGGCTGGGCCGGCCAGCG
This sequence comes from Bradyrhizobium sp. ERR14, assembly GCF_014198235.1. Classification (NCBI taxonomy): domain Bacteria; kingdom Pseudomonadati; phylum Pseudomonadota; class Alphaproteobacteria; order Hyphomicrobiales; family Nitrobacteraceae; genus Bradyrhizobium; species Bradyrhizobium sp. ERR14. The sequence continues at coordinate 40,296 of NZ_JACIHD010000020.1, read as the reverse complement.
CTGGAACAAGCTGGCGCTGCTGGGGGCGATCTACATCCTGCGCTCGCTGGCGCTCGCCTGGTATTTCATGCTGCCGGCAACGCCGTTCTCGACGTTGCTGTTCGGCGCGATCATGGGCTTCTTGTGGATGGGCGTCGGGCCGCTGGTCGCGGGCGCGGTCGCCGAGATGTTCGGCCTGCGCTGGCAGGCGATGATCCAGGGCCTCGCCTTCATGAGCCACCAGATCGGCAGCTTCCTCGGCGCCTACGGAGGCGGGGTACTCTACGACGCGCTCGGCTCCTACACCATGGCCTGGCGCATCGGCGTGGCGCTCGGCCTTGCCGGGGGCATCGTGCAGGTGGCGTTCGCGCTTGTCAGGCCGTCGCAGCCGCCGACGCCAGTGTTGAAGGCGGCGTAGGCTTCTGGGATTAGTATCTCTCACCGTCACCCTGAGGTGCTCGCCTTCGGCGAGCCTCGAAGGGCGACGGCGCGGCTGCATCTCGACCGTTCATCCTTCGAGGCTCCCGGCGCGATGCTCTTGCATCGCGCCACTCGCACCTCAGGATGACGGATCGGGATAAGCGCTTGCAGCAATCGGCGAGCGGTATGGACTAGCGATGTCCTGAGCGCTTGAGATCGGCGACCTTGAACCTGTTGCCGGCCTGCAGGCTGCTGCAAAACCAGTGGGCTCTGTTTCGAAATTCGCCCAGGAACACCTTCGTCTCGACGCAATTCTCGTAGGATGAATGGGTGATGGTGTCTCGGCACGTTGGCGAGAAGGGTCCATAGTTCACATTGCCGCCCGACTCGCTGCATCCGATCCACGGCTCCTTGCCGTGCCGGAAGCTTGATGCACAGCCACCGTTGCAGCTGCTGGCGACTTTCTCCAGGCTGGCTATCCTCCCCATCACAGAACTCGGTGCATAGGAAGGCGTGCGCGCGGTTGCCGTTCGAGTGGTTGACGCAGTCCGACGAGGCGCCGTTGTGTTTGCTCCCCGCTCCGACACGTGGGGCTTTGCCACCTGTTTCGGCGCATCGACCGTGACAGGGGGAAGCGTGGCGGCGGAGCCGGTCGGGATTTGCGATGCGGCCGGGGCGCACAGCAGGATAGTCGACAAGGCTGCGATGGTTGAAGGCACGACAAGGCTCGATGACAATCTCATGACCATGTCCTTCCCAAATCCGGACGGAAATTCCGTGCCGGTATGTGCACGGTAACAGACATTTAGGATTGAGCAACCGGGGGTTGAGGGATCGCTTAGCGATAAATTCGCCATCGCCATGGCAACCAACAAGAGAATGCGCTTGCTGGGCGGCTTGTCCACCGAAGCTCGAAGAACGAAGGCGGAAGCGAAGCGGTTGGGAACGACTCTGCAGCGCAGCGCGCCGATGTGGCGGCGGCTCGCGCTCTCTGACCGTCACCCTGAGGTGCTCGTCCTGCGGTTTCCCGCAGGGCGAGCCTCGAAGGGCGACAGCCCGGCCGCATCTCGGCCGTTCATCCTTCGAGGCTCTCCGCGCGATGCTTTGCATCGCACGGCTCGCGCCTCAGGATAACGGAGAAGGATAGGTAAAGAAAAACGGGGCCCGTGAGGGCCCCGCAAAACTCAGCAGCTTGTCCGCGATCTTACTTGATCTTGGCTTCGCGGAATTCGACGTGCTTGCGCGCCACGGGATCGTACTTCTTCTTGACCAGCTTGTCGGTCATGGTGCGCGAATTCTTCTTGGCGACGTAGTAGAAGCCGGTGTCGGCCGAGGACACGAGCTTGACCTTGATGGTGACCGCTTTGGCCATGTTCAGAACCTCAGAAATGAAGGGAATCTGGAGCCGGCCAAACGGCCCGCGTTGGCCGGCAACCTAGCCAGAAACCGCCTGATGTCAAGGTTTCGAAGCGTTTTCAAGCGAAGTGGGCACCGGTTCGCGTCAAGAAAACGCGTCAAAAACAACAACCTAGAGCCCCCGTACGGGGCTCTAGCGGCAAAAGCCCCCCAAAACGGCCCGATTACCCCTCGAAGAACCGGTTTTTCGGCCGCGGCAGGCCCAGATTCTCCCTCAAAGTGGGCCCTTCATACTCTTTCCGGAAAATCCCGCGCCGCTGCAGCTCCGGGACGACCTTGTCGACGAAATCGTCGAGGCCGGCGGGCAGGAACGGGAACATGATGTTGAAGCCGTCGGAGCCGCGCCCGACCAGCCATTCCTCCATCTGGTCGGCGATGGTTTTGGCCGTGCCGACGAAGGACAGCCCGCCATAGCCGCCGACGCGCTGGGCGAGCTGGCGCACGGTGAGCTTGTCGCGCTTGGCGAGGTCGACCATGCGCTGCCGGCCGCTCTTGCTGGCGTTGGTCTCGGGGATGTCAGGCAGTTGGCCGTCGGGGTCGAAGCCCGAGGCATCGGTGCCGAGGATGACCGAGAGCGAGGCGATGGCGCTGTCGTAATGCACGCGGCTGTCGAGCAGCGTGCGCTTCTCTTTGGCCTCATCGACGCTGTCGCCGACCACCACGAATGCGCCGGGCAGGATCTTCAGATGCTCGGGATCGCGGCCGATCCTCTCCATGCGGCCCTTGACGTCGGCATAGAGCTTTTGTCCGTCGGCGAGGCTGCCGCCGCCGGTGAACACGGCTTCCGCCGTCTCTGCCGCGAGCTGCTTGCCATCTTCGGAGGCGCCGGCCTGCACGATCACCGGCCAGCCCTGCACGGGACGGGCAATGTTGAGGGGGCCGCGCACCTTCAGATATTTGCCGTTGTGGTCGAGCGTGTGCATCTTCGCGGGATCGAAAAATAGCCCGCTCTCGACATCGCGCACGAAGGCATCGTCGGCGAAGGAATCCCACAGGCCCGTGACGACATCGTAGAACTCACGTGCGCGCTTGTAGCGCTCGGCATGCTCCATGTGGTCGTCGAGGCCGAAATTCAGGGCCGCGTCCGGGTTCGATGTCGTGACGATGTTCCAGCCGGCGCGGCCGCCGCTGAGATGATCGAGCGAGGCGAAGCGGCGCGCGACGTGATAGGGTTCGTCAAACGTGGTCGAGCCCGTCGCGATCAGGCCGATCCGCTCGGTGACGGCCGAGAGCGCCGACAGCAGGGTGAACGGTTCGAACGAGGTCACCGTGTGGCTGCGCTTGAGCGCATTGACCGGCATGTTCAGCACGGCGAGGTGATCGGCCATGAAGAAGGCGTCGAACTTGCCGGCCTCGAGCTTCTGGATCAGCGTCTTGATGTGCGAGAAGTTGAAATTGGCGTCCGGCCAGGCCCCGGGATAGCGCCAGGCGCCGGTGTGGATGCTGATCGGGCGCATGAACGCGCCAAGCTTGAGTTGCCGTTGTGCCATCGCCCGGTGTCCGTTCTTGGTGACGCTCGGGAAGACATAGGCATGCGGCGGAACTCCGCCATCGGGGGAGGCGGGAAGATTTTTTCGTTTTTCGACCAAACCTCAGCACGTTCGCGTCATTCCGGGCCGCCACGTCGCGGCGAGATGCAATTGCGCATCTGAGAATCGATCAAGCCGCAGACACCGAGGCGAGAGGACTACTGCCGCCGAGCCCTTTGATCGAAGGCGCTCAGCACGGCGAGCGTCATCGCGCTGACGCCGGTCTGGATGGTCGGTTTCGGCACCGGGGCGAATTGCGGCGAGTGATTGCCGGGAAGCGGCGGGCCGCTGCCATTGCGCGCGGCGGCGACGCGGTCGGGCTCATAAACGCCGATGTTGAAGAACATCGACGGCACGCCGGCGTTGACATATTCCGAGTAGTCTTCGCTGGTCGTGTTCGCAGGGCTGACGTTGAACTTGTCGCCGAAGGCCGCTTTCAGCACCCGCTCGGCCTGGCCGACCACACCGGCATCGTTCACCACCGCCTTGGTCCCTTCGTCGAGGTGGATTTCAGGCGCCGGTGCATCCGCCATCGCCGCCACCGCTTTCGCCGTCCGCTCGATCCCGGCCAGCATCCTCGCGCGCACCTGCGGCTTGAAGCTGCGGATCGTGCCGATCACCCTGGCCTCGTCGGGGATGATGTTGCCGGCGGTGCCGGCGTGGATCGCGCCGATGGTGACAAGGCCGAATTCGGTCGGGTCCTTCTCGCGGCTGATCACGCTCTGGACGTCGACGACGAAGCGCGATGCCATCATCACGGGATCGATCGTCGCCTGCGGGATCGCGCCATGGCCGCCGCGGCCGACGAATCTGATGAACAGACCGTCGACATTCGACGATCCGACCCCGACCCTGTAGGTGACGGAGCCGTAGGCTCCACTGCTGTCGTGCAGGGCAAACCCCGCATCGGGTTTCGGAAAGCGGGTGAACAGGCCATCGGCGATCATCGCCCTTGCGCCCGCGACCTCTTCCTCGGCGGGCTGCGCGATGAACATCAGCGTACCGTGCCACTGGTCCTTGATGCCGACCAGGGTCTTCGCCGTGCCGACCCAGCTCGCCATGTGGATGTCATGGCCGCAGCTATGGGCGACGAATGTCTCGCGGCCCTGCCAGATCTGCTTGTCGCGGCTGGCATAGGGCAGGCCGGTCTTCTCCTCCATGGGCAGCGCATCGAGCTCGGTGCGAACCATGATGGTGGGACCGTCACCGTTCCTGTAGATGGCAACAAGGCCCGTCTTGCCGACGTGCTCGGTGACTTCAAAACCAATCGCACGCATCTCACCGGCGAGTTTCGCCGCGGTCTTCTCCTCCTGGAAGGCAATCTCGGGATGGGCGTGGATGTCCTTATAGAGCGCGTCGAGCTTCGGGTATTCGCTCTCGAAGGCGGTCTCGATGGTTTGCTTCAATCTGGCGACGTCGAGCTCCGCACGGGCGGGCGGCGAGAGCAGGCCGCACAACGCCACGGAAGCGAGCAGAGGCCTTACGAAGCGCATCATCCGATCCTCCGGTTGTTCAAGCGCTCTTTCCCTTCACCTAGCACATCTCGTCGCATCCTTCCGCCATAGAAATGGAAGAACGGCACCGGCGCATCGCGGCGGAGCGGGCTGTAGCGTTGAGCAGCTTGCGCGTCATCGGATGCAGATCGGTGAGCGCTTTTGAGCCGAGCTCGACCCAGAGCAGCTTGACCAGCCCCGCATCGAGGCGTCACGTCGAACCAATCCGCTGCTCGCGCCGACCAAGCCATGACCCCGCGAGGAGACGCTTCAATGGCCGGCGCAATGACCGTGGACGGCGGCATCGTCCGCATCGACCGGCCCATGCCATGGGTCGGCCGGCTGTTGTCGCTGCCGCTGCTGGCGGCAAGTGGCTATCTGCTGTGGAACGTTGCGCTCGGCCTGCGCCAGGACTTTTTCGGTTTTGGAAGGCTCGCCGACGATCTCGTGCCGGTGCTGGTGTTCACGGGGTTCGGGCTGCTCGTCGGCATCCCCGGCATCATCCTGCTGACGTTCCGCTACTTCGTCGTGCTCAACGAGACGCTGCGCCAGATCGTGATCACCAGGCAGTTCGGCCCGCTGAACATCCGCTCGTCGCGCAGTCTCGCCGACTATCACTTCATCAGCGTCACCGACGACTACGACACGGATCTGACGACGTACGACGTCAATCTCTGCGGCAACAAGGGCATCGAGCCGATCACGCTTCAGAGCTTCACGCGTCGTGAGGAGGCCGATCAGCTCGCAAGCGAGATCGGCCGCGTCCTCAAGCTGCCGGCGCGCGATTATGTCGGCACCGAGCCGGACGCGGACTGACTAGCCCAAAATATCCTTCTGCATCTTGCCGCCGTAGAAATGGAAGAACGGGACTGGCGCATCGTGGCGCAGCGGGCCGGTGGCAAGGCGGGTATGGAGCTCGTTGAGCACGTTGCGCGTCATCGGATGCAAATCGGCCAGCGGCTTCGAGCCGAGCTCGACCCAGACCAGCTCGACCAGTTCGGCATCGGCATGGATCACGCCGTCGACGCGGTGGGTGATCGCGGAGGCGTCCGCGGTGAAGAAGCGCGTGTCGAACCGCTTGACGCGGCCGGGTGGGGTGATCGCGCGCGCGATCAGGAACAGGCTGGAGGGATCGGGCAGGAGGCCTGCATCGGCGAACGGCTTCCAGGGCCCGTCGAGCTTTGTCACTTTGCCCTCGGCCGTGCGCCCGAGGCAGAGACCGGTTTCTTCGCAGGCCTCGCGGATCGCGGCAATGGCGAGCGACTTCGCGCGCGAGGCCGGCGTCTTCGGGCTGCCCTTGGCGAGATTGGCCTCCAGCTCGGCGGTGATGGGCGCAGCGCAGGGCACGCGATAGTCGGCCTTGTCGACGCGTCCGCCCGGGAAGACGAACTTGCCGGGCATGAACACCACCTTGTCGTGGCGCTTGCCGACCAGCACCTTCGGAATGGCGCCGCTGCGGTCGACCAGGATCAGCGTTGCCGCATCCCTCGGACGGAAATAGGGATGATGATCGGCTTCCTTTTCCTCGTGGACCTTGGCCTTCTCCGCGACCTGCGCAATATCCGTCATGTCCTCACCCAAACGCTTTTTGCTTCTTGCTTACACAGGCGGAATACCATCCGGAGGGTTCTCGTCAAACCCGTGCATGAGCAGAGCCCATTGCAGGCCGACCACAGCTCCCTTGACCGGCTGCAGCAGCGCAAGCGAGGCGACGAAGGTGAAGGGCAGATAGGCCGCGAAGCTGAGCCAGACCGGCGTCGTGTAATTGGTCTCGATCCAGAGGATCGTGGGCACCACGATGTGACCGACGATGACGATGACGAGATAGGCGGGCAGATCGTCGGCGCGGTGCGGCGTGAAATCGAGGCCGCAGCTGGCGCAATCGTCTGATGTCTTCAGGAAGGCGCGGAACAATCTGCCTTCGCCACAGCGCGGGCAGCGGCCGCGAAAGCCGCGCTTCATCGCCGTCCATAGATCGCGCTTCTCGACGAGACCCGTCTCGCGCGTCCAGATTTTTGGGGCCGTGCTCATCGTCACCATGCTTTGCCCTTTTTACCGCCGCCTTTTCCCTTGTTCTTTCCTTTATTCTTTCCCTGGCCCTTCGGTTTGCCGGATTTTGGCTTCGGCGGCTTGCGTTTTCTATCCGGGCCGCGTCCGGGATGCGCCTTGAATGAGGGGCGGCGCTGCGGACCGGATGACCTGCGTTCGCGCGGCGCGGTCTCACTGGAGGACGACAGCAGCTCGAAGCGCAGCGCGCCCGCGATCGGCGCTGCTTCGATCAGGCGGACGTCGACCACGTCCCCCAGCTGATACATGGTGCGGCTGCGCGTGCCGACGAGGGCGTGTCGGCCCTCGTCATAGTTGAAATATTCCGTGCCGAGGGATCGGATCGGGATCAGGCCGTCCGCACCAGTCTCAGCGAGCTTGACGAACAGGCCGGCGCGGGTGACGCCGGAGACCCGGCCCTGGAAACTCGCGCCGATGCGATCAGCCAGGTGATGGGCAATGAGCCGGTCGACGGTCTCGCGTTCCGCCTTCATCGCGCGCCGCTCGGTCACCGAGATGTGGGCTGCGACCTCGCTTAAGGTTTCCGGCGTCTCGCTGTCGGGCAGGGCGCCTTCGCCGAGGCCGACCGCGCGGACCAGCGCGCGATGCACCACGAGGTCGGCATAGCGGCGGATCGGCGAAGTGAAATGCGCGTAGCGGCGCAAATTCAGGCCGAAGTGCCCGTAATTCTCCGAGGAGTATTCGGCCTGCGCCTGGGCGCGCAGCACCACTTCGCTGACCAAGGGATAGTAATCGTGGCCCTCGAGCTGGGCCAGCACGCGGTTGAATGTGGTGGGACGCAGCGCGCCTGATTTGGCGAAGGGAACGTCGAGCGTCTCCAGGAATTCCGCGAGCGCGTGGACCTTCTCCAAGGTCGGCTCGTCGTGCACGCGGTAGATCAGCGGGAGCGACTTCTTCTCCAGCATCTCGGCCGCCGCGACGTTGGCGAGGATCATGAACTCCTCGATCAGCTTGTGCGCATCGAGCCGCTCAGGGACGACGACGCGGTCGACCGTGCCGTCGCTCTTCAAGAGGATCTTGCGCTCGGGCAGATCGAGATTGAGCGGATCGCGCTCGTCGCGCGCGCGCTTGGCGCAGGCATAGGCGGCGTAGAGCGGTTTCAAGATTGGATCGAGCAGGGGGCCGGTGGTGTCGTCGGGCCGTCCGTCGATCGCGGCCTGCGCCTGCGCGTAGCTCAGCTTTGCCGCCGAGCGCATCAGGATGCGGTGGAAGCTGTGCGAGCGCTTGCGACCGTCGGGGCCGAGCACCATGCGCACCGCGAGCGCGCCACGCGGCTCGCCCGGCACCAGCGAGCAGAGATCGTTGGAGATGCGCTCGGGCAGCATCGGTACGACGCGGTCGGGGAAGTAGACCGAATTGCCGCGGTCGAGCGCGTCGCGGTCGAGCGCGCTGCCCGGCCGGACGTAGAAGCTGACATCGGCAATGGCTACGTTGACGATGAAGCCGCCCTTGTTGTTGGGATCGGGATCGGCCTCAGCATGCACCGCGTCGTCATGATCCTTGGCGTCGGGCGGATCGATGGTGAGAAGCGGCACGTCGCGCCAATCCTCGCGGCCCTTCAGGTTCGCGGGCTCAGCGGCTTCTGCCTCGCGCTCGGCGGCAGGCAAGAATTGCAGCGGGATGTCGTGGGCGTAGATCGCGATCAGGCTGATCGCCTTCTCCGACTTGACCGAGCCGAGCTTCTCTTTCACGCGGCCGGACGCCAGCCCAAAGCTGCGCGTTCGGACGATGTCGACACTGACGAGATCGCCGTCCTGCGCGCCGTGCGTGTCGGCCGCGGCGATGTTCAGCTCGCGGTCGGCGGACTTCTTGTCGACGGGGACGAGCCGTCCGCCGCCTTCGGGAAGCGCGCGGAACACGCCGAGGATGCGGCTCTTGGCCTTGTCGAAGACCTTGATGATGTGGCCGCGATAGGCCGGGCCTTCGGTGTCGTCCGTGCGCTCGACGCGCAGCAGCACGCGGTCGCGGACGCCGGCGACGGTGCCTGGCTTCGGCCGGCGCGGCATCTGGATGCGGATTTTGGGGGGCTCGCCACTCTCGACCTCGTCCCATTCGGTGGGGGAGGCGATCAATTCGCCGTCGGCGTCGCGGCCGGTAATGTCGGCGACCAGCGTCGGCGGCAGCGCGTCCGGCTCGGACACCTTGTGGCGCTTCTTCTTGATGGTTCCGTCGTCGGCGAGCTCGCGCAATATGCGCTTGAGCTCGACGCGATCGGCGTTCTTCAGGCCGAACTCGCGCGCAATTTCGCGGGTCCCGACCTTTCCGGGATTTGCCTTGATGAAGGCGACGATGGCTTGCCTGTCGGGAAAGCCACGGTCATTCTTGCGTTTCACTTAACCTCTAATTCTTGATCTCAAGTCTTGCCGGCGCTCTTCTTGGCCGGAGCCTTGGGGGCGGCGGCCTTGGTCGGCGACGTTTTTGCGGTCGACGACACGGCTGCGCGCGCCTTGCTGGTGGATTCGGATTTGGTTTTGGCCGCCTTCTTCGCGGCGGCCTTTTTCGGTTTCGGTGCGGCGTCATCGCCGTCCGCAGCCTTCTCCGTAGTCTTCTTGGCCTTGGCCGGCTTCGCCGCCTTCTTCGGCTTCTTGCCGCCGCCTTTGGCTGCGCGCTCGTCGATCAGCGCAATCGCCTGGGCCAGCGTGACGGTGTCCTTTTCGAACTCGGCGGGGATCGTCGCGTTGACGCCGCCCGCGGTGACATAGGCGCCGTAGCGGCCGCTCTTCACGGTGACGGTGCCGAGCGAGGGATGATCGCCGATCGCCTTGCCGGGATCGGCGCCGAACCGGCGGCTCGGGCCCTTGGCGACCTTTTCCGCGATCAGCGTCACTGCGCGGTTGAGGCCGATGTCGAACACTTCGTCGCCGGCCTCCAGGCTGGCATAGGTCTTCTCATGCTTGACGAACGGCCCGAAGCGGCCGAGGCCTGCGGTGATCGGCTGGCCGGTCTCCGGATGCTTGCCGATCTCGCGCGGCAGCGACAATAGCTTCAGCGCAAGCTCGAGCTCGACATCGCCGGGCGAGGTGCCCTTCGGAATGCCGGCGCGCTTCGGCTTCTCGCCTTCCTCATAATCCTTCTGCTCGCCGAGCTGGATATAGGGCCCGAAGCGGCCGGCCTTGACCCAGACATCGCGACCCGTCTCGGGGTCCTGGCCGAGCGAACGGTCAGCGGTCGCTTCGCCATCGGCGGCGAGCTGACGGGTGTAGCGGCACTCCGGATAATTCGAGCAGCCGACGAAGGCGCCGAACTTGCCGGCCTTGAGATTCAGCCGGCCATTGCCGCAGCTCGGGCACTGCCTGATATCGCCGCCATCCGTGCGGGGCGGATAGATGTGCTGGCCCAGCATCTCGTCGAGCACGTCGAGCACCTGGGCTACGCGCAGATCCTTGATTTCGTCGACGGCGCCGATGAAGCCCGTCCAGAAATCCTTCAGCACCTGCTGCCAGGAGATCTCGTTGTTGGAGATGCGGTCGAGCTGCTCTTCGAGACCGGCCGTAAAATCGTATTCGACGTAGCGGGCGAAGAAGCTCTCGAGGAACGCGATCACGACGCGGCCCTTGTCCTCGCCGTGCAGGCGCTTCTTCTCCAGCTTGACGTAGCCGCGGTCCTTCAGCACCTGCAGGATCGAGGCATAGGTCGAGGGCCGGCCGATGCCGAGCTCTTCCATGCGCTTGACCAGCGAAGCCTCGGAGAAGCGCGGCGGCGGCTCGGTGAAATGCTGCGTGACGGACAGGCTCTGCCGCTTGAGCGCGTCGTTCGGGCTCATCGCGGGCAGGCGGCGGGAATCCTCGTCCTCCTCGTCGTCGCGGCCTTCCTGGTAGAGCGCGAGGAAGCCGTCGAACTTGACCACCTGGCCGGTGGCACGCAGCTCCAGCGTGCGGGAGCCTGCCTTCGCCGTGATGTCGACGGTGGTGCGCTCCAGCTCGGCCGATTCCATCTGGCTCGCGATGGTGCGCTTCCAGATCAGCTCATAGAGTTTAGCCTGATCGGCATCGAGCTTGCGGCTCATGCTGTCGGGGCGGCGCGACATGTCGGTCGGGCGGATCGCTTCGTGCGCTTCCTGGGCGTTCTTGGCCTTGGCCTGGTACTGGCGCGGCGCGTCCGGCACGTAGGCGTTGCCGTAATCCTCGCCGATCACCTTGCGCGCCTGGGTGATCGCCTCGGGGGCGATCTGCACGCCGTCGGTACGCATATAAGTAATGAGTCCGGTGGTCTCGCCGCCGATGTCGATGCCCTCATAAAGGCGCTGGGCGATGCGCATCGTGTGCGCCGGCGCAAAGCCGTATTTGCGGCTGGCTTCCTGCTGCAGCGTCGAGGTGGTGAAGGGCGCCTGCGGATTGCGCCGGGCCGGCTTCGCATCGACCGAGGTCACGGTGTAGGCGGCCGTCTCCAGCGCCTTCTTGAAGTCTTCGGCTTCCGCGCCGGTTCCGATGTCGAGGCGCTGGATCTTCTTGCCGTCGGCGCCGACCAGGCGGGCCTCGAACGCATCGCCGCGCGGGGTGAGCAGGGTCGCGATCAGCGACCAATATTCGCGCGCGACGAACTTCTCGATCTCGAGTTCGCGGTCGCAGACGAGGCGCAGCGCCACCGACTGCACGCGGCCGGCGGAGCGGGCGCCCGGCAGCTTGCGCCACAGCACCGGGGAGAGGGTGAAGCCGACCAGATAGTCCAGCGCCCGGCGCGCCATATAGGCGTCGACCAGCGCGCCGTCGATCTGGCGCGGATGCTTCATCGCGTCCGAGACCGCCTGCTTGGTGATGGCGTTGAACACCACCCGCTCGATCTTCTGGTCCTTCAGCGCACGCTTTTCCTTCAGCACCTCGAGCACGTGCCAGGAGATGGCCTCGCCCTCGCGATCAGGGTCGGTGGCGAGAATCAGGCGGTCGGCGTTCTTCAGGGACTTGGCGATGTCGTTGAGCCGGCCGGCCGCCTTGGGGTCGACCTCCCAGATCATCTTGAAATTGGCGTCGGGATCGACGGAGCCGTTCTTCGCGGGCAGGTCGCGGACATGGCCGAACGAGGCCAGAACCTCATAGGACGAGCCCAAATATTTGTTGATCGTCTTGGCTTTCGCCGGCGACTCCACAATGACGATATTCATGTAGTTCCAGTAACTTACGGGAAAATCTGAGGCCGAAAACGAAAGGACTCGGGTCGGCCGTTTCGCCCCGAACATGGGTGGTGAGGCCCTCGCTGTCAAATCGAAGGCTGTTGAAAGCCGCCCGGATGGGAAAAGTTTCATATCGAGAAAGTTGCAAAATACCACCTTGGAGTTGCGATCGCTATCGGCGTAATGTTTCCGCGGGGCATGGATTCGGGTGGGGTCTGGTGACTAGGCCGGGAAAGAAACGGGCGCGCGCCGCATCAGGCGCGCCGGGAGGCTCGCGTCACGAGGAACCGGGGGAGGGCGGCGTGGACGAGGCCGTCGCCTTCATCGCCGAGCAGGTCGGGGCCTTGCGCAAGCTCGCCGAGCGCCACAAGCTCGACGTGCTGCATTATCTCCTGGGCATGACCAAGCTCGAGGCCGACGAGCATCTGAGGCTGCGGAGCAAGCGCAAGCTGTCGTGAGGGCATTATCCAACCCGTCATCCTGAGGCGCGAGTGGCGCGATGCAAGGCATCGCGCCGGGAGCCTCGAAGGATGCACGGCCGGGATGCAGCCGGGCCGTCGCCCTTCGAGGCTCGCCGAAGAGGCGAGCACCTCAGGGTGACGGTGCAAGATATGGGCGCCGTTCTATCCCCGTCATTTGCGAGCGCAGCGACTTGTCCGCCGAAGCCTTGGCGAAGGCGGAAGCAATCCAGAGTCTTTCCGCGGCGGCAGTCTGGATTGCTTCGTCGCAAGGGTTCCTCGCATTGACGGTGTGGCGAGAGCCGGGCTCGTCACGCCGACCGCCGTCGCGACGCCGGCCGTGGCTTCAGAGTCGTATCCGCCGGGCTAAGCAGCCGGCCATCCTCCGCGCGCATTTCCAGCTTCTTCACCGGGCGGCCCTTGGCGCGATCCACCAAAATGGTCGCGATCTCCTCAGGCGCGTCGTCGAACTCCTCGCTCCATTGCCTGAGCGCCACCAGGATCGGGAAGGTGCCGCGGCCCTTCGGCGTCAGCACATATTCCTGGTAGGCGCTGCCGTCGGAGGCGGGGGCGGTTGCCAGGATGCCGTGGTCGACCAGCGAGCGCAGCCGGACCGACAAAATATTCTTGGCCATGCCGAGCTTGCTCTGGAATTCGCCGAAGCGGCGCAGGCCGAACAGCGCCTCGCGGATGATCAGCAGCGACCACCAATCGCCGAGCGCGTCCAGCGACCTCGCGATCGGGCAGGCATCGCCCTCGAAGCTGGTTCGTTTCACCATCGTTCCGGTCCTGTCGCGTTCGCACGATCGGTGTGCCGATCACGCGCTTGTGTGGTTGCATGATAAAACCATGTGCCCTAGATGGCAACATAGTTTTATGATGCAACCACTGGAGGCGAACGTGAGACTGAAGAACAAGACGGCCCTGATCACCGGCGGCAACAGCGGCATTGGCCTTGCGACCGCAAAACTGTTCGTGGCCGAAGGCGCCAAGGTGGTGATCACCGGACGCAACAAACAGACGCTGGAGGCGGCGGCCAAGGAGCTCGGGCCGAACGCGCTCGCGCTCGCCGCGGACGCCACCGACATCGCCGCGACGGAAGCTGCGATCAAGCAGGGCGCCGAGAAGTTCGGCAAGTTCGACATCGTGTTCGCCAACGCCGGCATCGCCGGCGGCACGCCGCTCGGCTCGGCCACGCTCGAGGTCTTCGAGAAGGTCATCAGCACGAACCTGACAAGCGTATTCTTCACGGTGCAGGCGGCACTGCCTTATCTCAGCGACAATGCCTCGATCATCCTCAACGGCTCGGTGATCTCAGTCCTCGGCATTCCCGGCTACTCGGCTTACGGCGCCGCGAAGGCCGGCGTGCGCGCGATGGCGCGGATCATGGCCTCGGAGCTGTCGCCGCGCGGCATCCGCGTCAACGTGGTCGCCCCCGGCGCGACCCGCACGCCGATCTGGGGACCTGCAACGGCAACACCGGAAGCCGAGAAGGCGTTCGAGAAACGGATCGCGCTGTCGACGCCTCTGGGGCGCATCGGCGAAACCGATCACGTTGCGAAGACGGTGCTGTTCCTCGCCTCCGATGATTCCGCGCACGTACAAGGCCAGGAGATCTTCGTCGACGGCGGCGCGGTGGCCTCGCCGAGCGGCGCGCCGATCTATCGCGGTTGATCGCTCCTCCGAGCCTTAAGTCGTCCGGCGCAGATCGTGTGTTGCGCCGGACGGTTCTGCGCTCGCGAGGACTATGCCGCGCGCAGGCTGGTGGCTGCCTGAAGGGCGCCGGCCAGCGACTTCTCGCGGTGGTCCGGGCCGACCTGGACTCCGTCGGCCGGAATGAATTCGACGCCGGTGATGCCCATGAAGCCGAACACCCAGCGCAGATAGGTTTCGAGATGCTCGCCGGCCGCATACGGCGTCTCCGCGCCATAATAGCCGCCGCGCGAGATCGCCACGATCACGCGCTTGCCGCCGGCGAGCCCCTCGGGCCCGGCTGCGCCGTATTTGAAGGTCTTCCCCACCACCAGGATGCGATCGATCCAGGCCTTGAGCTGGCTGGGAATGGTGAAGTTGTACATGGGCGCGCCGATCACGACGATGTCGGCGGCCAGGAACTCATCCAGCGCAGCTGCGCTCGCGGCGAGGTCGGGTCCGAGTTCCGCCGGCGCGGGCGCGCCTTGCGCGGCGGCGAGGTGCGATCCCGAGAGGTGGGCCAGCGGGGTCTGGGTCAGGTCGCGATAAGTGATGTCCAGTGAGGGCGTCGCCTGCCGGAGCCGGTCGACGATGGCGGCAGAGACCTGCCTGGAGACGGAGTGGGGGCCGAGCACGCTGGAGTCGAGATGAAGCAGTTTCATTTGGGGTCACCCTGGTATAAGTTTGTAACCAGAGCTACATGAGTGACTATCGAAAACCCCGCAAGAACGCACTTTTTTGAGCCATGGGCACATCTTTGAAACCTAGGAACACTGGTTTTCCTGCGACGCCGAGGCCCGATCCAATGCCGCATCCCGACCATGCGGACTGCCGTGGGGTCGCCTCCGTGCTTTCTCGCGTCGGTGACAAATGGAGCGTGTTCGTCATCATGATGCTGAGCGACGGGCCGAAGCGCTTCAACGAGCTTAAGCGCATGATCAACGGCATCTCGCAGCGCATGCTGACATTGACGCTGCGGGGGCTGGAGCGCGACGGCCTCGTTACGCGCACGATCTTCCCCACCATCCCGCCGCGGGTCGACTATGAGTTGACCGATCTCGGCCGTGGTCTCCAACAGCCGGTGAAGGCGCTCGGCGAGTGGGCGATCGCGCATCAGCAGCAGATCGCGGCGGCGCGGACGAAGTTCGACGAGCGCAACGAGAGCTAAAGCAGCGACACCAGCCCGCCGCCGTGACGCTCCAGCTTGCCGGCGAGCTCGAGCTCCAGCAGCACGGTGCGCACGATCGCAGGTGAGGCGCCGCACATCCGCACGAGATCGTCGATCGAGATCGGGGTGGGGCCGAGCAGGCCGGTGATCTGGTTGCGGTCATGGCTTTGCGGATCGCTCTCGAACGGCTCGCTGTCGGGCTCGCTGACGGGGTGCATCAGCGGCCGCTCCATGATCGGTGCGACAGCGTTGATGATGTCGGCAGCTTCCGTGACGAGGGTCGCGCCCTGCTTGATCAGATCATTGGCGCCGGCGGCACGCGGATCGAGTGGCGAGCCCGGCACCGCGAACACCTCGCGGCCCTGTTCGGCCGCCATGCGCGCGGTGATCAGCGAGCCCGAGCGGTGCGCCGCTTCCACCACGACGACGCCGAGCGAGGCGCCCGAGATCAGGCGGTTGCGGCGGGGAAAGTCGCGGGCGCGCGGGTCGTGGCCGAGTGGCATCTCGGAAATCGCAGCGCCGGCGTGGTCGAGGATCGCTGCGAGCAGGTCGCCATGCTCGGGCGGATAGATGCAATCATGTCCACCGGCGAGCACCGCGATCGTGCCGCTTGCGACGCTGGCGCGATGGGCGGCCTGATCGACGCCGCGGGCGAGCCCTGAGATGACGATGAATCCGGCTTCGCCGAGCTCGCGCGCCAGCAGGCCTGCGAATTTCAGCCCGGCGCCGGAGGCGTTGCGCGAGCCGACGATGGCGATCATCGGCCGCATCAAGGTCTTCGTATCGCCGCGCACCGCGAGCAGCGGCGGCGCATCGTCGATCATCGCCAGCCGGGCCGCATAGCCGTCCTCGCCGGGTGCGCGCCAGGCGATGCCGAATTTGCGGCTGGCGGCGAGCTCGGCCCTGGCCTCGTCCGCGCTATAGATGCGCCCAGACCGCTGCGCGCCGCCGCGGCGCGCCAGATCAGGCAGCCGCTCCAGTGCGGCGCGCGGGCTGCCGAAATGATCGACCAGCGAACGGAAGGTGCGCGGTCCGACATTGTCGGAGCGGATCAGCCGCATGCGGTCGATCCGCTCAGCTTCGGTCAGCTCCACGCTCGGATTGATGGCGTCCACGGCGTCTCCTTGTGGCCGCAGCATGGAACAACCTGAGGGCGTTGCGCAACAGCGGCGTGCGCTTGCGTGGCCTCGCCCCGATGCTAAAAGCGATCCCAATAAGAAGGGTATTGCCATGATCTCACTCGCCGACCTCCAGCGCCGCATCGAAGCGGGCGAGCTCTCGCCCGATGCCGCCATCGCCCAGTCGCATGCGGCGATCGAGGCCAAAGAGAAGGACGTTCGCGCCTTCGTCCGTCATGACAAATCCGCGAAGGCGCAGGCCTCCGGCCCGCTGCGGGGCATCGCGGTTGGCATCAAGGACATCATCGACACCGCCAATATGCCGACCGAGATGGGCTCGGAGATCTATCGCGGCTGGCAGCCGCGCAGCGATGCGCCTGTTGTCATGATGCTGAAGCGGGCAGGCGCCACCATCATCGGCAAGACCACGACCACGGCGTTTGCCTCGCGCGATCCGACCCCGACGCTCAATCCGCATAATCTCGGCCATTCGCCGGGCGGCTCGTCCTCGGGCTCTGCGGCAGCGGTCGGTGCCGGCATGATCCCGCTGGCGCTGGGCACCCAGACCGGCGGCTCGGTGATCCGGCCCGCGGCCTATTGCGGGACGGCCGCGATCAAGCCGTCGTTCCGGATGCTGCCGACGGTCGGCGTGAAGTGCTATTCGTGGGCGCTCGACACGGTCGGCCTGTTCGGCGCGCGTGCGGAGGATCTTGCGCGCGGACTTTTGGCGATGACGGGCCGCACCGAGTTTTCCGGCATCGTCCCGGCCAAGGCGCCACGCATTGCCGTCGTCCGGCAGGAATTTGCCGGTGCCGTGGAACCGGCGGCCGAAGAAGGCTTGCAGGCCGCGATCAAGGCGGCGGAGCGCGCCGGGGCCAGCGTGCAGGCCATTGATCTGCCCGAGGCGGTGCGGGAGGCCTGGCGCATCCATCCCATTGTCCAGGATTTCGAGGCGCATCGCGCGCTGGCCTGGGAGTTTTCCGAACGTCACGACGAGATCGCGCCGATGCTGCGGGCAAGCCTCGATGCCACCGCCCATCTGACGCCGAAGGAATATGACGAGGCACGCCGGATCAGCCGTCGTGGCCGCCGCGAGCTCGGCGAATTGTTCGAGGGCGTCGACGTGCTCCTGACCTATTCCGCGCCCGGCACCGCGCCGGCCAAGGAGCTCGCGACGACAGGCGATCCTCGCTACAACCGGCTGTGGACGCTGATGGGCAATCCTTGCGTCAACGTGCCGGTGCTGAAGGCGGGCGGCCTGCCGATCGGCGTGCAGGTGATCGCGCGCTTCGGCGACGATCCGGTCGCACTCGCGGCGGCATGGTTCCTGGAGAACGCGATGGCGAAGTCAGGCTAGCGCGGGTTCGGACGCGACAAGGGACTGGGCCGGCTCGGCGAGCGGCGCGTCGGCCTTTGCATCTTGCCTGAGTCAGCGCTCGGCAGCGGCGCGACCGCTTCGGTGCAACAGCCGGATGAAGCTGTGGCCGAGATCCGTCGATGAGCGCTGCGCCAGGCCGTCAACGGAATCTTCTGCCGCGATCCGGGTGAGCCGCAACGAAGATGCTGCATGCGCCTGCGCCCAGGCGATCGCGGCGATCTCGGCATTGAGGGCGGCATTGGCCGCGATCTGGTCGAGCCGGCGGTCGATCGCGGCGAGCGTGATCGGCACGTAGCTGTCGCGCGCCGGCGTGACCTGGACGAGCAGGACATCGGACGTCGTCGTGTCCTGCGCCAGCCGCAGCAAGGGCGGGTTGCCGCCAAAGCCGCCGTCCCAATAGGCTTCGCCCTCGATCTCGACGGCGCAGTGAACCAGGGGCGGACAGGTCGAGGCCAGCGCGACGTCGGCGGTGATGGCGTCGTTGCGGAAGATGTGCTGCTGCCCGTCGCGGATCCGTGTCGCCGCGATCAAGAGCTTCGGGCAGTCCTGATTGAGCAGCGCGGCGAAATTGATGTCGCGCGACAGCGCCTGTCGCAGCGGATCGAGATCGAAAGGATCGAACTGGCCGGAGCGCAGCGTCGGACCGAACGCGACCGAGCTTCCCGCCGGCGAGAAGCCACCGACCAGCATCAGCGAGCGGAACGAGGCCTCGTGCAGCAGGCGGAGCCAGAACCGGCTCAGTCGTGCCCGTGCCGCTTCGCGGCCGCCTTCGGCAAGGCCGGAGGCGAGCAGGAGCGCATTGATGGCGCCGGCACTGGCGCCGCTGATGGTGTCGATCTCGATCGGCTCTTCCAGCAGCCGCTCCAGCACGCCCCAGGTGAAGGCGGCAAAGGTGCCGCCGCCCTGCAGCGCCAGCGAGAGTCTTCGGGGTGGCCATTGGCGGGAGCGCGTCTGCTCGACCCGGGCAGCCGTCGCTACGACCTCGACCGGCGCAGATAGTGGCATGACGGGAGCGGGCGGCGAAACGGCGGCGGGCTTCGGCGCTGGAGGCGGTGCGGGCGCATCGGACCAAATGCTGGTCATCGACAGCAGTCGGCTTGCCGCAGTGCCCTGCGAGCTACCGTCATCGTGCGTGCCGTCAATCTTCTCGCTCATTCTGAGCAACCGTGTAACGCCATTTGCTCTGTCAGGATGACAGGCATGGAACCCGTTCGCTACGGCTGGCTGCGGGTCGGCGGCGAGTTGCGAACAGGATTTGACATATAATGCAGAAGGTCGCTTCGATATCCGTAGATGTCCGGCTTCAAGCCTTCTCGCCGATCCGGCTCTCCTTGCCGGTCTGCAAGCGCTTGATGTTCTCGCGGTGCGCGTAGAACAGCAGCAGCGTCAGCAGTGCCGTCAGCGCCGACAAGGCGAGATGCCCGAACCACCACAGGAACATCGGCGTGACGAACGCCGCCACCAGCGCGGAGAGCGAGGAGTAGCGGGTGGTGAAGGCGGTCGCCAGCCAGATCAGGCAGAACACGACGGCGCCGGGCCAGAACAGGCCGATCAGGATGCCGATATAGACGGCCACGCCCTTGCCGCCCCGGAACTTGAGCCAGACCGGGAACAGATGGCCGAGGAACGCGCCGAGCCCGGCGACCATCGCGGCATTGGGTCCCGCAATGTAGCCGGCGATCACCACGGCCACGGTG
This sequence comes from Bradyrhizobium sp. ERR14, assembly GCF_014198235.1. Lineage (NCBI taxonomy): Bacteria > Pseudomonadati > Pseudomonadota > Alphaproteobacteria > Hyphomicrobiales > Nitrobacteraceae > Bradyrhizobium > Bradyrhizobium sp. ERR14. Next base: position 20,774 of record NZ_JACIHD010000020.1, on the reverse strand, counting down.
CCCTTGAGGGCGTCGAACAGCAGGGTGCCCGCGGCAAGGCTCTTGCGTCCCGTGCGCAGCACATTGGTGGCGCCGATGCTGCCGGAGCCGATCGAGCGAATATCCTGGGTGCCGGCGAGCCGGGTTAGGACCAGCCCGAACGGGATCGAGCCGAGGAGGTAGCCGATGACGAAGGCCACCGGCAAAAATGCTTCAAGCCCCATGGCGGCAGCTCCAAAGGCCCGACTTCCGAGCCGAACGATTGCACAGGTCAGACATGCTCGTAAACCGTGCGTCCGCCGACAATGGTGCGCACTACGCGGCCTGTAAAGCGGGCCTCGTCGAACGGAGTGTTCTTGCAGGGCGATTTGAGGTCGGCGGGATCGACCACCCAGGGCACGTCGGGATCGATCACAATGACGTCGGCCGGGCTGCCTGCGCGCAGGGTTCCGCCGGGCAGGCCGAGCAGTTCGGCCGGCCGGGTCGACATCGCGCGGATCAGCGTCTTCAGTTCCATCTCGCCATTATGCACGAGGCGGAGGCCGGCGGGCAGCATGGTCTCGAGTCCAACGGCGCCGGGAGCGGCTTCGGCGAACGGCAGGCGCTTGACCTCGACGTCCTGCGGATTGTGGTCGGACATGATGACGTCGAGGAGGCCGGAGGCGATTGCGGCCACCAGTGCGCGGCGGTCGTCCTCGGTCCGCAACGGCGGCGACAGTTTCAGGAACGAACGGTAGGGGCCGATGTCGTTCTCGTTCAGCGCAAGATGGTTGATCGAGACCGAGGCGCTGACGGCGAGCCCGGCGTCGCGCGCGCGCTGGAGGATCTCGAGCGAGTCGATGCAGGTCAGCGAGGCCGCGTGATAGCGGCCGCCGGTCAAGGCCACGAGGCGCATGTCGCGTTCGAGGATCACGGCCTCGGCGGCATTCGGGATGCCCATCAGGCCGAGCCGCGATGCGAACTCGCCCTCGTTCATCACGCCTTCGCCGACGAGATCGGGGTCCTCGGTGTAGTGGACGATCAGCGCGTCGAAATCGCGGGCGTAGGTCAGCGCGCGGCGCATCACCTGCGCATTGGTCACGCTTCTGACGCCATCGCTGAAGGCGACGGCGCCCGCGGCCTTGAGCAGACCGAACTCGGTCATCTCATCGCCGTGCATGCCCTTTGTGAGCGCCGCCATCGGCTGGATGTTGACGATCGCGGTGTCGCGGGCGCGGCGCATCACGAAGTCGACGGTCGCCGAATTATCGATCACCGGAGAGGTGTCGGGCTGGCAGATGATGGTGGTGATGCCGCCGGTCGCGGCCGCCTGGCTCGCGGTGGCAAAGGTCTCGCGATGGCTGAAGCCGGGCTCGCCGACGAAGGCGCGCATGTCGATCAGGCCGGGCGCGACGATCTTGCCGGAGCAGTTGACGATGTCGGTGCCTTCGGGGACGCCGGCCGCGCCGATGCCGCGGCGGGTCTCGCGGATGGCGCCGTCGGCGATCAGGACGTCGCCGACACCGTCGAAATCCCGGGAGGGATCGACGACGCGGGCGTTGGCGAGCAGGATGGGGCGGCGATCGGTCAACATCGGCATCACGCGTTCGGCAGGTTACGGGCGAGCGCTTCCAGCACGGCCATGCGCACGGCCACCCCCATCTCCACCTGTTCGCGGATCAGGGACTGCGCGCCGTCGGCCACAATCGAGTCGATCTCCACGCCGCGGTTCATGGGGCCCGGATGCATCACGAGTGCGTCCGGCTTGGCGTAGGCGAGCTTCTTCTGGTCGAGCCCGAAATAGTTGAAGTACTCGCTGGAGGACGGCACGAAGGAGCCGTTCATGCGCTCGCGCTGCAGCCGCAGCATCATGACGATGTCGGCGCCGTTGAGCCCCTCGCGCATGTCGCGCGCGACCTCGACGCCCATCCGCTCGATGCCCGGCGGCAGCAACGTGGTGGGGCCGACCACGCGGACGCGGGCGCCCATCGTGTTGAGCAGGATGATGTTCGAGCGGGCGACGCGCGAATGCAGCACATCGCCGCAGATCGCGACCACGAGCCCCTCGATCCGGCCCTTGTTGCGGCGGATGGTGAGCGCGTCGAGCAGGGCCTGGGTCGGATGCTCATGGGCGCCGTCGCCGGCATTGATCACGGAACCGTCAACCTTGCGCGCCAGCAGTTCCACCGCGCCGGAGGCGTGATGGCGCATCACCAGGATATCCGGGTGCATCGCGTTCAGCGTCATCGCGGTGTCGATCAGCGTCTCGCCCTTCTTCATGGACGAGGAGGACACCGACATGTTCATGACGTCGGCGCCGAGCCGCTTTCCCGCAAGCTCGAACGAGGATTGGGTCCGGGTGGAGGCCTCGAAGAAGAGGTTCACCTGCGTCCGTCCCCGCAGGACGGTGCGCTTCTTGTCAACCTGGCGGTTGAGCTCGACATATTCTTCGGACAGGTCGAGGAGGCCGGTGATGTCGGCCGCGGAAAGGCCCTCGATGCCCAGCAAATGCCGGTGGCCGAGGACGAAGGTCGATTTCGATGTCATTAAAACGAGAGCTATAGGCGCGGATGGATGGGGGGGCAAGGGCCAAAGCCGGGGCGGTGAGTTATCCCCTGATCTGTCGGTCCCGACGCTGCGGCGTGGCCTCGATGTCATGCCCGGGCTTGTCCCGGGCATCCACGTTCTTCTATCGCATTTGACGCAAAAGAACGTGGATGGCCGGGATAAACCCGGCCATGACGATGTGGGGGCATTTCGTGAAAACAATCCTGACTGTGCTCTTGGCTGCAGCAGCAATCAGCGCGGCCCACGCCCAATCGCTCCCCGGCGGCTTCGTCTATCTGCGTGACATCGTTCCCAGCATCATCCAGGACATCCGCTACGCCACGGCGAACAATTTCGTCGGCCGTCAGCTCGCCGGTTACAACGCCGGCGAGTGCGTGGTGAAGCGCGAAGTCGGGCTGCGGCTCAAGGCGGTGCAGCAGGAGCTGGCGGCGCAAGACCTCTCGCTCAAGATGTTCGACTGCTACCGGCCGGCGCGGGCCTCGCTCGACATGGTCAAGTGGTCGCAGAACGGTCACGAGAGCGCCGCCGAGCGGCGCTACAATCCCAAAATTCCCAAGACCGAGCTGTTCCGCCTCGGCTACATCGCGAGCCGGTCGCAGCATTCGACGGGCGCCGCGCTCGATCTCACTTTGGTCGATCTGAAGGCTGACAACTCCGCCAAATACGACCCATCAAGAGCCTATGCGGATTGCACCGCGCCGGTCGAAGCGCGCGCGCCGGAAGGCAGCGTCGACATGGGCACCGGCTACGACTGTACCGATGCGAAGGGCCATACCGCGGCACCGGCGATCACCTCCGAGCAGCGCGTCTGGCGCAGGCGGCTGGTGGCTGCGATGGCCAGGCAAGGCTTTGTGAACTATTCGAAGGAGTGGTGGCATTTTTCCCTGCCGGGGGCCGGCGGGGCGGCCTATGATTTCCCGATCCAGCCGCGCCGGAACTGATTCCGCGCCGAGGAAGCACCATGACCCAGCCGAGCTTCGCGACCCACGAGGTCTTCAACCAGTCGCCGCCGTTCGAGGATGTCGACCTGTTCGCCGCGGATCGGCCGCTGGTCGATGCGGTGAAGGCCAATGGCGGTGCGGCGGCGGAGCGCGAACTGTCCGAGTTCGGCAAGCAATGGGGCTCGGCCGCGATGGCCGATCGCGGGCGTGTCGCGAACGAGAATACGCCGAAGCTGCGCAGCTTCGACGCAAAAGGCAACCGCCGCGACCAAGTCGAGTTTCACCCGGCCTATCACGAGCTGATGGCGCACAGCGCCCATGCCGGCGTGCACAATTCGACGTGGACCGCGGAGGGCAAACCTGCGGGCGATGCCGCCGAAGTCATTCGTGCGGCAAAATTCTACATGGCCGCGCAAGTCGAGACCGGCCACCTCTGTCCGATCACGATGACGCGCGCCTCCGTCGGTGCGCTGGCGATGCAGCCGGATTTGCTCGGCAAGGTGATGCCGGTGCTGTCGACCCGGAGCTACGACCCGAGCTTTGCGCCGTGGTGGCAGAAGCGCGGCATGACGCTCGGCATGGGCATGACCGAGAAGCAGGGCGGCACCGACGTGCGTGCCAACATGACGCGCGCGGTGCGCGAGGGCGAGGCCTACCGCATCACCGGCCACAAATGGTTCATGTCGGCGCCGATGTGCGATGCCTTCCTGGTGCTGGCGCAGGCGGACAGCGGGCTGACCTGTTTCTTCATGCCGCGCTTCGCGCCGGATGGTTCGGTGAATGCGATCCAGTTCCAGCGGTTGAAGGACAAGCTCGGCAATCGCTCCAATGCCTCGTCCGAGGTCGAGTTCATCGGTGCCTATGCGGAGCGGGTCGGCGAGGAAGGCAAGGGCATCCGCACCATCATCCAGATGGTGCAGCTGACGCGGCAGGATTGCGCGATCGCCTCCGTCGGCCTGATGCGCTCGGGGCTTGCGCATGCGCTGCATCACGCCCGCCACCGCAGCGTGTTCCAGAAACATCTCGCCGATCAGCCGCTGATGCAGGCCGTGCTGTCGGACATGGCGCTGCATGTCGAGGCGAGCACGGCCCTGGTCATGCGGCTCTGCCGCGCCTTCGACCGCACACCGCACGATGCGGCGGAGGCCGCCTATATGCGGCTCTTGACGCCCGCGATCAAATACTGGACCTGCAAGAGTGCGCCGCCGTTCCTCTATGAGGCCATGGAATGCCTCGGCGGCAACGGCTATGTCGAGGACGGCATTCTGGCGCGGCACTACCGGGAGTCGCCGGTCAACGCGATCTGGGAGGGCTCGGGCAATGTGATGTGCCTCGACGTGCTCCGCGCGCTCTCGCGCGAGCCGGATGCGGCGACGGCTGTGCTGCAATCGCTTGCGGCCGAGACGAAGGGCTTGCCTGGGGCAGGCGAGACAGCCACCTTCATCGGCCAGACTTTTCGGCGTGCCGATGGCGAGCGCTTCGCGCGTCTCGCCGTCGAGAAACTGGCGCTGCTGGCCGCTGCTGCGGCATTGAACGGCGTGTCGCCGCGTAATGCCGAACTGTTCGCGAGCACGCGCCTTGCGGCCAATCACGCCAGCATGTACGGCGCCGTCGAGCTGGAGAGCGGCGAGGCCCGCGCGCTGCTGGAGCGGGCGCTGCCGTGAGTCTTCCCAACGAAAGCCTTCTGATGGACTCCCTCAATCCCGACCATCCGCCGCTGACTATGACGCCAGCGCCGCCGCGCGTCTGGATGTTCTGGGGCACCGCGTTGTGGGGCCTCTTTATCTTCGCCGCGATGTTCGTCGGGCAGATCGGCGCCGTCGTCCTGCTGGTGGCGCAGCGTGGTCTTCCCATGGACTTCGCCTCGCTCCAGGCGGTCGGCCACGATCCGCAGGCGCTCGCGCTGTCGGTCATCATGGGCCTGCCGGCGACGCTTTTGGCGGTGTGGCTCGCCATTGCCATCAAGAAAGCCTCCTTCGTCGACTATCTCGCGCTGCATTGGCCGTCCTGGAAGCAGCTCCTGTTCGGTGCAGTCGGCCTCATCCTGCTGGTGCTGGTCTGGGAGACGATGTCGCGTGCGCTCGGCCGCGAGGCGACGCCGGGCTTCATGACTGATCTGTTGAAATCGGGCCGCGACAAGGGCGCGGCGCTGTTGCTGCTATTCGCCTTCAGCGTGGCTGCGCCGGTGTCGGAAGAGATCCTGGCGCGCGGCTTCCTCTATCGCGGCTGGTCGGCGAGCTTCCTGCGCGTGCCGGGCGCGATCCTGCTGTCGTCGCTAGTCTGGACCATCGTGCACCTGCAATACGACATGTACTTCCTCGCCGAAGTCTTCACCATCGGCCTGTGGTTCGGCTATATGCGCTATCGGGCGAATTCGCTCTGGCTCACCATCGTGCTGCACGCGCTGAACAATCTGACCGCGGTGGTGCTGACGATGTGGCTGGGGAGCTAGGCCGCCAGCGCGATCGCGATCGGCATCGTGATGGCCGCCAGAATCGTCTGCAGCGTGATGATCTGCGCCAGCAGCGGCGCGTCGCCGCCCATCTGGCGCGCCATCACATAGGCGCTGGACGAGGTCGGCACCGCCGCGCAGATCGCCACGATCGCGCGGCTGTCGCCTGACAGGCCGAACCAGGCGGCCAGCGCCAGCGCCAGCGCAGGCATCAGTGCGAGCTTGAAGACGACGCCGATGGCCGCGGCCAGGCTTGGACGCAAGAGGCCTTCGAGATGCAGGCCCGCGCCGGTGACGAGCAGGCCGATCGCGAGCGAGGAGCGGCTGAGCGCGTCCGCCACGTCGTGCCAGAGTTTTGGCAACGGCAGGTGGGTGACATTGACGAAGAGCCCGATCGCGCAGGCCCAGATCAGCGGATTGCGGATCACCGTCATGACGATCGTGCCTGCGGACTGCTTCTCGGGCGCGGCGTAATGAGCGAGCACCACGACGCTCAATACGTTGACGAGGGGAATGATCGCGACCATCGCCACGGAGGCGAGCGCCAGCCCGACATCGCCGAACATGTTGGCGGCGACCGACAGCCCGACGAAGGTCTGCCAGCGCGTCGCGCCCTGGAAGATCGAGGTGAAGGCGGGGCCGTCGATATCGAGCCGCGCCAGGGCAGGGCGGAGCGCGAGGCAGAGCAGCGACATCGCCAGTGCCGACAGCAGCAGCGCGCCGCCGACACCGGCGACCGGCACCTTGGAGAGGTCGGCCTTCACCAGCGTCTGGATCAGCAGCATCGGAAACAGCACGAAATAGGTCAGTCGCTCCAGCCCGTGCCATTGCGTGTCGAGCCGCATCAGGCTGCGCTTCAGCACGATTCCGAGCACGATGAGGATGAAGACCGGCAGCAGCGCCGCGATCACGACGGCCATCGGTCAGGCGGTCCCTGGACCCAGATTGGCGAGGCGGTCGAGCGCGCCCTGCAGGATGAAGATCGCGGCGTGCTCGTCGATCACCTCGGCGCGCTTGGCGCGGCTGACGTCCATGCCGATCAGCTCGCGTTCGACGGCCGCGGTCGAGAGGCGCTCGTCCCACAGGCCGATGGGGAGGGCGGTCAGGCCGGCGAGATTGCGGGCGAAGGCGCGGGTGGATTGAGCGCGCGGACCCTCGCTGCCGTCCATGTTGATGGGCAGGCCGAGCACGAAGCCGACCACTCTGCGCTCGGCCGCGATCGCGAGCAGCCGGGCGGCGTCCTGCTTGAACTGCTTGCGCTGGATCGTCTCGACGCCGGTCGCAAGCCGCCGGTCCGGATCGGACACCGCAACGCCGATGGTCTTGGTGCCGAGGTCCAGCCCGACCAGCGCGCCGCGGGCGGGCCAGTGGGTTGCAGCATCGATGAGGGGCAGGATAAGAGCCGGCATGCGTAGCGCATATCATGCGTCGCGCCGCGGAGTGAACCCGGAACAATGGACGCGCTGACATTATTCGGCCTGTTCGCCGTCACGGCGATGCTGGTCACTTACGCCCTGGAAGATCGCAGCCATTGGTTCGTGCTGCTGTTCGCCGCGTCCTGCGCGCTCGGATCGGCCTATGGCTTTCTCCAGGGCGCCTGGCCGTTCGGCCTGGTCGAAGCGATCTGGGCCGTCGTGGCGCTGCGGCGGTGGCAGCTGAAGCCGTAGATGATCCAGCGGCAGCAAGCAGCGCGCGAAATCGTGATGCGCGGGCGCTTCGATCAAATGTGGGAAATCTCACACTGGTGACATTGCAGACCATGGCATGATGCCGGTGGTTGCGTGGCAGGAGATGTACAGGTCTAAAGTAGTGTGGGGCGGAGCCCCGATTTCCAGAACGATCGGCAGCGATCGGCCATCCGGCCCGCGCTGCAACTTCGCGCAGATTTTTTCAGGCGCTCACCAGGTCCAATATTCGCCAGTCATTTGAGAGGTCACCGATGCTCATCAAGCCAAGCCTGATCGCGGGCTCAGAAAGGCGATTCAAGCAAGCCGAGTTCTCACCCGAAGCCTTGAACCGGAAACTGGGCGACGGTCCGATCGAGATGACGGTCGAGAAGATGCGCGTGCGCCAGCGCCAGCTGCTGGCCGAGACGCAGGACGTGGAGAAGGCCGAGATCGGCCTGGAGCGGATCATCCAGGGCAATGATCTCGACAGCATCAACTATCTCGCCAAGGGGACCGCGGCCGCGCGCTCGGTCTGCCGCATTCAACTCAGGGATCTCAAGTCGAACCTGCTCGGCTACGGCTCGGGTTTTCTGATCGGGCCGGGCCTGCTGCTGACGAACCATCATGTCTTCGGCAAGCCGGCCGACGCCGCCAATTCGATCGCCGATTTCAACTACGAGCTCGACGTCTCCGGACAAGAGCGTGTGCCTGTGCGGTTCGGTTTCGAGCCGGGCAAGTTCTTCTACACCAATGACAGGCTGGATTTCTCGGTCGTCGCGGTGGCGCCGACCTCGCTGTCGGGCCACGAGGAGCTCGAGGATTGGGGATGGTTGCCGCTCAGCGGCGCGCCCGGCAAGGCAGACCCCGGCGAGTACCTCACCATCGTCCAGCACCCCAGCGGGCAGATGAAGCAGGTCTGCGTCCGCGAGAACAAGCTGCTCAAATATGTCGGCGACTTCCTCTGGTACAACACCGATACGACGGCGGGATCGTCGGGCTCGCCGGCGTTCAACCGCTTCTGGCAGGTGGTCGCGCTGCACCACAGTGGCGTTCCCCGGAAGGATGCGCAGGGCCGCACCCTGACCAAGGACGGCAAGGTGTGGAAGCCGTCAATGGACGAAACCCTGATCGACTGGATCGCCAATGAAGGCATCCGGATCAGCGCGATCGTCGCCGATCTCAAGGTCGCCGTTGGCTCCCATCCCCTGATCAAGCCGGTGCTGGACGAGGAAGAGCCGCCGATCCGGCTCGAGGTCGAGAAGGTTCGCGCACCGGTCGCCGCGCCTGCGTTCGGCGCCAATGTCTGGGTCGAGCAGTCGCTCGACGGCACCTCGCTGGTGGTTCCGATCCGCGTGCCATTGCCGATGTTCCGGAAGGAGATTCCGTTCGCGCCGCTGGCACCCGAGCCGGGCCCGGCTGGGGGCAACGGAGGGGCGCAGAACGGCGGTATGCCGAACGGTGGCAAGCCGTTGATCGCTCCGCCGGCCGGCCTCCTGCCTCGCATCAGTGCGAACGGCCTGCCCATGGAGGCCGTGCATATCGATCAGAGCACGCTGAAATCGCGTCCCGGATACAAGGCAAATTTTCTCGGCACCGGTAAATTCTCGGTGGCCCTGCCGAAGATTCCGGCCGCGCTCAAGTCCAGAATTGCGACGCTCAAGGGAAGCTCCAGGCAGTCCGAGCTGAAATATTTCAACTACAGCGTCGTCATGAACAAGGAGCGCCGGCTCGCCTTCTTCAGCTGTGTCAATATCGACGGCGGGCAGCAACAGGACGTCGGCAAGCGCGAAGGCGATTCCTGGTTGCGCGATCCGCGCATCGACGACGATGCCCAGATCGGCGACGAATTCTACCGCAAGCAGGCCACGTTCGAAGCGGACCGCAGCAAGAATCCGTTCGATCGCGGTCATCTCGTGCGCCGCCTCGATGCGACCTGGGGCGACACCGTCGCCGCGGCCAAGCAGCATGGCGACGATTCCTTCCACTTCACCAATTGCTCGCCGCAATTCTTCTCGTTCAACCAGGGTAAGCAGCTCTGGGCGGGCCTGGAAGATTACACGCGCGATGTCCTGCTTGAAGGCGAGGAGAAGGGCATCGTCATGAACGGTCCGGTGTTCGACGGGCCGGATGCCGATGGATCCGATCTGCCCAATCCGGCCGGGCGGCCGCACAAGGATCCGAGCTTCGGCGGCGTTCAGATCCCGAAATATTTCTGGAAGATTCTGATCCGACGCAACGAGGATGACGACGCTCTCAAGGCGGCGGCGTTCCTGATGAGCCAGCGGAAGCTGGTCATGGAGATCGATCGCATCCAGGAGGCGGATCTGCGCGAAAAGATGTCGGAGGAGGATGTCAGTGTCTTCCAGGTCTCGATCGCGGACCTCGCGAAATTGACCAAGCTCGATTTCGGCAATCTCACTGATGCGGATTCGCACGAGGCGACCTCGGTCGGCCCGCGGCGGATCGAGTCCTATGAGGACATTCGACTCTGATGAGCGCTTCGGTTCGCGAGGCAGCGAAACCGAGGCGACGTTCGGGTGAGGGCAGCGGTGCGCTCTATCGAGGCACTGCAAGTCCTCACCCGGCTTCTTTCGCCAGACGCGCGTCCGACGTCAGCGGATCGCGATCGGGTTGATCATTGCCTGTACGCCGCCGGTCCAGCGCGGCTGGCCCAGCACGAACAGGAATTCATAGCCCTTGTCGCGCGCGAGCGCGGCGGTGTCCATGTTCTCGAGGATATAGGTCCCATTCATCGCGAGCAGGATCTGGTGCACCTCGAACACGTTCTTGGATTCGAACGGCAGCACCTCGAGGGCCCAGGTATCGGCACCGACTGCGACGACGCCCTTGCCGGTCAAATACTTCGCGCCTTCGACGCCGAGGCCGGGCTCACCGGCGGAATAGCGCTTGTCGTCCTTGCCGATCAGGCTGAGCCAGCCGGTGTGGAAGATCACGACGTCGCCTTGCCGGATTTCGACGTTCTGCTGCTTGGCGGCTTCCTCGATCTCCTTGACGTTGAAGGCGGTTCCTTCCTTCACCACGTCGGTCTTGAAATAGGCGGCCATGTCGAGCAGCACGCCGCGCGTGACCATCGGCGGCACCTTTTCGATGCCGAGCTTCTTCAATCCGTTCGGATCGGCGAAGTCGGCGAGCTTGTTGCCGTTGTAATAGACGTGCTCGACACCGAGATGACCGAGCCCGTCGAGCTGGCTGCCGATGCCGACCCAGGTGTCGAGGATGTCGTCGTTATAGGTGGCCTTGTTGGGCCCGAGGCCTGGAATGCCGGCCTGTCCGGGCTGCACGATGGTGAGCTTGAAGGCGCGCGGCGGATAGGCCGGCGTCTGCGGCGTGACGGGAATGCCGAGTGCGTAGGTCTTGCCGGTCTTCACCAGAGAGGCGGCTTTCACCACGAGCTCCGGCGTCATGTAGTTGGCGGCGCCGATTTCGTCGTTCGGCCCCCATTTCGATTTGGTCCAGTCCTGTGCGTTTGCTGTTTGGATCGTCGCCGACAACGCGGCGACACAGCACAACACGAACGTATTGCGCATCGATAGTCCTCCCGATGTTTTGGCTTCGTTATGGTAATTTGCGCTGGCAGTGCCGCATCCTAACGTCAAAGGCGTCTGCGCTTCAAAATATTTCAGCGCGCGGTGCTGCGGCCGCCGAACGCAGCGCGACGTCGACGGATTCAAGTACGGCAGATTTGTGACGTTGAATTTCGTGCGATGGAACGTCTCACCGCGTCAGGCTGCGATGACGTCCTGGTCGGTCTTCAGGCAAGCGGCAAAACCGCTCAGCGCGCTGGATTGATGTCCGGCGCGGCGCTGGATGAAGAGTGTCTCGACGCGCGCGTGCGAGGTGCTCAGCGTGTGCATCGAGACGCTGCCGTTCATTGCGCTGCGCTCGACGACGGCACGCGGCAGCAACGTCACGCCCATGTCGGCGGCGACGCAGCCGATCATGCCGTCAAGCGTGCCGAGCTCGAAGCGCGTGGCTGAGGGCCAGCCGAACTCGACGAACACCTGCTCGAGCCGCTGGCGGTAGGTGCAGCCGGTGCGAAACACCAGTGCCGTCGGGCCGGACTCCGGCGTGCCGGCGCGCAGCTCGGCGAGGGAGGTCCAGCGCCGCGCGCTGACCAGCACCAGCTCCTCGCGGAAGGCGCTCGTCGCAGTGAGGTCGTCGTGCGCGATCGGACCTGCGACGAAGGCACCATCGAGCGCGCCTTCGAGCACGCTCGCGACGAGGTCGGCGGTCGGCGCGGTACGCAAGGACAGGCGCACCGCGGGAAAGCGGCGATGAAAGTCGGCGAGCAGCGGCGGCAGCCGCACCGCCGCCGTGGTCTCCATCGAACCGATCGCGAGCGGTCCCTTCGGCTCGCCATCGTCGCGCGCGGCAAGCACGGCCTCGCGCGACAGCGCGGCCATCCGCTGAGCATAGGGCAGGAGGCGCTTGCCGGCGCCGGTCAGCGTCATGCCGCGGCTATGGCGTTCGAACAACTGCGTGCCGATCTCCGCCTCCAGCGCTTTCACGCGCTGGGTGACGTTGGATTGCACGGTGTTCAGCTCTTCCGCGGCACGGGTGATGCCGCCGCTGCGGGCGACGGCCGCAAAGGTCTGGAGATCGCTGAGTTCCATCGTACCGTTTCGCGTTTGAGATGGTAGCGTTCGCAACAATTCAATTTTCGAGAATGCTAATCGCACTTACTCTCGCTGTCCAGATCGGGGAAGGACCATGCCCATTGCGACACCGCTGACCACGCTGCTTGAGATCAGCCATCCCGTCCTGCTGGCACCGATGGATGTCATCGCGGGCAGCCGTCTGGTCGCGGCCGTGAGCGGCGTCGGCGGGTTTGGCATTCTGGGCGGCGGCTATGGCGAGAGGACGTGGCTGGAGCGGGAGACCGCGAAGCTCGCTTCGCTGTCCGCGCCGTTCGGGATCGGCTTCATTACATGGAGCCTCGCCAAGCGGCCCGAGCTTCTCGACATCGCGCTCGGCGCAAGACCATCCGCGATCATGCTATCGTTCGGAGATCCTGCGCCGTTCGCGAACAAGATCAAGTCGGCCGGGGCGCGTCTGATTTGCCAGGTACAGGACGAGGCGATGGCGCGGCAGGCGCTCGAAGCCGGCGCCGATATCCTGATCGCGCAGGGGACGGAGGCGGGCGGGCACGGCGCCTCCCGCACCACGGTCGATCTCGTGCCCGCAATCGTAGATCTTGCCGCGGGCGTGCCGGTGGTTGCGGCCGGCGGCATCGCCGATGGGCGTGGGCTTGCTGCGATGATGATGCTGGGCGCGAGTGGCGTGCTGCTTGGCACGCGCTTCTATGCGAGTGAGGAGGCCGACGGTGCAGAGGAGGCCAAGCGGCGCATCTGCGCGGCAAGCAGCGGCTCGACTGTGCGCGGCATCATCTTCGATCTCTCCCGCAACAATGTCTGGCCGGCGCCGTTTACCGGGCGGTGTCTGGTCAATGATCATGCCCGGCGCTGGAGTGGTCGCGAAGTCGAGTTGATGCAGAATGTCGCTGGGGTCGCGGCGGATTATGCCGCGGCCAAGGCAGCCGGCAATTTCGACGTCGCCGCCGTGATCGCAGGCGAGGCGGTCGGCCTGATCCATGATATTCCACCGGCAGCCGAGATCGTCGAGCGGATTGCGATTGAGGCCGGGCAGCTTCTTGCCGGGCGGCGGAATTCGGTAGTCGCGGGGTAGGATTCTTCCCCCTCCAGGGGAGGGTAAGAGAAACGAGAGAGAACAACGATGTGGCCTGACCGTCGACTGATCGACCTCTTCAAGACCGAATTTCCGATCGTGCTGGCGCCGATGGCGGGTGTGATGGATGCGGAGCTGGTGATCGCCGTGGCAGAGGGCGGTGGGCTCGGCTCGTTGCCGAGCGCGATGCTGTCGCCGGAGAAGGCGCGCGAGCAGGTCAACATCATCCGCCAGCGCGTGAAGGCGCCGGTCAACATGAACTTCTTCTGCCACACGCCGGTTGACCTTTCGACTGAGGCTGAAGCGCGCTGGAAGCAGCGGCTCACGGGCTACTACATCGAGCATGGTCTCGATCCCGCGGCGCCGGTCGCTGCGGCGAACCGCGCGCCGTTCGATGCCGCCTTCTGCCAGGTCGTCGAGGAGCTGAAGCCCGAGATCGTCAGCTTCCATTTCGGTCTCCCGGAGCAGGCGCTGCTCAAGCGCGTCAAGGCCGCTGGCTGCCTCGTCATCTCGTCGGCGACGACGGTGAAGGAGGCGGTCTGGCTCGAACAGCGCGGCGTCGATGCCGTCATTGCGCAAGGCGCCGAGGCCGGCGGCCATCGCGGTATGTTCCTGACCGACAAGATCTCCGAGCAGCCCGGCACGTTCGCGCTGGTGCCGCAGGTCGCCGATGCCGTGAAGGTGCCGGTGATCGCGGCCGGTGGCATCGCGGACGGGCGCGGCATCGCCGCCGCCTTCGCGCTCGGTGCCTCGGGCGTGCAGATCGGCAGCGCCTATCTGCGCTGTCCGGAGTCCAAGGTCAGCGCTGGCGGCCGCAAGGCGCTGGCTGAAGCGCGGGACGATTCCACCGTGATCACCAATGTCATGACCGGCCGGCCGGCGCGCGGCATCCAGAACCGCCTGATGCGCGAGGCCGGCCCGATCTCGCCGGACGCCCCGCCGTTTCCCCATGCCGCAACCGCGCTGGGACCATTGAAGACGGCTGCCGAAAAGCAGGGCAGGGTGGATTTCACCAATCTCTGGGCCGGACAGGCTGTGGCACTGGGCCGCGAGGTCCCTGCGGCCGAATTGACCCGGGATTTTGCCAAATCGGCGCTGGCCCGCATGAAAGCGCTGGCCAGCTAAGCGCTTTAGGTTCTTGTTTGCGCATGATCTTTTCGGAAAACCGCTTCACACTTTTCCGGATCATGCGCTAGCGCCGGTTGCGGCGCAAAACCGGCCTCTGCTATACGGCACATAGGTTTTGCCGTGAGAGGCCTTATATAATGTCCGTCGACGCCGCTACCGTCCGCCGCATCGCGCATCTGGCGCGCATCGCGGTTTCCGAGGGCGAGGTTCCGCATCTGCAGGGCGAGCTCAACGCCATGCTCGCCTTTGTCGAGCAGCTCTCGGAGGTCAATGTCGAGGGCGTGGAGCCCATGACCTCGGTCACCCCGATGCAGATGAAGAAGCGGCAGGACGTGGTCGATGACGGCGAGATCGCCGACGATATCGTTGCCAACGCGCCCGCGACCGAAGGTCACTTCTTCCTGGTGCCCAAGGTCGTTGAATAAACAGGTTAGATCCGATGTGCCTGCTTTGCGACGATGAGAAGGCCTATCAGGCCTACATGAACTATCTCGACAAGATGGAGCGGCAGGGCAAGGCTGCCGATCCCAACGTCGCCGTCAATGCCGTGCTCGACGAGATCGAGGCCGCCGCCAATGCGGCCGCCAAAAAAGACGACCCGGCCAACGACAAGACCCTGTCTCCGTTCTTCTGCAGCCCGATCAATAAATGACCGATTTGACATCGCTGACGCTCGCCGAGGCCCGCAAGGGTCTCGCCGACAAGACTTTCACGTCCCTCGAGCTGACCGACGCGCATCTGAGCGCGATCGAGGCCGCGCGCGTGCTCAACGCCTTCGTGATGGAGACGCCGGAGCAGGCCCGCGACATGGCCAAGGCCGTGGACGAGAAGATCGCCAAGGGCGATGCCGGCCCGCTCGCCGGCATTCCGCTCGGCATCAAGGATTTGTTCGCGACCAAGGGCGTGCGCACCACGGCATGCTCGAAGATCCTCGGCAATTTCGTGCCGACCTACGAGTCCACCATTACCTCGCAGCTGTGGCGCGACGGTGCGGTGATGCTCGGCAAGCTCAACAATGACGAGTTCGCGATGGGCTCGGCCAACGAGACCTCGTGCTTCGGTCCCGTCGGCAATCCCTGGCGGCGCGAGGGAAGCAACACGACGCTGGTGCCGGGCGGCTCGTCCGGCGGCTCGGCCTCGGCCGTGGCGGCGCTGCTCTGCATGGGTGCGACCGCGACCGACACCGGCGGCTCGATCCGCCAGCCGGCGGCGTTCACCGCGACCGTCGGCATCAAGCCGACCTATGGCCGCTGCTCGCGCTGGGGCATCGTCGCCTTTGCCTCCTCGCTCGACCAGGCAGGTCCGATCGCGCGTAGCGTGCGCGATGCCGCGATGCTGCTGCGCTCGATGGCCGGTCATGATCCCAAGGACACGACGTCGGTCGATATCGCCGTGCCGGATTACGAGGCTGCGATCGGCAAGTCCGTGAAGGGCATGAAGATCGGCATCCCCAAAGAGTATCGTCTCGACGGCATGCCGGCCGAGATCGAGAAGCTGTGGAGCGAGGGCGCGGCCTGGCTGAAGGCCGCCGGCGCCGAGCTGGTCGAGGTGTCGCTGCCGCACACCAAATATGCGCTGCCGGCCTATTACATCGTGGCGCCGGCGGAGGCGTCCTCCAACCTCGCGCGATATGACGGGGTCCGCTATGGCCTGCGCGAGCAGGCCAAGAACATCGTCGAGCTCTACGAGAACACCCGCGCCGAAGGTTTCGGCGCAGAGGTTCGCCGCCGCGTCATGATCGGCACCTATGTACTCTCGGCCGGCTATTACGACGCCTATTATCTGCGCGCGCAAAAGGTTCGCACGCTGATCAAGAAGGATTTCGAGGATTGCTTCGCGCGGGGCGTCGACGCGATCCTGACGCCGGCGACGCCGTCGGCGGCCTTCGGCATCGGCGAGAAGGGCGGCGCGGATCCGGTCGAGATGTATCTCAACGACATCTTCACGGTGACCGTGAACATGGCGGGCCTGCCCGGCATCGCGGTGCCCGCCGGCAAGGACGCGCAAGGCCTGCCGCTCGGCCTGCAGCTGATCGGCCGTCCGTTCGAGGAGGAGACGCTGTTCTCGCTCGGCGAGGTGATCGAGCAGGCGGCCGGCCGCTTCACGCCCGCGAGGTGGTGGTGAATGTCGCCGCGTTCATCGCGAGCCTCGACGGCGCGGCGCCCGCGCGACACCTGAGCGCGCCGCTCGCCGGCCTGTGGTGGGCCGCGAAGGGCGATTGGGATCAGGCGCACAAGATCGTCCAGGACGACAACGGCCGTGACGCGGCCTGGGTGCACGCCTATCTGCACCGCGTCGAGGGCGATCTCGGCAATGCCGGCTACTGGTACCGCCAGGCCGGCCAGCCCGCGGCAAAGGATTCATTGGAAGCGGAGTGGGAGCGGATCGCTGTCACGCTGCTCGGGAGCACGACATGAGCACGGCCACGCACAAGCTTCTCAAGGGCGCCACCGGTGATTGGGAGGTGGTCATCGGCATGGAGATCCACGCCCAGGTGACGTCGAACTCAAAGCTGTTCTCGGGCGCCTCGACCGCGTTCGGCGGCGAGCCGAACACGCAGGTGTCGCTGGTCGATGCCGCGATGCCGGGCATGCTGCCCGTCATCAACGAGGAATGCGTCAGGCAGGCTGTCCGGACCGGGCTCGGTCTCAACGCGCAGATCAATCTGCGTTCGGTATTCGACCGGAAGAACTACTTCTATCCCGACCTGCCGCAGGGCTACCAGATCAGCCAGTACAAGTCGCCTGTCGTGGGCGAGGGCGAGGTGATCGTCGATCTCGACGGCGGCCGCAGTGTCTCCATCGGCATCGAGCGGCTGCATCTGGAGCAGGATCCCGGCAAAATGCTGCACGACCGGTCGCCGTCGCTGTCCTACATCGATTTCAACCGCTGTGGCGTGGCGCTGATGGAGATTGTCTCGAAACCGGACATCCGCGACGCCGAGCAGGCCAAGGCCTATGTGACCAAGCTACGCTCGATCATGCGCTACCTCGGCACCTGTGACGGTGACATGGAGAAGGGAAGCCTGCGCGCCGACGTCAACGTCTCCGTGCGCAAGCCCGGTGGGCCGCTCGGCACCCGCTGCGAAATCAAGAACATGAACTCGATCACCTTCATCGGCCAGGCGATCGAGTATGAAGCGCGGCGCCAGATCGAGATCCTGGAGGACGGCGGTCAGATCGAGCAGGAGACGCGCCGGTTCGATCCCAACAAGGGCGAGACCCGCTCGATGCGGTCCAAGGAGGAGGCGCATGACTATCGCTACTTCCCCGATCCCGACCTGCTGCCGCTGGAGTTCAGCCAGGAATTCGTCGACGAGCTGAAGGCGAAGCTTCCGGAGCTGCCGGACCAGAAGAAGACACGCTTCGTCGCCGATCTCGGCCTGTCGCCCTATGACGCGAGCGTGCTGGTCGCCGAGCGCGAGAGCGCGGTGTTCTACGAGACCGTGCTCGAGAAGCTCGGCAACCGCGCGCGCGACGGCAAGATGGCGGCGAACTGGGTGATCAACGAACTGTTCGGCCGTCTCAACAAGGAAGGCCGGGATATTACGGGCTCTCCGGTCAGCGCCGAGCAGCTCTCGGGCATCATCGACCTGATCGGAGAGGGCACGATCTCGGGCAAGATCGCCAAGGATCTGTTCGAGATCGTCTGGCAGGAGGGCGGCGATCCCCGCGCGCTGGTGGAAAGCCGCGGCATGAAGCAGGTCACGGATCTTTCGGCGATCGAAAAGGTTGTCGACGACATCATCGCGGCCAATCCCGACAAGGCCGCGCAGGTCAAGGACAAGCCGCAGTCGCTCGGCTGGTTCGTCGGTCAGGTGATGAAGGCGTCCGGCGGCAAGGCCAACCCGCAGAGCGTCAACGACGTGCTCAAGTCGAAGCTCGGCCTCTAACCTCGCGCGTTCGAACGAGGTGACGGACACGCTCCGTCACCTCGCTGTCGGTTCTCGATGCGACGCTCGCGCGCACCCTCGGCGGTAAACTTCATCCCGACCAGACGCGATGCAACGGCCGAATCGCCGTCACGCGATTCGCGCAAAACGGCGGCTCGCACACGCTCCGGCGAGCGTTCGCGCCGTTAAGCATGAAAATATTTTCGTTGCCAAAAATCGCGACTCAGAGTCCGCGAAGCGCCCTTGCGAGGTGATCGCGGGATCGGCGATGCGCATCATCGCGATGATCGCGCGCGATGCGCACGCAAAGAAAAATACTTGCTGCATAGTGTTTTTCTGCAATCGCATCTGCCGCGAACGTCGATGCTGCGCGTACGCTCTGCGGTCGCTCGCACCCGTCGTTCGGTGCGCTTGCATCGCGTTCGCCAAGCGCACGCGCGTTGCGTCGTCAACACTTCTTTAAGCGAGACGCTGTTTTTTTCGTTGTGTTGGTGTATTCGGGATGAGTGTGCATTCGATCCCCGACTGCACGCAGCGATTAAAGCCATCTCACACATCGGAGGGCAACATGGCCAAGAAAGCGAAGAAGGCGAAGAAGGCGAAGAGCGCAGTGAAGAAGACTGCGAAGAAGACCCGCAAGGTCGCGAAGAAGAAGAAGTAACTTCGCTTCTGAAGTTGCCGGCTCCAGCAGCCGGCACGTCATCAGCGCCTCCTAGAGGTTCTGGTCGACGATAGAGGGTGTCGGCGAGACATCAGGTCAACGGTCGGACCGTTCTCTTTGCGGTCCGGCAGAAGAAACTAGTTTTCTTCGTTCGGTGCGGGGCCGGTTCTCCGGTTCTGCAATTTCACGAGTGGCCTCGCGGTCAAAGTGGAATCTGGTCCTGACGTGTTCGCCGACGCCCTCGTTCTCCTGAGGCCGGGGTATTGCCGGCATTTCCTTTTCCCCACATTGCTGATCTGACCACGGCGTCATCGTTGCGCTGGCCGCTCCACCTTGGGCAGGCGAGGGCTGCAGCCTGATTGCGCGCTCGCACGCCGCTTTCGCCATTCGCGGTGTCATCGCCGCGCTCCGGCCGGGCGATCCAGTACGCCGGGCTTCTCGTGCGACATTGCCATCTCTGGAGTGCCGGTCACCCTTCTGCCGCCTTCGCCGAAGCTTCGGCGCTCAAGGACGACGGGGCCAGGCGAAGCCTTGGCGATAGCCGGGGCGCGGGCGACGATCGCGAGTGGGGACGCCGCAGGATGCGTCCACCGCGCGCGATGGTTATCGATGTCCCAAAATCCCAGGGTAAACCAAATCTGACGAAACGCAGAAGTGCCTGCAAATCAGGGACTTCTTGAATTCTGCGCGCCGGCGCCGCGCGCTCGCGTTTACGTCTGCTTCATCGCGATACTTAAACTGCCATTCAAATTTGCCCGCCATCATCGCCTCCAACAAGCCGGCAAACGGCGTTGGGCAAGAAGCCCAAGGGATGAGTTGAACAGTGCGCGGTCCCAGCAAGGGTCATGCACATCAGAGTTGGACGGGAGCCGCGCTCGGGGGAGCAAGGCACAAGAAAAAAGGGGATGCGTTATGTTTCAGGGTACTTTCGATCTGGAGACGGCAACGCCGATCGACTCGACCGCGCTGTCGGACGTGCTGTTCGAGCGCGGGATCTATTGGGCGAGCGGCCGTTCCGGGCTCGTCGATCTCGTCGCCGCGCACAAATGGTTCAACCTCGCCGCCCTGAAGGGCCGCAAGGACGCCGTGACGCTGCGCCAGGAAGTCGCCGGGCAGATGTCGGATGCCGAGATCTCGGCCGCGCAGCGCGAGGCGAGGGCGTGGGTCTCCACGCACTGAACCGAGAATCGCATCCGCACCCGTGTTCGCACGGGTGGGCCTGGTTGCGCTGAATCAAGTTTCTTCGTCGTGCCGCCACATAAGACCCGTGCGGCATGAGCGAGCCCGATACCAATGGACGATGGCTGCCGATTCAGATCGCTCCCGATGAGTGCGATCTGGAACTCGGACGTCCGCACAAGACTGGGATTCTGCCCTGGTCGTTTCCGTGCCGGCGCAGGTCCGGCGTGTGGTACAATGTCTGGGCCGGCGAGGCGGTGCTGATTTCGCCCTCGCATTGGCGGATCTGGCGGTTCCACCGCTAGGCGCGGACCAACACGCATACCCACACATATAAGATAAGATGGTGCGAATCGAGCTGAACGGCCGCGTCGATCCTTGCGCCGGGCTTTCGCGCCGGTCACACGAGCGCTTTCAGCTGAAAGAACGCCCAGACCTTGATTGATTCTGTGAGCGGCCCGAGACATAGGTGACAGAACGTACCGGACACATGGGTTACACTTTCCGCTTTTGTTCTGCGGGAGGTGGCGATGCCGTGGAGAGCGAGTTCGGTCATGGAAGAACGCCTTCGCTTTGTCGCCCGGCTTCTGGAAGGAGAAGCCATGTCCGAGGTCTGCCGCGA
>NZ_JACIHD010000019.1:0-126786 GCF_014198235.1 Bradyrhizobium sp. ERR14 | reverse complement strand
GGGAGATCACGGCATAAGCCGTCCAGCCACTGCGCAGGGAAGGCCGAGTGATCGGCACCACCTGTATGCTGCTGTGCGGTTCTTCCTGCGCGTGCCTATTGCGCAGCAGACCGCGGGTGCGAGCCAGCACCCGGCCTTCCCTGCGCCCTCTTGGATGAGAGGGTCGCGAGACCAAGCAAAGCTCGGGCGAATGCGCCGCGAGGCCGAAGAGGCGTGTCTGCGAGCTGAGCTACGTGCCACAAACCAGATCTCGTAGGGTGGGCAAAGCGCAGCGTGCCCACGCCTTGTCGCTCATGGAGGGAGATCGTGGGCACGGCAGCGCCTTTGCCCACCCTACGGCACCGCCGCTGGGATGTGCACTAGAGTATCGCAATGACGATGCTGAAGCAGGAGATCTCACTCCATGACCGTCACCCTGAGTTGCGCTCGGCGGCGCAACCGCGCCGCGGAGCAAGCCGCGAAGGGCGACGGCCCGGCTGCCAGCTCGGCCGTACATCCTTCGAGGCTCCCGATGGAGCGCTTCGCGCCCCATCACTCGCGCCTCAGGATGACGGGATCACAACCAATTGTCTTTATTAGGAAACGATCATTCCCTAATACACCGCAATGCAAAAAGACGCCCGCCGATCCCCGTCTGCCGCCCGTCCGCCCGGTCGTCCCCGGGAATTCGACATGGATACGGCGCTGGACCGCGCCGTGCGGATGTTTCGCGAGCGTGGCTATCATGCGACCTCCATCGGCGACCTCGCCGCGGCGATGCGGCTGGCGACGGGGAGCATCTACAAGGCGTTTCGCGACAAGCATGCGGTGTTCCTGGCTGCCTTCGAGCGCTATACGGCGCTGCGCCAGGAGCAGACCCGCAGCGCCGCCCAGCGCGGCACAAACGGCCGCGATCGGGTCCGCAATTTGCTGCTGTCCTATGTCGCGCAGTCCCAGGGCGCCGAGGGGCGGCGCGGTTGCCTCGTGGTCGGCAGCGCGGTCGAATTGTCGGCGGTCGATTCCGTCGTGGCCGCCCGCGTCGGCGCGCAGCTCAAGACCAACGAAGATTTCATCGCCGGCCTCATTCGCGAGGGGCAGGCCGACGGCTCGATTCCCGGTCATGTCGCGGCCGATGACACCGCGCGGCTGATGATCTGCATCACGCAGGGCCTGCGCGTCGTCGGCAAGGCGCGACTGCCGCTCGACGGGACCCGCCTCGTCGGCGTCGCGATGAAACTGCTCGCCTGAATTTATGTCCTATTAGGGAATGATCGTTCCCGATTTCGGAGACCGTACGTCATGACGATGAATGCCACGATCGAGACCGCGCCCGGGCCGGATGCGGTGTCGCAGCGCCTGACCTTCGTGCTTGCCGCGGCCTGTGGCATGATCGCGGCCAACATCTACTACGCGCAGCCCCTGATCGCCCCGATCAGCGCCGCGCTCGGCCTGTCGCACGCAGCGGCCGGGCTGATCGTCACCATGACGCAGATCGGCTACGGCACCGGGCTGCTGCTGATCGTGCCGCTCGGCGATCTCGTCGAGAACCGTATCCTGATCTGCTCCGTCATCACGCTCGGCGCCGCGGCTCTGCTCGCCGCCGCGTTCGCCACCCATGCGCTGCCGTTCCTGATCGCCGCGCTGTTCATCGGCCTCGGCTCGGTCGCGGTGCAGATCATCATTCCCTACGCCGCGCATCTGGCGCCGGAAGCCATCCGCGGCCGTGTCGTCGGCAATGTCTCGACCGGGTTGATGCTCGGCATCATGCTGGCGCGTCCGGTGTCCAGCTTCGTCACCGCGGCGCTGTCGTGGCACGCGGTGTTCTTCGCCTCCGCCGGGTTGATGATCGTGCTGACGGCCGTGCTCTGGACGACGCTGCCGAACCGCAAGCCGGTGACGCGGATGCACTATGGCGAGCTGTTGCTGTCGATGCCGCATCTGGTGCGGGCGACGCCGCTGCTGCGGCGCCGCGCGCTCTACCAGGCGAGCCTGTTCGGCTGCTTCACTTTGTTCTGGACGGTGGCGCCGCTCCAGCTTGCGGGCGCGTTCGGCTTCACCCAGCGCGGCATCGCGTTGTTCGCGCTCGCCGGCGTGGCCGGCGTGTTCGCGGCGCCAATCGCCGGACGGCTCGCCGATCGCGGTTATAGCCGCATCGCGACGCTGGTCGCGATGTTGCTCGCGGCCGGGGGCTTCCTCGTGACCTATATCGGCGCGCCCGGCTCGATGCTGAATCTGGTCTGTCTGGTTGCGGCGGCGATTGCCATCGACGTCGGTGTCCAGGGCAACGTCGTGCTCGGCTTCCGCGCTATCTTCGCGCTCGGGCACGAGCACCGCAGCCGCCTCAACGGCCTCTACATGGCGACGTTCTTCACGGCCGGTGCAGCCGGCTCCGCCGTCGGCGCCTGGGCTTTCGCGCAAGGCGGCTGGACGCTCGCATCGGCCATCGGCCCCGCTCTGCCCGTCATCGGCTTGCTCTATGCGGCGACCGAATAGCCGCCGGCCGCGGCAATTGTGCGATGCGGGCGTTTACCAAGGCTCGCAGACGAAGCCGCGGGCGGCGCAATTTCCGTCTCGCGATTTCGGTGCCGCTGTAGTACTTTGGTCTCAAGCGGGCCAGGTTAATGGGCGGCAGGGGGAGGCTGATGAGGCGTGCGGGGCTGTTTGGCGTACCGCGGGTACGGCCATGGTCGTGGCAGGCGTTTCTGCTCGGATGCGTCGTTGTCGCCATGTCGGCTGCATTTCAGGGCATTTGCGTCGCGCTCGGCGCAAAGCTCTATTTTGCAGCATTCCTGCCCGGCCTGTTCATGCTCGGCATCGTTGCGGGCACGCCGGCGGCGGGATTTGCCGCGCTGTTCACCATTCCCCTGGTGTGGTGGGCGTTCATTCCGCCCTTCTTCGAGTTCAACGCGCTGAGCAGCGCAAATACCGATTCCATCAACCTGTTCTGTCTGCTCGCGGTACTGCTGATTGGCCTCGCCGATCTCTGCCGCGAGACCATGAGGATCGTCAGCCAGGGCGGGCTGAAGTCCCCGGGCGAGAGCGCGGCAACGAATCCGCAATAATTCGCCTTTGCACGACGGTGCGCGTTGCCTGCGCGCAACAGTCCGGCAACCATCCGCAAGCTTGCCGCGCGCCGCTAACTTTTCGAAAAAGATTTGGCCGCAGGTTCTCCCCCGGGAATGACGAGGGAGTTTTCGGACATGAACGGTCAAGCCATCTTGGAGAATGTGCGGCGCTACCGCGGTATCGCATCGCTCTATCGCCAGACCGCTGCGTTCCGCCCGGGCCAGAGCTGGTCGCTGCTGGAGCAGGCGAAGGATTGGGAAGCGCGGGCGTTGTCGGAGCTGGAAGCCTATTTCGCGTTGCGCGCGGACTACGCCGCTCCGCTCGCAGCCTGATTGTTAACCATCGCTCACGATATGATCGTCAGATCGGGTGCGGGCACCACGAATTGTCCGCCCCAGGCGCGAACCTCCGCCAGCTGGCCGATGATCTCGTCCTTCAGATTCCACGGCAGGATGAAGACGTAATCAGGCCTGGCCGCGATCAGGGCGGCGGGATCGCGGATCGGCAGATGCGTTCCCGGCAGCAGCAGGCCCTGCTTGTGCGGATTGCGGTCCACGGTGAACGGAATCAGCTCGCGCGTGACGCCGCAATAATTGAGCAGCATGTTGCCCTTCGCGGGCGCGCCGTAAGCCAGCACCGTCTTGCCCGCGCGCCCCGCCGCGACGAGGAAGTCGCGGATCGTCTCGCGCTTGGCCGCCACCTTCGCCTGAAAATCACGATAGATCGCGGGCTGGTCGAGCCCCGCCATGGTCTCGCGCAGGCGCAAATTCTCGAGTGCAGGCGAGGCTCTCGGAGGCGCAGTCTCGCTGCAGACGTGCAGACGGAGCGAGCCGCCATGCGTCGGCAATTCATCCACGTCGAAAACGCGCAAGGCGTGTGCGCGAAAGACCGTCTCGAGGGTCGCGAGCGAGAAGTACGACAGATGCTCGTGATAGATCGTGTCGAACTGGATGGCTTCGATCAGATGCAACAGATGCGGAAGCTCCAGCGTCGCGCGCCCGGTCTCGGGCAGGAGAATGCGCAGGCCCGCGACGAAATCGTTGATGTCGGGGACGTGCGGCAGCACGTTGTTGGCGACGATCAGCTCGGGCCCGTGGCCTTCGGCGCGCAGCGCGGTCGCGACATCGCGGCCGAAATAGTAGGTCCGGGTCGGAATCCCCTTGGCGGTCGCAGCGGCCGCCGGGCCTCTGGCCGGCTCGATTCCGAGCGCGCGGATGCCGGCGCGCTGGAAATATTGCAGCAGATATCCGTCATTGCTGGCGATCTCGATCACCTCGGACGCTGCGCCGAGCTTCGCGCGGGTGATCATCTCGGCGGCGTAACTCTCCGCGTGTCGCAGCCAGCTCTCGGAATAGGACGAGTAGTAGAGATACTGCGCGAAGATGTTGGCCGCAGGCTCGAATTGCGGAAGCTGCACCAGCCCGCAGGCACCGCACGCACGGGCATGCAGCGGATAGGTCGGCTCAGTCGCATCCGCCCGCTCCGGCGGCAGATAAGAATTCGCCAGAGGCGACAGGCCGAGATCGACGAAGGTCTCGTCGAGCTCCCGCGTGCAGAAGCGGCATCGATGCCTGTCCATGAACGGATCGTCCCGTTGTGCCGTCGTGCCGCGGCTGTTAGTGAATTCCCTCAAGCCACGGAAATTCCGACAACGTTGCGCATGATGCAACCCAAAAGGCGTTTCGGTGAACCGACGTTCGCAACGGCGGCGTCGCGGCGCGGAGGCCCGGGATGAAGTTCACTGCATTGGCTCTGCCGGGCGTGGTTGAAATCGGGATCGAGCCGGAGACTGGCGCGCGCGGATTCTTCGCCCGGCTGTTCGACGCTGGGGCCTTCGCGGCGCAGGGCCTGCCGACGCATTTCGCGCAACACAGCCTGTCGCGCAACGAACGCGCCGGCACGTTGCGCGGCCTGCATTATCAGGCCGGCCGGCCGGAGGCCAAGCTGGTGCGATGCGTGGCCGGCCGTGCCTTCGACGTGATCGTCGATCTGCGTCGCTCGCTGCCGACCTACGGACAATGGTGCTCGGTCGAGCTCGCCGCCGATCGCCGCAATGCCGTGTTCATTCCCGCTGGATGCGCGCACGGCTTCCAGACGCTCGTCGATGGGACCGAGCTGATGTATTGCATCGATGTGCCCTATGACGCGCAAGGCGCGGCCGGCATTCGCTGGGACGATCCATCGCTGGCGATCGATTGGCCGCTTGCCGATCCGATCCTGTCCGCGCGCGACCGCGCGCTGCCGTGTCTCCCATGAGACGGGTGCTGGTCACGGGCGCGTCGGGCTTCGTCGGCCGTGCGCTGCTGCCTGCGCTTGTCGGTCGCGGCTTCGAGGTCCACGGCGTCGCGCGCTCGGCTCACCCGGCAGCGGCCGGCGTGATCTGGCATGTCGCTGATCTCCTCACCGAAGCCGGCCGCGCGCATGCGCTATCCGCATCGCGTCCGACCCATTTGGTTCATCTCGCCTGGGAAGCCCGGCCGGGCCGCTATCGCGAGGATCCTGTCAACCGTCTCTGGGCCGAGGCGAGCATTGACCTGTTGTCACGGGCGCGAGCCTGCGGCACCAAGCGCATCCTCGGCATCGGAAGCTGCCTCGAATACGGACCGCAGAGCGGCCTCTGTGAGGAACGCACCAGCCAATGCCGTCCGACGACATTGTACGGACAGGCCAAGCTCGCTACGGCCGAAGCCTATGTCGCGGCGGGCGCCGCCTGGGGCCGGGTGTTTGTCCCGTTCGGGCCGCACGAGCCCGAGGCGCGCCTGATCCCTTCGCTGATCCGGAGCCTTCGCGCAGGAGCGAATTTCGATTGCTCGCATGGCGGGCAGCTGCGCGATTTCGTCTATGTCGATGACCTCGCGCAGATGATCGCCGCCGTGCTCGACAGCGAAATCTCCGGCGTCGTCAATCTCGCCAGTGGCGAAGTGCGCAGCCTGCGCAGCGTGATCGAGCATGTCGCAGGTCTCCTCAAGGCAAGGCATCTGGTCAGGTTCGGCGCCGTCGATGCAACGGGTGTCGACGCCGAGCCGATCATTGCCGCCGACGTCCGCCACCTCCGCGGCGTGATCGCGGGCGTGCCGGTCATCGGTTTCGAGGCGGGCGCTGCGCGCGATCTCGCATGGTGGATCGACCGTCTGCCGGGGAGGGGATGACGTGCGATCTCCCCGCAACAGGCCGGCGGCAAGCGGCACCCGTGGCAATTACGGAGTTGTCTGGCTGGGTGCCTGTGCTAGCAACGGGCCGACCGAAATCTCCCTCACGTCGGCCGGGGCAAGCAATGATCACGTTCAACCGCATCTTCACGACCGAGCGTCTGCTCCAGATCATCGTGATCCTGGCGGCGACGGTTGCCATGAAGCTGATGAGCTGAACGCGGGCTGGTTATCGCGCGCCGAACTCGGGCACGTCGGGCAGATAGTTCGACCCTTCCGAGCCCAGAAAATCGAACATCGCCTGCGCCGGCGGCAGCAGCACCTTGTCGCTGCGGCGGATCACGTACCATTGCCGCACGATCGGCAGGCCCGCGACGTCGAGCACGATGAGCCGGCCCTCGGTGAGCTCATGCGCCACCGTGTGGGCCGAGATAAAGGCGATGCCGAGCCCGGCGATGACGGCCTGCTTGATGGTCTCGTTGCTGCTCATCTCCATGCCGATGATCGGCTCGAGATCGGACTTCTGGAACATGCCCTCCATCAGCGTCCGCGTGCCCGAACCGGGTTCGCGGGTGAGGAAGGTCTCGTGCACGAGGTCGGTCAGGTTGAGGCCGGAATCGTTCTCCAGCCAGTGCCCCTTGCGCGCGACGATGATGTGCGGATTGCGCCCGAGCTGGCGGACGTCGACCGTGACGTCGGCCGGTGGCCGACCCATCACCGCGAAATCGAGGTCGTAGCCGTGCATGGCCTCGCGGATCTCCTCGCGATTGCCGATGGTGAGCTTGATCTCGATCTTGGGGTACCGCTTCGAAAAGGCCGCGATCGCATGCGGCACGAAATATTTCGCGGTCGAGACCGCGCCGAGATGCACTATGCCGCCGGTCCGCCCGGCGAGCAGATCGAGGGCGCCCTGGCAGTCCATGATGGCGGCCTCGACGCGTTCGGCCAGCGTCAGCACCTCCTTGCCCGCCTCGGTCAGCAGCATGCCGTCGCCGGTCCGCTGCACCAGCGGCAGGCCGGCGAGGTCCTGAAGCTGCCGGAGTTGCTGGGTCACGGCCGGCTGGGTCAGCCCGAGATGGCCGGACGCGGCCGTCACGCTGCCCTTGGCCGAGAGCGCCGCAAGCGAGCGCAGCTGCCGGATCGTCAGATGCCGGAGCTGGGCCGCCGCGTGGCCGGGGCCATTATAAGAAAATTCTTTGACGCTCATTATGAATAGAAATTTTCCTTATTAAGCTGCCCCTGTCAATCTCCTGATGCCGGGACTGACCGTACCGACCTCCAGAGGGGAGGGAACTGGATACGGCGCCGGCAAAGGGGATGCGCAGATGACCGGGCAACTGAGGCTGGACGACCACCTTCAACGGTATTCCGAGACCGCACCTCACGCGCTCGCCGTGGCGGCCGCGGTCGATGCCATCGCGGCAGCGGCGATCGAGATCGCCGACCTCATCGCCACCGGAGATCTCGCGGACGCCTCCGGCCTGACCACCGGCCGCAACAGCGACGGCGACGTCCAGCGCGATCTCGACGTGCAGGCGGATGCGATCCTGCGCCGTTGCCTCAGCAAGCTGCCGGTCGCGGCGCTCGCCTCGGAAGAGATGCGCGAGGCCCAGATCGGCGATCGCGAGGCGAAGATCTGCATCGCGATCGATCCGCTCGACGGCTCCTCCAACATCGACATCAACATGACGGTCGGCACGATCTTCTCGATCCTGCCCGCGCCCGATGACCTCTCGCTCGCCTTCCATCAACGCGGCTCGGCTCAGCTTGCGGCAGGCTTCGTCACCTACGGGCCGCAGACCTCCCTAGTGCTGACGCTCGGCGAAGGCGTCGATATCTTCACGCTCGATCGCAAGGCGGGCTGCTTCCGCCTCGCGCGCAGCGGCGCGCAGATCGCCGAGGCCTGCGAGGAGTTCGCGATCAACGCGTCGAACCGCCGGCACTGGGATTCGCCGGTGCGTGCCTTCGTCGACGAGTGCCTCGCCGGCGTCGAGGGGCCAGCCAACCACAATTTCAACATGCGCTGGGTCGGCTCGCTGGTCGCCGAGGCCTATCGCATCCTCACCCGCGGCGGCATCTTCCTCTATCCCTCGGACGCGCGTGCCGGCTATGGCGACGGCCGCCTGCGCCTGACTTACGAAGCGCATCCGATGGCTATGATCATCGAGCAGGCCGGCGGCTCCGCCACGACGGGGCGCGAGCGCATCCTCGATCTCGCGGCGCAGAGCCTGCACCAGCGCGTGCCGCTGATCATGGGATCGAGCAACGAGGTGCGCCGCGTCGAGGAGCTGCATTGCGATCCGCTGCTGGTTGCCAGCGTCTCAGCGCCGCTGTTCGCGCGGCGCGGATTCTTCCGGCTGTAAGGAGGGCGCCCGATGTCCAGGAAGCATCCGATCATCTCCATCACCGGCTCCTCCGGCGCCGGCACCACCTCGGTCAAGAAGACCTTCGAGCAGATATTTTTCCGCGAGAAGGTCAACGCAGCCTACATCGAGGGTGACGCGTTTCATCGCTACGACCGCGCCGAGATGCGCGCGCAGATGGCGAAGGAGGCCGATCGCGGCAACAAGCATTTCAGCCATTTCAGCCCCGAGACCAATTTGTTCGAGGAGCTGGAGCGCGCGTTCCGCGACTATGGCGAGACCGGCACGGCGACGACACGGCATTACGTGCATGACGCCGAGGAGTCCGCGCTGCATGGCGCGGCGCCCGGCACCTTCACCGACTGGAAGCGGCTGCCGGAGAATTCGGACCTGTTGTTCTACGAGGGCCTGCACGGCGCCGTCGTCACCGACAAGGTCAATGTCGCGCGCTATGCCGACCTCAAGATCGGCGTCGTGCCGGTCATCAATCTCGAATGGATCCAGAAGCTGCACCGCGATCGCAGCGCGCGGGGCTATTCGACCGAGGCGGTCACCGACACCATCCTGCGGCGGATGCCCGACTACATCCACTACATCTGCCCGCAATTCACCGAGACCGACATCAACTTCCAGCGCGTGCCGACGGTGGACACCTCCAATCCGTTCATCGCGCGCTGGATCCCGACGCCGGACGAATCGATGGTGGTGATCCGCTTCAAGAACCCGCGCGGCATCGACTTCCCCTATCTGCTCTCGATGCTGCCGCAGAGCTGGATGTCGCGCGCGAACTCGATCGTGTGCCCCGGCGCGAAGCTCGATCTCGCGATGCAGCTGATCCTGACGCCGCTGATCATGCAGCTCATCGAGCGCAAGCGCAGCTTGAAGTGAACGAGGAGAGAACCCGATGAACATCTCCGTCCACGCCGAAGCCGACCTCAATGCGGTCACGCACAACGATCTCGCAAATGCCGTCCGCTTCCTCGCGGTCGACGCCATCGAGACGTCGCAGTCGGGCCATCCCGGCCTGCCCATGGGCATGGCCGATGTCGCAACCGTGCTGTTCTCGCGCTTCCTGAAGTTCGACTCGGCGCACCCCAACTGGCCGGACCGCGACCGCTTTGTGCTGTCGGCGGGCCACGGCTCGATGCTGCTCTACGCATTGCTGCATCTGACCGGCGGCGACGTCAGCCTCGACGACCTCAAGGCGTTCCGGCAATGGGGCTCGAAGACGCCGGGCCATCCGGAATATGGTCACACGCCGGGCGTCGAGATGACGACAGGGCCACTGGGGCAGGGGATCGCGACCGCGGTCGGCATGGCGCTCGCCGAGCGGATGGCCAACGCGCGACATGGCGACGGTCTCGTCGATCATTTCACCTATGTCATCGCCGGTGACGGCTGCCTGATGGAGGGCCTCAGCCAGGAGGCGCTCTCGCTCGCCGGCCATCTCGGGCTCGGTCGCCTGATCGTGCTGTTCGACGACAATGGCATCTCGATCGACGGGCCGACCTCGCTGGCAACGTCCGACGACCAGCTGGCGCGTTTCACCGCCTCCGGCTGGTCGGTGCGCAGCATCGACGGCCACGATCCCGAAGCGATTGCGCAGGCTCTCGCAGAGGAGCGGGAGACCGCAAAGCCGTCGCTGATCGCCTGCCGCACCATTATCGGATACGGCGCGCCTGATCGGCAGGGCACGCAGAAAGCCCATGGTGCGCCGCTCGGCACCGAGCAGACCGCGGCCGCGCGCCGGACGCTGGGTTGGGACTATCAGCCCTTCGTGGTGCCTGTTACCGTCCAGAAGGCGTGGCGGATGATCGGGCAACGCGGCCAGGTCGATCGGCTCGCCTGGCTCGATCGCTATGAATGCGCGACGGCCGAGCAGCGCGACATGTTCATCGAAGGCAAGGCGGTTGCCCTGCCAGCCGCCTATGCGATGGCCGCGGCGAAATTGCGCGAACGCTTTGCGTCCGAGCGGCCGAAGCTCGCGACGCGGCAGGCCTCGCAACAGGTGCTCGACGGCATCGCCGGGACGATTGCCGGCCTGGTCGGCGGCTCCGCGGACCTGACGCATTCGAATCTGACGCACGCCAAGGTGCAGGCTCCGGTCAAGAATGGCGCGTTCGGCGGCGACTACATCCACTACGGCATTCGCGAGCACGGCATGGCCGCCGCGATGAACGGCCTCGCGCTGCACGGCGGCTTCATCCCGTACGGCGGCACGTTCCTCGCGTTCTCCGACTACAGCCGGCCGGCGATCCGCCTTGCGGCCCTGATGCGGCTGCGTGTCATCCATGTGATGACCCACGACTCCATTGGCCTCGGCGAGGACGGCCCGACGCACCAGCCTGTCGAGCATCTTGCCGCGCTGCGGGTGATCCCGAACCTGCTGGTGTTCCGTCCCGCCGACGCGGTGGAGACGCTGGAGGCCTGGGACTGCGCGCTGAATTCCGAAGACCGCCCCTCCATGCTGTGCCTGTCGCGGCAGGCGTTGCCGACCTTCCGCAGCGATGCCCGCGGCAGAAACCGCGTCGCACACGGCGCCTATCTCGTCGTATCGCCGGACGGCGGCCGCGACGTGACGTTGATCGCAACCGGTTCGGAAGTCTCGATTGCACTGGAAGCCGCCCGCCTGCTCGCGACCGAGCACATCCGCGCCGCCGTGGTGTCCGCGCCTTGCTTCGCCCTGTTCGAGGAGCAGCCGGACGAATACCGCGCCAGCGTGCTCGGCACCGCGCCGCGCGTCGGGATCGAGGCGGCCGTGCAGGGCGACTGGTCGCGCTGGATCGGCACTGAGGGCGAATTCGTCGGCATGCGCGGCTTCGGCGCCTCGGCGCCGGCGCCGGTGCTGTACCGCGAATTCGGCATCACACCGCAAAGCATTGCGGAAGCCGCCCGCCGGGCGATCGCTCGCAAGCGACAATAAGGAGGACTTCACGTGGCCCGTATCACCCTTCGCCAACTGCTCGATCACGCCGCCAGCCACGGCTATGCCGTGCCGGCGTTCAACATCAACAATATGGAGCAGGGCATCGCGATCATGCAGGCGGCGGCCGAGGTCGATGCGCCCGTCATCATCCAGGCCTCGCGCGGCGCGCGCAGCTACGCCGGCGATCTCATGCTCTCGCACATGATCGATGCGCTGGAGCGGACCTATCCGGACATCCCGCTCTGCATGCACCAGGACCACGGCAATGACGAAGCGACCTGCGCCTCCGCCATTGCGCACGGCTTCACCTCCGTCATGATGGACGGCTCGCTCAAGGCCGATGCCAAGACGGCGGCCGACTATGACTACAACGTCGCGATCACCCGCCGCGTCGTCGATCTCGCCCATTGGGTGGGTGCCTCCGTCGAAGGCGAGCTCGGCGTGCTCGGCTCGCTCGAACATGGCGGCGGCGAGCAGGAGGATGGCCACGGCGTCGAGGGCACGGTCAGCCACGACCAGCTCTTGACCGATCCCGACCAGGCGGTCGACTTCGTCCGGGCCACCAAGGTCGATGCGCTCGCCATCGCGATGGGCACCTCGCACGGCGCCTACAAGTTCAGCCGCAAGCCGGACGGCGACATCCTGGCGATGCGGGTGGTCGAGGAGATCCATCGCCGCCTGCCGAATACGCACCTCGTCATGCACGGCTCGTCCTCGGTGCCGCAGCCGCTGCAGGACATGTTCAACCAGTTCGGCGGAGAGATGCCCCAGACCTGGGGCGTGCCGGTCGAGGAGATCGTCCGTGGCATCAAGAGCGGCGTGCGCAAGGTCAATATCGACACCGACTGCCGCCTCGCGATGACGGCCGTGTTCCGCAAGGTCGCCGCTCAAACGCGCTCCGAGTTCGACCCGCGCAAATTCCTCAAGCCCGCAATGGACGCGATGCGCGAACTCTGTCGCGATCGTTTCGAGCAGTTCGGCACCGCGGGCCATGCCAGCAAGATCAAGGTCATTCCCTTGAGCGAGATGGCGCGGCGCTATCGCGCCGGCGAGCTCGATCCGCGCATCGATGCCCGCGAGCCCGTTGCGGCCTAGTCAATCGGAAACAACAGAGAAAACAACAGGAGAGAGACATGAACGCACATGCAGGCACGGTTCGCGGCAAAGAGCGCTATCGCTCCGGCGTGATGGAATACAAGCGCATGGGTTATTGGGAGCCCGATTACACGCCGAAGGACACCGACGTCATCGCGCTGTTCCGCGTGACACCGCAGGAGGGCGTCGACCCGATCGAGGCCTCGGCTGCGGTGGCAGGTGAATCCTCGACCGCGACGTGGACCGTGGTGTGGACCGATCGCCTGACCGCGGCGGAGAAGTACCGCGCGAAATGCTACCGCGTCGATCCCGTGCCGGGCACGCCGGGCTCGTATTTCGCCTACATCGCCTACGACCTCGACCTGTTCGAGCCGGGCTCGATCGCGAACCTCTCGGCCTCGATCATCGGCAACGTGTTCGGCTTCAAGCCGCTCAAGGCGCTGCGGCTGGAAGACATGCGTTTCCCTGTCGCCTATGTGAAGACCTTCCAGGGGCCGGCGACCGGCATCGTGGTCGAGCGCGAACGGCTCGACAAGTTCGGCCGGCCGCTGCTGGGCGCGACGGTGAAGCCGAAGCTCGGGCTTTCGGGCCGCAACTATGGCCGCGTGGTGTACGAGGCGCTGAAAGGCGGACTCGACTTCACCAAGGACGACGAGAATATCAACTCGCAGCCCTTCATGCACTGGCGCGACCGTTTCCTCTACTGCATGGAGGCGGTGAACCGCGCGCAGGCGGCTTCGGGCGAGGTCAAAGGCACTTACCTGAACGTCACCGCGGGTACGATGGAGGACATGTACGAGCGTGCAGAGTTCGCCAAGGAGCTCGGATCGTGCATCGTCATGATCGACCTCGTGATCGGCTACACCGCGATCCAGTCGATGGCCAAATGGGCGCGGCGCAACGACATGATCCTGCATCTGCATCGCGCCGGTCACTCCACCTATACGCGGCAGAAGAGCCATGGCGTGTCGTTCCGCGTCATCGCCAAGTGGATGCGGCTCGCGGGTGTCGATCACATCCATGCCGGCACGGTGGTCGGCAAGCTGGAAGGCGACCCCAACACCACGCGCGGCTATTACGATGTCTGCCGCGAGGACTTCAATCCGACCAAGCTCGAGCACGGCCTGTTCTTCGACCAGAACTGGGCGAGCCTGAACAAGATGATGCCGGTCGCCTCCGGCGGCATCCATGCCGGCCAGATGCATCAGCTGCTCGACCTGCTCGGCGAAGACGTCGTGCTGCAATTCGGCGGCGGCACCATCGGCCATCCCATGGGCATTGCGGCCGGCGCGATCGCCAACCGCGTGGCGCTGGAAGCGATGATCCTCGCCCGCAATGAGGGCCGCGACTACGTCCACGAGGGTCCCGAGATCCTGGCCAGGGCGGCCGAGACCTGCACACCGCTGAAGGCCGCGCTCGAGGTCTGGAAGGACGTGACGTTCAATTATCAATCCACCGACACGCCGGACTTCGTGCCGACCGCGCTCGAAACCGTCTAGGGAGACGCAGCATGAAACTCACTCAGGGTTGCTTTTCGTTCCTGCCCGATCTCACCGACGACCAGATCTATAAGCAGGTGCAGTATTGCCTT
The DNA here is from genome assembly GCF_014198235.1 of Bradyrhizobium sp. ERR14. NCBI lineage: Bacteria > Pseudomonadati > Pseudomonadota > Alphaproteobacteria > Hyphomicrobiales > Nitrobacteraceae > Bradyrhizobium > Bradyrhizobium sp. ERR14. The sequence goes on along the minus strand of NZ_JACIHD010000019.1, from coordinate 112,617 downwards.
GGCAACGGCTGGGCGGTGAATATCGAATTCACCGACGATCCTCATCCCCGCAACACCTATTGGGAGATGTGGGGCCTGCCGATGTTCGACCTCCAGGACGCCGCCGGCGTGATGATGGAGCTCGCGGAGTGCCGCAGGGTGTATGGCAACAAGTACATCCGCATCAGCGGCTTCGATTCCAGTCATGGCTGGGAATCGGTGCGGATCTCCTTCCTCGTCAATCGGCCTCCGCATGAGGCGGAGTTCGAGCTGGTGCGGCAAGAGGTGGGCGGCCGCGCGATCCGTTACACCACTGTGCGGAAACCCGCCCACGCGTCGACTTAACGATCCGCTTCCGCGCGGAGCTCTCCCTGCTCCGCATCCTTGGCGGACCAACTGCTTCGCCGCTCCCCCGCGGCGAAGCTCTTTTCTTCGAGGGTAGCCATGCTCGATGTTCCCCACGCAACCACGACTGAGCCCAACAAGACCCAATTCGATCTCCGCAAGGAAGCCGAGGCGGCCGGGATCACCGACACGCTGCAGCAGCTCGAGCAGGAGCTGATCGGATTGAAGCCGGTGAAGAACCGCGTGCGCCAGATCGCCTCGCTGCTGCTGATCGAGCGCATCAGGCAGCGCGCGGGCCTGGCATCGGCTCCGCCGACGCTGCACATGTCGTTCACAGGCAATCCCGGCACCGGCAAGACGACCGTCGCGCTGCGCATGGCCAAGATCCTGCACGGGCTCGGCTTCGTGCGGCGCGGGCAGGTGATCTCGGTGACGCGCGACGATCTCGTCGGCCAATATATCGGCCACACTGCGCCGAAGACCAAGGAGATCCTGAAGAAGGCGATGGGCGGCGTGCTGTTCATCGACGAAGCCTATTATCTGCATCGCCCCGACAACGAGCGCGACTACGGTCAGGAGGCCATCGAGATCCTGCTCCAGGTGATGGAGAACCAGCGCGAAGACCTCGTCGTGATCCTCGCCGGCTATGGCGAGCGCATGACGAGCTTCTTCGCCTCCAACCCCGGCTTCCGCTCCCGCATTGCCCACCACATCGAATTCCCTGATTATGCCGAAGCCGAGCTGCTCGTCATTGCCGAGCTGATGCTGAAGGAGCGGGGCTATCGCTTTTCGGCCACGGCCCGCGAGGCGTTCGAGAAATATATCGCATTGCGCCGGACCCAGCCGTTCTTCTCCAATGCGCGTTCGATCCGCAACGCCGTCGACCGCATCCGCTTGCGGCAGGCCGATCGCCTGGTGTCCGACCTCGACCGTATGCTCGATGTCGACGATCTCGAAACTATCGATCCCATGGACGTCCTGGCGAGCCGCGTCTTCAGCGGCGGCGCCGATGCGCGGAGTGCAAAGCCATGACCAGAGAGATCATGATTGCTCCCTCGATCCTGGCCGCGGATTTCGCGCGCCTCGGCGAGGAGATCGCCGCAATCGACACGGCCGGCGCCGATTGGATCCATTGCGACGTCATGGATGGACACTTCGTGCCCAACATCAGCTTCGGTGCCGATGTCATCAAGGCGATCCGCCCGACGACGAAGAAGATATTCGACGTGCATCTCATGATCGCGCCTGTCGATCCCTATCTCGAGGCGTTCGCAAAGGCCGGGGCTGACGTCATCACGATTCACGCCGAAGCCGGCGCCCATCTCGACCGCTCGCTGCAGGCCATCCGTGCCCTCGGCAAGAAAGCCGGCGTCAGCCTGTGTCCCGCGACTCACGAGAGCGCGATCGAATATGTGCTCGACCGCATCGATCTCGTGCTGGTGATGACGGTCAATCCGGGATTTGGCGGCCAGTCCTTCCTCGAATCCCAGCTCGAGAAGATCGAACGGATCAAAGCCATGATCGGCGACCGGCCGATCCGGCTCGAGGTCGATGGAGGTGTCACGCGCGACAATGCCGCTGCCGTGGCGGCAGCGGGTGCCGATACGCTGGTGGCGGGTTCCGCCGTGTTCCGCGGCAAGGGCGTTGCCGAATATGCCGCAAATATCGAGGCCATTCGCATGGCCGCCGAGACGGGCCGGATTACTAAGCTGCAAGATATTTCTACGCAGCCGCTGCGCGTCAGCGAGGCAGGCCGTAGCCGGTAGACTACGGAAGGCGCAAGCCGTGGAAGATCCGCCCGTGCCGGTTGTCCCACGGCGTGGCACTTATCTCCGGGGTTCCACGGAGGTTGCGGCAAAAAGCGATCGCGTCTTTCAGGTCGGGGTAACCAACGCACTCGAGGCGAAAATTCGATTAACGCCCGCGCAATGCTGTGCATCGCAACCTGCGTGCAGGAATGCCAAGAGAGCGCGGGGATGCGGATCAAGGCTATTGCCAGGCATGAGGCCTGCACGCGGCATGGGGCGATGGCGTGAGCATGCATCGCTTGTTCGCCGAGCAGCTTCGCTGCGCGACCGATGCGGCCGGACATGTCGACGTCCTCAAGCTGGGCGAGCTCGTCAGCGCGGCCTATGACGCGAGCGATCGCGACCGCCAGCGGATGACCGACGCACGCGCTCACTCGCACGATGAGGTCGAGCTTGATCTGCTGCGAACCCAGGAGTTCCTCGACACCATCGTCGAGAACATTCCGATCGCCGTCTTCGCGAAATGCGCGAAGAGTTCGCGCTATATCCTGCTCAACCGCGCCGGGGAAGACTATTACGGCATGCCGCGCGAACAGATGCTCGGCCGAACACCTGAAGAGATATTCCCGGCCGACGTCGCGCGCGTGGTCATTGAACAGGATCGTCGAGTCGTTGCCAGCGGCATGCCGATGTTCCTCGAGGAGCATCTGCTCGACATCGGCGTCAAGGGCCACGACCGCGTGGTCAATTCACGCAAGATGCTGATCGCGGATGGCGCCGGCGACCCGCAATATCTGGTCGGTGTGATCGAGGACGTCACCGAGCGCGTCACCACCCGCGAACGCATCAGCCATCTTGCGCATCATGATGCGTTGACCGACCTGCCGAACCGCAGCGCCTTCAACGCCGTGCTCGGCGAACGGCTGGAGCGGGCGCAGGAGGCGGCGACCAGTTTTGCCGTGCTCAGCCTCGATCTCGATCGCTTCAAGGAAGTCAACGACGTGTTCGGCCACCCCGTCGGCGATCTGCTGATGCGGGCGGCGGCGGACCGGCTTGCCGAGGAAGCCGACGGCGCCTTCGTCGCCCGTATCGGCGGCGACGAGTTCATGATCCTGATGCCCGACGACATCAGCCGCGATGACGTTCTGGCGCTCGCCGAACGCCTGGTCGAGAGCATCGGCCAGGAGCTGGAGGTCGACGACTATCTCTCCCATGTCGGCCTTAGCGTCGGCATCGCGTTCTATCCGGACGACGGCGTGAATGCCGCCACGCTGCTCGCCAACGCCGACTCGGCGCTCTATCGTGCCAAGCGCGAGGGCAGGGGCAGGGTGCGCTTCTTCGAATCCGAGATGGACCAGGAGCTGCGCGACCGCAGGCTGTTGCAGCACGATCTGCGACAAGCGCTGGAGCAGAACCAGTTCCTGGTCTACTTCCAGCCGCAGGCGCGGGTGGATGGCGAGGTCATCGGCTTCGAGGCTCTGCTGCGCTGGAACCACCCGACGCGCGGCTTCGTGCCGCCGGACCAGTTCATTCCGCTCGCCGAAGAGAACGGGCTGATCGTCCAGATCGGCGAATGGGTCTTGCGCGAAGCCTGCCGCGAGGCGGCATCCTGGCCGCGGCCGCTGCAGGTCGCCGTCAATCTGTCGCCGATCCAGTTCCAGGCCGGCGATCTCGAACGTTCGATCCACCAGATCCTGCTGGAGACGGGGCTGACGCCGACGCGGCTCGAGGTCGAGATCACCGAGGGCGTGCTGATCGGCGATTTCACCCGCGCGCTCAATCTGCTGCGGCGGCTGAAGGCGCTCGGCATCCGCATCGCGATGGACGATTTCGGCACCGGCTATTCCTCGCTGTCCTATCTCCAGTCGTTCCCGTTCGACAAGATCAAGATCGATCGCAGCTTCATCTCCAATCTCGAGGCGACGCCGCAATCGGCCGAGATCGTCCGCGCGGTCCTGAGCCTCGCGCACGCGCTGCATATCCCGGTCATTGCCGAGGGGGTGGAGACGGAAGCGCAGCGTGCCTTCCTGGCGGGGGAGGCCTGCGAGGAGATGCAGGGCTATCTGGTCGGCCGACCCGCCCTGATCGAGCGCTATCTCGACCTGGTCGGCATGACCGTGGAGAGCCGGCTCTACGCCTAGCCTTCCGGTCCAAGGCGCGGTTCATTTGGAACTTTGGCCCGGACATATATTTCCTAACAACGAGCCGAGGTCAGGCGCGCGGTCGGCGCAGCAAATCTTTTGCACAATCGCCATCGGCCTGACGCAAATCGGGGCAATAAGCCTTGTGAGTGCGAGGGAGGGTCTCATGGAGAACGTACGTCGCTACCGGGCGCTGGCGTCCCTCTGTCGTCAGCAGGCGGCCTACCGGCCGCTTCAGAACTGGGAACTCCTCGGCCAGGCCGAACATTTCGAATATCTCGCTGAGGTCGAGCTCAAGGCGCATTTCGATGCGTGCAATGTGCAACACGACGAGGGCGCTGCCGCGCCCGCGACGTGGGAGACCCCGGTCGCGGCGTGACGGCGCCGGGCCGGCCCGGCTCAATGCGACATCAGCGTCGGGACCGTCATGGCCTGCAGCATGGCGCGGGTGACGCCGCCGAGAACGCGCTCCTGCAACCGCGAATGGCCGTAGCCGCCCATCACCAGGAGATCGAGCCCCTCATCGGCCGCCAGTGACAGGATGGTCGGCTGGATGTCGGCGCGCGTCGCTGACAGGCCGACCGTGCGGGTCGACAGTCCGCGCCGGCCGAGGTGTCTTGCCAGACCGTTCGCTGAAGCTTCGTCGGAGACCGCGGCGGCCTCGTTGATGGTGATGATCACGATCGCATCGGCGCGCGCCAGGAACGGCGCCGCGTCGTGCACGGCGCGGGCCGCGAGGCGGCTGCCGTCCCAGCAGATGCCGATCCGGTTCGCCTTGAAAGGTCCATGGAAGGTGTAGGGCAGGAACAGCACCGGGCTGCCCGCCTGGAACAGGATCTCGCCCGGCACGTCGTTGTCGAACGAGCTTTGCGCCGGATCTGGCTGCAGCACGACGCTGAGGTCGTGCAGTCGTGCCATCTCACCGAGCGAGCCGGCTGCATCCACCGGGATCGCGCCGAGCGCGCGGCAGCCGTAGGAGATGCCGGCGTTCGCCGCTTCGATGCCAAACACCGCGAGCGCGGCCTCGGCCCGCTCGACTGCGCGCTCGCGCTCCAGTTCGAACACGGCCGCCACCGCGGCGCCGCCTTCCATTACGTAAGCCGCACTGGTTGCCACATAGCCGATCGCAACTGCGTCGAGATGGGCGTTGAACTGCGCCGCGAGCGAAATCGAGCCGTCGATCGCGGAACGCATGGGACGTTCGGTGGGAATGTGAACGAGAATGTCTTTGTACATGGCGCGCCTCCGATGAACATCAGCCGGTGGCCGCAGTTTTTCACCGCCGGAAGGGCCCGCGTTGAGCTGCATCAAATGCGCAGGGGAGGGCTTGCGCTGGGGCGCGCGCATTGTTTGCCAAGATTTAATCGGATGGACGGGACGTCGTAAGGTGACGATGGCCATGTTGGAGGCAAGGCGACACCTTATCCAACATGGACATTTCGACATGAACGATCGCGTCAATTCCGACACCACGACGTCCCGCAGGATCTTGAGGCCGCGCCGGCTTGCGCTGCTCGGCACCGTGGCCGCGCTCGGCGTGGCCGTGCTGGCGGCTGCTCCCGGCTCTTCGCCGTTCGGTCCGAGCTCCTTCATTACCCCGGCCCAGGCCGCCGAATCCGCTGCGACGCCGCCGGGCTTTGGTGACCTGGTCAGCAAGGTCAAACCCGCCGTCATCTCGGTACGGGTCAAGATCGACCAGGACAACGACAAGAGCGCGATGCTGCAGCAGAACCGGATGGATCAGGACGAGGACACCCCGTTCGACCAGTTCTCGCGGCAGTTCGGCTTCCGCGGCCCGGGCGGCATGAACGGCATGCCGCGCCAGCGCCATCAGATGATCACGGGCGAAGGCTCCGGCTTCTTCATCTCCGCCGACGGCTATGCCGTGACCAACAACCACGTCGTCGACCATGCTGAGTCGGTGCAGGTGACCATGGATGACGGCACGAGCTACACCGCCAAGGTCGTCGGCACCGATCCGAAGACCGATCTCGCGCTGATCAAGGTCGACGGCAAGAAGGACTTCCCGTTCGTCAAATTCTCCGACCAGAAGCCGCGCATCGGCGACTGGGTGGTCGCGGTCGGCAATCCCTTCGGCCTCGGCGGCACCGTGACTGCCGGCATCGTCTCCGCCAGCGGCCGCGACATCGGCAACGGCCCCTATGACGACTTCATCCAGATCGATGCGCCCATCAACAAGGGCAATTCCGGCGGCCCGGCCTTCGACATGAGCGGCAACGTGATCGGCGTGAACACTGCGATCTTCTCGCCCTCCGGCGGCTCGGTCGGCATCGGCTTCGACATTCCGGCCTCGACCGCAAAGCTCGTCGTCGCGCAGCTGAAGGACAAGGGCGCGGTGACCCGTGGCTGGCTCGGCGTGCAAGTGCAGCCGGTTACCGCCGAGATTGCCGACAGCCTCGGCCTGAAGGAGGCGCGCGGTGCGATCGTCGACAATCCCCAGGATGGCAGCCCGGCGGCGAAGGCCGGCATCGAGGCGGGCGATGTCATCACCGCCGTCAACGGCACCGCGATCAAGGATTCCCGCGACCTCGCCCGCACGATCGCGACCCTTGCGCCTGGCAGCTCAGTGAAGCTCGACGTCTTCCACAAAGGCGACAGCAAGACGGTGACGCTCGCGCTCGGCGAACTGCCGAACGAAAGGCAGGCCAAGGCCGATGTTGGCAAGGACCAGCCGGGCCCCGGCACGCCGCGCCTCGGTCTTGCTTTGGCTCCGGCCGGTGACGTCCAGGGCGCTGGCCAGAAGGGCGTTGTCGTCACCGAAGTCGATCCGCAAGGGCCTGCGGCGCAGCGCGGCATCCAGACCGGCGACGTCATCCTCAATGTCGGCGGCAAGGCCGTCGCCAATGTCGGCGATGTCCGCTCCGAGCTGGCGCAGGCCAAATCGTCCGGCAAGCGCAGCGTGCTGTTGCAGGTCAAAGGCGCGCAGGCGACCCGCTTCGTCGCGGTCCCACTCGCCTGAGGCGAACCTCGATCGGCATAGATCAAGAAAGGCGGCCCTCGTGGCCGCCTTTTTCGTTCGCCTTCAGGACAGCCGGGATGCGATCGATAACATTCTCGTTAACGGCAGCGACGATGACGCGGTTCGTCCGAAAAAGCCGTGTTCGCTCATCAAAGTTCCGAACCGTGCAGGTCGCCGGCGGCAACGATGCCACCGGGACGCAAGCGTGGAACTTCGAACTTGCCGCCGGCTTCTGGAACTGGCCGCTGGTTCGCATTTGATCGGTGCCGACATGGATCGATTGAAGCTCTCGCTGAGGAGTGCGCTGCTCGTGGCGCCATTCGTGCTGTGGGGCGGAGACGCTCTCGGGCGGGACGACGGCCGCTACGCGGATTCACCCCTGAAGCCCTGGTTCGACAGTTTGCGCAGCCACCTTGGTCCGTGCTGCTCGGATGCGGATGGCTTTGCCGTCGCCGATCCCGACTGGGAGTCGCATAACGGGCATTATCGCGTGCGTCTCGACGGCGAGTGGATCGAGGTGCCGGACGAAGCCGTCATCACCGAGCCGAACCGGGCCGGCCGCACCATGGTGTGGCCGGTGAAGACCGCGTTCGGGGTTTCGATCCGCTGCTTCATGCCGGGCAGCATGATCTGACGCGGGTCAGGGTCAGCGCTTGCTGGATTTGCGCTTCGACGATTTCTTGCTTGTCTTCTTCGTCGTCCTCTTCTTGGACGTCTTCTTGGAAGTCTTCTTGGCAGCCTTCTTCGGGACCTTCTTGCCCTTCTTGCGTGCCTTCGACAGTCCGATCGCGATCGCCTGCTTGCGACTCTTCACGCGTCCGCCACGGCCTTTGCGACCGCTCTTTGCCGTGCCCTTCTTGTAGCGGCGCATCTCGCTCTCGACATCACTGCCGGAGCTGCGCGAGTAGCGGCGTTTCTTTGCCTTGCGTGCCATGCATGTTCTCCCTTGGCCGGGGAGAACCATTCGACACGGGCATGGTTCCCGAAGGACGCGGACAGCGTTCCAGGCGCAGCCTAGAAGGAATTCGCCAGCTCGATCTCGGCTTCCAGCACCTGGATGCGACGTGCGGCCTCGCTGAAGGACAGATCGCGCGCATATTGCGCGGGCTGATACGCTTCTTCACTCAGCCGTTTCAGCCTGAGCCCCTGCGACCGTGTCATCTGCTCGGCGAGGAAAACCCTGGCGTCGTATTTGCCTTGAACCTGCATGTCGCTTCTCCGCTCTGAAATCGTGACTTGACTATATGTTCTTATTTTGTTCTAACAAGCTATGGACAACAGAATTAATGAAATTCGACGTCAAATCAGCGCCTTGAGGGTTGAGATGGCCGGCGTCGAGGCCTCCGTGCGCGATCTCATCAACGGCGACCGCGATTGCGTCCAGCAGGCCTTGGCGCAGATGGATTTGCGCCGGAAGGTCAATTTGCTGATCGGCGAATGGAAGGCTGCCGGCGGTGGCGATGTCCTGCCTGACGTTCGCGACCGGGTGCGCCTTCGTCTCGTGAAGACAGTCATTAGTCCCGAGCGCGCGAGCACGCGGCGCTGAAACCTTTTGGGGGCGTCGTGGAGGAAGACCCGGACACTTACCGGATCTTGAGGTTGCGCGCCGAGATTCTCGAATTGGGTTCTGCCATCCGGCAATTGCAGCGTGCCGGTCTCGATGATGCTGCGGCCCAACTTCTGATCGGACGCAAGCGGGCGCAGCTCGAACAACTCGTGAAGACGAATGCTGCGAACCGCGCGCTCAACTCTGAAACGCGTCGCCCGTAATGAGCTGACGCGGGCGCTCGACGCTGTTGGCTCAAGAAACGAGAAAAAAGCCCCGCGTCGCGGCGGGGCTTTTGATGTCGTGTCGGCCTGAGCTCACTTGGTATTGCTTATGCCCTTGCTGCTCTGGTTCGTCATGGTGCCGCCCTGGTCCGAGCCGGGCCCGGAGCCGCCCTGGCCGGAAGGATCCGCGCCCTTCGAGGCCTTGGTGTTGGCGCCGGTGGTCTGCGAGGACGACATCGATGATCCGTGTTTCGCCTTGTGCGACTTGGCCTGTGCGGCGAGCGGCGCGGCGGCGAGGCCGGTGGCCAACATTGCGGTGAGAACGAGCTTGGCCGTTGTCATGCGGGGAACTCCCTGAGTTAAATTGACGCAGGCAGCCAACCTCCATTTGCCGAAGGAGTTCCCGACAAACGCATCTGCCGCGCGCACGCGCGCTTCAAGATTGCTTGTCCTCAGCGAGGATGAACACGACGCCGGTGAGTGTCGCGCCGATCGCGAACGTCGTCACCAATGTGAGGGCGAAGACGATTACGGCCTGGCTTCCGCCGTGATCGAGCAGCCTGGCGACGGCGGGATTGGACAGGATCAGCGCGAGGCTGAAGGCGAGGCCGAGGGCTGCGCCCATCATCGCATGCGTCATCAGCTTGATGAGGCCGGTGGGAGAGATCAGGTCCGACGACTTTTTTGCGCGCATGGGAACTGCATCCCGAACTGACATGCAAACGCGGACGATATTCACCGGTTCCAAACGCATGAAGGAATTGTCATCACCGGCTTCATCCGACGTTCATGCCGGGCCTGCGAGGATAAGCGTCGGCAAAACGGGAACATTCGATATGGGTAAGGTAGTCTTTCTTTACCGCTCGCTGGCCTATCGCAACGCGGCTGCGGACATGCTGCGCAAGGCCCGCAAACTGCCGCGCGGCGCGGAGCGAAGTGCGGCCCGCCGCTACGCGAGGGCGCTACGCGATCTCGCTCAGACGGAAGCCTGGCTCGAAGGCCGCCTTGCCGAGGAAGCGCGGCCGGCGCGGCAAACCAGGATGGCGGCGTCGGGCTAAAGCATGATCCGGAAAAGTGCGCAGCGGTTTTCCGAAAAGATCATGCTCGAATGACGACCTAAAGCGCGATGACGATTCATCCTGATCGCATCGCGCTTCAGCCCGAGGCGCGTTGCAATTCGGCGGAGCCGGGGGCGTCGAATTTTCCGGGTGCGGTCGTCGCCGTCTTGCGTGTCAGCGGCACCTCGAGGCGGCACAACAGTCCTTCGGCTCGCCAATCGAATTGCGCCTGTCCACCGAGCTGGGACTCGACGCTCGCAAGCAGGCTCCGCGTGCCGAAGCCGCGAGATTTCGGGGTCATGACGAGCGGACCGCCGGACTCTTCCCACCTCAGCGTCAGCAGCTGGTCCTCGACCTGCCAGCCGATCATGAGCCGTCCCGACCTGGTCGAGAGTGCGCCATACTTGGCCGAGTTGGTGAAGAGCTCGTGCAACGCGAGCGCCAGCGTCTGAGCCGTCGCCGGCACCAACTGGACCTCCGGACCCGCCAATACGATCTGGCCGCCGAGCGAATAGGGCGCAAGCTCCTCGTCGATCAGCTTGGATAGCTCCGCGCCCTGCCAGCTCGATAGCGACAGGATGGTGTGCACGCGCGCCAGCGCATTGATGCGCCCCTCGACGGCATTGACATAGGCCTTGACCTCGTCGGCACGGGTGAGGCGCACGATGGACTGCGCCAGCGCCAGCGCATTCTTGGCGCGATGATCGACTTCCCGCGCCAGCAGATTCTGCCGTTCCTCGGCTCGCTTGCGTTCGGTGATGTCCACGGTGACACCGCTCACGCGCACGACACGACCGCTGTCGTCGACCGTCGCGGCCGCCGTGCCGACGCACCAGCGCACCTCGCCGTCGGGCCGTACAATGCGAAACTCGGTCTCATAGGCCCGCGTGCCCTTGTTGAACTCGGCGATCGCCTTGCGCAACTGATCGACGTCGTCGGGATGCAACAGCGCCTGAACGTTGGCCGGATTGACCTCGAAGCTCTCCGGGCCGACGCCAAAGATGCGATATTGCCCCTCGTCCCACATCCAGTCGCCGCTGATCCAGTCCCAATCCCAGGAGCCCATCTTGCCGGCGGCGATGGCCATGCTGCGCCGCTGCTCGCTCTCGCGCAACTTCGCGGTGGAGTTCTCCAGTTCCGCGGTGCGCGCGCGGACGCGGTCCTCGAGCTCCTGGTTCAGCCGTTCCAGCTCGCGGGTCTTGCGGTACAGCTCGGCAAACACCTTGATCTTGGCGCGCAGCACCTCCGGCACGACCGGGACCGGCACGTAGTCGACCGCGCCCATCTCGTAGCCGCGCAACCGGTCGATGTCGCTGACCTGGATGGCGGAGATGAAGATCATCGCGGTCTTCTGGAAGCGCGGATGCTCGCGGATCATCGCGGCGAGCTCGAAGCCGTCGAGCTCGGGCATGCAGACGTCGACCAGGATCACCGCGATCTCGGTCTTGAGCAGCACCTCCAGCGCCTCGCGTCCGGACGAAGCGATCACGAGGTTCTCGCCGAGTTCCTTCAGGATCACCTCATAGGCGAGCAGCTTGGCCGGCTGGTCGTCGACGAGCAGGATGTTGACCTTTTCGTGGTCCATTCGCGGGCCCAACTCAGCGGTGCAGCCACATGCGGATCGCAAGCAGCAATTGATCGGTGTTGACGGGTTTGGCGAGGTAATCGGACGCGCCGGCTTCGAGGCACTTTTCCCGGTCACCCTTCATCGCCTTGGCGGTCAGCGCGATGATCGGAAGGCGGGCGAAGGCCGGGTTTTCGCGAATGACGCCGATGGTCTGGTAGCCATCCATCTGCGGCATCATGATGTCCATCAGAACGATGGCGATCTCCGGATTGGATTCGACCAGGGTGACGGCTTCACTGCCGGTCGTGGCGGTCAGCACCTTCATGCCGCGCCGTTCCAGCACGCTCGACAGCGCGAAGATGTTGCGGGCGTCGTCGTCGACGAGAAGCGCGGTCTTGCCGATCAAATCCTCGTCGGAACTGTTCAGCTTCTCCAGCATGCGCTGCTTCTCGACCGGAAGCTCCGTGATCACGCGGTGCAGGAACAGCGCGGTCTCGTCGAGCAGGCGTTCGGGCGATTCCACGCCCTTGACCACGATGCTGCGCGCCATGGTGTGGAGTTCCGCATCCTCCTCCGCCGAAAGCTCGCGGCCGGTGAAGACGACGACCGGAACGTTGGACAGCGCCTCGTCGTTGCGGATCTGGTCCAGCACCTCGAAGCCGCTCATGTCGGGCAGCCGGAGGTCGAGCACCACGCAGTCGCAGGGCGCCTCGCGCAGCGTCGACAGCGCGCCGGCGCCGGTGTCGGTGGTCACGATCTCGATGTCGTCGTGGTGCAGCAGCTCGCGGATCGAAAGCTGCTCGGCCTCGTTGTCCTCGACGATCAGGAGCCGCTTACGCCTGGGACGCGCATATTCCTTGATCTGCGTCAGCGCGGCCGAGACGCCTTCGGTCGTCGTCGGCTTGTTGACGAAGGAGAACGCGCCACGGGCCAGCGCATGCTGGCGGTCCTCGTCGAGCGTGATGATCTGCACGGGGATGTGGCGCGTCAGAGGATTGTGCTTGAGCTGGCTCAGCACGGTCCAGCCGAGCATGTCAGGCAGGAACACGTCGAGCGAGACTGCTCTCGGCTGGTACTGCTTGGCAAGCTCCAGCGCCTCGGCGCCGCGGCCGGCGACCAGGACCTTGAATCCCTTGTCGCGCGCGAGGTCGACCAGCACACGTGCATAATGCGGGTCGTCCTCGACGATCAGGAGGATGCTGTCGCCAGGCTCGAGGTTGAGCCGGTCGTCGGGAAGCTGCTCGATGACGCGCTGCTGCTCCGGCGCGGCCGGCTGCAGCGCCGGCGGCTGGTTGTATTGCTGCGGCGCGGGTGCGGCGCGCGGCGCGAGCGTCGGGCCGGAATATTTGAGCGGCAGATACAGCGTGAACGACGAGCCCTTGCCTGGCGAGCTGCGCAGATGAATCTCGCCGCCGAGCAGGCTTGCCAGTTCGCGACTGATCGCAAGCCCAAGGCCGGTGCCGCCATATTTCCGGCTGGTGCCGGCGTCGGCCTGCTGGAACGCCTCGAAGATCAGCTTCTGCTTCTCCAGGGGAATGCCGATGCCGGTGTCGGACACTTCGAACGCGATCACCGCCGGCGCGGAGTTCAGTACCGGATGATCCGTTCCCCAGCCGCCGACCGCGGCGGCGACATTGAGGCGCACCTCGCCTTCGGCGGTGAACTTGAAGGCGTTGGAGAGCAGGTTCTTCAGCACCTGTTGCAGGCGTTTGGAGTCGGTGACGATGCTGCGTGGGAGGGCCGGATCGACGTCGATCTTGAATGACAGATTGCGGTTGTCCGCCTCATGCCGGAACGGCCGTCCGACGGTCTCCAGCAGGTTCGCGGTCAGGATTTCCTCGGCGTCGACCGTCACCGTGCCGGATTCGATCTTGGACAGATCCAGAATGTCGCTGATCAGATTGAGCAGGTCGGTGCCGGCGCCGTGGATGGTGCGGGCGAATTCGACCTGCTTGGCCGAGAGGTTGCCGTCCGGATTGTCGGTGAGCTGCTGTCCCAGGATCAGGATCGAGTTCAGCGGCGTGCGCAGCTCGTGGCTCATATTGGCGAGGAATTCGGACTTGTACTTCGAGGTCAGCGCGAGCTCGGTCGCCTTTTCCTCGAGGGCGCGGCGGGCCTGCTCGATCTCCTGATTCTTGCGCTCGACCTCGACGTTGCGCTCGGCGAGCTGCTGTGCCTTCTGTTCGAGCTGGTCGTTGGTCTGCTGCAATTCGCGCTGCTGGGTCTGGAGTTCGCCGGCAAGCTGCTGTGACTGCTTGAGCAGGCCTTCGGTCTGCATGGTCGCTTCGATCGAATTGAGCACGATGCCGATGGAGTCGGTGAGCTGCTCCAGGAAAGTCATCTGCGAGGTCGTGAAGGAGACGAGCGAGGCGAGCTCGATCACGGCCTTGACCTGGCCCTCGAACAGCACCGGTAGCACGACGAGGTTCTTCGGCGCGACCCGGAACAGCGCCGAGTTGATCGGCACCGCGTCGGACGGAATGTCGGCGACCACGCGCGGCCGCTTGTCGAGCGCGCACTGGCCGATCAAGCCGTCGCCGAACTGCAGCACGCGCTGATACGGGTAGATGCCGTCACTGGCATAGGAGGCCAGCAGCAGGAGCTGCGGATTGTCCTCGCTCTCGACCTGGTAGATCACGCCGGTATGGGCGTTCACCAGCGGCGACAGCTCGGTGAGCAGCAGCCGGCCTACCGTGGTGAGGTCGCGCTGGCCTTGCAGCATGTTGGTGAATTTGGCGAGGTTGGTCTTCAGCCAGTCCTGCTCCGTGTTCACGTCCGTCGTGAGACGGAGGTTCGTGATCATCGTGTTGATGTTGTCTTTCAGCTCGGCGAGCTCGCCGCGGGCGTCGACCTGGATCGACCGCGTCAGATCGCCTTTGGTCACGGCGGTCGCGACTTCCGCGATCGCGCGCACCTGCGAGGTGAGGTTGGCCGCGAGCAGGTTGACGTTACCAGTGAGGTCCTTCCAGGTGCCGGCGGCGCGGGGCACGTCGGCCTGGCCGCCGAGCCGGCCTTCGACGCCGACCTCGCGTGCCACTGACGTCACCTGGTCGGCGAAGGTCGCGAGCGTCTCGGTCATGTTGTTGATGGTATCGGCGAGAGCGGCGACTTCGCCCTTGGATTTCACAGTGAGGTTCTGCTTGAGGTCGCCGTTGGCGACCGCGGTCACAACCTTGACGATGCCGCGGACCTGCTCGGTCAGGTTCGCCGCCATGAAGTTGACGGTGTCGGTGAGATCCTTCCAGGTGCCGGCGACGCCGGGCACCTGGGCCTGGCCGCCGAGCTCGCCCTCGGTGCCGACCTCGCGCGCCACGCGCGTGACTTCGCCGGCGAAGGCGTTGAGCTGGTCCACCATGGTGTTGATGGTGTTCTTCAGCTCGAGGATTTCGCCCTTCACGTCGACGGTGATCTTGCGGGACAAGTCACCGCGCGCGACCGCCGTGGTCACTTCGGCGATGTTGCGGACCTGGGTGGTGAGGTTCGCCGCCAGCAGGTTGACGTTGTCGGTGAGATCCTTCCAGGTGCCGCCGACGCCGGGCACGACGGCCTGACCGCCGAGCCGGCCTTCGGTGCCGACCTCGCGCGCCACGCGCGTCACTTCGGCGGCGAAGGAGCGCAGCTGCTCGACCATGGTGTTCAAGGTGTCCTTGAGCAGCAGGATCTCGCCGCGCACGTCCACCGTGATCTTCTTCGACAGGTCGCCGCCGGCGATCGCGGTCGCGACCTCCGCGATGTTGCGGACCTGGGCCGTGAGGTTCGAGGCCATGAAGTTGACGTTGTCGGTGAGGTCCTTCCAGGTGCCGGCGACGCCGGGCACTTCGGCCTGGCCGCCGAGCTTGCCTTCGGTGCCGACCTCGCGCGCCACGCGCGTGACTTCGCCGGCAAAGCCGTTGAGCTGGTCCACCATGGTGTTGATGGTGTTCTTCAGCTCGAGGATTTCGCCCTTCACGTCGACGGTGATCTTGCGCGACAGGTCGCCGCGCGCCACGGCGGTGGTCACTTCGGCGATGTTGCGGACCTGGGCGGTGAGGTTGCCGGCCATTGAGTTCACGGAGTCGGTCAAGTCCTTCCAGGTGCCGGCGACGCCCGGCACGTTGGCCTGGCCGCCGAGGCGGCCTTCGGTGCCGACCTCGCGCGCCACGCGCGTCACCTCGCCCGCGAAGCGGTTGAGCTGGTCGACCATCGTGTTCAGCGTGTCCTTGAGCTGCAGGATCTCGCCGCGCACGTCCACGGTGATCTTGCGCGACAGGTCGCCGCCGGCGATCGCGGTCGCGACCTCGGCGATGTTGCGGACCTGGGCGGTGAGGTTGCCCGCCATCGAGTTCACGGAGTCGGTCAAGTCCTTCCAGGTGCCGGCAACGCCGGGCACGCCGGCCTGGCCGCCGAGCTTGCCGTCGGTGCCGACCTCGCGGGCGACGCGCGTGACTTCGCCGGCGAAGGCGTTGAGCTGGTCGACCATGGTGTTGAGCGTTTCCTTCAGCTGAAGGATTTCGCCCGACACGTTCACCGTGATCTTCTTCGACAGATCGCCCTTGGCGACCGCGGTCGCGACCTCGGCGATGTTGCGGACCTGGCCGGTGAGGTTCGAGGCCATCGAGTTGACGCTGTCGGTGAGGTCCTTCCAGGTGCCGCCGACGCCGCGCACGACGGCCTGGCCGCCGAGCTTGCCTTCGGTGCCGACCTCGCGCGCGACGCGCGTGACCTCGCCGGCGAAGGCGTTGAGCTGGTCCACCATGGTGTTGATGGTGTCCTTCAGCTCCAGGATCTCACCGCGCACGTCCACCGTGATCTTCTTCGACAGGTCGCCGCCGGCGACCGCGGTGGTCACCTCGGCGATGTTGCGGACCTGGGCGGTCAGGTTCGACGCCATCGAGTTGACGCTTTCGGTGAGGTCCTTCCAGGTGCCGGCGACGCCGAGCACGTTGGCTTGGCCGCCGAGCCGGCCCTCGGTGCCGACCTCGCGTGCAACGCGCGTCACTTCGCCGGCAAAGGCGTTGAGCTGGTCGACCATGGTGTTGAGCGTCTCCTTCAGCTGAAGGATTTCGCCCGAGACGTTCACCGTGATCTTCTTCGAGAGGTCGCCGCTCGCGATGGCGGTGGCGACGTCGGCGATGTTGCGGACCTGCGCCGTCAGGTTCGAGGCCATGAAGTTGACGTTGTCGGTGAGGTCCTTCCAGGTGCCGGCGACGCCAGGCACCTGCGCCTGGCCGCCGAGCTTGCCTTCGGTGCCGACCTCGCGCGCCACGCGCGTCACTTCCGAGGCGAACGAGTTGAGCTGGTCCACCATGGTATTGATGGTGTCCTTCAGCTCCAGGATCTCGCCGCGCACGTCCACCGTGATCTTGCGCGACAGGTCGCCGCGCGCCACGGCGGTGGTGACGTTGGCGATGTTGCGGACCTGCGCGGTCAGGTTGCCGCACATCGCGTTGACGGAGTCGGTCAGGTCCTTCCAGGTGCCGGCGACGCCGGGCACGATCGCCTGGCCGCCGAGCTTGCCGTCGGTGCCGACCTCGCGCGCCACGCGCGTCACTTCGGAGGCGAAGGAGCGGAGCTGGTCCACCATCGTGTTGATGGCTTCCTTGAGCTGAAGGATCTCGCCGCGGACGTCGACCGTGATCTTCTTGGAGAGGTCGCCGTTGGCGACCGCGATCGTCACCTCGGCGATGTTGCGAACCTGGTTGGTCAGGTTGTTCGCCATCGAGTTGACGCTCTCGGTAAGGTCCTTCCAGACGCCGGTCACCTCAGGCACCTGGGCCTGGCCGCCGAGCTTGCCTTCGGTGCCGACCTCGCGCGCCACGCGCGTCACCTCGGAGGTGAACACGCCGAGCTGCTTGATCATGGTGTTTACGATGGTCGCCGACTGCAGGAATTCGCCCCGGAGCGGACGGCCATCGACGTCGAGCTTGACGGTCTGAAGCAGGTCGCCTTGCGCCACCGCGGCGACCGCACGCGTCACCTCGCGGGTCGGCCACAGCAGGTCGTCGATCAGCGTGTTGACGGAGCCTTCCATGTCGGCCCAGGAGCCGGAGGCGAGGCCGAATTTCACGCGCTGGCGCGTCTTGCCTTCGCGGCCGACCACCTGGCCGACCAGCTCGAGCTGCTGCGCCATGCGCTGGTTGGCGGCGATGATTTCATTAAAAGTGTCGGCGATCTTGCCGTCGATGCCGAGATAGTCGCCGCTCATCCGGACGGAGAAATCGCCGCTGCGCATGGCCTGCAGGGCGAGCAGCAATTCGGCCCGGGAATCCGGATCCGATACACCGTTGGGTTTTGGCTTTGGGACGCGACGACCGGACCGTGATGCAGATCCGGGATCGAGGTCGCTCATACTGATTCCCCCGCAGGTGTCGGCCGAATCCACGGCAAGACGCAATTGTCAAAATAGAGCGTCAGCCAAATTCGAAATCAAGCGCCAACGTGTGACGCGAGGTATGGAACCTGTCTTGCTCAGCCCGACGGCAATAACCGCAATCCGCTGAATTGGTTCCATTGGGGTTCAAAAAAGAAACGGCATCGGCGACCCGCCCCATTGTCGGTCCCCGGAAGGCCCCTTCGGAACGGAGCGCCGAGCCTCGCGGTTAGCCCCAAAACAGGGAGAAGGGATATGACAGCAGGACTTGCTGCGATCGTCGTCATGCTGTTTGCCGGGTCAGCCTTGGCGCAGGGCGGAGCGCCCAGCGGCCGCGGGGCGGTGACCGGCGATCCCGCCGCGAGCTCCGCCAGCCCGAAGGCGGATTCACCGACCACGGGGGCAGCGACCCGGTCGAACCCGAGCAGAAGCGGCACCTCATCTTCGGGCGGCAAGGATGACAATGGCGATGCGGGTCGGGACAAGATGCCGGAGAGCGATCGCACCGTGCGGCCGCAGAGCCAGCAACATCATCCGAACTCCAAGTAAGAACTCCAAGTAACGAGGCTACTTGTCCGCCATGGTGCGCTCGGCGTTCTTGACCTGCGCGCGCAGCATCGGGAGCTGCTCGCGCGCAAACGTTGCGAGCGCCGCATTGTCGGGCGCCTTCAGGTAGCTTTCGAGCAGCTTGATGGCCGATTCGTATTCCGGAATCTGCGAGGCATAGAAGCTTCGGACGTAAGTCGGTCCGTCCGAGGTTTCGGGCTCGATCAGGCTGGCGCCGACGGACGTCGTCTTGCCGACGCGCGGCTCCGCGCCGATCGCCTCCTGGATCTGCTTCAGCGCCTTGTCGCGCTTGGCAGCTTCCTCGGCACGCAAGGCGGCGAGGTTCTTGACCTCGGCGTTGCCCTTCAGATCGGTGCTCTCCAGGAGGCCCTGCTGGAAGCGGCTGAAATCATAGAGGCCGCTGATGACGTCGGTCGCGCTCGGAGGGCGGTCGCCAGACTTTCGTTCACCAGTGCTGTCGGCAAGCGCGGCGGTGCTGATGAATGCCAGGACGATCGCGACAGGAACTCGCATCGATATCAAACAGCGAATCGCGTGCGAAGTTCCCTGAACATTACGATCCGGAAAGCGGGTTGCGACGCGAGAGTTCCGTCCCCACGTCTTCAACATGAAACAGTCTGACATCTTCAGGGATAATGCCGACAACTGTCTTCAGCTCGCTGAGCGCGCCGAGGGACAACCCGCTCATAAGCGCTTTTCGCGCATGGCGGACGCCTGGACGGCGCTTGCTCACGAGCAGGATTGGCTTGATGGCGAAATTCCGCCCGTCGTGGTCCGTTTCCCTCAAAAGCAGGATGCGTGAGGGCCCTCTCTTCGTGAATCCGCGTGTGAGACCGCTCACGGAACACAAGTGACCAATCGAGGATGATCCGGGAATAGTCGATCGCGTTGGTTTTCGCTTCCAGAAGGAGGTTTTGTGATGGCTCCACGTCTTGCTCTTCTTTCACTCATTCTCGCCTTTGGTGTCTCGGTTGCGTTCGCGACGGTGACGACGGTGCGCCAGGTTCATCTGGAGAAGGCATCGGCTCCAATCCACGCGGCGCACAGCTAGCGCCGCGCCGGAACATTCGACGCCGTAGTGCGTAACCGCTTCGACACATCAGGAGAGGCGAAGCACATCATGGCCCATTCCGACCACGGCATCGTCAAGGACAAGCGGGCGGAGGAGCAGCCGCGCGACAAGCAGCGCGCGCAGTCCGTGCACAAGGCGGATCCGCAAAAGGCGGGTTCGAAAGGCTCACCGTCGCGAGAGGCGACGCGCGATCCCAAGCTGAACGACAACAGCAAGACCCCGGGCTCAGGCATGACGCCGGACGATTCCGGCGACGCGCCGAGCGGCTAAAGCATGATCCGGAGAAGCGCGCAGCGGTCTTCCGGAAAGGATTATGCCTAAACAACAATCTAAAGCGCGATGACGATTCATCCTCATCGCGTCGCGCTTTAGACGCAACGGATTAGCGTGAGGAACAAATCCTCGCGCGAGGCGTCGACAGGTTGCTTCCGGTTGTCATGCCCCCGGTGCGCCGGAAGCAATCTCCAAGGACGGCCCTGGCACCCACCGTGCCGGGGTCGTTCGCTTATGGACGGTTCTTGCGAGTCAGCCCCCGGTGCCGTTCTCGGGATCTTCCTGCGTATGTCCGTCGGGTCCGCGCCCGAACACGCCAAAGCTGCTCGACTTCACACCCGCACCTGCGTCGACGCCGACGGCGGCCAGTCCGAACTTGAGCAGTTCGCGGACCGCTGCCGCTCGGGTCGGCATGCGATGCTTGAACCGGAAATCGTCAACGGCGGCCAACTCGTCCGGCGAGAGCATGACCTGAAGGCGCTCGGCGCGAAGGTCGTTCATGGTCGATCACGCAATTGAGTAGGTTGAGTAGGTTACTCAACAAACTAACTTGGCGGGAGTTCCACAAGAGTCGAAAAAGACGCCAAATGAGTAGGAAAATATAGCAAAATCAATAGGTTATTATTGAAACGACTTTGGCGGTGGCGCATTCTCTTGGAAAGGGAGAGAAGCCATGACGGACGAAGTCAGGTTGCCCCGAAAGCTTTCCGAAGAGCCGGAAGCTCCCAAGCCGGTGCGTCCCAGCCACCAGAAGGTCATCGAACAAGTCGAGCGCTGGGCCAACAGCCCGGGGCTGCAGCCACCGAGGACGGAAGATGCGAAGACGATCTGAGCCACATACATTCGAGCAGCGTCTCGGGGCGCAGAAGCTGCGGCTGGAGCACGAACTGTCGGGCTTGGCGGACGGCCGCCAGCGTGACGTTATTCTGGCGCGCATCGATCAGCTTCAGACGGCCGCCGAAATGTATGGTTTTCTGAAGCTACGGGAAGAGGCCGCGGCCCCTCGCTGATGGCCCCATGGGTTCGGTCTGCGTGGTGCGCGAGGTGATGCGAAGCTTTCGTCGCAGCCACCACGCCGACACCGACACGGCCGCCCATACCAGGATGGCGGCCACGAATGCGCCGATCACGGTTGTCGAAACCACGACGTAAAAGACTGCAGCAAATGCCGCCAGGCCGATGCTTCCCAGGCCGGCACCGGCGGCATCGAGCGCCGCGGCCTGCTGCCCGCGTCTGTCTCCGCTGAGGCCGGCCTTTTCCTTGGCGCGGCGCTCATGGCTTTCGATCAGCGTTGCGCTGGCGCAGAAGATGGCGGGGAGCGCGAGGAAGAGGCCGCCGACGGAGACGCCGAAACCTGTGGTCACGGCCCCCGCGAGGACGGTCGCCAGTCCGCCGAGCAGAAAGCGGATACCATACTCGTACCACCGCGTCTGTTTGAGCGCCGATGTAGACAGTTTGACCAGCATCAGGCAGCACCTCCGAAACCCGCGAGCAGAGTGAAGGCGACGACGAGCCATGCGGCAAAAGCGAGGGTGGTGGCTGGCAGAGCGGAGAAGTGAAACCTCATCAGGAGATGGCAGACGACGAGGCTGTAGCAGCCGAGTGCGATGGCACCATAGATCATCGTCCAGCTTTCGGCGGCGACATATCGCGGGCCGTGCTGGACGACGGCTATGCTGAGGGTGGCCAGCGCGACCGACGGCGCCGCGCCGAGCAGGCCGGCAAAGCTCTTCGGTCGCAGCATGTCGCCCAGGATCGCGAAGGCAGAGACGATCAGGCCGCCGGCGATGAAGCGCAGGAGATATTCGGTCATGACCGGACCCGCGAGGCTTTAGGCCGCCGTTTCGCCAGCGTGAACGGCCTGAACAGTCGCTCGACGGCGACGCCAAGCGTAAAGCCCGCCACCACATCGCTGGCCCAATGCGCAAGCACCACGACGCGCGTCAACGATAGCACCACGGCAAGGGCGCGGACCGCCCGACGCCGGGCAGGCGGCAACAGGCCGGCCGCCGAGGCGAGCGCGCCCATATGCACGGCGTGACCGGAGGGAAATGCGTCGCGGGATCGCCCCGAGAAGGGGACGCCGCGCCAATGGCCGGTGACGGTCAGCCGGTCCGGCCTGGTCTGATCGAACACGGACTTCAGAACATGCGGCAGTATGGCCGTCGCCAGCGAGACCATCAGAACGTGATCTGCAACGGGACGCTGCTGCGGGTGCCGCAGCCGGGTGTAGAGCCATCCCGCAGCGGCCAGCGCGATGAGCACATGCTCGTCGGCCCCCCAGGTCAATATCTGGGTGGTATGCTCGAGCCCCGAGTTGGTGTTGTGTGCGATCTCGTTCGCGATCGCCGTATCGATCCGGGTGGGTTTGACTGTTACGAGCGCCATCGGTGAGCCGGCGATATTTCCTCCATGACAGATTTGTAAAAGCTTGGAGACAAAGATGGTTCCTGAGCTCCAGCGAGCGTCCCAGCTCTGCTAAGGCTGCCCCGATCCACCCGCCGCCCCGTAAATCTGGCCGGTCGCATAGCTGGCGTCGGCGGCGGCAAGCTGCACGTAGATCGAGGCGAGCTCGACCGGCTGGCCGGGGCGGCCGAGCGGCGTCATGCCGCCGAATTTTTCGAGCTTCTCCATCGTGGCGCCGCCGGAGACCTGAAGCGGCGTCCAGATCGGCCCGGGCGCCACGCCGTTGACGCGGATGCCCTTCGACGCCAGCTGCTTGGCCAGTGCCTTCACATAGTTCATCGTCGCTGCCTTGGTCTGCGCATAATCGTAGAGATCGGGCGAGGGATCGTAAGCCTGCTCGGAGGTCGTGCCGATGATGCAGGATCCGGGCTTGAGATGCGGCAGCGCCGCCTTGATGATCCAGAATGGCGCGTAGATGTTGGTCTTCATGGTTGCGTCGAAGTCCTCCGAGGAGACGTCGAGGATGGAGGCGCGCGCCTGCTGCCGGGCGGCATTGTTGACGATGATGTCGAGACCGCCAAGACCTTGCACGGTCTGCTCGACCAGCCTTTTGCAGAAGGCTTCCTCCTGGAGATCGCCGGGGATCGCCAGCCCGGTGCGACCTTCCTTCTTGATCAGCGCGATCACCTCCTGCGCATCCTGCTCTTCCGCCGCCAGGTAATTGATGGCGACGTCGGCTCCTTCACGCGCATAGGCAATGGCGGCGGCGCGGCCCATGCCGGAATCGCCGCCGGTGATCAGCGCCTTGCGGCCGGCGAGCCGACCGGAGCCCTTGTAGCTGGTCTCGCCATGGTCCGGCCGCGGCTCCATCTTGCCGGCGAGGCCCGGCCAGGGCTGCGACTGCTTTTTGAACGGCGGCTTCGGAAAGCGGCCGACGGGATCGATCAGCGGCTGCTCGGCCATGTGCGGATCTCCTTTCGCGGTCGAAGACGCCAGCGTGCCGCGGCGAGCGACATGCTCGCGGCGCGAACGACGTGCCGGCTGGATATTGGGGGCCTGTCCTGCTGGGCCACGATGCTCTCCGCGACGTCCGTGATCGCAACGCGCGGGAGACAGGCATCGTTGCCGGGACGCAGAGGACGCCGGCCAAGCCGGCGCCCGCGTTCGAGGTTTACTTCGTCTGGCCGACGCTTGGCGCCTTGCCGAGCTCCTTGGCCATGTCGAGATGGTGCTTGAGCGCCGGCAGAGTCTTGCCGGCCCAATCCTTCAGCGCGGAATTGTCGCCGCCCTTGGCGTAGCGCTCGAACAGCGACACGGCATCCTCATGGGCGCTCACCTGATAGGAGTTGTAGTCCGAGCTGAAGTCCTTGCCATTCGCACTCTTGAGCTTGTCGAGCTTGCTCTGGTGCGAGCTGTCGAGCGCCGTCGGCAGGGTCGCCTGCACCTTGCCGTCACCGACGAGGCCCTTGAGCTCGGTGCTGGTCTTGGTGTGGTCGGTCACCATCTGTTGCGCGAAGCTCTTCTCCTGCGCGTTGCCCTTTTGCGTGGCAAGCTTGCTCGACTCGATCTCGAACATGTCGCTGATGGCGACCTGCTTGACGAAGTCGGCAGTCGTTGGCGCGACGCCGAGCGCCGAATTGACGCCGGTCTTCTCGCCCAGCGACTGGGCGATCGCGGGCCCGGCGACAAGCACGCAGGCAAGGGCGATGATGGCACGCTTCATGGTTCGGTCCCTCCGAGTGGGGCGCGCGGCCTCTTGCCGCGCGGTGTTGCGCCGATCAACACGTCGCATGCGCCGAGGTTCCTAACGACTAATCCGTCGGATTCCGCCCGGTGCGCGGATTGATCGGATCGGTCGGTTTGCGTCGAAGCCGCTCGGGCAGAAACGGCTCGGCGGGGGCGGCCGTGGCGTCGGCACGCACATCGGCATGGTGCTGCGCGCGCTCGTGCGGAGTCTTGTTGTCGTTGAAATGGTATTTCACGTCGACGCCGTCGACGGGATCGTTGACGCCGTGCTGGATGTCGCGAAAGTCGCTCATGGTTGACCTCATTGCTTTCCGGGCAGGATCGTTTCGAGCACCTGCCGCGCTGCTCCCTTGATCATCCCGCTTTCGTTCGGATCACCCTTCAAGAGGGCGAGCGAGAAGTTCTTGGCCTGCTGAAGCGTGATATGCGGCGGCAGCGGCGGCACTTCGGGATCGGTCTTCACCTCCAGCACGACGGGCATCTCGCTTCCCAGCGCCTGCTCCCAGGCCGAGCCGAGCAGCTGTGGGCTGTCGACGAAGATGCCGCGCAGGCCGATGAGCTCGGCGAAGCGTGAATAGGAGACGTCGGGAATGCGCTGCGAGGCTTCGAATTTGGGATCGCCATTGATGATGCGCTGCTCCCAGGTCACCTGGTTGAGATCCTCGTTGTTGAAGACGCAGACGATGAAGCGCGGGTCGCGCCACGAGCGCCAGTATTTCGCGGCGGTGATCAATTCGGCCATGTTGTTCATCTGCATCGCGCCGTCGCCGACGAGGGCGATCACCGGACGGTCCGGATGGGCGTACTTCGCGGCGAGCGCATAGGGCACTGCGGCGCCCATCGAGGCGAGGCCGCCGGAGAGCGAGGCGATCATGCCACGCCGCATCTTCAGGTCGCGGGCGAACCAGTTGGCGCAGGAGCCGGAATCGCTGGTGATGATCGCGCGGTCGGGCAGGCGCGGAGACAATTCCCAGGCGACGAGCTGCGGATTGACCGGCGCTGCCGGCTGATGTGCCCGGCCATCCAGCGTTTTCCACCATGTCGTGACGTCGTCTTCGATACCCTGGCGCCAGGCGCCGTCGCTCTTGGGTTTCAGCCGCGGCAACAGAGCGCGCAGCGTCTCGGCGGCGTCGCCCACGAGGCCTACCTCCATGGGAAAGCGGATCGACATCATGCCGGCGTCGATGTCGATCTGCACGCCCCGCGCCGCGCCTTCCTTCGGCAGGAACTCGGCGTAGGGGAAGGCGGAGCCGACCATCAGCAGCGTGTCGCATTCCATCATCATGTTGTAGCTGGGCTCGGTGCCGAGCAGGCCGATCGAGCCGGTGACCCACGGCAGGTCGTCGGGCAGCGCTGCCTTGCCGAGCAGCGCCTTGGCGCAGCCGGCCGAGAGCCGGTCAGCGACGGCGATCACCTCGTCGGTGGCGCCAAGCGCGCCGGCGCCGACGAGCATCGCGACCTTCTTGCCGGCATTCAGAACTTCCGCGGCGCGATCGAGATCGGCCTCACGCGGCATGATGCTGGGCGCGCTGTAACCAATGCCGGAATGCAGCGTGCCGTGTGCACGTGGGGGGCTCTCGAAGGCTTCTTCCTGCAGGTCGTTGGGCAGGATGATCACGGTCGGGGTCCGCCGCGCCAGCGCGATCCGCACCGCTCGGTCGATCAGGTGTCGCACTTGCGCAGGCGAGGATGCCTGCATGACGTAGGCGCCGGCGACGTCCTTGAACATCGAGAGAAGGTCGAGCTCCTGCTGATAGTGTCCGCCGAGAGCGTTGCGGGCCTGCTGGCCGACAATCGCCAGCACCGGCTGGTGATCGAGCAGCGCATCGTAGAGCCCGGTGATGAGATGCGAGGCACCTGGGCCCGAGGTCGCGATGCAGACGCCGAGTTGCCCAGAGAATTTTGCGTAGGCGCTGGCCATGAATGCCGCCATCTCCTCGTGCCGCGCCTGCACGAAGCCGATCTCTTCTTCCTTGCCTTGGGCCCGGCTCATCGCGCCGAACACGCCGTTGATGCCGTCGCCGGGATAGCCGAAGATGTGTCGCACGCCCCATTGATGCAGACGCTGGACGATGAAGTCGGAGACGGTCTGGGACATCGCGCGTGGCTCTCGGTTGTGCGTGAAGTTCAGAGAACGGCTCCTTCCCTGCGATGTTCCTGGCCCGCTTCCGGGAACATCTGCGCCGGAACGATCGCTTGCTCATCCGGTTGATTCATATTGGCTGAGTGGAGGATTAAGATGCTGAATCAAGGCGAGCTGGGCCGCAGCGAGATGGGACGGCTGATCGGCAGCGACAAGGTCGAGGGAACGTCGGTCTACGGCGCCGACCGCAACCGGATCGGTTCGATCGAACGCGTGATGATCGACAAGGTCAGCGGCAGGGTGTCTTACGCCGTGCTCGGCTTCGGCGGATTCCTGGGCCTCGGCAACGACCACTATCCGTTGCCCTGGCAGTCGCTGAAATACGACACGGAGCTTGGCGGGTATGTCACCGGCATCACCACCAAGGAACTGGAAGGGGCCCCGAAATATGGCGAACGAAGCGATTGGAACTGGGGTGATGACGCAGCTGTGCGCGGCATCAACTCCTATTACGGTGTTCCCTTCGCTTGACGTTCCCGGAAAGGGAGATCGATGAGCAAGGAACGGCCCAACGACGATCCCCGGCAGCAGAACGACTGGGGTTCGCACCGGCAGACGGACAAGCCCTGGAAGGGCAATCCGGAGAAGGAGCAGGGATCCGACGAGGAGAAGCCCGATCTCGAGAAATGGCACGAGACGAAGACGCACTGAGACAGGCGGCTTCCCGTGAGACGTCAGAGACGAGCGCGGCACGCAACTGTGCCGCGCTTCCTTTTTGAGCAGGCATTCACGAATGGCGGCGGGCCTCTCGCGATGCGGAACCATGCTTCGGTGCTGCGGTTAGGCTCGCGGCGGGCGAGGCGGCTCGTTGCCACCTGCCGCCGGTTGAGTCCCGAGAAAGGTGTTGGCCGTGGATGCTCAAACCCGGGAGCGTGGGCCGTCCGCGGAGCAGCCGCAGAGGGCGAAGGAAGCTCCGAGAACGCCTCCCGATCATACGAGCGAGACCAGTCAGCCGGCGAAGGCGCCGTCGCTGCGAGACCGGCTTCGTCAGCATTGGCTGCTGGCAACCGCCGGCGCCTTCGTGCTGATCGCCGCGCTCATTAGCGGTCTGCTCTATTGGCTCGAGGCGCGCCACTATGAATCCACCGACGATGCCTTCGTCGCCGCGCGTAGCTTTTCGGTGGCCTCGAAGGTCGGCGGCTACGTGACCGACATCCCGGTGACGGACAACCAGCACGTCAGTGCGGGCGATCTCCTCGCCAGGATCGACGAGCGCGACTACCGTATCGCCATCGATCAGGCCAATGCGCAGGTTGCCAGCGCCAAGGCCAACGTCGCCAACGTCGAGGCGCAGATCGATTCGCAGCAGGAGCAGATCAAGCAGGCCCAGGCACAGGCGCAGGCTCAGTTGCAGTTCTCGCAAGAGGAGTTCAAGCGCGCCGAGGATCTCGTCGAGAAGGGGGCCGGCACCGTGCAGCGCCAGCAGCAGACCCGTTCCGACCTTCAGGCGCAGCAGGCCAACACCGAGCGCGCCAAGACCGCGGTGACGGCGGCGCAACTCGGCATCAAGACGCTGCAAGCCCAGCTCGAAGGCGCCAAGGCGCAGCTTGAGCAGTCGCAGGCGCAGCTCGATCAAGCCAAGCTGAACTTGCAGTACACCAACGTCGTCGCTGCGCAATCGGGCCGTGTCGTCAAGCTCTCGGGCGCCAAGGGCACCTTCGTCACGGCGGGGCAGAGCCTGATGATGTTCGTGCCCGACGAGGTCTGGATCGTCGCCAACTACAAGGAGACGCAGCTGAACGACATGCGTCCGGGCCAGCCGGTCGAGATCCGCATCGATGCCTATCCCGGCCGCAAGCTCACCGGCCACGTCGATTCCGTGCAGCCCGGCTCCGGCACCGCGTTCAGCCTGCTGCCGGCGGAGAACGCGACCGGCAACTACGTCAAGGTGGTGCAGCGCGTGCCGGTGAAGATCGCGGTCGACAACTGGCCGGCCGATCTGCCGGTCGGTCCCGGCATGTCGGTCGTGCCCTGGACCAGGGTGCGATGACGGACGCTGCACAAGGCGGCGCATCCGCAGGCGGCTGGTCGCCGGAGCGCTCCGCGGCCGGCGGGCACAATCCCTATTTGATCGCCTTCGTGGTCTCGATCGCGACCTTCATGGAGGTGCTCGACACCACCATCGCCAATGTCGCGCTGCGCCACATCGCCGGTGGGCTCGCGGTCGGCATCGACGAGAGCACCTACGTCATCACCAGCTATCTCGTCGCCAACGCGATTGTGCTGTCGATCTCGGGCTGGCTGTCGACGGTGATCGGCCGCAAGCGCTTCTACATGATATGCGTCGCGATCTTCTCGATCGCATCGCTGCTGTGCGGCTTCGCCTGGAATCTGCAATCGCTGGTGCTGTTCCGCATCCTGCAGGGGCTCGGCGGCGGCGGCATGGCCACCAGCGAGCAGGCGATCCTTGCCGACTCCTTCCCGCCGCACAAGCGCGGCCAGGCTTTCGCCATCTACGGCGTCGCCGTCGTGGTCGCGCCGGTGATCGGTCCGACGCTCGGCGGCTGGATCACCGATACCTACAGCTGGCACTGGGTGTTCCTGATCAACGTGCCGATGGGGCTGCTCTCGCTGTTCCTGGTCGGTACGCTGGTCAAGGAGCCGTCGGGCGCGGAGGAGGAGAGGGAGAAGCTGCTGAGCAAGGGCCTGCGCGTCGACTATGTCGGCTTCCTGCTGGTCGCGATCGGGCTCGGCTCGCTCGAATTCGTCCTCGACGAGGGTCAGCGCAACGACTGGTTCGGGTCGAACATGATCGTCGTCTTCGCGGTGCTGGCCGCGGTCTCGCTTGTCGCGCTGATCCCGTGGGAGCTGACGCGGGAAGATCCGATCGTCGATCTTCGCTTGCTCGGCCGGCGCCAGTTCGCCGCCTGCTTCCTGGTCATGCTCGGCACGGGCGCGGTGCTGATCTCGACCACCCAGCTGCTGCCGCAACTGCTCCAGACCGAGCTGAACTACACGGCGATGCTGGCCGGCCTCGCGCTGTCGCCCGGCGGCATCGCGACCCTGGTGCTGATGCCGGTGGTCGGCCGCCTCGTCAGCACGGTGCAGCCGAAATATCTGATCATGTTCGGCGCTGCCATCGTCGCGTTCTCGATGTGGCATCTCACCGGGCTCACCGGCGACATCACCTATGGCTATGCGGCGCTGTCGCGCATCTTCCTCGCGCTGGGCCTGCCCTTCCTGTTCCTGCCGGTGACGACAGCGTCATATGACGGCGTTCCGCCTGACAAGACCAACCAGGCCTCTGCGCTGATCAACGTCGCCCGCAACATCGGCGGATCCATGGGCGTCGCTCTGGCGCAGACGGTTCTGGCGCAGCGCCAGCAATTCCACCAGAGCCGACTGATCGAGCACGCCGCGCCATCAGACCTCGGCTATCAGCAGACCATCGACGCGATGACGCGCTACTTCCAGGCGCAAGGGTCGAATGCGAGCGATGCCGCGTCACAGGCGCTCGCCTGGGTCGGCCGCACCTTGCAGCAGCAGGTTGATCTGCTCGCCTATATCGACGTGTTCTGGACGCTGGCGATCATTGCGGTGCTGATGATCCCCACGGCGGCGGTGCTGCGGCCGATCAAGCTGGGCGCGCCGGCGCGGGGACATTGAGAGTATGCACTGTGGCTTGGTCTTACCGCGATTGACGCTGTCTCCCCGTCACCCTGAGGTGGCCGCTTCTTCAGCGGCCCTCGAAGGGCGAGGGCCCGGCTCGCAGCTGGGCCGTACATCCTTCGAGGCTCACCTAGCGGCGCGCCTGCGCCGCTAGGATCGCACCTCAGGATGACGGGACTTGCAACCAGACTTGGTGTCTCGACTCACCTCCTCGGCTCCTTTGGCCCACTCCCTCGGAGAGAAATGGTGACCGCGGCGCAAAAGTCCGGCTAGACTGAACCCAACCTGAGCAAATTCCGGGAGGCGAATTAAGTGAAGACCGCGATCACCGAGCTGTTCGGCATCGAGCACCCCATCATCCAGGGCGGCATGCATTTCGTCGGCTTTGCCGAACTGGCCGCTGCCGTCTCCAATGCCGGCGGGCTCGGCATCATCACCGGCCTGACGCAGAAGACACCGGAATTGCTCGCAAAGGAGATCGCGCGCTGCCGCGACATGACCGACAAGCCGTTCGGCGTGAACCTCACCTTCCTGCCGACCTTCGCGGCGCCGCCCTATCCGGAATACATCGCGGCCATCGTCGAGGGCGGCATCAAGGCGGTGGAGACGGCGGGCCGCAGCCCCGAACAATACATGCCGGCGCTGAAGGCGGCGGGCATCAAGGTCATCCACAAATGCACCTCGGTGCGTCACTCACTCAAGGCCGAGCGGATCGGCTGCGACGCTGTCAGCGTCGACGGCTTCGAGTGCGGCGGTCATCC
This sequence comes from Bradyrhizobium sp. ERR14, assembly GCF_014198235.1. Taxonomy (NCBI): domain Bacteria; kingdom Pseudomonadati; phylum Pseudomonadota; class Alphaproteobacteria; order Hyphomicrobiales; family Nitrobacteraceae; genus Bradyrhizobium; species Bradyrhizobium sp. ERR14. The sequence goes on along the minus strand of NZ_JACIHD010000019.1, from coordinate 82,103 downwards.
CGGCGAGGATGACATTCCCAACATGATCCTGCTGCCGCGCGCGGCGGAGGAATTGAAGATCCCGTTCGTCGCCTCCGGCGGCATGGCCGACGGGCGCAGCCTCGTCGCGGCATTGTCGCTGGGTGCCGCCGGCATGAACATGGGCACGCGCTTCATCGCCACCAAGGAAGCGCCCGTGCATCAGAACGTGAAGAATGCGCTGGTCGCGGCGACCGAGCTCGACACCCGCCTGATCATGCGGAGCCTGCGCAACACCGAACGCGTGCTGAGGAACGCCAATGTCGATCGCCTCATCGAGATCGAGCGCGAGAAGGGCGACAAGCTGAAGATCGATGACATCCACGACCAGGTCGCGGGCGTCTATCCCAGGATCATGCTGGAAGGCCAGATGGACGCCGGCGCCTGGAGCTGCGGCATGGTCGCAGGGTTGATCCATGACATCCCCTCCTGCAAGGAACTCGTCGATCGCATCATGAGCGAGGCGGAACAGATCATCCGCAGCCGCCTGATGGGGTTCCTGGATGGGACGGGGGCGACGCGAAAGGTCGCCTGACACCGCCAAACTTCTTAACCACGGCGGCAAATGGACGCTGGAATCGCGCGCGAGGCCTCCTAAATAAGGATAAAATACCTTCAAAATCAATTTCAGGAGGCGTCCGTGGTCCTGAAAAGCGTTTCTTTTGCAGTTGCCGTTGCCCTCGTGATCGCATGGGGCGGCTTCGCGCGCGCTGACGACTACAAGCCAGACGAATATCTCGGCCTCGACCTTTCGAAGGCAGTTCTGTCGCCGAAGCGGCTCGGGCCCGAGACCCAATTCGCGCCGGTTGCACTCGAGGCGAAGGGTGGCAATGAGGCGCAGGCCCGCGCCGAGCCGGTCGACGTGCCGAAGAAGGTTGCCGCTGAGCGCGTCCGTGTAGCCGAGCCGAAGGTCGCGCATGGCAAGCCCGCGCAGCCGCGCGGTGTAGCCCGTGCCAAGCTCGCGCACCGCCGCGGCAATCCGCTGGATGCACAGGCGAGAGATACCCGCATCCAGACCTGGCCCTGCCGTTCCGGCGGCATCTGCAACTGGCAGCGCTAGAGGCTTCGTGTCTCTACGCCTCTCCCCGCCTGCGGGGCTATCTCGCCCCGTCATCCGCGCGTCGCAAAACCGTAGGAGCGGAGTCAAGAAACCGTAAGGGTAGGAGTCAAGGAGCGCAGGCACCTTCCGTCGCGATTCGACGAAGGTTTCCTGAATGGCAACGCTCCGCGCTTCGCGCGCATGGACCCGGCGGCAATTCCTGGTCCGCTCGACCTCCAGCCTCGCCGTCGCCTCGCTCGGCACGCTCGCAATGCCGCACCTCAGCCGCGCCGCCGACCGGCCGCAGATCGCGGGCGGTATTCAGTCCGGCGATGTCTCTGGCGACTCCGCCGTGATCTGGGCGCGCGCCGACCGGCCCGCGCGGATGCAGGTGGAATGCTCGACCGTCGAGAGCTTCAAGACCATCATTGCGTCAGCTTCGCGCGACGCTCTGCTTGATGCGGATTTCACCGCAAAGCTGCTGATGAACGATCTGCCGCCCGGCCAGGATATCTTCTACCGCGTGCGCTTCGACGACGTCGCGACCGGCATTGCCGGCGAAAGCCGCGTCGGCCATTTCCGCACCGCGCCGTCCGCTGCCCGCTCGATCTCGTTCCTGTGGTCCGGGGATGTCGCGGGACAGGGCTGGGGCATCGACATTTCGCGCGGCGGCTATCGCAGCTATCGCACCATGCTCGACAACCGCCCGGATTTCTTCATCCACTCCGGCGATCACATCTACGCCGACTGCACGGTTCCTTCCGAGCAGAAGCTGCCGAACGGCGAGATCTGGCGCAACCTCGTGACCGAGGAAAAGTCCGAGGTCGCGCACACGCTGGCGCAGTTTCGCGGCAATTACAAATACAACCATCTCGACGAGAACTTTCGCGCCTTCCACGCCGAGGTGCCGATGTTCGCGCAGTGGGACGACCACGAGGTCACCAACGACTGGTCGCCGACCGGCAGCCACGACGAGGCCGGTTATGAGGACGACGGCACCCCGCGCCTGATTGCGCGCGCGCGCCGCGCCTTCTTCGACTTCATGCCGATCCGCGATATCGGCGCGCACCAAGGCCGGGTCTATCGCAAGATCGCCTACGGCCCGCTGCTCGACGTCTTCATGATCGACATGCGCAGCTATCGCGACGACAGCTGGAACAAGGGCGGCGATCACCGCGGTTGGATCTTGGGTGCCGAGCAGCTCGCCTGGCTCAAGCGTGAGCTTGCGGCCTCGCGCGCAACCTGGAAGGTGATTGCGGCTGATCTTCCGATCGGCCTGATCAGTCTCGACGCCGTCGCGCTCGGCGATGGTCCGCCCGACCGGCGCGAGCACGAGATCGCCGACCTTCTGGCCTCCATCAAGCGCGCCGGCGTGCGCAATATCGTCTGGCTCACCGCCGATATGCACTACACCGCCGCGCATTATTACGATCCCGGCAAGGCGCAGTTTCAAGACTTCGAGCCGTTCTGGGAGTTCGTTTCCGGCCCGCTACACGCCGGCACCTGGGGCCCGGGTGAGCTGGACGACACCTTTGGTCCGGTCGCGATGTACCAGAACGGCTGCAGTGCGGCGCAGGGCGAGAATTTGGCGCCGTGTTTCGGACTGCAATTCTTTGGCCGCGTCGACATCGACGGCGCCAGCGGCGTGATGACCGTGACCTTGAAGGACGTCGACAATCGCGACCTCTGGTCGGTCGACATCGTGCCGCAACCGCAGATCCGCCCGGCCGTGGTGGCGCAGCATTCGTGAGGGGCGATACTCTGTGCGCGGATCCGGCCATGACGAAGGATAGGCATGGCGCGCCGCTAACCCGATCTTGATTGGCCGCGCTGCCCATGCCGGGCTATGCTGCTCGCTCCCGCCATCTCTTTTCCATCACCGAAGAGTCCGCCCACGCGGCAACGCCGCGTGCTTCCAGCGGGTTGAACGACGTCAGGAGCCTGTTCATGGACAATCTGAAGACCCAGGGCATCAGCGTGCCCAAGCTCGGCCTCGGCACCTTCCGCCTGCAGGGCGATGCCTGCCGCGCCGCGGTCGAGAGCGCGCTGTCGATCGGCTATCGCCACATCGACACCGCCGAGATGTACGCCAACGAAGAACCCATCGGCGCTGCCCTTGCCGCGGCTCGCCTTCCGCGCGGCGAGCTGCACGTCACGACCAAGGTCTGGCATGAGAACCTCAGCCCCGACGCGATCCGGCGGGCCTTCGATGCCAGCCTGAACAAGCTCAGGCTCGATCATGTCGATCTCTATCTCGTGCACTGGCCGTCGAAGGCTGCGAACTGGGGTGCGGTGTTCGAGACACTGATGAAGCTGAAGCAGGAGGGGCGCACGCGGGCGATTGGCGTTGCCAATTTTACCACGGCACTGCTCAAGACCGTGGTCGAGGACATCAGGGCGCCGATCGCCTGCAACCAGATCGAATATCACGCCATGCTCGATCAATCGAAGGTGCTGGCCTATCTCGCCGCGAAGTCGATCCCGCTGGTGGCCTATTGCCCGCTCGCGCAAGGCCGCATCGCTTCGGAGCCGGTGCTGGCGGAAATCGGCGCCAGGCACAACGCGACCGCCGCGCAGGTGGCGCTGAAATGGCTGCTCGATCAGGACGGCGTCGCCGCGATTCCGAAGGCCTCGCGCCGGGAGAGCCAGCAGGCCAATCTCGATGCGCTGAAGATCACGCTCGACGATGCCGACCGCAACAAGATCGCGGCGCTGCCGAAGGACCGCCGCTGCGTCAATCCGGGCTTTGCGCCGGCTTGGGATTAGCTTCGTTTCAAACGCGCATGGCAGGCTCGTAGGGTGGGCAAAGGCGCACTTGCGCCGTGCCCACCACCTCTCAATCACCATGGAAGCGGTGGGCACGCTTCGCTTTGCCCACCCTACAAGACTGACGACACGCAAAAGAAATGGCCCCGTGAGGGGCCATTTCCATATGCGCACTGCATTAGTCCCAGTGATGGTGACGATGGCTGCGCTTGATCACCACGACCTTGTCGCGATGGTGGCCGCGATGCCAGCCGTAGTCGCGATGGCCGCGGAATTCGGCGCGAGCGCCGTACGGCCCGTGATGATGGTGGTGGTAGCCGCCGCGCTTGATCACCACCGTCTCCGCGCTCGCCAGCGTCGGCGCCGCGATCACGAGCGCACCCAGGGCCGCAACCACATAACCAAGCTTCTTCATGATGTCCTCCTCCAATCGAATGCAAATCTAAACCGCGCATTCGCGCGAACGTTCCGGAGGAAACGCGGGAGAATTCTGAACAGCTGTTCAGGTGACTAATCGCAGCGTTGCTGCGCCGGCGTCGGCGCGCCTGTCGCGACGTACTTGCCGTCCCTGATCGTGTACTCGCCCCGCTCGCTGCGATTGTAGATCGCGCGCAGGCTGCCGTCCTTCGCCAGCAGCAGCCCGAACTCACGCGCCTGGTGCAGCGAGGGGAAGTAGACCATCACATTGAGCAGGCCCTCGGCGCCGACCGTGGCCGACACCACCTCGTTCTCGTCATTGGCCTCGCCGAAATTGCGCCGGTACATCACCCGGCCGTCCTTCCGGATTTCGTAAGTCAGGAGCGCGCCCTTGTCACGGTCGGGCCGGACGGCGCAATCGACCGCCCACGAGCCGAGCAGGCCCCATTGCTCGACCGTCGCGGTCAACGTCTCGGCACCTGCCGTGGAGGTGATTGCCGCCCACAGCATCGCAGCCGCGATCCAGCGGCTCAAACAACGCGTCATGTCCTGAAGAAACCCCCGCCTCGAAGAATTCCAAGTGTAGCATCCCGCCCGCTTCCGTCCATGGCTGCGGCCGATCGCTCGCGAATTTGATCCGCGTCAATGAGGCCGGTCTTTTCCGGAGTAGGATGGCGTTTCCCGAAGGCGAACCTGGATAGACCAATGCTGAATCAAGTCATGGATTTTGCGGGCGAAGTGCTGCCGGGGAGCTGTGCCGTGCCGCCCTATTCCGAGACCGCGTTTCTGACCGAGCTGGGCGATCGCTTGAGGTCCTCGCGCATGCGCTGCGACCTGTCGCGCCGCGAGCTGGCCCGCCGTTCCGGGATTTCCGAGCGCTATATCGCCCAGATCGAAGCCGGCAAGGGCAACGTCTCGATCGTCCTCTTGCTGCGGCTGGCCTCCGCGATCCACGGCAGCCAGCCACAGGCGGCCTGACGCTTCGAGGTGACCGCCATGGGGCAACTCGTACTCGCGGCCAAGGTCACCCACGTTCCATCGCTGATGCTGTCGGAGCTATCAGGCAGCCCGTTACGCGACGCGCGCAAAGCCGCCGTCGATTCGCTGCGCGAGCTCGGCCGGCGGGCGAAAGAGCGCGGCGTCACCTGCTTCGTGGTGTTCGACACCCACTGGCTCTCCAATTTCGGCTACCACATCAATGCCAATGCGCTGCATTGCGGCTCGTTCACGAGCCACGAGGCGCCGCATATGATCCAGGATCTGCGCTACGATTTGCCGGGTGACACGCGCCTGGCCGAAGCCATCGCCGATAGGGCCGGGGACGCCGGCCTGAACGTGATCGCCCATCAGGTGGCCAGCCTCGGGCTCGAATACGGCACCGTCGTGCCGATGCACTACCTGAACCGGGACGGCTTCGCGAAGGTCGTCTCGGTCGCCTCGCCGCTCTTCACCTCATTCGAGGAGAGCCGGATCCTCGGTGAAGCGACCCGCCGCGCGATCGACGAATCCGGTGAACGGGTCGCCATCCTCGCCAGCGGTTCGCTCTCGCACCGGCTCTGGCCGAACAAGAAGCTGGGCCCCGAAGCCTGGACCTCGGTCGCCAGCGAGTTCAACCGTCAGGTCGATTTGCGCGTGCTCGAGCTGTGGCAGAGCCGCCGCTACCGCGAATTCCTCGACATGCTTCCGGATTACGCCACCAAGTGCAACGGCGAAGGCGGCATGGCCGACACGATCATGCTGTTCGCCGCGCTCGGCTGGTACGACTATCGCGGCGCCGCCGAGCAGCTCTGCGACTATTTTCCGTCCTCCGGGAGCGGCCAGGTCAACGTGGAGTTTCACGTCGAGGCGTGAGGCCGCGGCTTCAAGCCCGCTTCTCCACATTGGCACTCCGGGCCGGCACGCCGAATTCCTTGCGGCAGACCTCGGCCAGCACGGCGACTCCCTCGCGGATCTGCTGATGCGTCGGGCTCGCAAAGCACAGCCTGAGCCGCGAGCTGGCATGGCTCTTGTTGGTCGACCATTCCGGCCCCGGATTGATCGAGACCCCGGCGGCGAGTGCGGCCTGATAGAGTTTCAGCGTATCGACCTGGTCGGGCAGCTTCACCCAGAGGAAGATGCCGCCCTTGGGCTCCTCGAACTCGGCGGCCGTCCCGAACTGTTCGTTCAGCGCCTCCATCAGCGTGTCGAGCTTGGTGCGCAGCGCCTTGGTCAGCGCCGGCACATGGCTTGCGAAATGCGGCTTGCAATAGGCGGCGAGCACCATCTGCTCCAGCGCGCCGGAGCCGGCATCCGTCTTCAGCGCCAGCATCCGCGACATCACCTCCCAGGGCGCCACGATGAAGCCGACGCGCAGCGCCGGCGCGATCGATTTGGAGAACGAGCCGATATGGATCACGCCGCCGTTTGGGCTCATCGCATGGATCGCCGGCGGCCGCTGCCCCGACCAGACGAGGTCGGCATAGCAATCGTCCTCGAAGATCGGCACGCCATACTCGGTCGCGAGCCGTACCAGCTCAGTGCGGCGGCTCTCGGGCATGATGCTGCCGGTCGGATTCTGCACCGTCGGAATGGTGTAGATGTATTTCGGCCGGATGCCGCGGCTCTTCAGGTCAGCCAGTGTCGCGGCCAGCACGTCCATGCGCATGCCGTCCTTGTCGAGGGGGACGCCGACCACATTGACGCCGAGCCGCGCCAGGCGGGTCAGCGAGCCCTGATAGCTGTCCTGCTCGAAGATCACGTTGTCGCCGCGGGTCAGCAGCGTCGCGTTGACGAGGTCGAGCGCTTGCAGCGAGCCCGAGACGATCAGGAGATCGTCGACGGTGCAGTTGATGCCGGCATCGCGCTTGAGCTTCGTCACCAGGAATTCGCGCAAGGGCAGGTAGCCCTGCGGGCCATGCGCCAGCCCGTAGGTCGCAAGCGACCGGCCTTCGCGCTGTAAAGCTGAGGTGGTCGCCTCGATCAGGCCCTCGAGCGGCAGTTGCTCGGAATCGTTGTTGCCGCCGACGAAACTGTACTTGGCAAGGCCCGTCCAGCGCGCAGAAGGGGCCGGCAGCCCTGCCGGAAACAGGGGTGCGAAATCGAAGCTGGACGTCATGGGGGTGTTCCTCGTTTTGTTCTTGTTGAGTCAGCCGGTGTTGCGCCGGCCAGCCTTACTTCTTGCCAGCCGTCCGGGTCGGACGGACTCACTTCTTTGTGGCCGTCCTGGTCGGACGGCCCTGGCTGATGAAAGCGTAATGCGCATTGGCGACGCCGCCAACCATCAGCGCCTCGACGACGGGCTCGGCGATCTCGCCCGTCGCAGCCCAGTCGACCAGGAAATTGGCCCCGGTCCCGCCACGCACGTCGTCGGTCGGAATGAAGATCGAGACGGTGGCAAGTGGCCTCAAGGCCACGGGCGCCTTCAGATAACTCTCGACCTGCTTGCCTGCGGTGTCGAAATAGGCGATGCGTTTGATCACCAGTGCTTGCGTCTCGGAGGCGTTGTGAACACTCAAGGTCACCGAGAAGTCGACGCGCAGCTTGCCCTGGCTCATTGCGACGCTGGAATAGGCAGGCACGTAGAATCCACCGGAGATTGCGAGTTCCTCCTTCGGCAGCGCGGCGAGGGAATCGGCAAAGTTCTGTTCAATATTGACCTTGGATTGTGCGGCGGCGGGCACGGCAAAGGCGAGGGGGCATAACAGCATTGCTGCGAACAGCCCTTTTCGCATGTGACGAATTGCTCGCTTGCCGCGCCGCAACCCGTCTCTAGGGTGCGGCAAAACGGACCAATTTGGCATGCACGAGCTCATTCGCGACATCACTCTCTGTATTCTGTTTGCCTGGATGCTGGGCCTTCTCGCCCATTTCTCCCGGCAGCCGCTCATTCTGGCCTATCTTATCGCCGGCTTTTGCATAGGTCCATTCGGCACCGGCTGGGTCCACTCGCAGGAATCGATCGGCGTCATCTCCGAGCTCGGCCTGATCTTCATGCTGTTCATGATCGGGCTCGAGATTGACCTGAAGAAGATCGTGCGGGCGGGAAGGGTGATCCTGTTCGCGGCGGGTGGCCAGCTGCTCGGCGGCTGCCTGCTCGGGGTCCTGTTCTTCGTCGGCATCGGCTTGTCGCTCGGCGGCGGGCACTTCGATGCGGTCTATCTCTGCGTCGCCTGCGCGCTGTCGAGCACCGTCATCATCGTCAAGGTGCTCTACGAGAAACGCGAGCTCGACACGCTGCCGGGGCGCATCACGCTCGGCGTGCTGGTGCTGCAGGACATCTTCGCCATCCTGTTCCTGGCGGTGCAGCCGAGCCTTGCCAATCTGCAGGCCAGCGTCATCCTGCTCTCGATCGGCCGTGTCGCGGTGCTGGTCGCCGCAGCTCTGCTGGTGAGCCGCTACGTGCTGCCGCGGCTGTTCCACCAGATCGCCCGGCGGCCCGAGCTGATCCTGCTCGGCGCGCTGGCCTGGTGCTTTCTCGTCGCCGAGACCGCCGAGCGGCTGTCGCTGTCGCGCGAGATGGGCGCCCTGATCGCCGGCGTCTCGCTCTCGACCTTTCCCTACGCGCTCGACGTCACCGCCAAGGTCACCACGCTGCGCGACTTCTTCATCACGCTGTTCTTCGTCGCCCTTGGCATGACCATTCCCGTCCCCGGCCTCTCCGTGATCGGGCTGGCGCTGATGATCGCGGCTTTCACCGTGGTGAGCCGCCTCGTCACCACCTTCACGCCGCTCTATCTGATGAAGCAGGGCTTGCGCGCCAGCCTGTTGCCGGCGCTGAACCTCGCGCAGATCTCCGAGTTCTCGCTGGTGGTGATCCAGACCGGCGTTGCCGATCACCATATCGCAGCGCAGACGGCGAATGCCGCCTCCTTCGCCTTCGTGGTGCTCGCGGTGCTCTCGACCTTCGCGATGAGCCGCAGCGACGAGATCACCCGCTGGGCCATCGGCCCCCTGAAGCGGATCGGCCTGCGCGATCTCGACCACGGCAACGGCCATGCCGAGGAGGGGCACGAGGGCGGCCATGGCGAGGCACGCCGTATCGTCATCCTCGGCTTTTTCCGTGCGGCGAGCGCGCTGCTGGCCGAGATCGAACGGCAGGCGCCGGTGCTGCTCGAGCAGATCACCGTGGTCGATTTCAACCCCAATGTGTACCAGACGTTGCTGTCGCGCGGCCTGCACGTGATCTATGGCGACATCAGCAGCGCGGATACGCTGCTCCATGCCGGCGTCGGCAAGTCCGAGATGATCATCCTCAGCGTGCCGGATTCGCTGCTGAAGGGCGCCAGCAACGAGAAGCTGGTCCGCCACGTCCGCGCGCTCAATCCGACCGCCCTGATCGTGGCCACGGCCGATCTCCTGTCGGACGTGGAGGAGCTCTATGCGGCCGGCGCCAGCTACGTCACCGTGACCCGGCTCAGCGACGCTCATGAGCTGTTTACCGTGATCGAGGCCGCGCAGGCCGGCCTTCTGACCGACAAGCGCGCTGAGCTCGACCAGCGGCTCGGCGAGCGCCGCGAAGTGCTGCCCTGACGGGGCCGACCGCCTTCCACCTTGGCATTCCGCGCCTATATCCCTGGTATCTTCGGTGCAAGCCTGCCCACCTTGGCAGGCCTGCCGTCAGGCATATGCGGTTGCGTCCAGGACACTAGCGCCCCGGCCCAAGTCCGGCTAAGCCTCCCGCCCACAACCGATAGAGATTGGGACATGCCCGATAGCGTCCAGGAAGTCTTGCAGGCCTTTGCCCGGGGTGAGCTCGTGGTCGTCACCGACGACGAGGACCGTGAGGGCGAGGGCGATCTGATCGTCGCCGCCTCGCTCTGCACCGCCGAGAAGATGGCGTTCATCATCCGCCATACGTCAGGCATCGTCTGCGCGCCGGTGACCACCGAGGACGCGCGCCGCCTGCGGCTCGATCCGATGGTGGCCCACAACGATTCCGCGCACACCACCGCCTTCACGGTGTCGATCGACTACAAGCCCGATGGCGGCACCGGCATCTCCGCCGAGGAGCGCGCCTCCTGCTGCCGCGCGCTGTCCAATCCCAATGTCGGCGCCAATGATTTCGCCCGGCCCGGCCACATCTTCCCGCTGATCGCCAAGGATGGCGGCGTGCTGCTGCGCTCGGGCCATACCGAGGCCGCCGTCGATCTGTGCAAGCTCTCCGGCCTGCCGCCGGTCGGCGTCATCAGCGAATTGATGAACGACGACGGCAGCGTGATGAAGGGCGAGCAGGTCGCGCAGTTCGCGGCCAGGCACAAGCTCAAGCACGTCACCATCGCCGACATGATCGCCTACCGCCAGGCGCGCGAGAAGCTGATCGAGCGGGTCTCGACCTTCGTCACCGAAAGCCCGATCGGACCCTTGCAGGGCTATGCCTATCGTTCGCCGTTCGATTCCATCGCCCACGTCGCGTTCGTCTACAATGGCGTCGGTGACGGCAAGAACGTGTTGACGCGCTTCCACAAGCCGAACATCGTCAAGGACACCTTCACCGGCCACAAGCGCATGGCGGCCGTGCTCGAGCATTTCAAGAAATCAGGCCGCGGCGTCCTGGTTTACTTGCGCGACGGCGCGGCCGGTGTCCCCGTGTCCCCGTTGCCCGACGAGAGCGCGACCGAGGCCGACCGCAACCGCCAGTGGCGCGAGGTCGGCGTCGGCGCGCAGATCCTGCGCGATCTCGGCGTCACCTCGATCCGGCATCTCACCTCCTCGGTGCACGACTACAAGGGCCTGTCCGGCTTCGGCATCGAGATCGTCGCCAACGAGCAGCTCGAAACCTGACAACGGCATTTCCGGTTCGTCGGTGTTGCGCCCCGGAACGACCGAAACCAGGATGCAATTGCACTTGTTGCCGCGGCGCTTTAGTTTGTCGGGCAAATTTTGACGGAACCAGACGAAAGGACGTTTCATGAGCGTGCGCCCTCAGGCCAAGGACAAGCCGGCTGCGGCTTCTTTCCAGTGGGACGATCCGTTCCTGCTCGACGAGCAGCTGACCGAAGACGAGCGCATGGTGCGCGACACCGCCCGCGCCTACGCCCAGGACAAGCTGCTGCCGCGCGTCTCCAAGGCCTATCTCGAAGAGAAGACCGATCGCGAGATCTTCAACGAGATGGGCGAGCTCGGCCTGATCGGCATCACGCTGCCGGAGGAATATGGCTGCGCCAATGCGAGCTACGTCGCCTATGGCCTCGTCGCGCGCGAGATCGAGCGGGTCGATTCCGGCTATCGCTCGATGAACTCGGTGCAGTCCTCGCTGGTGATGTACCCGATCTACGCCTATGGCGACGAGAACCAGCGCAAGAAGTACCTGCCGAAGCTCGCCAGCGGCGAGTGGGTCGGCTGCTTCGGCCTGACCGAGCCCGATGCCGGCTCCGATCCGGCCGGCATGAAGACCCGCGCCGAGAAGGTCGCGGACGGCTATCGCCTCACCGGCAGCAAGATGTGGATCTCGAACGCGCCGATCGCCGACGTGTTCGTGGTCTGGGCCAAGTCGGCCGCGCATGACAACCAGATCCGCGGCTTCGTGCTGGAAAAGGGCATGAAGGGCCTGTCCGCGCCGAAGATTGGCGGCAAGCTCTCGCTTCGCGCCTCCATCACCGGTGAGGTCGTGATGGACGGCGTTGTGGTTCCGGAAGATGCCCTGCTGCCCAACGTCTCCGGTCTCAAGGGTCCGTTCGGCTGCCTCAACCGCGCCCGCTACGGCATCTCCTGGGGCGCCCTCGGCGCCGCCGAGGACTGCATGCACCGCGCGCGCCAGTACACGCTCGACCGCAAGCAGTTCGGCAAGCCGCTTGCCGCGACCCAGCTCGTGCAGAAAAAGCTCGCCGACATGGAGACCGAGATCGCGCTCGGCCTTCAGGGCTCGCTTCGCGTCGGCCGCCTGATGGACGAGGGCAAGTTCGCGCCCGAGATGATCTCGATCATGAAGCGCAACAATTGCGGCAAGGCCCTCGACATCGCCCGCGTCGCGCGCGACATGCACGGCGGCAACGGCATCTCGATCGAGTACCACGTGATGCGCCACGTCCATAACCTCGAGACGGTCAACACCTATGAGGGGACGCACGACGTCCACGCGCTGATCCTGGGGCGCGCCATCACGGGCATTCAGGCGTTTTTCTGAGCGGCTACGCGGTGGACGCGTGAGGCACGAGAACTCTCCAACTGCGTCATGGCCGGGCTTGTCCCGGCCATCCACGTCTTAAGCCACGCGAAGAACGTGGATGCCCGGCACAAGGCCGGATATGACGAAGTCAGCAAGGAATGAGCAAGCCATGTCCGACAATGACGACGTCCCGTTCAACCGCAACTTTCCGCTGAAGCCGGGCGTCGTCGAGGAAGTCCGGCCCGGCGTGCGCCGCGTGCTCTGCAACAATCCGAGCCCGTTCACCTTCACCGGCACGGTCAGCTATATCGTTGGCAAGGGTAATGTTGCGATCATCGATCCCGGTCCGGACGATGCGGCGCATGCGGCTGCGCTGCTCGATGCCGTGCGCGGCGAGACGGTGAGCCATATCTTCGTCACCCACACCCATCGCGACCATTCGCCGAACACCGCGCGGATCAAGCAGGCGACCGGCGCGCCGGTTTATGCCGAGGGCCCGCACCGGGCCTCGCGCCCGCGTTTCGAGAGCGAGAAGCACAATCCGGAATCCGGCTCCGATCGCGACTTCGTACCCGACATCCGGATCGCGCATGGCGATGTCGTCGAGGGCGACGGCTGGCGGCTCGAGGCCGTTGCGACGCCCGGCCACACCGCCAATCATCTGGCATTCGCCTGGCCGGAGCGAAAGTTCAACTTCGTCGGCGATCACGTGATGGGCTGGTCCACCTCGATCGTGGCGCCGCCCGACGGCTCGATGATCGACTACATGGACTCGCTCGACCGGCTCGCCGCACGCGAGGAGGATCTCTATTTCTCCGGCCACGGCCCCGAGATCCCCGACGGCCAGCGCTTCGTGCGCTTCCTGATCCGGCACCGCAAGGCGCGCGAGGCCTCGATCCTGCACCGCCTCGCCAAGGGCGAGACCGACATCCCGACCATGGTCCGCGCGATCTATATCGGTATCGATCCCAGGCTGACGACGGCCGCCGGCTATTCCGTGCTGGCGCACCTGGAAGACTTGGTCGCCCGCGGGGTGGTGGCGACCGACGGCGATCCCGTGATCGGCGGGACGTATCGGATGGCGTAGGGGCGAATAGCGAGTGGGGAGTAGCGTTCCATTCGCAATTCGCTACTCGCCATTCGCCAGTTTCATTTCTTCACCGTCTTTGCCGGCGCCTTCGGCGGCGCCACCGGGGTCTTCTTCACCGGCTTGAGCGCGTCGGCATCGGCGGCGGTGTTGAGATCGTCGATGAATTTCTTGACGCGCGCGGCATTGCTGCCGAGATCGCTGTCGAAATTGCGCGAGGCCGAGCGGATGTCGACGCGGGAATCATCGCCGTCCGGCACGAACCTTATCGAAATGTCCTCGCGAAACCCCATGATCGGCGTGCGCGCCACCGCCTCGATGCGGCCGATGCGGCGCGGCGGCTGCGGTGCGCGCTCGTCGATGATGATCCATTTGCGCTTGTTGACGAGCTGGAGCGCGATCGCATAGGCGCGGTCGACGGAGATCTCGAGCTCGACGGGCTCGATATCAGGGTAGAAGTGGCGCTGCTGCTCCGCCGAATAGAGGCCGGCATAGACGGCGGTGTTGGTGCCCTCGCCGGTGCGCAGGCGCGCCAGCGCGTCGAAACGCGGCGGATCGATCGGGTCGGTGGTGATGTCGTAGATCGCCGGCAGCTTGCGATATTGCAGGGCCAGATAGGCGGGATAGGCGAGGATCGCCCCGTCGATCAGCAAAGCGAGCAGGATGCGCGCCATGCCACGCGAGCCGTTCTGCCAGATCGCGGCAAAGCCGGCGAGCCCGAACAGGATCGACAGGCCTGATATCGCGAGCCCGCCGAAGAAGGTCGCAAGGGCCGGCTTCGGCTCCAGGAAATCGAAGCGGACGATGATGATCGAGACCACCACCGCCACCACCGCGAACACGGCCAGATTGCGCGCCCAGCTCGCGAGGCTGGACACGGGCTCCGACTGATAGGGAGCGGAAAACCTGCGGGCCATCGAGTGAGCTCTGCCGGGGTTGGCGATGCCGGCCAGTTCGGCGCGACGATGGGCCGTTGAGACCACGGCGCGGGGGCAAATTCAAGGGTCGATCACCCTCCCCTGGAGGGGGAGGGTCGATCGCGCGAAGCGCGAGCGGGGCGGGGTGACAGTCTTTCCCTTGAGGCGGTGCCCGTGTGGAGAGATCACCCCACCCCCGTCTCACGTTCCGCTTCGCTCCATGTGAGCCGACCCCCGGGCGAGCTCCGCTTCTCCCGGACCCTCCAGGGGGGCGCACCGAGCCGCTACGCCGCCGCGTTCGGGAAGCGATAATCCCTAAACTGGTCGCGCAGCGCCGTCTTCAGGATCTTGCCGGTGGCCGTATGCGGAATGCCCTCGACGAAGGCGACGTCGTCGGGCATCCACCATTTGGCGATCTTGCCGTCCATGTATTTGAGGATGTCCTCGCGGGTGGCCTGCTGGCCCTGCTTGAGCTGCACGATCAGGAGCGGCCGCTCGTCCCATTTGGGGTGGAACACGCCGATCACGGCGGCTTCCGCCACGGCCGGATGGCCGACCGCGAGGTTTTCGAGGTCGATCGAGGAGATCCACTCGCCGCCGGACTTGATCACGTCCTTGGAGCGGTCGGTGATCCGCATGTAGCCGTCCTCGTCGATGGTCGAGACGTCGCCGGTGTCGAAGAAGCCGTCCTCGTCGAGGATGTCGGTGTCGACGCGGTAATAGGCCTTGGCGACGGCGGGGCCGGAGACCTTGAGGCGGCCGAAGGTCTTGCCGTCCCAGGGCAGCTCCTTGCCGGCATCGTCGGTGATCTTCATCTCGACCGCGAAGGGCGCGTAGCCCTGCATCTGCAGCACGTCGAGCCGCGCATCCCCGGTGGCGTTCTGGAACGGCGGCTTCAGTGCCGCGACGCTGCCGATCGGGCTCATTTCGGTCATGCCCCAGGCGTGACGCACGTTCGAGCCCATGTCGAGGAAGGCCTTGATCATCGAGCGCGGCATCGCCGAGCCGCCGCAGATCACCATCTTCAGGTCCGGCAGCTTGAGATTATTGGCGGTCATGTGCTGGAGCAGCATCAGCCACACCGTGGGCACGCCGGCGGTGTGCGTCACCTTCTCGGTCGAGAGCAGCTCGTAGACCGAGGCGCCGTCGAGCTTGGCGCCGGGCATGACCAGCTTGGTGCCCTGCGAGGGCGCGGAGAAGGCGATGCCCCAGCTGTTGGCATGGAACAGCGGAACCACCGGCAGCATCGTCTCGGACGCACTGGTGCCGAGCGCGTCGACATTGTTGGCCATTAGCGCGTGCAGCACGTTGGAGCGATGCGAATACAGCACACCCTTCGGGTCACCGGTCGTGCCCGACGTGTAGCACATCGCGGCTGCCGTGTTCTCGTCAAAGTCCTTCCATTTGAATTTGCCGTCGGCCTCCGCAATCCAGTCCTCGTAGGCGACCACATTCTTCAGCGTCGTCTGCGGCATGTGCGCCTTGTCGGTGAGCACGACGTAGCGTTCCACGCTGGTCAGCTTGTCGGCGATCTTCTCCAGGACCGGAACGAAGGTGATGTCGGTCATCACGATGCGGTCCTGCGCATGGTTGATGATCCAGGCAATCTGCTCGGGGAAAAGGCGGGGATTGACGGTATGGCAGATGGCGCCGATCCCCATGATGCCGTACCACACCTCGAGATGGCGCCAGGTGTTCCAGGCGATCGTCGCGACACGGTCGCCGAGCTTGATGCCGTCGCGCTCCAGCATCTGCGAGACCTTGAGCGCGCGCTTGTGGATCTCGGCGTAATTGGTGCGATGAATCGGTCCCTCGACCGAGCGGGTAACCACCTCCTGCTTGCCGTGAATTTTGGCGGCATGTTCGATGATCCGGTGGCAGAGCAGGGGCCAATCTTGCATCAAACCAAGCATTCCGACGTTCCTCCGAGAAGTCGCTGGGCGCGTTGTCGCTCTCAGCGTTGGGCCAAAGAATTGTCATGAGTTTTAGCCTGCCGGACTTTCGCCGCAAATGGTCTTGTCGCGGCTATATGTCCGCTGGCGTGGCAATGGTTACCGCTGCGCTCGGGCTGTCGCTCGTCCTCGCCGAGAGGGCAGAGGCGCGAAAATACACATCCCCGCTGGATATCTTCGGTATCGCCGCACCACGGCCGCGCCCCGCGGTTCATTCCGCCAGGATCCCGCTGCCGAGACCGCGCCCCGAGGAGGCGCCCAAGGCATCGGACAAGGCATCGGACGAGGCTCCGCCGGACGCGGACGGCAAGCCTTCGGCGGACAAGCCCGGCGCCGACAAGCCCGCCGAGGTTGCGGCACCAGCCCAGAAGCCGGTCTCGGCCTGTCGTCTTGCGCTGACCGAGGAAATCGCGATCGCGCCCTCGATTCCGGATATCCGCGGCCCCGGCGCCTGTGGCGGCGAGGATCTGGTGCGGCTGGAAGCCGTCGTGCTGCCGGACAAGCGCAAGGTTACGGTCAAGCCGGCGGCGATCCTTCGCTGCACCATGGCGTCGGCGATCGCCGATTGGCTGCGCAAGGACATGGCGCCGTTGGCCACCAGCCTCGGCTCGACCATTGGCGAACTCGACAATTTCGACAGCTTCGAGTGCCGCGGACGCAACCGCGTCGCCGGCGCGCTGCTGTCGGAGCACGGCAAGGCCAACGCCCTCGACGTCCGGGCCATCAAGCTGGCCAACGGGCAGTCGATCGGCCTCACCGATCGCAGCATGTCGCGCGAGGTGCGCGAGCGCGTGCTGCACTCGGTCTGCGCGCGGTTTTCCACCGTGCTCGGCCCGGGCTCGGACTGGTACCACGAGGACCATATCCATCTGGATTTGGCACAGCGGCGCAACGACTACCGGATCTGCCAGTGGAACGTCTGGGATCCCCTGCCGCAGGTCGCCCCGCTGCTGCCGGCGGAACGCCCCGAGGAGGCGCCACCGCGCGAGGTCGCGGCCAAGCCCGAGACCAAGCCCGAAGAAAAGGAAGGAGCTGACGACGAGGCGGTGGAGAAGTCTCCGGCGCCTGCGAAAAAGCCGGCGGCCGATGCCAGCAAGTCCCAGCCGCGCAAGCCGGCAACAAAAAAGCGCCGGTGAAACCGGCGCTTTTGGATCTCAGGGATCAGCAGGCGATCAGTAGCTGCCCGCCTGGCCGGTCTGGCTGCCACCGAGCGCAAGCCGCGAATTGTAGGGCGAATCGCCGTGCTTCGGCTCGAGCACCACGACGAGGGTGCCGAGCTTGACGCGATCATAGAGATCGATCGCATCCTCGTTGGTCAGGCGGATGCAGCCAGACGAGATCGAGGCGCCGATATATTCCGGCTGGTTGGTGCCGTGGATGCGGAACAACGTGTCTTTCCCGCCGGAATAGAGGTAAATCGCGCGAGAGCCCATCGGATTGTCCGGGCCGGGTGCGACATAGGTCGGCACGCCCAGGCGCGAAATTTCGCCGGGGGTGGGGTGCCAGGCCGGCCACTCGGTCTTGCTGCCCACCTTGGCGATGCCCGACCAAGCCATGGCCTCTTCGCCAACGGTGATGCCGTAACGGATCGCCTTGCCGCCATCCAGCACGTAATAGAGATAGTGATTGTCGGAATCGACCACGATCGAGCCCGGCGATTCCTTGCGGTGGTATTGGACGATGGCGCGGCGGAACGGCTCGGCAACCGGGGTGTTCTCGTACCGAACTTTGGCGAGCAGTTCCTTGTCCTTCGGCTTGAAGGCTTTGGTGTCGGTCGCCTCGAAATGCGTGGCCTGCATGCAGCCCGACAGCATCAGGCCGGCGGCCAGAATTCCCAACTTAACTTTCAGCGACGACATGATTTGGTTCCAATCAAAACAATACCGTGCGGAAGGCCTGAGCTTACTGCCCAAGTTCCTCGACTCCGTTAATCCCATTATCGTTGAAATCTGCCACAATTCCAGCACTGAAGGCCTTATCCCGCGCTGCGAGACCCAAGCTGTGGCTTTTCTGCCGCAAGTTTTGCGGCCCCGTGAAGATTTTTGGGCCAAAGGGAGCCGGACTGTCGATTCCGTGCCACAGTTGAGCCATGGCCGCGCCACAAATGCAAACGCTCCATTAATGTGGTTGTCATCGTGAACTTGTCAGAATCGCGCTAAGGGCTGTCATTCTGCCGCAGGTTCTCTGGAGTCGTGCATGTTTTCGGTGTTTGTTCCCTCCGAGTCTGTCCTGAAGAAGGTTGTCATCGAAGATCTTGCCGCGGTGCCCGAAAGCGCGGTCTGGATCGACCTCGTCAACCCCACCGCGGCCGAGGACAAGGCAGTGGAGCGGCTCGCCGGCATCGCCATCCCGACCCGGGAAGACATGCAGGAGATCGAGATCTCCAGCCGTCTCTATATCGAGAACGGCGCGCGCTACATGACCGCGACGCTGATGTGCCACTCCGATACCGACATGCCCCGGACCACGGCGGTGACCTTCATCCTCGGCGACCACCGCCTGGTGACGGTGCGCTACGACCTGCCGAAGCCGTTCGCCCTGGTCGAGGCCAAGCTTGCCCGCTCCTGCACGCCCTCCATTACCGGCGAGATGGTGCTGATGGAGCTGCTGGACGCCGTGATCGACCGCTGCGCCGACATCCTGGAGCGCTGCGGCGCCGAGATCGACCAAGTCAGCCACGACATCTTCGAGCCCGAGAGCGAGCGCCACGGTCACGCCAAGCAATATTCCCAGATCCTGATCTCGATCGGCCGCAAAGGCGATCTGACCTCGAAGGTTCGCGAGAGCCTGGTGTCGATCGGCCGTGTCGTCACCTTCCTTTCGGCGGTGGTGGAGGGCGTGAAATGGTCGAAGGACATGCGCGAGCAGCTCAAGACCATGCAGCGCGACGTTTCCTCGCTGACCGACCACGCCTCCTATCTCTCCAGCAAGATCACCTTCGTGCTCGACGCCATGCTCGGCGTCGTCAATCTCGAGCAGAACAACATCATCAAGCTGTTCTCGGTGATGGCCGTCGTGCTGATGCCGCCGACGCTGATCGCCTCGATTTACGGCATGAACTTCAAGATGATGCCGGAACTCGAATGGGCGCACGGCTATCCGATGGCGCTGGTGATGATGCTTGTCGCCGCGATTCTTCCGTACTGGCTCTTCAAGTGGAAGAAGTGGCTCTGATCCCCTCGCGCTCGGAAAATAGCTACCGAGACCTTACGCCGGTCGCACAGACACGGTGAATCGTGTCGCAGAATAGATCGGGATTGAGGCCGCGCCGTGATGTGTTCGCCGTGCCGCAATTCCTCCGGTAAAATTTGAGCGGTGGGCTGAACGTTTGCGCGAAACTTGTCTGCGATAAGCAGTGCGTAGCCGCGAGGAACAACCATGGTTGAAAAACACATAACGTCGCCCCGCAACGTCATCGACCTGGCGAACTATCGTCAGGTCCTGGCGAGCGGCAAGGCGTCGTCGATGTCGGCACGCATGTGCCGGCACTGTGGTGCTCCGCTGCTCGACGGTGAGAACGACGACGACTGCTCGACCGCATTCAGCACGGCCGCTCCACGGCCGCGCGACAGGTCACGTCGGATTCGAATCGATTGAGGAACGGAAGGCGAGGGCGATCCAGGTCTTGCGGCGGCGTTGTCTGGATCGCCTTGCTTCCCTTCTGTTCAGGACAATCGGCTGTGACGTCCGATTGGCGGGTGCGTTAGAGACCGGCTGAACCCCCATCCAGCCAAAACGGGGCCTGTGTCGCGCTCTGTCAATCCGCCTCGCTAAAAATATTCCACTTTACCGAAATTCGGTTTCGGCGTATGTGTCGCGCATCCCGGCTCACCAAGAGGGGCGACTATGTGGTCGTCACTGTCGCGAGCCGGGCTTGCGGTGGACGCGGCAGCGTCGGCACGAGAGGCGCGGGCAGGGCGGGTAGTCCCTGTGAGCCCGAGGCTTCGTGCGGACGAGCGGCGCTGTTCAGTTCGTCTCGCCACATTCTTTCGGCAACGTCGACAAGGCCGGGAGATAATGTGGTGACCAGCGAACGCGCGTACGGCAAAACCGTGTGGTCCTGGCCGTCGTTGCCACGGTCAAGTCCTTGCGAAGATGCGAGCGAGCCCAACCGGGCAGACTGCATCATCCAATTCGCGGGGCGAGGGAGGCCAGAAGGAATGGTCGGCTCCCGGGAGATCACGGCATAAGCCGTCCAGCCACTGCGCAGGGAAGGCCGAGTGATCGGCACCACCTGTATGCTGCTGTGCGGTTCTTCTGCGTGTGCCTATTGCGCAGCAGACCGCGGGTGCGAGCCAGCACCCGGCCTTCCCTGCGCCCTCTTGGATGAGAGGGTAGCGAGGCCAAGCAAAGCTCGGGCGAAATGCGCCGCGAGGACGCGAAGGCGTGTCCGCGACTTGAGCTGCGTGCCACAATCTCGATCTCGTAGGGTGGGCAAAGCGCAGCGTGCCCACCCCTTGTTGCATATGGAGGGAGATCGTGGGCACGGCGCTATGCGCCTTTGCCCACCCTACAACACTGCCGCTGGGATGTGCACTGGAGCATCGCAATGGCAAGTGGAGACAGCATGCGCCACAATCCGCTCTCGTGCCCCGGACGCAGTGCAGCGTCACTGCGTGCCGCAACGCGTCCGGGACACGAGAGAGCGAGGTTGTCGCCCTTGCTCCGTCACTGCAATGACGCGAACGGACTACACGTGCTGGCCGCCGTTGATGTGGATCTCGGCGCCGTTGACATAGGACGAGGTGTCCGTGCACAGCACGTAGATGATTTTTGCCACTTCGTCGGGCGTGCCGAGGCGGTGCATCGGGATCTGCTGTTCGACGATCTTCTCGGTGCCCGGCGACAGGATCGAGGTATCGATCTCGCCCGGAGCGATCGCGTTGACGCGCACGCCGACGCGGCCGAAATCGGAGGCCATCTCGCGCGTCAGCGCCGCGAGCGCGGCCTTCGACGTCGCGTAGGCGGCGCCCGCGAAGGGGTGCACGCGCGAGCCCGCGATCGAGGTGACGTTCACGACCGAGCCCTTGGCCGCCTTCAATTCCTCGATCAGCCCGCGCGCAATCATGATCGGCGCGAAGAAGTTGACGTGGAAGACATGCGTCCAGGTGTCGAGATCGGTGTCGACCGAGCCGAGCCTGGAGCCGCCCGCGCCCTTCGGCGAGATCGCGGCGTTGTTGACCAGCGCATGCAGCGTGCCGCCCTCCAGCCGGCTGCGGATCTCGCTGATCGCGCGCGCGGTGTCCTCGGGATTGCCGAGGTCGACCTGGATGTGGTCCTCGGGCCCCGCGTCCCACGGACAGTCCTCCGGAAACGGATGCCGCGAGCAGGTGATGACGCGCCAGCCCGCCGAGGAGAAGCGGATCACGGTGGCGTGGCCGATGCCGCGGCTGGCTCCGGTCAGGAGCAGTGTACGGCGCGGCGCATTGGACGAATGCGGCATGGACATCTTTCAGGTCGGCCTAAAGCTTAGGGATACATCCGCGTCTTGGACCACTTCTGGCCGGTCGCGTCACGGCGAAATTCGATGCGGTCGTGCAAGCGGAACGGGCGGTCGTGCCAGAACTCGATGCGTGAGGGCGTGATGCGCCAGCCGCTCCAGCCTGGCGGCCGCGGCACTTCGCCGATGACGTATCTGGCCGCGACTTTCGCGATGGCCTGTTCGAAAGCGAAGCGGCTCTCCAGCTCTTGCGACTGCTTGCTCGCCCAGGCGCCGATCTGGGCCTGCTTGGGTCGGGTGGCGAAATAGGCGTCGGCCTCGGCCTCGGTCACCGGCGTCACGTTGCCGCGGATGCGGACCTGACGGCGCAGCGACTTCCAGTGAAAAAGTAACGCTGCCTTAGGATTTGCGGCGAGTTCGCGGCCCTTCTGGCTGGCGATGTGGCTGTAGAAGACAAAACCCTCGGTATCGAAGCCTTTCATCAGCACCATGCGCACGTCAGGCAGCCCGTCGGGGTCGACGGTTGCGAGCGCCATGGCGTTCGGATCGTTCGGCTCGCTCTTGATCGCCTCGTTCAGCCAGGCCTCGAACAGCGCAAATGGCTCGTCGGCGGCGGTGAAATCACCGGATGTTAAGGGTGTCTGGTGTTTCATCGAGGTCGTGTCGGTCATGTCTGGAGTCCGAGTTGCGTCCCGCGGCCCAAAACGCGTTGTCGTCCGCTACCGCCCTATATAGGGCATGGGGACGCGTTGGCCTATCGGCGATCCGGCCGTCCGGCGTTGTCATGACGATCATTGTCATCGGGCTCGGTGCCGGAGGATGCAGCTTTTCCCGCAATGACAAGAGTGCCTACGCCAAGGCCGATGACAGCGACCTCACCGGTTCGATCGCGCGGCCGGCGAAGGACGCGCCGCCCACCGAGACCGATCTCGCCTTCGCCCGCAACGCCGCCTCCGACGTCCTCAGCAAGGGCGACAGGGATTCCAGCCAGCATTGGGAGAATCCGGAGACCGGCGCGCGCGGTTCGGTGACGCCGATCGCGCAGTCCTATGCCGCCGAGGACGGCCGCAGATGCCGCGATTTCCTGGCGAGCTACGTCAACGGGGCGACCGAAAGCTGGCTCCAGGGCGCCGGCTGCCAAAGCACCCGTGGCCGTTGGGAGATTCATACGCTAAAGCCGTGGCGGAGCTAGGATTCGGCGCGCGCCCCTAGTTGCAAAAATGCCACTCTCTTCCCACATGAATCCCTGGTGGGGCGGGGAGCCCTTTGAACAATTCGATTTCTTGAAGGAGACGTGACGGATGCGCGACCCCTATGAGGTCTTGGGGGTGCCGCGGAGCGCCAGCGCTGCCGCGATCAAGAGCGCCTATCGCAAGCTTGCCAAGAAGCATCATCCCGACAGCAACAAGGACGACCCGAAAGCCGCCGAGCGCTTCTCCGAGATCAACTCGGCGAACGAGATCATCGGCGACGAGGACAAGCGCAAGCAGTTCGACCGCGGCGAGATCGACGCCGACGGTAAGCCGCGCTTCCAGGGTTTTCCGGGCGGTGGCGGGCCGCGCGGCCGTGCCGGCCCCGGCGGCTTCGAAAGCTATACGTTCCGCTCCGGCGGCGGCCCCGGCCAGGGCGGTGGCGCGTTCGAGGATATCCTCAACAGCATGTTCGGCGGCGGGATGCGTGGCGCCCGGCCTGGGGCCGGCGGCGCCGGGCAGTTCGAATTCGACACCGGCGGCGTCGGGCTCGATCTCGACGTGAATGTCGCCATGTCCGTGTCGCTGGAAGAGGCGGTCAAGGGCGGCGAGAAGCGCGTCAGGCTGCCGACCGGCAAGGAGCTCGACGTCAAGATTCCGGCCGGCGTCACCGAGGGCCAGCAGATCCGGCTCCGGGGGCAGGGCGAGTCCGCGCAGGGCCATCCGCCCGGCGATCTCCTGATCACCATCAGCATCGCGCCGCACGCCCACTTCAAGGTCGAGGGCGCCGACTTGCGGATTGATCTGCCAGTGACGCTCTACGAGGCCGTGCTCGGGGCCAAGGTGCGCGTGCCCACCCTCGGCAATGCCGTGGAGCTTTCGGTTCCGAAGAACACCTCCAGCGGCCGGACCTTCCGCCTCAAAGGTAAGGGATTGCCGAAATCTGGCGGAACCGGGGATCTCTTCGTCACTATCAGGATTATGCTACCGGACGGGAACGACGCCGAGCTTGAAGCATTGATGGAGAAGTGGCGGGACCAACACCCCTACAATCCACGTAGCGGACTCGGCTAGGGCGCTAGCCGACGATCGGAGCATTCTCTTCCCGAAAGGATGATGCTCAACATACGCCTGAAGCGCGGCTCGCGCTTCGACGCTGACGTTCGAGACGTGTCGGTTGCCCGGCGGGGCAGCCGATAAAAAGGTGCGGCCTCGAGAGGGGGACCAGCGCGGTACCAAAAACCCCAATCGAGGCCGCCCGCGTCGATCGGCGGATCGAACGCTGCTCATTTTCGCGTGATCATCCGGTGCGATAATGAGACGCGCCGATGTCTTCATTCCAAATTTTCAATGACGGAATCTAGGCACCGCCCTCAAGCAGCTGTCTAGGTGCCGTTTTTCTCGGCCTGATCATAGACCGCCTGCGCCACCCTGGTCAGCCGGTCGCGATCACCGCCGCCGCTGACGACGTAGCCGACGCCGCGCTCGGCCCAGAACAACGCGCCGTCCTTGTCCGTTTTGGCGTAGCGCATTTGCGTCGCACCATTCTCGGTCTTGGCGGTGTAGATCGTGTAGCGTTCGCCCGAGGCGCCCTCATACATCAGGAACGAGGCCGGGCCGTTCGGACCCGGCAACAGCCGGCCGCCAACGAGCTTCAGCCCGCTCGCCTCCAGGTTCGGCGCGAACACGGTCCAGCCGCAACGCCGGGTCAGCCAGGCCTGCAGGTGGTCGCGCTCGTTGCCGCCGACCTCGACGGGGTGGCGGACCTCCACGACATAGAGGCGGTGGGCGTCGAGCGCGTCCGCCGTAAAGCTCTGGAAGGTGGAGGGGGCATTGGCGGCGCCATGCCCGACCCAGCCGGCGGCGCCGCCGGCGACGAAGGCGACCAGCACCGCCGCCGCGGCGCCGTAGAGCCACTGCCGCGGGCGGCGTTCCAGCCGCTCGAGCTCCAGCCGGGCCGGCACCGGCTCCTGGGCGACGGAATCGTAGCGGGCGTGCAGCATCTCAGCCATGGCGCGCCAGGACTGCACGCGCTCGGCCTCTTCAGGATGGGCGGCGAGCCAGGCCTCGACGTCGGCGCGGCGCTCGGCCGGCAGCTCGCCGTCGACATAGGCGTGCAGTTCGTCCTCGGTCACTGGGATATTGCGGTCGTTCATATCAATCGTCTCTGGCTCTGTGGCCTTAAATGTCGTTCAAAGCTCGACGTCGCGTAGCTCATCTTCATGCTGCGGGCGGACGACACGCGATGCATCAACCCTGCCATCATTTCACCCGCCTGAGCGTCGGGCGCTCGCCCTCCAGCGAAGCCTTGACGTGGGCGCGGGCGCGGGCCAGGCGCGACATCACGGTGCCGATCGGCACGCCCTGGATGTCGGCGACCTCGCGGTAGCTCATGCCTTCCAGCATCACGAGGAGCAACACCGAGCGTTGCTCCTCGACGAGCGTCGCCAGCGCCCTCTCGATGTCGCGCCCTTCGGCTTCGGTGCCGCTGGCATCCGGGTTGTTCTCCGTCAGCTGCGTGAACTGCGGCCGCCTTGCCAGCGAGCGCCGCCGGTTCTTGTTGAGGTTGGTCAGGATCGTGTAGAGCCAGCTCCTGACGTCGCCTCCGAGAAACAATCGCTCCGAACGCAGCGCCCGCACCAGCGTGTCCTGCACCAGATCGTCGGCCGCATCCGCGTCGCGCGTGAGCGCGCGGGCGTAGCGGCGCAACGCCGGGATCATGGCTTCCACACTCTGGCGAAACGCACTCATTGCGGTCTTGACGTCCTGGTATCAGGCGCGAGCGCCTATAGCGATCATAACACCCGAACGGAACGGCTATTCCGGCGCTCGAAACAGCGTTAACGCGGCGTATTAGGGCTGTACCGCAGGGGAGGGCTGGTGTACCTCCAGACCTCACCAAGAGTTCGACGGGACGTTCAAAAATGGCGCAGAATTCGGGTCTGATGCAAGGAAAGCGCGGAGTGGTCTTCGGCGTTGCCAACAACCGCTCGATCGCCTGGGGCATCGCCAAGGCGTGCCACGCCGCCGGCGCCGAGCTCGCCTTCACCTATCAGGGCGATGCGCTGAAGAAGCGCGTCGAGCCGCTCGCTGCCGAGATCGGTGGTCTCGTGCTCGGCCATTGCGATGTCACGGATGCCGCGACCATCGATGCTGCGTTCGGGGTGCTGAAGGAGAAATGGGACAAGATCGACTTCCTGGTGCACGCGATCGCCTATGGCGAGCAGCTCGACGGCCGCTACGTCGACACCACTCAGGAGAATTTCTCCAAGTCGATGCTGATCTCCTGCTACTCGTTCACGGCGGTGGCGCAGCGCGCCGAGAAGCTGATGACCGATGGCGGTTCGCTGATCACGCTCAGCTATTACGGCGCCGAGAAGTGGATGCCGCATTACAACGTGATGGGCGTCGCCAAGGCGGCGCTGGAGGCCAGCGTGCGCTATCTCGCCGCCGATCTCGGCGAGAAGAACATCCGCGTCAACGCGATCTCGGCAGGTCCGATCAAGACGCTCGCGGCGTCCGGCATCGGCGACTTTCGCTATATCCTGAAGTGGAACGAGGCCAACGCGCCGATGCGGCGCAACGTGTCGACCGAGGACGTCGGCGGCAGTGCGCTGTATTTCCTCTCCGACCTCTCGCGCGGTGTCACCGGCGAGGTGCATCACGTCGATTCCGGCTATCACGTGCTCGGCATGAAGCGCCCGGACGCGCCGGACATCTCGTTCGGCGGCAAGGACTAGCTTAAATCCGGAATTCCCGTGCCCACGATCTATTATCTTCGCCATGGTGAGACCGAGTGGAATGCGCTCGGGAGGCTTCAGGGCATTAAGGACGTTCCGCTGAACGCGCGTGGACGCGGTCAGGCCGTGCAGGCCGGCAGCATTCTCGCCGACCTATTCAAGCGCGAGGGTCGCGACAAGGCGGCGTTACCCTATGTGTCGAGCCCGCTCGGCCGCGCGCGCCAGACCATGGAACTTGCGCGCGGCAAGCTGGAGCTGCCAGTTGCCGGATATGCGCTCGATGATCGCCTGCGTGAGATCGGCTATGGAGTCTGGGAAGGTCTGACCCTGGCCGAGAGCGAGGCGAGGGATCCTGACGTGTATGCCCGGCGCCTCACCGACAAATGGTCGGTCGGCCCCGCCGGCGGGGAGACCTACGCCGATGTCCAGGTCCGCGTACGGGCCTGGTACGACCAGATGCGGACCGACACCGTTGCGGTCGCCCATGGCGGGACCTGCCGGGCCCTGATGGTTTCACTCGGCCTGGAGACCCCCCTCACTGCCGCCGAGCTCTATATCGAGCAGGGCGCCGTCTACGTGTTCCGCGACGGGCGGCTGGAGAAGTTTAGCTAGTCCCATCCGCCGTCATTCCGGAGCGGTGCGAAGCACGAACCCGGAATCTCGAGATTCTCAGGTGCGCAAGGGCGCACCGGAGTTCGCCCTTCGGGCGCCCCGAATGACCGAGTGTGTTTGACCCCGGTGTTCCCCCGCGTTACCACCACAAGTCAGAACTGACTTACGCACCAGCGAGAAGCGATGTCCTTCAACACCTTCGGCCACATGTTCCGCGTCACGACCTTCGGCGAGAGCCATGGGGTGGCGATCGGCTGCGTGGTCGACGGTTGTCCGCCCATGATCCCGCTGACCGAGGCCGACATCCAGCAGGACCTCGATCGCCGCCGGCCGGGCCAGTCGCGCTTCACCACCCAGCGCCAGGAGCCGGACCAGGTCAAGATCCTCTCCGGCGTGATGGCGCATCCGGAGACCGGCGTGCAGGTGACGACGGGTACGCCGATCGGGCTCCTGATCGAGAACACCGACCAGCGATCGAAGGACTATTCCGAGATCAAGGACAAGTTTCGCCCCGGTCACGCCGACTTCACCTATGAGGCCAAATACGGCCTACGCGATTATCGCGGCGGCGGCCGCTCCTCGGCGCGCGAGACCGCGACGCGCGTTGCCGCCGGTGCCATCGCGCGCAAGGTGCTGCCCAACGTGAAGGTGCGCGGCGCGCTGGTGCAGATCGGCCCGCACAAGATCGACCGTGCGAAGTGGGACTGGGACGAGATCGCCAAAAATCCGTTCTTCTGCCCGGACAAGGACAAGGCCGCATTCTTCGAGACCTATCTCGACGGCATCCGCAAGAGCGGCTCCTCGATCGGCGCGGTGATCGAGGTGGTCGCCGAAGGCGTGCCGGCCGGCCTTGGCGCGCCGATCTACGCCAAGCTCGATTCCGATCTGGCGGGCGCGATGATGACCATCAACGCAGTGAAGGGTGTCGAGATCGGCGCCGGTTTCGGCGCGGCCGAGCTCACCGGCGAGGAAAACGCCGACGAGATGCGCACCGGCAATGACGGCACGCGCTTTTTGTCCAACCATGCCGGCGGCGTGCTCGGCGGAATCTCCACGGGCCAGCCGGTGGTGGTGCGTTTCGCGGTGAAGCCGACCTCGTCGATCTTGCAGCCGCGTCTCACCGTCGACCGCAAGGGGGCCGACACCGAGATCTTCACCAAGGGCCGCCACGACCCCTGCGTCGGCATCCGCGCCGTCCCTGTCGGCGAAGCCATGATGGCCTGCGTGCTGGCCGACCACTTTCTGCGCGATCGCGGGCAGGTGGGACGCTAGCAAAAGGTCTTCATGTCGCGGTACTAGCCCACCGCGCAGCTTGACGTTCCCACAACTTCGTCCGCAAATGCGGACATGCAAAGCTCCGAGCTTCAGCGCATCACCAACTGGCTGATTGACGGCGCCTGGGCGGCTCAGGAGTCGGCCGTAGGGATTGCCGATTTCTGCGAACGTCTTGTCGCGGCCGGCCTGCCGCTGACGCGTTTCGGCATCTTCATCCGTACGTTGCATCCCGAAGTCTTCGGCCGCAACTTCATCTGGCGGAAGGGCGAGGAGGTCGAGGTCGGCACCGTCGATTTCGATATCCTGGACACGCCCGAATTCGCCGCGAGCCCGCTCCGCATCGTGTTCGAGCAGGGGATCGAGGTCAGGGGGCGCGTCGGCGATCCCGACAATACGCGCTTTCCGATCGTCAAAGACATGGACGCCGAAGGAGCGACCGACTACATCGCGGTGCCGATGCCGTTTCTCGACGGCTCGGTCCACGCCACGAGCTGGGTGACGCGGCATCCCGGCGGCTTCAGCGATGACCATATCGCAGCGATCCGGTCCATCGTGACGCCGCTGGCGCGCGTCAGCGAGATCATCACCCTGCGCCGTACCGCCGAGATGCTGCTCGACACCTATGTCGGCAACCGCGCCGGCGCGCGCATCCTCGGCGGCCAGATCCGCCGCGGCCACAACGACACCATGCAGGCCGCGATCTGGCTCTCGGACCTGCGCGGCTTCACCGCGCTGTCGGACCGGCTGCCACCCGAGACGGTGGTCGAGATCCTCAATCACTATTTCGACTGTCAGGTGACCGCGATCCGCGGCCATGGCGGCGAAGTCCTGAAATTCATGGGCGACGGCCTGCTCGCGGTGTTTCCGATCGACGAATATGTCGGCGATGCCGCCCATGTCTGCACACGCGTGCTGGAAGCGGCGCGCGAGTCCCGCGCCAGCGTCGAGGCGCTGGCCTTTCCGGTCGGCGACGCCGTCGAGCGCTTCCGCTTCGGCGTCGCGCTGCACGTCGGCAACATCCTCTACGGCAATATCGGCGGCGGCAACCGCCTCGACTTCACCTGCATTGGTCCCGCCGTGAACCTTGCCGCAAGGCTCGAGAAGATCACGGGCCGCCTGGGGCGGACCGTTGTCGCCTCGGAAGGTTTTGCCAATGTCTGCCGCCACGACTGGCGCGAGCTCGGCGAGTTTCCGATCGCGGGATTTTCCAAGGCTCAGCGCGTGTATGGGCTTGGCGAGGAAATGCCGGTGGTGATGGCCTAGCGGACGGCACCGTCGGCGAAACTAGTCAGCGCGCACATATGACTGCCTCAGCCCAAGCGTCAGGATCGTCAGAGTGATCCACAGCCGCAGCATCGCAAAGCTGAAGATGAAGACGAAATAGATCAGGTTCTTGCTGAACTGGCTCGCTGACGAGGTCTGCCAGAAATTCCAGATCGCGCTCCGCACCGCTTCCTGTCCGTAGGCGAGGGCGACGTTGATGACACCGAGCGCGATCACGGCGGCGCCGAGCCACAGCCCGCGCCGTGCGAACTCGCCGATGGCGCCGAACAGGGCGACCCTGCCGTCATCGCGCTCGGCACGGACGATCATGAGCAGCACGATGGTGGCGATCCATGCACTCCAGAAGCGCCCGGGATGGGTGAACTGGTCGAACGCCATGCCATCGAGCCCCGCCAAGAGATGATACGAGGCCTCAAAGCCGGCTAATCTGGCGCTGAGCGCCGCCGCGATCATCACGAGCATGATCCGCCACAGGATCGAGAAGGACAGCTTGAACTGCTCGCCCAATGTCAGCGCGCCGAGCGAGGACTGGCCGCCGGCCGCCTCGATCGATTGTTGCGCCGTCGCGAAGAAGGCCAGGAGCACCGAAATGTCGGCAATGATGATGGCTGGCAGCGCCACGGCGCCGCCGCCGAACGCGATCACCCGCATCGCAGCCGCCAGGATCAGCCAGGGCAGGGCGTGCAGGAGCTTGAACGGACCGAACGAGGTTTCTGGGCGGGCCGGCTTGAGTGCGAACTGTTTGCGCAGTGCAACTGTCATCTCACCGCGGTGACACAGGAGATTGAACCTGCGGTAGCGGGGATCGGTAAAATTGACCGGAAGCGGGCAAACGACGCCCTATTCCTCCGGCTCGGTCGTGAACAGCAGTGGATAGCCCTTGGCGCGGCCGGCATCGGTGGCGCGGGTGGCCTTGGTCTCGGCGACGTCCCTGGTGAACACCGCGACGACGCAGGCGCCGAGCTTGTGCGCGGTGATCATCACCTTGTAGGCCTGATCCTCGGTCATGCGGAATTCGGCCTTCAGGATCATGGTGACGAATTCGCGCGGCGTGTAGTCGTCGTTGATCAGGATGACCTTGTGCAGCTTCGGCCGCTCGACCTTGGTCTTGGTCCGCGTCTTCGGCTTGGTGACAGTGTTGTTCATTCCGCCTCCCGGATACGGCGGGCTCGGGTTCCCTGCCGCAGCGATCAGCTTGCGACCTTCGCACCATATTGCAGGACCTGCACCTTCTCCAAGGTGATCAGGCCGCTCGACATCATGCCATCCAGGATGGGCAGGAATGCGTTGATGTTGTCCTCGCTGTCGACGATTTCGATCAAGAGCGGCAAATCTTCCGACAGCCGCAGGATTTTCGAGGTGTGCAGCCGGCTCGACTTGCCGAAGCCCATGGGGCCGCGCAGCACGGTGGCGCCGGCAAGGTGCCGCTCGCGCGCGGTCATCACGATCGCTTCATAAAGCGGTTTGCCGTCGAAATGGTCGCTCTCGCCGATGAAGATCCGGAGCGAAACTGCCTGATTGGGGATTTGCATGGTCAGCTCCTCGTCAAGCGGTTGTAGCGGCTCGCCATCATATGCCCTGCCCATACCGACACCAGCCAGCAGATGACGGACGCCGCGATATAGGCGAGCGCGGTGTATTTCATGCCGCCGTGGAACAGGCGGAAGGTGTCCAGGCTGAAGGTCGAAAAGGTGGTGTAGCCGCCGCAGAACCCGGTCATGACGAATTGCCGGTGCTCGGGCCGCGCCAGCATGCGGCCGTCGGGGCCGGTCAGCGTCGCGTAGAAGCCGATGATCAGCGAGCCCGTCGCATTGATGAACAGCGTCGCGAAGGGAAAGCCCGACCCGGTGTCGAGCGCGAGCCCGACGAGATAGCGCGTCAGGCCACCGACGACGCTGCCGGCGGCAACCCAGGCATAGAGTATCGCAGTGCGCCAGCGCTCGGCGGGAGCGTTCATCGGCCTCTAGCCTCCCAGGCCGTCCGCAAGGAGGAAACCGCAACTGACGGCGGCAAGGCAGAGCCCGACCGAGAACACGACATTGCCGAGCGCATGCATCGCCTCGCCGTTACGCGCGAGTGTCAGCGTCTGCAGGCTGAACGAGGACACCGTGGTGTAGCAGCCGAGAAATCCCGTCACCGCGAACAGCCACGGATTGGGCGTGGCAAAGGCCGAGCCGGGATGGGTCGCCAGCGCGCCGAGAATGCCGATCAGGAAGGCGCCGGTGACGTTGATGGTCATGGTGCCCCACGGAAACGTCTCGCCCAGCCGCCGCGCGATCACGCCGGAAATAAAATAGCGCGCGCAGCCGCCGAGCACGCTACCGACCATGATCGCGATTGCTCCGCTCAGCACGATGAACGACCTCCCATCCTCATTTGTCCTCCGCTGCCAGACCGTTGCCGACGGCCAAGAGTCCCACGAGCGAGACCAGTGCGAAGCCGAGCCCCGCAAAGAAGGTTCCTGCCGGACCATAGGCGTCCCACAGCGCGCCGGCGATCACGCTCGCGGCCAGCAAGGCAAGGCCGGTGAACAGGTTGAAATAGCCGAACGCGGTGCCGCGCAGGCTGGGCGGCGCGGCGTCGGCGACGAGGGCCGAGAGCAGGCCTTGCGTCAGTCCCATATGCAGCCCCCACAGCACGACGCCGAGTGCGAGGCCGCCAAGGCTCGGCAGCAGCGCCAGCGCGAGATCGGCACAGGCGAGGAAGACGAGCCCGAGCGCGAGTAGGCCGGTCCGGTTGATCCGGTCCGAGAGCACGCCGGCCGGATAGGCCGACAGCGCGTAGGCGATGTTCATCAGCACCAGCACCGCCGGCACCCACATCGCATTGAGCCCGATGTTCTGAGCCCGCAGGATCAAGAAGGCCTCGCTGAAGCGGGCGAGGGTGAAGACGACGCCGACGGCCACGACGCGCCAATAGACCGTGCCGAGCTGCCGCATCGCGGCGAGATTGAGCGGATTCCCCGCAGGCTCCCGGCTCGGATCCGGCTCCGGCTCGCTCACCGCGAACGCGATCAAGCCGAACGACAGGAAGGCCGGCAGCACCGCCACCCAGAACACCGCGGCAAAATTGTCTGCCGTCCACCACATCAGGCCGATCGCCACGAGCGGCCCGAGGAAGGCGCCGATGGTGTCGAGCGATTGCCGCAGGCCAAAGCTCGCCCCGCGCAGGCCGCGAGGTGCGATATCGGCGATCAGCGCATCGCGCGGCGCGCCGCGTATGCCCTTGCCGACACGGTCGATGAAGCGCGCGGCCACCAGCCATCCGACGCTGGGGGCAAGCGGGAACAACGGTTTGGTGAAGGCTGCGAGCCCATAGCCGAGCGCTGCGAGCAGCTTGCGGCGGCCGAGCCAGTCGGACAACGCGCCGGAGAAGATCTTCGTGATCGAGGCCGTCGCCTCCGCGATGCCCTCGATGAAGCCGACGGTGAGCGTCGAAGCGCCGAGCACGGTGACGAGATAGACCGGCAGGAGCGCGTGGATCATCTCGGAGGAGATGTCCATCAGCATCGAGACGAAGCCAAGCACCCAGATCCCCCTGGGCAACCCGCTACGTGCAGCAGTCGGTGTCGTCGTCGTCACGTCGTCGCCGTCTCCTTCGCGTTCTCCTGGCCAAAGGCCAGACAACAAAAAACCCGCCACCGGCGGGTTTGTCCATGCTCCCGCCGAAGGCAGAGGCTCAATGATTGCCCCTCCTCAAGCAGGAGTCATCAGCCCACTACGGTCCAAGATTCGGGTTCAAGGCCGCCGGGCGGTTATCGGGGGACTCCATCCCCATCTGTTTGGCCAACCTAGCATGGAAATCGTGCCGGACAAGTAGGCGGGACGCTCTGTCCCGCGGCTCGTCGTTCCGGCTTTGCGCATCGCGAGCCCGATGATGCCAGCAATCTGGCGCGTTCCAGCGGCGCGAGCGCGGCAACACGGCGGCAGCTTTGCGCAAGGGCGTGCACATACCCAACCCGCAGCTTCCTAACCTGAATGTGAAGCGCAAGCGATCTTCGCCCTTTGCGGCTCGGCGATTGCATGTCACCATCGCGTCATACGACGGGAGACTGCGATGCGCTTGCTGTTCTCGATCGGGGCTGTGCTGGTTGCCGGCATGTTTGCCGGAGGGGACGTCGCGGGCATCGCGGCACCAGGACCAAAATTTGAACCGCCAAAGAACGAGCCGCAGCGGCTTGCGGCCGACAGGGACGCGCAGACGGTCGACGTCGAGCTGATCCTCGCCGTCGATGTCTCTTACTCCATGGACATGGACGAGCTCGCGATCCAGCGCGAAGGCTATGCGCAGGCGATCCAGTCGAAGGAATTTCTTCAGGCGCTGAAGCTCGGTCCGAACGGTCGGATCGCGGTGACCTATTTCGAGTGGGCCGCCTCGAGCGACCAGAAGATCATCATTCCCTGGCGGCTGGTCGACGGACCGGAGACGGCCGATGCGGTTGCCGCCGAGATCATGAAGACGCCGATCCGGCGCGCCTCGCGTACCTCGATCTCCGGCGCGATCACGTTCGCGATGCCGCTGTTCGACGAGGATCCCTATCGGGGCCTGCGCCGTGTGATCGACATTTCCGGCGACGGCCCCAACAACAATGGCGGCCCCGTCACGGTGGCGCGCGACGCCGCGCTGGAGAAGGGCGTCGTCATCAACGGCCTGCCGATCATGGTCAAGGAGCCGTCCTATTCGACCATGGATATCGATAATCTCGATTTCTATTACGAAGACTGCGTCATCGGCGGTCCAGGCTCCTTCGTCATCACGATCAAGGACCGTGACAAGTTCAAGGAGGCGATCCGCACCAAGCTGCTGATGGAGGTCGCCGGCCGCACGCCGGAGCGCCCCGTGATGCGCGTCGCCGACAAGGAGCCGCGCGTCAATTGCCTGATCGGCGAGAAGATCTGGTCGGACCGTTGGGGACGATGAAGCCCCCCGGCTGAGACCTTTTGCCCATCCAACCGGCAGTTGAACTTAACGGCTCGTTAACCGGTGCATGGCCCTAATCGGTCGGTTTCTGTCCGTTTCAGTCGGCGTCCCGATATCGCTGAAGCCAAACGAAGTGGGTCTGTCGGGCCCGTCTTCCGAGCAATCATATGGCCGTCATCTCATCCAGCACCAGCCAGATTTCTCCCGCCAATGAGCGGCTGTATCACCAGAGCGCGCTGCTTGGTGACTGGAAGGGCAATTGGGTGGGCAACAACCAGCCCGTCGGCTTCAAGGTCGTGAACATCCGCGGGGCCCGCGCGCAGGTCGAGTACACCCATAACGGGCACACCGAGCGCGGCTTTGCCGAGGTCCAGGGCACGCTCATCACCTTTGGCGGGGTCACGGTCGGCACCAAGGACGGCAAGAACATGGTGATGCTGTTCTCGTTCGGGGGCGCTGGCAAGCAGACCGCCAATCTCGAGAAGCAGGCCCCGCCGGCTTCCGACAGCCGCCTCATGGGAAGCTGGGGCGGCTATTCCAGCGCCAACGGCAAAAGCGCGAGCTTCAAGGTGCTCGCGGTCAATGGCAAGGAAGCCCAGGTCAGCGTCACCACCGATGGCGTCACGCGCCAGGGCACCGGCTACGTCTACAAGAACGTCATCATGTTCGGGCAGACGCAGATCGCGACCGATGACGGGCAGAACGGCAAGGTCATCTACCAGGTCGGCACGAAATCCTTCATGGTGCCGGTGACGAAATATCCGCCGGCCGATTCATCGTCCTCCGTGGACAGGACCGCCTGAACGCGCGGCGCTCCGACACGCGCGGGGGCCTGCTGTCCTCACCATTTCGGCGCCCGCTTCTCCACGAACGCCCTCAAGCCCTCCTGCGCCTCATCCGACGTCGCGACGTTGCAGAAATCGTCCACGGCGCTCGCAATGCTGCGGCGATAATCGAGATCGATCTGGCGCATGAAGGCGGCGCGGCCCATCCGCAGCACCGTGGCCGATTTGCCGGTGAACTGCGCAGCGAGCTTCGCCACCTCGGCCTCGAGTTCGGCATCGCCGACGACGCGGTTCACCACGCCGAGCTCGCGTGCTTCCATGGCGCTGAAGACCCGGCCGGTGAACAGTAGCTCGAAGGCGCGGTGACGTCCGACGATGCGCGGCAGATGCGCGTAGTGGATCGCGGGAATGACGCCGACGTCGATCTCGGGATAGCCGAAGGTCGCGCTCTCGGCTGCCAGCACCACGTCGCAGGACACCGCCATGGTCATGCCGCCGCCGCGCGCCGCACCGCCGACCGCGGCGATCGAGGGCTTTCCGAGCCCGTACTGGGCATCGTAAAGGTCGATATAGAGCGCCTGGAGGAATTCCCGGATCTCGGCGCCGGATCTGCCAAGCAGGATGTCGAGGTCGAGGCCCGCCGAAAAACGTTTTGCAATTGCGCTCGCCAGCACGACAACGCGTGCGCCGTCGTCATCCGCAGCGCGGCGGAAGGCGGCCACAACTGCGCGGATCATCTCGAGGCTCAGCGCATTGACAGGCGGGCGGCGCAGCGTGATGCGGGCGATGTTGCCAACGCATTCGTACGCGACGGGATTGTCAGAGGTCACCGCGTTCTCCATGCTTCATTGGGGCAGCACCTTCAACTCCCGCTCGACCTTGCGCAAGACTTTCGCGGGCAGCCGCAAGGGCGCCATCGCCGATCAGCCGCCAGACATCATTAGTCCGTTCCGCCAGATGCGGGATCGTCAGCGGCAAGTGCGCGGCTTCATGACCAGCTTACGTTGCGGCGCCGCCCGTGCAAGACCTCGGGCGCGCATGCTAGGCTGCGCTCTGGAGATTGCTCGCGACGGAGAGGACAGATGACCGACGAACATCCCATGTTGGCCGGCTCGGCCACCGTTTTCGTCGTCTCCGACATCGCCGCGAGCCTCGCCTATTACCGCGACGTGCTCGGGTTCGAGGTCACCTTCGAATATGGTGAGCCCCTGTCCTATGCCTGCCTCTGTCGCGAGGAGGTCGCCCTGCATCTGCTGGCAGCGGCCAGGACGAAACGCTTGCCCGGGCAGGGCGGCCTCTGCATTTTCGTCCGCGACGTCGACCTGCTCTATGCCGAATTGTCCGGCCGTGGCGCCAGGCCCATCAACCAGCCGGAGGATCGCGATTACGGCATGCGCGATTTCGACATCCTTGATGCCGACGGCAATCAGCTCACTTTCGGCATGGGTATCCCGGAACCCGGCTGAGGCGATGCCGGCGCGGCCTCGCTGGCATTCCTCATCGCCGGAGGGTATGATTTGCGAGGTTTTCGAAGGTTATCCGAATGTCCCGCCTTGCAGCTTCATGCGGTCTTGCAGCTATCGTCGCCGTGCTCTGGCTCGGCGGCACCTCCGTTCATGCGCAAGTTGCACCGCTGAGATATGTCATACCGGGCGGACCGTTTGGCTTTGGCGGCAGCGATGGCCAGGGCTCCGATCCTTACGGCAATTTTCCGAGCTTCAATGCCGGTGACGCAGGCGGGCGCACTAATTTTGCGAACGGCTTCTTCGTCGGCAGCCAGCGCGGCAACCTCAATTGGAGCGGGCTCAGTCAGACCGGACTTGGTCAGAGTGGATTTGGTCAGAGCGGTTTTGCCGGCAATTTCAGCGCGCTCTCGTATGACAGCACCCAGTTCGGCTACACCACCAAAACCTTGGGCGACATGCCCGTCACCTTTTTTGCCGGTTTCGACACGCTGAAATATGGCAATGGCATCGGCAGCTCGGTGGCGCCGCTGACCTCGGGTGCGGCCCCCGGCACCAGCGCATTTGCGGGCGTCGAGTTCAAACCGACCTCCAACCTCAGCCTATCGTTCGGCGCCGGTTTCATCCAGCAGGACTCGGGTCGCATGGACAGCGATATCAGATCGAACATGCTGCCCGGCGAGTCGCCGGCCCTGAGTGGCCTTCGGCGTTAGGATCGCATCACCAGTTCCGGCGGACGCCGCAGCGATTTCGGCAGGTCCGGGCCGTACCCGAAACGCATCACGATATCGGGGCGCCGCTCGCCGAGTCCGAGTGAGGCCGCGAATTGCGGCCTCAGCGCCGCCACCTCGACCGGCTGGTTGACGAAGGCATATTTCAGTCCCAGCGCGGTCGCCTGCAAACCGAAGCGCTGGCAGGCGCGCCCCACTGCAATCCAGCGCGGTGTGTCGCTGCGATTGGCCGCGAGCACGACGACGCCCGCAGAGCTGACGAGCTGTTCGCGGTACTTCTTGTTTTCGCCGCTCTCCGTGAAGAAGAGTTTCATAAGCGGCCGCGCCAGCCACGACGGCAGGGACGGGTTTCCCGAGGCCGGTGAGAACAACCCGTCCATGCTCGCGAGCGCCTCCGTCTCGTTGAAGCGAATCCAGTTCACGAGCTCGCGCATGAAGGCCCCGTCGCGCATCTGCGCGGCGTTGCCTTCGAGCACGTAGTCGGCGACCTTCGCGATCGCGGCGTGCTCGGTCAGCAGGATGGTTGTGACATCAGGTTCGCGACAGACGTTCTCGAGCCGGCGCAATGTCTCGGGCGGGGCCGGCCTACCGTCGAACGTCGCGCGCGTGCACTGCCGTACCGGAATCGCGGCCGCCAACGCCGATGCGGCGGGCGGTGTTTCCTCGAGCGTGATCACGATGCGGTCGCCGTCGATGACCGGGTCGGCGCGCCAGCCCAGCGTGGATGCAGCGAGGATGAGGTTTTCGGCGGCGCAGCCGAGGCTGACGAAGAGGTGATGATCGTCCGGATCGACGGCCGGACAGCGGCGCGAAAAATCCGGCGCGATCGTGATTTCGTTGCCGTGCGCGGAGAAGACCCACGGCTGGGTGTTATGGCTATTGGCGGCGAGGGTGGCAAAGCGCACGAGCTCGCGATCCCGTGGCACGGCCTGCAGTGGAGCCCGCGACGTCGTCACCGCCGCGTCATAGGTCATCGTTGCTCCCGCGGCAGGGAAGCCGCCGATCGCAGCCGCGGGAAACCCGAGCGCGGCCGCGATGAACTGCCGTCGGTGAACCAAAAACGTCCGCTCCATGCCCTTGCGCAGCATGCCTCTAGCAGCAACGGGCGCCAGAACGATTGACCGGAATCAAGATCAGATGACCGGTCCACGCAATTCTGGTTTGGGCATCACGACAAGCCCGCCACCAGCGGCCTTTGCAGGTGCCTGGCCATCAGTTCCGCCGCCTCCGTGTAACGTCGCGTTTCCAGGACGTCGAGCAGGCGCAAATGCTCGCGCACGTGCCGGCGCATGCCCTCGCGGTCGGCGAAGCTGCGATAGGCGAACAGGCGTCTGATCGAGTTCACGCGCTTGAGCGCTTCGAGAAAAAAGGGATTGCCGGCGCCGCGGATGATGTCTTCGTGGAATTCGCAGCCGGAGTGAAAGATCTCGCCGATCGTCATCTTCTCGATCTCGCCTTCGAACACGCGCTGTTGGCGCTCGCGCAGGCGTGTGATCACCTCCTGCGGCAGCGTAAAACCCGGCTGCGCGATCGCCGCCGGCTCGATCACCGCGCGAAACGCCTTGGCCTGTGCTTGAGCTTCGGGGCTTGAGACCGTCTCTGCGAAACGCCAGCCATAGCCCGGCAGGCGTGCGATCCAGCCCTCGGCAGCGATCCTGTCCAGCAGCCGCTGCAGCTCGGCCCGCGTGACGTCATAGCGGCGCATCAGCTCCGCCTCGGTAACGTCGGTCGGCAGCCGGCTCGCGAGCACGTCGCCTGCGACCGACGCATAAACCTGCTCGTTGCGCCTCACTGCCGCGAGCGCCGGTTGGGCTGCGCCGCTGGTGGGATTCTTCGCCAGCACAAAACCGCGATGCGGCTCGCCGCGCGCCAGCCCCGCTGCTTCCAGCGCCTTCAGGCCGAGCCGGATCGGCGCGCGCGAAAGGTCCAGCGCGTCGGCAAGCCTTTGTTCGATCAGGCGGTCGCCGGCCTTCATGCCTTCGCGCCGGGCCAGCGCCATGATGAGACCGGCAAGGTGTTCGGCGCGTTCGGAACCGTTCTTGTCGGTGCGTTGTCGGGAACTGTCTGATGAGCTCATTGCACTGCACGCGAGATTTAGGGCTTGACAGACTGTCCCACGGATTGTTCTTTTATGCAACAATATACAATCGACCCAGGGAGAGCCCGATGGCACGCGCGCCGGATGTCCATATTTGCGAGGTCGCTCCCCGCGATGGTCTGCAGAATCTCGACATCTTCGTTCCGACCGAAGCCAAATGCGCGCTGATCGACACGATCGCCGCTGCCGGCGTGCGCGAGATCGATGCCGGCTCGTTCGTGCCGCCAAAGGTCGTGCCGCAATTCGCCGACGTCGATACGGTGATGACACACGCGCTCACGCACAAATCGGCGACCATCGGTGCGCTGGTGCCGAACGTGAAGGGCGCCGAGCGCGCCATCGCCGCCGGTGTCAACGCCGTCTACTTCGTGGTCTCCGCCAGCGAGACGCATAATCGCGCCAATGTGCGCCGCACGGTCGATGAGCAGATCGAGGGATTTCGCGCGGTCCGCGCCGCGATCGACGCCCGGCCCGTGGGCCAGCGGCCGCAATTGATGGGCGCGATTGCCACCGCCTTCGGCTGCTCGCTGGAGGGCGAGGTGAGTGAGGCAGCCGTGTGCCGGGTGGCGCGCGCTTTTGCCGAGGCCCGCGCCGACGAGATCGGCCTTGCCGACACCGTTGGTTACGCCACCCCAAAGCTGATCGGCCAGATCGTTGCAGCCGTGCGGCGCGAGATCGGGTCGCAAATGACGCTGCGGCTGCATCTGCACGACACGCTCGGTGCGGGCCTTGCCAATGCCGTCGCCGGTCTCGAAGCCGGCATCCGCCGTTTCGACGCTGCGGTGTCCGGCCTCGGTGGCTGCCCCTTTGCTCCCGGTGCGCGCGGCAACATCGTCACCGAGGACCTCGTATTCATGCTGGAACGCATGGGCCTCTCCACCGGCATCGACCTCGACCGTCTGATGCAGACGCGCGAGATCCTCG
The DNA here is from genome assembly GCF_014198235.1 of Bradyrhizobium sp. ERR14. Taxonomy (NCBI): domain Bacteria; kingdom Pseudomonadati; phylum Pseudomonadota; class Alphaproteobacteria; order Hyphomicrobiales; family Nitrobacteraceae; genus Bradyrhizobium; species Bradyrhizobium sp. ERR14. The sequence continues at coordinate 41,362 of NZ_JACIHD010000019.1, read as the reverse complement.
CCCGCCATATCCCGGCAAAACATTTGACGGGGCATCTGCACGAGGCGGGCATTCCCAAAGTCCTGCGGAGCGCGGCATGACCACGGCTGCACATGAGACGGCATCGGAGCTTCGCCCGCTCGCCGGGCTTCGCGTCATCGAGTTCAGTCAGATGGTGATGGGGCCGAGCTGCGGCTTGATCCTGGCCGATCTCGGCGCCGACGTGATCAAGGTCGAGCCGCCCAAGGGCGACCGCACCCGCACTTTCAAGGGCCCAGCCGCCGGTTTCTTCGCCACCTACAGCCGCAACAAGCGTAGCATCGCGCTGGATACGTCGACCGCGGACGGCCAGAACGTCGCACGCAGGCTGATCGAGAACAGCGAAGTCCTGATCGAGAATTTCCGGCCGGGCCTCTTGAAACGGATCGGCCTCGACTACGAGAGCGTCGCGGCGTTTGCGCCGCGCCTGATCTATTGCTCGCTCAAGGGGTATCTGCCCGGCCCGTACGAGAACCGCCTCGCGCTCGACGAGGTGGTGCAGATGATGGGTGGCCTCGCTTATATGACCGGCTTGCCCGATCGTCCCATGCGCGCCGGGGCCTCGGTCAACGACGTCATGGGCGGCATGTTCGGCGTGATCGCGATCCAGGCCGCGCTCGCCGAGCGCCAGCGGACCGGCCGCGGCCGTTACATCCAGAGCGCGCTGTACGAAAACAACGTGTTCCTGATGGCGCAGGCCATGATGTGCGAGGTGGTCAGCGGCCAGCCGTCGATCCCGTATTCCATCAAGGACAGTCCGTGGCCGGTCTACGATCTCTTCGACACCAGGGACGGCTCGAAGCTGTTCGTCACCATCGTCGGCGAAGAGCAATGGGCGGCGTTCTGCCGCGCCTTCGATCGTGACGCCTGGCTCGTTGATCCGCGCTTTGCCACGAGCAACGACCGCGTCGATCATCGCAGCTGGCTGATCCCGGAAATCGCGAAGATCTTCAGGCAATGGGACAAGGCCGATCTCGCCGCGCGCCTCGAGCAGCTGGATCTGCCCTACGCGCCGGTCAACAAGCCCGGCGATCTCTTCGATGATCCGCATCTCAACCAGTCGGGCGGCCTGACCGATATTCGGCTGCCCGATGGCGGCGAGGCCAAGACACCGCTGTTGCCGATTTCCATGGACGGAAGGCGACTGCCCAACCGCTACGATCCACCTGGGATCGGTGAGCACAGCGGCGAGATCCTGCGCGAGATCGGCATGTCTCCGGAAGACATCGAGGCGCTGCGACAAGCAGGGACGATCAAGTTCGCGCCGTCCTGACCGATCCGCGTAATCGAACAAAAAACGAGGGAGGAGGAGCACATGAGCATTACTAGGCGCCAGGCGCTGATCGCGGGCTCCGCATTGGCCGGAGCATCGCTGTTGCCGGGGCGATTGCTTGCGCAGAGCAAGCAGGTCTCCCTTGCGTTCGGACCAGTGTCGCCGGTCTACGCCATCGGCATGATCGCCGAGCTGAAGGGGTACTTCAAGGACGAGGGGCTCGATTCCAAGCTCATCACCGGCAATGCCGGCACGTTCGGACGCCAGACGCTGGCGGCAGGGCAGGCGCTGTTCGCGCATGGCGATGCCAGTCACCCGCTCCAGCTCGGCGCGCGCGGCAAGCCATGCAAGATCCTGCTCGCCACCGAGATGGTGTGCTCCTACGCCAACATCATGGTCCGGCAGGATCTCCACGACAGCGGGATCAATTCGGTCGAGAAGCTCGCCGACTACAAGCGGCCGGACGGCGCCAAGCCGATCGTTGCCGCCACCGCGATCGGCTCGGGCACCTGGGTGTTTGGCACCTATGTGTTCGAAGCGCGCGGGCTCGGCGACAAGGTGAACTGGGTCGCAGGCGGCGGGACCAACACGATGTTCCCCTCGCTCCAGACCAAGCAGTTCGACGCGATCATGGCGCCGCCGAGCTGGATCGTCGAGGTCGAGAAGAAAGGGTTTGGCAAGACGATTTACGACACGTCCAAGCCGGGCGTGTTCGAGAAGGATTTCGGCGGCACGCTGCCCGTGCTCGTGATCTACACGCTCCAGGACACGGTGGAGCAGGACAAGGCGTTGGTGCAGGCCTACGTCAATGCGATCTACCGCGCGATGGCGTTCGTGAAGGCGGCGCCACTCGCGGAGGTGCAGGCGCTGGTCACGCCGAAATATTTCTCGGGCATCGATCCCGACGCGGTCAATGCCGAACTCGGCTTCGACAAGTCGACCTGGGCCTATGACGGCGTCATCGACAAGACTGCGTTCGAACGCGGCGCCAAGCCCTGGTACCGCAAGGGCACGGATATTCCAGAGACCAAATACGAGGATGTCGTCGACATGAGCTTCCTCCAGGCCGCCAGGGCGAAATACAAATGATCGCCGCGACGGGCCAAGGCCTTGCGCTCGCGCGCGACTACGATCACACAGCGGCAGCGCGCGTCCGCATTGCCGTGCAGGGGCTTGCCAAGCGCTTCAACGCGTCCGGCCGCGAGTTCGTGGCGGTGGATGACGTCTCATTCGAGGTCAAGCAGGGCGAGTTCGTTGCGCTGCTGGGTCCATCCGGCTGCGGCAAGAGCACCATTCTCAACATGGTCGCGGGGTTGTTGCCGCGCTCGGGTGGACGCATCCTGATCGACGAGGACGCGGTCGAGACCGGCACGGTCAACCCCAGGGTCGGTTATGTCTTCCAGCGCGATACGCTATTTCCCTGGCGAACCGTGGAGCAGAACATCGGCTATGGGCTGGAGATCGCCGGGTTGCCGAAGACCGAGCGCGCCAGCCGCGTCGCTTCGGCGGTCGAGAAGGCCGGGCTCTCGGGCTTTGGTCAGAGTTTTCCACGCATGCTGTCCGGCGGCATGCGCCAGCGCGTCGCCTTGATGCGCACGCTGATCCTGGAGCCCGAGATCCTGCTGATGGACGAGCCGTTCGGTGCGCTCGACACCCACACCAAGCTGGAGATGCACAAGACGCTGCTGGAGATCTGGGAACGCGAGCGGCAGACGGTGCTGTTCGTGACGCACGATCTCGGCGAGGCGCTGACGCTCGCGAGCCGCATCATCCTGCTCTCGGCCCGGCCCGGGCGTCTCAAGGAAGATTTCGACGTCGCCATCCCGCGGCCGCGTGACCCCGTGGCCGTGCGCGAGAGCGCCGAATTCGGCCGCCTCTATTCTCACATCTGGCACTCCCTCGGCGAAGAATTCCGCCGCACCAGGGTCGATTGACCATGTCCAACAACCGCGCCGTGATCCTGTTCTGGCAATTGGCCATTCTCGCAGCCGTGCTCGTCATCTGGCAGTGGGGCTTTGAATGGAGCAAGGCGTTGCTGCCGAGGGCTTACGTGCCCAAAATCCTCGATCCCTATTTTGTCGCCAAGCCGTCGCTGATCTGGCAGAGCTTTCTGCGGCTCGGCTGCTTCGCTGACGCTGGCGGCTTTGCCGCCTGTATCAGGGGCAACGACAACAATCTTTGGCTCGCCACGCTCGTCACGCTGAAGAATACCTGGTGGGGCTTTCTGTTCGGCTCTGCGAGCGGCATCGCCGCTGGCCTCATTCTCGGCCGCTCGGATTTCCTTGCCCGCGTGTTCGGACCCTACATCGTGGCGCTCAACTCGATACCGCGCATTGCGCTGGTACCGCTCGTCATCCTGATCTTCGGCCTTGGCGATCTCTCCAAGATCGCGACCGCCTGGCTCGTCGTGTTCTTCGTGGTGTTCTTCAACACCTTCGAGGGAACGCGGGCGGTCGATCGCGACCAGATCGCTGCCGCCCGTCTGCTCGGCGCCAGCGAGTTCACCGTGCTGCGTACGGTCGTGATCCCGTCCGCGCTCGCCTGGGTGTTCGCTTCGCTGTTGCCGGCGGTGTCTTTTGCGCTGATCGGCGTCATCGTTGGCGAGTTCATCGGCGCCGAGCGCGGCCTCGGCAAGCTCATCATCGAGGCGGAGGCGCGGGCCAATGCCAGCGAGATGATGGTGGCCATCTTCGTCATGATGTTCGTCGGCATCCTGCTGGCGATCGCGGTGCGCTCGCTACAGTCCTATCTGCTACGATGGCAGCCGCAATTCGAGCCATCGGCATAGCGGCCTGACCTCAACGGCTGAACCGCGCCACCAGCTCCACATGCGGCGTGTGCCGGAACTGATCGACCGGCACCACCGCCTCCAGCCGATAGCCGCCGTCGATCAGCAGCCGCGCGTCGCGGGCAAATGTCGCGACGTTGCAGGACACCGCGATCACGACCGGCACCTTGCTCGCGGCGAGCTTAAGCGCCTGCGCTTGTGCGCCCTGGCGCGGCGGATCGAACACGACGGCGTCGAAGTCACGTAGCTCGGGCGGCACCAGGGGGCGGCGGAACAGATCGCGCGGCTCGGCCTTGATCGGCTTCAGGCCCGGCGTGCGCGCGGCTTTCGCCAGCGCTGCGACAGCGCCGGCGTCGTTGTCATAGGCGGTGACGCGGGCCTTCTCTGCGAGCCGCAGAGCGAACGGACCGACACCGCAGAAAAGGTCGAGAACCTCCTTGGCCTTGCCGATGCGCTCGGCGACGAGCGCTGCCAGCGTCTCTTCGCCCGCCACGGTTGCCTGCAGGAACGAGCCCGGCGGCAGCGTCACCTCGGCGCGGCCCATCTTTATTGTCGGCGCCAGGCGTTGCAGCACCAATTCGCCATGCCGCGTCAGCCGCGCCAGGCGGTGCTGCTCGGCGACGCGCGAGAGCGCGGTGACGAGCGCCGTCGGCAGCGGGCCGGAGCCGCGCACGTCGACATCGAGGCCGTTGGCGGTGGCGGTGACCTGGATGTCCAGCGGCTTGGTCACCGGCATCCTGGACGTCAAAGGCTCGGCGAGCGCCCAGGCGGCATCGAGCGCGCCGTCGAGTCCGGGATCGAGGATCGGGCAGCGATGGATCGGGATGACGTCGTGCGAGCTCGTCGCCGAGAAACCGACCTTGAGGATGTCATGCGTGCCGAAGCGGCCATGCAGCGTGACGCGGCGGCGTCCGGCGCCATGGGCATCGACCAGCGGCGCGACCTCGCATGCGATGCCGGCCTGGGCCAGCGTCTCCACCACGATGCCGCGCTTCCAGGCGTGATATGGCTCAGCCGCCCAATGCTGGATGGCGCAGCCGCCACAGACGCCGAAATGCGGACAGAATGGCTCGATGCGCTCGGGGCTTGCGACGTCGACTGCGAGCAGCTTGCGGCGATCGGGATGGTTGCCCACGACGTGATCGACCTCGACGGTCTCGCCGCCAAGCGTGTAGGGCACATAGATCGCTTCGCCGGCGTCGAGGCAGACGCCGTCGCCGCGATGGCCGACATGATCGATCCTGATGCGCTCAACCACGACGCGCGCCCAGGAAGAATTCGATATTGCCGTCGCCGCCCGTGATCGGCGAGGGGAATATCTCGATGTCGGTGCAGCCGAGCGAGGCGGCAAAGGCGGCGATGTCGCCGCAGATTTCCCGGTGCACGGCGGCGTCGCGGACGATGCCCTTCTTGTTGTGCTTCCGGTCAGCCTCGAATTGCGGCTTGATCAGCGCCAGCAGGCTCATCGGCGCTGCCGCCAGCGACAGCGCCACCGGCAACACGGTCTTCAGCGAGATGAAGCTGACGTCGATGACGACGACATCGGGCCGTGCCGGCAGCCGCTTGCCCTCATAGCTGCGGATGTCGGTCTCCTCCATCGACACGATCTTGGGATGGTCGCGCAGCGAAGGATGCAGCTGGCTGGTGCCGACGTCGATGGCGAACACCAGGCTCGCGCCGTTCGCCAGCAGCACCTCGGTGAAGCCGCCCGTTGAAGCGCCGACGTCGAGGCAGACTTGATCTTCGATCTCGATCGGATACCGTTCCAGCGCGCCGGCGAGCTTGACGCCGCCGCGGGAGACATAGGGGTGCGCGGGCTCGGCCTGGATCACGGCGTCCTCGGCAATCGTCTCCGACGGTTTGGCGACCGGCTTGTCGTCGGCGGTGACGAGCCCGGCCTCGATCGCCGCGCGCGCCCGCGCCCGGCTCTCGAACAGGCCGCGCTCGACCAGCAATACATCTGCGCGCTTGCGGGCAGGGGACATCACGCTCTCTTGGTACGGCTCTCGGTACGGGTCTTGGGACGCTTCTTGGGACGATTGATCTGCTTATGTAGCGATCAATCGCGCGGCTGCCATCCGGACGCAAGCCTCGAACGCGGCCAGATCGTGCCAGACGTCGATCGGCATCGCGGCCGGCGTCACCAGCGGACAGCCGTGCAGCTCCAGCGCATGGATCATCATGAGATTGTCGACGAGGCCGAAATCCTCGACCGTCAGTCCCTGCGCGTCGACCAGCCGCCCATCCTCGGAGGTGACCTCCATGAAGCGGCCGACACGGTCGGCATAGGCGGCACCGTCGTTGGAATAGGCCAGGCAGAATTTGCGGCGGCCGGCCATGTAGCCGAGCTCGTAGACGGTGCCGGGATCGGCGCCGGCGCCGCGGAACGGGGTGAGATTGGCAATGATGGCGTCGGCCGCCTCCATCATCGCCTCGTTGCCGCAGAAGATCTGCCGCGCGGCATCGGGCGCGGTGAGATCGATGGCATTGTCGAGGGGATAGAGGCCGGTGAGCCCGTGCGCGGCGCAAATATCGACCTTGCGCCGGCCGATCTCGATCGCATCCGGCAGGAACACGTCGGGGCCTGCCAGATAGATTCTCATGGCTGACTGCTTCGGAGAAATTCAGGCGAGCTGCGAACCGCGGCGAAAACTGCGCTCCCTCTCCCGCTTGCGGGGGAGGGTTGGGGAGGGGGTGTCTCGGCAATCGAGAACCCCCAAGAGGCGAAAACCCTCACCCGGATCGCTTCGCGATCCGACCTCCCCCGCAAGCGGGAGAGGTGTACCACCTCAGGCCAGCTTGACCGTCTCGGCCTTCACGTCCTTGCCGAGCGCCTCGAACACCTTGGCGACGATGCCCTTGGCGTCGAGACCGGCGCGGCCGTACATCGCGGCCGGCGTGTCGTGGTCCTGGAATACGTCGGGCAGCACCATCGAGCGGAACTTGACCATGCCGGTGTCGAGCACGCCCTGATCGGTCAGGTACTGCGCGACATGCGAGCCGAAGCCGCCGACCGAGCCTTCCTCGATCGTGATCAGGATCTCGTGGTCGCGGGCCAGCTTGAGCACCAGCTCGGTGTCCAGCGGCTTCATGAAGCGCGCGTCGGCGATCGTGGTCGACAGGCCATGGGCTGCGAGCTCGTCGGCCGCCTTCTCGCATTCGGCGAGGCGCGTGCCGAAGGAGAGCAGGGCGATCTTGCTGCCCTGGCGAATCACGCGGCCCTTGCCGACCTCGAGCGGGATGCCGACCTCGGGCATCTCGATGCCGCGGCCTTCGCCGCGCGGATAGCGCAGCGAGCTCGGACGGTCGTCGATCGCGACCTGCGTCGCCACCATGTGCACGAGCTCGGCTTCGTCGGCCGCCGCCATGATCACCATGTTCGGCAGGCAGCCGAGATAGGCGTTGTCGAACGAGCCGGCATGCGTGGCGCCGTCGGCGCCGACGAGGCCGGCACGGTCGATGGCGAAGCGGACGGGCAGGTTCTGGATCGCGACGTCATGCACGATCTGGTCGTAGCCGCGCTGCAGGAAGGTCGAATAGATCGCGCAGAACGGCTTGTAGCCTTCGCTGGCAAGACCGGCGGCGAAGGTCACCGCGTGCTGCTCGGCGATACCGACGTCGAAGGTGCGGTCGGGGAAGGCCTTGTTGAAGATGTCGACACCGGTGCCGGACGGCATCGCCGCGGTGATGGCGACGATCTTGTCGTCCTTTTGCGCTTCCTTGACGAGGCTCTGGCCGAACACGTTCTGGTAGGCCGGCGCATTCGGCTTGGCTTTGGCCTGGGTGCCGGTCGCGACGTCGAACTTGACGACGGCGTGGTACTTGTCGGCGGACGCTTCCGCCGGGCCGTAGCCCTTGCCCTTCTGCGTCACGACGTGGACCAGGATCGGGCCGGTCTCCATGTCGCGGACGTTCTTCAGGACAGGCAGCAGATGGTCGAGATTGTGGCCGTCGATCGGGCCGACATAGTAGAAGCCGAGCTCCTCGAACAGCGTGCCGCCGTCCATCATGAAGCCGCGGGAATATTCCTCGACGCGGTTGGCGCGGTTGGCGATGATCTTGGGCAGGCGCTTGTTGATCTGCTTGGCCGCATCGCGCAGCGTGCGATAGGTCTTGCCGGAGTAGAGCCGCGACAGATAGGCGCTCATGGCACCGACCGGAGGCGCGATCGACATGTCGTTGTCGTTGAGGATGACGATCAGGCGCGAGTTCATCGCACCCGCGTTGTTCATGGCCTCATAGGCCATGCCGGCCGACATCGCGCCGTCACCGATCACGGCGATAACGTTGTTCTTGCCGCCGGAGAGGTCGCGCGCCACCGCCATGCCGAGGCCGGCGGAGATCGAGGTCGAGGAATGGGCCGCGCCGAACGGATCGTAATCGCTCTCGCTGCGCTTGGTGAAGCCGGACAGGCCGCCGCCGGTGCGCAGCGTGCGGATGCGGTCGCGCCGGCCGGTGAGGATCTTGTGCGGATAGGCCTGATGGCCGACGTCCCAGATCAGCCGGTCGCGCGGCGTGTCGAAGACGTAATGGATCGCAGTGGTGAGCTCGACCACGCCGAGGCCCGCGCCGAAGTGACCGCCGGTCACCGAGACGGCATCGATGGTCTCCTGCCGCAGCTCGTCGGCAACCTGGCGAACCTGCTCGATCTTGAGCTTGCGCAGGTCTTCCGGCGTCCGGATGGTGTCGAGAAGCGGCGTTTTACTGTATGCGTTCACGGCGATTTCCAATTTGTCAGCGCCGGAAGTTCATTCCGGTGCGCGATGGGTTTGCACAATATCGGCGCAGCGCGAGTCCTCAAACCGTCGGAGCCACCTGCATGGGGCAAGGCCCCGTCTTCAAGCTTAGGTAAGCTTAAGTGCGCTCCGGTTCAGTCTCTGTGATCCCTGTCACTTAGATCGGCTTCGTCCGTCCCAACCAATTTCATTAGCAGTTTGAAGCGCTTGTCGTCGGAATTCTCTGCCCACGCAAGGCTTGCAAAAAGCCACACTCCGCGCAGCTTTACACCAAAGCTTGGGCCAAAGCCAACCCGCAGGACCGATTGGGGGTATGCACATGCAACCGGCGGGCCAGAGTGGTTAACCGTGGCTCGGGACAATGGGTTCCAGCCTTGCCGGGTCCCCTGGCAGGCTTTTCCGCCTGAATGAGATCTTTTTTTGGTCCCGAGGGACGGATTTCCGGACGGATGGCATCGATCCGGCTGCACGGAACCGTGCTGGTTGGCGGGATCGCGCCGTGCGTTCATGAAATCATGGCGGCCACGCTCCCGTGATGACGTTTTGGGGCCTGCCCTCGGAAGGCTGAGCGGGAACTCTCGGCTTTCCTACTGCACGTCCAGCGGTGCGGTGCCGGTGGCCTGGCCGCTGGCATCGGTGGTGATCTTGTCGACGCGCGCCTCGGCCTGGCGCAGCAATTCCTCGCAGCGGCGCTTTAGCGCCTCGCCGCGCTCGTAGATCGTCACGGATTCCTCGAGCGGCACCTTGCCGTCCTCGAGCCGCTTCACGATCGTTTCGAGTTCCTCGATCGCGCGCTCGAAGGTGAGCCTGGAGACGTCGACTTGAGTATTTTCGGCCATATCCGTTTCCGATTGCCCGATTCGCTTTCCTTGCAGTGAAGGCGGGTTTTGCGGGCTTAATGTGGCGGGCGTCGTCACGCGCCCATCAGGGCGCCGACATGCGCCGTAACAGATTCTTTCAGTCCCTGCAGGTCATAGCCGCCCTCGAGCACCGAAACAACGCGCCCTCCCGCGGACTTGTCGGCGAGATCCATCAGCTTGCGCGTCACCCAGGCATAATCCTCCGCGCGCAAATTCAGCGAGGCCAGCGGATCGCGATAATGCGCGTCGAAGCCGGCGGAGATGATGAGCAGCTCGGGGCTGAATTTCTCGAGCTGCGGCAGAATCAAATTCTCGAATGCGGAGCGGAATTCCGGCCCGCCGTCCTCGGAGGCGAGCGGCGCGTTGACGATGGTGTCGTGGTCGCCGCGCTCGCCCGTCGCGCCGGTGCCCGGAAACAGCGGCATCTGGTGCGTCGAGCAGTACATCACGGTCGGGTCCGACCAGAAGATGTCCTGCGTGCCGTTGCCGTGATGCACGTCGAAATCGACGATGGCCGCGCGCTTGATGCCGTATTTGCGCTGGGCGTGGCGCGCGGCGATGGCGACATTGTCGAAGAAGCAGAAGCCCATCGGCTTGCCGATCTCGGCGTGATGGCCGGGCGGACGCACCGCGACGAAGGCGTTGCGATGCTCGCCCGCCATCACCGCTTCGGTCGCCGCCACCGCGCCTCCGACACCGCGCATCACCGCTTCCCACGTGCCAGGGGACATCGAGGTGTCGCCGTCGATATAGACCTGCCCGCTGCTCGGTGCGATGTGGCGCAGCTCGGTGACGTAGTGCTCGTTGTGGCACAGCGTGACGAGATCGAGATCGCCCTCCGGCGCCTGGTCGCGCACCAGGAACTGGAAGCGCTCATGCGACAGCGCTTCCTCCACCGCACGCAGGCGATCCGGCCTTTCAGGGTGTCCCGGCGGCGTGACATGGTCGAGGCAGGCCTTGTGGGAAAGGAGAAGCGTGCTCATCAGGTCGGCCTCATGGATCCGGGCTTTCGACGTCGCTTGGCGCATCCGGCGCCAAAACGCAATGCAAATCCCAATCTATGCGTTTGAACGGGAATGGCAAAGGGTCGTCCGGTTCTGGCCCGTTTGATCCGGATCAATTCACGCGCAGGATGCGACTCAGCGGCAGCGGGCCGATCGGACCGTGCGCCCGGAAGAACGCGAACAGCGCGTCCGCGTCGTAGCCGCCATATTGCGGCGCCGTGCCTTGTTTGGCGACGGTAAAACCATCGCCGCCGACCGCGAGGTAATCGTTGAGGGTGACGCGGTAGCCGCTGGCCTGCTCGATCGGCCTGCCGCCAAGCGTCATCTTGTCGGCGATCACGCGCTCGCCGAATGGCTTCGACGCATCCCAGGCATAGCTGAACCCGTTCGATACCTGGAGAATCCGCGGCCGCTTCGGGTCCAGCCATTGCTGCTCGAGCATGTCCTTGAGCTGACTGCCCGTCAGCGTCATCGTCACGAGGCGGTTGCGGAATGGCTGGCTGGCGAACACGTCGCCGAACGTGATCGCGCCGTTCTCCTTCGGGACGATGTCGGTGCGGATGCCGCCCGGATTGGTGAGCGCGATGACAGCGCTGCCATCCTTGGCGTCCCTGGTCGCGGCAAGCTGCGCGTCCGCGATGATGTCGCCGAGCGCGCTTTCGCCGGCCTCGTTCGGCACGCGCGACAGCGTCTGCGTCACCGATCCGGCCGGCCGGTTGGCGATCGGCGCCGAGAGCCTGTCATAGGCCTCGATCAGCGCGGTCTGCTCGGCGTCCTTCGCCAGCGAGGCGTTGGCGACCATGACGTTCTCGGCTTTGGCGCTGACGATGTCGCGGGTTACAGGATCGAGCTTGAGATCGATCGCGGTGACCAGCGTGCCGTATTTGTCGCCGCTGGTGACGAGCCGTCCGTCGATGTCGCAGACATAGGCGCGGTGGGTATGGCCGCTGACGACGACATCGACGGCGCGGTCGAATCTCTTGACGATATCGACGATCGGCCCGGTAATGGCAGGACATTCATTGTAGTCGCCGGCGGGCTCGCCGCCCTGGTGGATCAGCACCACGATCGCCTCGACGCCGCGCGCCTTCAGCTGGGCGACCTGCGCATTCACCGTCTCGGCTTCGTCGCGGAATTCGAGCCCGGCGATGCCAGCAGGCGAGACGATGCCCGCGGTCTCCTTCAAGGTCAGCCCGATGAAGGCGATCGGGATGCCGTCGAATTCCCGGATATCGTACGGCGGCAGCACGCTGTTGCCCGTCGCGGTCTCGATGGTGGACGCTGCGAGATAACGGAATTTGGCGCCCGTGAACGGATGCGGCCCCTGGCAGCCGTCGACCGGATGACAGCCGCCGTTCTGCATCCTGAGCAGCTCGGTCTTACCCTCGTCGAACTCGTGATTGCCGACCGAGCTGATCGCAAGCCCCATCAGCGAAAGCGCCTCCACGGAAGGCTCGTCGTGAAACATCGCCGACAGGAACGGGCTCGCGCCGATCAGGTCGCCGGCGGCGACGAAGATGGTGTTCTTGTGTCCCTCGCGCAGCTGCTTCACCAGCGTCGCCATGTATTCGGCGCCGCCGGCCGCCACCATCACCTTCCGGGCTCCGTCCTCGGGATCATTGATGCGGATGCCGCCCGGCGGCGGACGCAGATTGCCGTGAAAATCGTTGATCGCGAGCACGCGCAGCTCGACCGGCGCGGCGGTCTGGGCCGAGGCGGGGAGGGCGGAGGCGAGAGCGAGGGCGGCAAGGATGGATCGTAAGGCATTTCGCATGGAACCAAGATTAGTCGGTCCGCGCGAAGATTTCACGAAGCATTATCGTAACCGTGCTGGACTTCTCCCCAACCTCAGTATTGTAGGGTGAGCAAAGTGAAGCGTGCCCACCATCTGACCATGATCGAAGAAAAGTCGTGGGCACGGCGCAAGTGCGCCTTTGCCCACCCTACGATACTGGACTCGCGGAGAGAGGCCGCTACTTCTTCTTCCGGTTCGCAAACGCATTGAACGCCGCCACCGCTTCCTCCGACTTGAGCCGCTCGCCGAACAGATGGCCTTCCTGGTCGATGCGGCGGGTGAGCTCTTCGGCCGGAGCGCGCAGCAATTTGCGGGAGGTTGCGACCGCCTCGGCCGGCAGCCGGCAGATGTCGCGCGCCACCTTGCGCGCCTCGACCTCGGTATGTCCGGGCGACACCACGGTGTTGACGAAGCCTGCCGCGTGCGCCTCCGCGGCGGAAAAAGTCCGCCCCATCACCAGCATGGCAAAGGCGCGCTGATATCCCATCGTGTTCGGCATCAAGAGGCTGGCGGCGCCGACCGGCACCAGCCCGAGATGGATGTAGGGCGCGGAGAAGGTCGCAGCGTTCGAGGCCAGCACGTAGTCGCAGTGAAACAGCATCACGGTGCCCATGCCGATCGAGGCGCCGTCGACGGCGGCGATGATCGGCTTGACGTTGAGGGCGAGCGAATAGAGGAACTTCGCGCCTTCCGACAACGTCTCGGGGCGCGCGGTGTCGGCGTGCATGAAATCGTCGATATCGTCGCCGGCGGTGAACACGCCTGAGCCGCCGGTGATGATCATGCAGCGGATGTCGGGGTTGTTCTGCGCGGTGTCGATCGCGTGGCTCATCTCTCGATACATATCCTGGGTGATGGCATTCTTCTTGCCCGGACGGCGCAGGGTGATGACACGCGTTCCGCGCTCTTCGGTGACGACGATATTGCCATTCGGCATGAGAGCCCCCTGCGCTCGCCGCGATGCTCGCCGCTTCGCGAGTCTCGCCGAGCATCAGCCTACATGATCCGGCAGGCGTGCCAATGCGCTGTGTCAACCTTTTCGGCGCCAACGCATCGCAACAATTGGCTACAATGTTTCATTTGAAAAACCGGTGGTTGTGGTGCACGATCCCGCGGTTCCATGTGACCCGATTGCCCGATTGATGATTGCCGCAACCCGCGTCGACGAATCCTCGCTGCACTACCGCGGCTGGCGCGTCGTGCTGGCCTGCTTCCTGATGGCCTTCTTCATGTTCGGCTTCGGCCTGTATGGCCAGGGCGTCTATCTCGCCGAGCTGCAGCGCGCCCATGGCTGGCCGGGCACGCTGGTCTCCGCGGCCAGCACGTTCTCCTTTCTCCTGACCTCCGTCCTTGTCATCTTCACCGACGATCTGCTCGCGCGCATCGGCTTGCGGTCGCTGATCCTGTGCGGCCTGGCGGCGCTCGGCGCCTCGACGGTGCTGCTGGCGCTGATGCAGACGCCCTGGCAGCTCTATCTCGCCTATGCGCTGATGTCGGTCGGCTGGACCGGCATGGGCACCGTGGTGATCGCGACCGTGCTGAACTCCTGGTTCGAACGCCGGCGCGGGCTGGCGCTCAGCCTCGCATTCAACGGCGCGACCTGCGGCGGCATCATCCTCGTTCCGCTGCTGCTGTCGCTGACCGGCAGCATCGGCTTTCGCTCCGCCATGCTGGCGGCCACGTTCGCGATGATGGTGCTGGTGCTGCCGGTGGTCGTGACCTTCATCGGCTGGCCTGCAGGGACCTCGCCGGCTTCGGGCGGACGCCCTTCCGGTGAGAGCACGGCCGCACCAAGCCATTCCCGCAAGACGCTGCTCGCCAACGCGGCGTTCTGGACCATGGTCTTGCCGATCGCGATCGCGCTGCTGGCGCAGATGGGATTTATCATCCACCAGGTGACGTTTCTCGAGCCGCTGATCGGCCGCTCGGCCGCAGGCGGCGCGGTCACCATCATGGCGGCGATGGCGGTGGTCGGCCGCCTGTCGCTCGGCCTGTTCGTCGACCGGCTCGATCCCCGGCTCGCCTGCGCGGCGTCGATGACGAGCCAGGCGGCGGCGCTGTTCGTTCTCGTGCAGAGCACGAGCCCGACGGTGCTGCTGGTGTGCTGCGCCGTCTACGGCTTCTCGATCGGCAACATGATCACGTTCCCGCCCTTGATCATCCAACGCGAGATCGGTGCCGCCGCCTTCGCCGCCGCAATGGGATTGGGCACCTCGATCAGCGGCGTCGTCAGCGCCTTCGGTCCGGGCATCGTCGGGCTCGTGCGGAGCTTGACGGGCAATTACACCGCGGCTTTCGCGATGTGCGTCGTGCTGGATCTCGTGGCGGCGGGCGTCGTGTTGTGGCGGCCTGGGAGAAGCGCGAAGGCCGTGGCCTCGTAGCCCGGATGGAGCGAAGCGTAATCCGGGATTCGTGCCATGAGCGACGTCGGCCCCGGATCGCGCTGCGCTCCATCCAGGCTACAAGGCCTCCTTACCCCAGCAACACCGCATCCGCCGCTGCGACGGACTCCGCGCTCTCGGTCACGGTGCGCTCGAGCGCGCCGGCCTGCACACTGATGTTCTCGGCGAAGAAGCGTGCGAGTGAGACGTAGCGCGCGGCGTCCGTGTTGCCGTCGGCCTTGGCGGCGAGTGCTTCGGAGGCGAGCAGGCAGCCGCCGAGCGTCGAGCCGAACTGCTGCAGATAGGGTGTCGCGCCGGCAAGCGCCTCGTTCGGCGCGGACGTCACGCGCTCCAGCAGCCATTTGCTGGTGCGGGTCAAGGCCTCCAGCGCTTCGCGCAGCTTGACGCCCGTGGTGCCAAAAGCCGGATCGTTCGACGCTTCGACTTTCTTGACCGTCGCTGCGAGCTCGTCGAGCAGCGCCCAGACGGCAGCGCCGCCATTGGCCGCGAGCTTGCGCGTGACGAGGTCGATCGCCTGGATGCCGTTGGTGCCCTCGTAGATCGCGGTGATGCGGGCATCGCGATAATGCTGGGCCGCACCGGTCTCCTCGATGAAGCCCATGCCGCCATGCACCTGCACGCCGAGATAGGCGACCTCGTTACCGATGTCGGTGGAATAGCCCTTGGCCATCGGCGTCAGCAGCGCCGCGCGCGCGGCGGCATCGGCGCGCACCTTGGGATCCCTGGCGCGCGTCGAGACGTCGATCGCGACCGCGGTCGCATAGCAGATGGTGCGCGCGGCGGCGGTCTGCGCCCGCATCCGCATCAGCATGCGCTTGACGTCGGGATGCACGAAGATCGCGTCCGAGCCTTCGCTCTTGCTGCCGACGGCGCGGCCCTGCTTGCGCTCCTGCGCATACGACAAAGCCTGCTGGTAGGCGCGATCGGCGACGCCGACGCCCTCGAGGCCGACGCCGAGGCGGGCCTGGTTCATCATCGTGAACATGCAGCGCATGCCCTGGTTCTCTTCGCCGACGAGGAAGCCTATGGCGCCGCCATGATCGCCCATGGTCATGGTGCAGGTCGGGGAGGCGTGCATGCCGAGCTTGTGCTCGACGCCGCTCGCATAGATGTCGTTGCGCTGCCCCAGCGAGCCGTCAGCATTGACCATGAACTTGGGCACGAGGAACAGCGAGATGCCCTTGGTGCCGGCGGGCGCATCTGGCAGACGCGCCAGCACGAAATGCACGATGTTGTCGGTCATGTCGTGCTCGCCATAGGTGATGAAGATCTTCGTCCCCTTGATGCGATAGGTACCGTCGGTCTGCTTCTCGGCGCGGGTTCGCAGCGCGCCGACGTCGGAGCCGGCCTGCGGCTCGGTCAGCTGCATCGTGCCGGTCCATTCGCCGGAGACGAGCTTTTCGAGATAGATCTTCTTCAGCTCACTGCTGCCATGCGCGTCCAGCGCCTCCATCGCCGACGCCGTCAGCAGCGGGCAGAGGCCGAAGGCGAGGTTCGAGGCGCTCCAGATCTCGGTGCACGCAGCATTGATCGCGATCGGCAGGCCCTGGCCGCCGAAATCTTCGGGGCCGGACACCGCGTTCCAGCCGCCCTCGGTCCAGCGCTTGTAGGCGTCCGGCCAGCCCGGCGCGGTCGTCACCTTGCCATCGTTGAGCTTGATGCCGTGCTCGTCGCCGATCTTGTTGAGGGGGGCCAGCACGTCGGTCGCGAACTTGCCGGCTTCCTCCAGCACGGCCGCGGCGATGTCGGCATCGAAATCGCCGTAATGACCGGCCTCCACGGCAGCCTTGAGGCCGGCGCCGTGATTGAGCGACAGCAGCATGTCAGAAATCGGCGCGCGGTAGGTCATGGCTCACTCCCGTGGACAGGTCTTGGCGCCCTATTCCCATGAAATGGGGGAGGTCTCAATGGGGCGGGAGGGGTCGGACGGTGGCGGTCAGAACGGGGCCGTCGCGGGCCCATAAAGAGAGTGTAGCGGCGCCGAACCCGGGGCTGTGGTATTTTGCCCCTCCAGGCGGTTGAAATGCTGCGCCGCTCCCTATAGACCGGCTGCGACCAAGGGAATCTGCGGTAGCCAGTTCTTCCGCCGGCCCCAGGTCGCCTGTTGGGGCGTAGCCAAGCGGTAAGGCAGCGGATTTTGATTCCGCCATTCGGAGGTTCGATCCCTCCCGCCCCAGCCAGAAGCTTAGGCTGCTGTCTTGCGCAAGACGGAGGTTCAGCTTCGATCGTTTGGCAGCGAAGAGCCGAAAACTGCCTCAATAAGCGCTTCACTGCGACCGCATTTTGCGTGGCCCTCGTTTCTTCGGCCGACTGGAAGGATGCAGACCCCGCACCTCCTGCTGTTGAAAAAGTTCCGCGCAGATGCCACGCAGCCATTGGCTTGCCGGGTCGTGGTGGAAGCGGGCGTGCCAATATTGCTTCACCGTAAACCCGGCGATCGCCAGCGGGCAATCGAGCACGCGCAGTCCGTAATAGTGAGCCAGCGTTTCGCCAATGTGCCTTGGCAGGGTGGCGATCAGGTCGGTCGTCCCCACGATTGCGGGCAGTCCCAAAAAGCCGGGTAGCTCAAGCGCCACGTCAAGGACTATCCGCTGCTCCTGTAGCGCGGTCGCGAGCAACTGATGTCCAGTGCCGGAGCGAATGAGGACGTGGGCCTCGCGCCTGAAGTCCTTTGCGGTGATGCGGTCGCGGATCCGGGCATGTTTGGCGTTCGCCAAACAGACCCAATCCTGCGGAAAAAGTGCCTGTTGGAAATGTCCGGCGTCGAGACCCGAGATGTAGCCGAGGGCCAGATCGGCTTCACCGGATTGCAGCATCCGTGGGGTGTCCGCGCCGATCTGTGTCGCCTCGATACGAACGCCCGGGGCGACGCGGCGGATGTGAGCGAGGATGGACGGAAGCAGCGTGACGTGGCTTCCATCCGTCATGCAGATCGCAAAACGGCGCTTTGCGGTTGAGGGATCGAAGTCGGTGCGAAGCTCAGCCAGACGACGCAGCGTTTCCAGCGCCTGCCTCGCCGTGCCGATGAGAGCCTCGGCGCGCGGCGTTGGCAGCATTCCCTCCGCCGACCGGATGAAGAGCGGATCGTCCAGTTCCTTACGCAGTCGCGCCAGCCAGATCGAGATGGTCGGCTGACTTTGACCGAGCTTTTCTGCGGCCTTGGTGACGCTGCCCGTGGCGAATAACGCGTCGAAGAGCCTCAGCAGGCGCGGGTCCAGCAGGTTGGTCTCGACATTGTCCGTCTGCTTCATTGCGATTCACAATAGTAGATATAAAGATCATAGCATATCTTAATATGGATCGGCCTGCTACCACGCTTCCAGCGCCAAGAAGGGCGCGCGGGGAAGCGTTGGATGAGGATCTGCTTTATTGGAGCGGGAGCCTTGGGCTCGACCATCGGCGGCACGCTGGCGCGCGGCGGGGTCGAGGTCTGGCTCATCGATCCGTTCCAGGCTCATGTCGACGCCATCAATGCCGCGGGCCTTCGGATGCTCGAAGGCGACGCCGAAACCATCGTGAAGGTCGCCGCTTGCACCTCCGCGGCCCAAGTCGGCGTAGAGGCCGACCTCGTCATCGTCCTCGTCAAATCCTACCACACGCGGGATGCCATCCGGGCGGCAGCGCCGATCATCGGGCCGCAGACGGTCGTGATGTCGCTTCAGAACGGTCTTGGTCACGAGGACATCCTTTCGGAGGAAGTTGGTCGTGAGCGGGTCATGGCGGGCAAGACCTACGTTGGTGGCGTGCTGCTTGGCCCCGGTCACGTTCGCTCCGGGGTCATCGGCAAGGAAACCATCATCGGTGAACTTGACGGACGCTTGACGGAACGCGCGCAGCGAATCTCCGAAGCTTTCAATCGTGCCGGCATTCTCACGCTGCTCAGCGACAACATCCTGGGCACGATGTGGGACAAGCTTTTTATCAACGTCGCCGGCGGCGGCGTTACTGCCATTACCGGCCTGACCTATGGCGGCCTCTATTCGCTCCCCATCCTGAAGGATTGTGCGCTGGCAGCGATTTCAGAGGGCATCGCGGTAGCGCAGGCGGCCGGCGTGAAGATCTCGATTACCGACCCACTCCGCGCCTGGACAATGGCATCCGCCGGTCTGCCGCCCGAGTTCAAGACGTCGATGTTGCAGAGCTTGCAGTCCGGCAATCTGACCGAGGTTGACTACATTCACGGCTCCGTCGTGCGTTGGGGCGCAAAGCTCAACGTGCCGACCCCGGTCAATTCTACCCTCGTCGCGTTGGTCAAAGGGCTCGAATACGCCCGCAGCGACTATCCTGGAAAGAGCTGAGACGATGTCGTTGCCTCGCGCTTATATCGAGCACGTCGCGATCCGTGTGCCGGACATTGATCGTCACGTTGACTTCTTTCGCGAGGTGCTTGGTCTCGCCATTCGCGACGAGCAACCCGCCGATGGTGCGCGCCCGCGCCAGGTGTGGGTGCTCGGAAGCGTGCAACTCATCGAGGATCCGAATTTTGTCGGACCGGAGGGGCGTCTCGCCCATCTCGGCATCATGGTCGACGACTACGAAGGCGTGCTCGTCCGCGCTGCCGCCTGGGGCGCCAGGGCGTTGCCCGCAGGACCGAACTGGCTCGAACTGCCGGGGGGGCTCAACGTCGAAATCTTGCAAGCCAGCGCAGGCGCTGTGGAAGCCGCCCTGGCGATCAATCCACGGGCCTGAGGAAAACGCGACATGATCGATGAGCGCTACTGGGACGATGCCAAGGTCGGTGACGAATGCGTCACCTCCTCAGTGACGGTCACCGAGGCGATGGTCAATGCCTATGCCGAGTTGACGGGTGATTTCACCCCGGTCCACGTCGACGAGGAATACGCCAAGACCACACCATTCGGCACGCGCGTCGCGCACGGGCTGTTGGGTCTGTCGCTGGCCGACGGTTTGAAGACCCGTGCCGACTACCGCTTCCTTCCAGGAATGTCGCTGGGCTGGACGTGGGATTTCAAGCTGCCGATCAAGCTCGGCGACACCGTGCACGTGAAGTTCCGCGTCGGCTCGATGCGCGCCACGAAGCGTGATGGGTGGGGCATCGTGGTGCTGCCCTCGGAGCTGATCAATCAGCGCGGCGAAGTGGTGCAGCTAGGCGAGCATCGGTTGATGATTCCGATGCGCCCGAAGAACAACGCCGCAGGAGAGCAGGCATGACCGCGCAAGAACTGCCGCTCCAAGATCTGCCGCTCAAAGGCATTCGCGTCATCGACTACAGCCATTTCCTGGCAGGCCCGTTCATGGGCCGTTGCCTCGCCGCGATGGGCGCGGAAGTCATCAAGGTGGAGCGCCCTAGGGAAGGCGATGCGGGACGCGCCCACGGATATTTCAAGGACGGGCAATCCGGCTACTTCCTGCAGCAGAACATGGGAAAGCAGGGGCTCTGCATCGACCTGCGTGACAAGCGTGGTCTCGACATGATGATGAAGCTCGTCGACACGGCCGATGTCTTCATCGAGAACTACCGCCCCGGCGCACTCGAGCGCCTCGGGCTCGGTTACAAGGCGCTGTCGGCACGGAATCCCAGACTGATCTACTGCTCTGTCTCCGCCTACGGACACACCGGCCCCTATGCCGGCCGTCCGGGCTTCGGCCTGATCGCAGAGGCGATGTCGGGCGCCCTGGCGCAGCTGGGCACTCCCGGTGTGGCTCCGCCGTTGCTGCGGATGCCGCTGGCAGACATGTATACCGGCATCCACGGCGTAGCAGCCATCAACGGGGCGCTGGTCGGTCGCGTATCGTCCGGCCGTGGCCAACACATCGATCTGGCGCTGTACGACTGCATGGTCTCGATGCACGACTATGCGGTTCAGCGTTACTTCCTCTCCGACGGCGCCGACATGCCGAAGCAGACCGGCAGCGGACAGCCGGACTCGACCGTCTACGGCGTCTTCCCGGCCAAGGACGGTAATCTCGTCATCGCCGCGCAAGTCGATGATGCGTGGCGGCGATTGGCGACGCTGATCGGAGGGAACGCGTTGGCATCCGACCAGCGATTCGCCCAACCTGCCGCACGCAACGCTCATTATGCCGAAGCCATGGAGATTGTGCGTAACTGGACGCTGTCGCAGCCGTCCCGGGATGCGTGTCTGGCAGCACTCGAGCAAGCAGGTGTGCCGTCCGCTCCCGTGCAGACCATCGGAGAAGTCGTGAAAGACCCGCAGATCCACGCGCGCGGCATGCTGGTCGAGCAGGAGCATCCCGTGCTCGGCAAGGTGACGTTGCCGAACCTGCCTTTCCGCTTCTCCGACTGCGACACCACGATACGCATGCCGGCGCCACTACTCGGTCAGGACAATCGGCGCATTGCCGCGTCACTGGGATTGTCGGCCGAAGCCGTCGACGCGATGGTGCGCGACGGCGTGCTGTACAACGAAGTCGCAGTGCAGGAGTGAGCGATGAGCGATCGTTATGCGGTGATTGGCAATCCGATCGGCTTCAGCAAGTCACCCCTTATCCATGGCACTTTCGCCAGAATGACGGGACAGGACCTTACCTATGAGGCAATCGAGGGGCCCCTCGATGGTTTCAACGAGCGGGTTGATCAATTCCGGACCGAGGGCGCCAAGGGGCTGAACATCACCGCCCCGTTCAAGCTCGATGCCTTCGAGTACGCAAATGAGCTTTCGGAGAGCGCCGAGCGAGCTGGCGCCGCAAACTGCCTGAAGTTCGTCGGCGATCGGATCATTGCCGAGAATTTCGACGGGATCGGCCTCGTCCGTGACATCACCGTCAATCTCGGCGTCAAAATGGCCGGCCGCCGCGTCCTGATGCTCGGCGCTGGAGGAGCGGCCCGCGGCGCGTTGCTGCCGTTCCTGCGCCAGGACCCCTCGGAGCTGGTTCTCGTCAACCGAACGCTGTCGAAAGCCGTGGCTTTGGCCGACGAGTTTGCCGGCTGTGGTCCCCTGATCGTCAGCGGCTACGCCGAGCTGGCCGATCTCGCGGAGGGCTACGACGTCGTCGTCAACGCGACGTCTGCCAGTCTGCGCGGTGAAATGCCGCCGCTTCCAGGCAATGTCTTCCGGGGGGAGGAGCTAGCCTACGAACTCGCCTACGGCAAGGGGCTCTCGCCCTTTCTGCACACGGCCCGCGCCGAAGGCGTCGCCAAGCTCGCCGACGGCGTCGGCATGCTGGTGGAGCAGGCGGCCGAAGCTTTTGCCTGGTGGCGCGGCGTTCGACCGAGCACGGCTCAGGTCATCGCCGAGCTGACCGTCCCATTGCGCTGACCGGCGGTGCCGAGCATGCAACCCAAACCCAGCTTCCTCGTCGGCCTGATCGGCAGTGGCATTGCTGCGTCCCGCACCCCGCCGATGCATGAAGCGGCCGCTGACGCCGCGGGCATCCGCTATCTCTACAAGAAGATCGATCTGTCCGAGTTGAAGCTCGGTGCGGAGGCATTGCCGGAATTGCTCATGGCCGCGAGGCGGATGGGCTTTGACGGGCTGAATGTGACCCATCCCTGCAAGCAGGCGATTATTCCACTCCTGGACGAGCTCTCGCCTGACGCGGAGGCGCTTGGCGCCGTGAACACCGTGGTCATCAGGAATGGCCGGATGACCGGCCACAACACCGACTGGTTCGGCTTCGCCGAGAACTTCCGCCGCAACATGCAAGGCGCATCGCTCGGTCGGGTCGTCCAGCTCGGCGCGGGCGGCGCAGGCGCGGCAGTTGCTTTCGCGCTCATGAAGCTCGGCGTGCAGGAGTTGATCATTGTCGACTTGGACCTGGCCAAGGCGCAGAGCGTGGTGGACGGATTGTCCCCCCGATTTGCAGAGGGGCGCTTGAAGGCCGGCCAGGATGTCGCAGCCGCCGTGGCTGCCGCAGACGGAATTGTCAACGCGACTCCGATCGGCATGGACAAGTATCCAGGGACGCCGCTGCCGACCGTCCTGCTGCGTCCGAGTCTCTGGGTCGCCGAGATCGTCTATTTCCCGCTGGAAACCGCACTACTGCGCGCGGCGCGCGCCCTTGGTTGCCGCACCGTCGACGGTGGCGGCATGGCGATCTTCCAGGGCACCGAAGCATTCCGCCTGTTCACGGACATCTCACCTGATCCGGACGTCTTCTTCGCGACTTACGCATCCCTGGGAGGGTGACACCCGGCCGATGGGCGAGCGGCACGCACAACGCCCGAGAGGAAACGCAAGATGGGCTATACGCTCGATTTCTCGGTGGTCTGGCAGGCGCTCCCAGCCTTGTTGTGGGGGTGCCTGGGGACGCTCGGGCTGGCGCTTGCCGGCATGACACTGGCGATGATCATCGGCGTCGCCGGCGTCGCGGCACGCGATTCGAAGGCGGCCTGGTTGCGTGCCATCGTGATTGGCTTCGTCGAGATCGTGCGCAATACGCCTTTCCTGGTGCAGATCTTCTTTCTGTTCTTTGCACTGCCGCTCATCGGATTGAAGCTCAATCCGACCGCCACCGCCATTATCGCACTCGGCGTGAATGGAGGCGCCTACGCCATCGAGATCATCCGGGGCGGCGTGCAGTCCATTCATCAAGGACAGGTTGAGGCCGGCTACGCGCTCGGTTTGCACAAAGGACAGGTGTTCCGCTTCATTGTACTCAAGCCCGCGCTTCGCGCGATCTACCCATCGCTCACGGGGCAGTTCATCATGCTGACGCTGACCTCGTCGATCTGTTCGGCCGTCTCCGCCTATGAACTGACATCGGTTGCGCAGCGCATCGAAAGCGACACATTCCGCAGCTTCGAAGTCTATTTCTCCGTCACCTTCCTCTATCTCGCGATCTCCTGGCTGCTGATGCTCGGCTTTGCGGTCATCTCCCGCCGTTTCTTCTCTTATCCGACACTCTGAGGAGAGATCATGACACCGCATTTTGGCCTTCCGGAGTTCGGCTTCCTGTTACGTGGTCTGCAATGGACCGTGCTGCTGACGCTGGTCGCATTCGCAGGCGGCTGCACGGCGGGGCTTGCCGTCGCATTGATGCGGACCTGTGGTCACAAGGGCGTGGAATGGATCACCAGCGTCTACATCGGGATATTCCAGGGCACTCCGCTGCTGCTGCAGCTTTTCGTCGTGTATTACGGATTGGCGCTAACCGGGCTGAAGCTCGATGCCTTCGTCGCGGTAGCGATTGGCTTCACCGTCAACGCTTCCGCCTTCCTCGGCGAGATCTGGCGCGGCGCAATCCAGGCCGTTCCGCGCGGCCAGTCCGAGGCGGCAATGGCGCTCGGCCTGCATTATTCCTCCCGCATGCGCGACATCGTGCTGCCGCAGGCGATCCGCATCTCGCTGCCGGCGACCGTCGGCTATCTCGTGCAACTCATCAAGGGCACCTCGCTCGCCGCCATCGTCGGCTTCATCGAACTCGCTCGCGCCGGTCAAATCGTATCGAACCAGACCTACCAGCCGTTGCTGGTCTTCGGCGTGGTTGGCGCGATGTATTTCATCCTCTGCTGGCCACTCTCATGGTGGGGCAGCCGGATGGAGGCCAGGCTCGCCCTGGCCAATCAAAGGTAGGAACGGCCGCACCTACCCAATCAAATACAGCCATCACCAGGAGGAGGAGAACACCAAATGCTATTTTCGATCACTCGCCGCCAGCTCGGCATCGCGGTACTCGCAGTGGCGGCTGTCGTCACTGCGGGTAAACTGCAGGCCGCTACGTTGGAAGACGTGAAGAAGAAGGGCGTCGTCGTCATCGGCATTCAGGGCGATAATGCGCCTTGGGGCTTTGTCGATAGCTCGGGAAAGCAGGAGGGCATCGATGCCGACATGGGGCGTGCCTTCGCTGAATTCCTCGGCGTGAAGGCCGAGTTCTCGCCTTTGGCCGTGGCCAATCGTATCCCGGCACTGACCACGGGCCGGGTGGACATCCTGTTCGCGACCATGGCCATGCTGCCGGAGCGTGCGAAGGCGGTGCAGTATTCCAAGCCGTACGTCGCCAATGAGATTACGCTCGTCGCGGCCCAGGCAACGCCGATCACCAGCAATGCCGATATGGGCAAATTCGTCATCGGTGTCCCGCGCTCCTCGACGCAAGATACGCAGGTCACCAATAACGCCCCGTCCGGGACCGAGATCCGCAGATTCGACGATGACGCGGCCACGATACAGGCACTCCTCTCTGGCCAGGTCCAGGCCGTGGGTGCGAACTTGTTTTACCCGCAGCGTCTGAATGCCGCGAAACCGGAGCTCGGGTTCGAACCGAAGCTTCATTTCTCCGCTCTGTACAACGGCGCATGTACGCGCCTGGGAGACAAGGAGTGGAACGAGACGGTCAACAAGTTCATCGACCAGATCAAGTCGAATGGCAAGCTGGCCGCTTTCTACGCCAAATGGATGAAGGTGCCGGTCCCGGTTTTCCCCGACTCGGTCCCCGGCGTCCCTTTCACCGTTCAGTAGTCCCTGCGAGCGGCCGACGCGCGATCCGCGTTGGCCGCCGCCGACAGCGGAGGCCAGCATGCAGGACCAGATCCTGATCGAAATGAAGCGTGTGCAGAAGTGGTACGGCGGGTACCAAGCTCTCCGCGATGTCGATCTCACCGTGCGCAAGGGCGAGAAGATCGTGCTCTGCGGTCCGTCCGGTTCGGGCAAGTCGACGCTGATCCGCTGTATCAACCGCCTGGAGGCGATCCAGCAGGGCAGTATCGTGGTGAACGGGGGTCATCGGCTGGACGACAGCATCAAGGCGATCGATGTCGTACGTCAGGACGTCGGCATGGTTTTTCAGAGCTTCAACCTTTTTCCGCATATGACGGTGTTGCAGAACTGCATGCTCGCCCCCATTCGCGCGCGCCGCATCGGCAAGGCCGAGGCAGAGGCGACCCGCGCGAAAATATCTGGAGCGGGTACGCATCGGTGACCAGGCCGACAAATATCCGGCTCAGCTTTCGGGCGGCCAGCAGCAACGTGTCGCGATCGCGCGTGCTCTCTGTATGCAGCCCAAGGTGATGCTGTTTGACGAGCCGACCTCGGCTCTCGATCCTGAAATGGTCAAGGAGGTGCTCGATACGATGATTGGCCTCGCCAACGACGGTATGACCATGATTTGCGTCACCCACGAGATGGGCTTTGCCCGCCAGGTTGCCGACCGTGTCATCTTCATGGCCGAAGGGCACATCATCGAGGAAGGCGCGCCCGAGGCCTTCTTCCGCAACCCACAGCACGCCCGGACCAGGCAGTTCCTCGGCGAGATCCTTGCCCATCACTGAACGGAGTTCTTCCATGAGTCGTCTTGTCTACGTCCTCAACGGGCCAAATCTCAATTTGCTTGGCAAGCGCCAGCCTCACATCTACGGTCACGAGACGCTTGCGGACGTGGAGCGGGATTGCCGGGCGCTGGCCGCGGAGCTCGGCCTGGAGATGCGCTTTTACCAATCGAACAGAGAATACGAGCTGATCGACTGGATCCACGAGGCGCGCGAGACGGCTGCCGGTATCGTGATGAATCCCGCGGCCTTCACCCATACCTCGGTCGCCATCCTGGATGCTTTGAACACGTTCGTGGGCACAGTGATCGAGGTGCACATTTCCAACGTGCACAAACGCGAGGAATTCCGCCACCACTCGTTTGTGTCCAAACGAGCTGATGGGGTCATCGCAGGCTTCGGTACTCAGGGCTATCTGCTCGGCTTGCGTCGTGTGGCCAAGCTGCTCGACGAGAAGAAGGGCTAGTATCGCATGAGTGCACCCGCCCGCCCATCAGTGAGGGGAGCGGGTCTCATCGGCGAGCGACACATCGAACACATTCTCGCGCGGCCGGAGCGGTGCAGCGGAAACCGGAGATCTCGTGTCGGTTTGATACTGGAAGGTGAAGCCGGCCTTGTTCAGACCCTTTGGCTTGTCCTCGATAACGGGGTTGCGGCGGCCCAGGGCCGCCGCAGCCGCATCGGGACGCCGCCGCCGGGCGGCGGGTCGTCGTCATCATCATCGAGCTTGCGCAGCGCGGCGAGAATGTCCGCGAGCCGGATCGGCTGATCCATGCCGGGAATCTCGCGCAGCGCTGGATGGGATTCGACCGCGTACATGTCCGAGGCCCAGGACGACAATATGATCCGCTTCTCCGCTGTCGAGAGCTTGCCGTCGTCGAGGACGGCGCTTGGCGATGCATAATGCGCAGCGGGATGGAACAGCGCGCCGAGACCGCCGGTGGTCGCATTGGCATTGGTCATCACTCGTCTCCCTCTACACTCCTTTCGAAGGGATGGTCCGATCGGCGGATGGCGATCCGGTCGCCATCCGCCAGGGTGGTCGCTGTCGAACGCGTTCGACCGGCCTAAGCCGCTTTCTTCTGCTCGATCTGCGGTGACGCAGCACCCGCGATCTGGATCCGGCGCGGCTTCATGGCTTCCGGAATCTCGCGCAGCAGATCGATGACCAGGAGACCGTCCTGGAAAGCGGCCTGCTTGACCTGGACGTAGTCGGCGAGATTGAACACGCGGCGGAACGGACGCGCGGCGATACCCTGATAGAGATATTCACGCGTGGCGCTGTCCGGCTTCCGGCCCTCGATGGTGAGCGCGTTCTGTTCGGCGGTCACGCTGATGTCGTTGACGCCAAAGCCCGCCACGGCCAGCGTGATCCGGTATTGGTCTTCGCCGGAGCGCTCGATGTTGTAGGGGGGATAATTGTCCTCGCCCGCCTGGCGCAGCGTGCTGTCGACGAGGTCGGCCAGATGGTCGAAGCCGATGGTGGAGCGCCACAGCGGCGCGAAGTCAAAGGTGGTCCTCATACCAAGTCCTCCAAAGAGCAAGATGGATACGAAGGAGCGCCGTTAAGGAATCGGGAACGGATCCGAAGATCCCGGCCCGGCGCCCGCGCCGGACCCGATCGGGCATCCGGCACACCGCTCTCGCGGCGAAAAACGACTTAGAGCGCCGCAAGGCTCTTGCAAGAGGGACGCGCAAAATTTTTTTCGGGCACCCCCAACGGTGTCAAGGAAGCGGCGAAAGAGGATCTTGACAGCAAAACAAGCCTGAATATTTTTTGCGCCGGAAGATGTTTCTTCCCGCACCGCAAATTCGAAAAGGACCGTGAAAGACCGTCAGGAGTGACGACGATGCTCGATCAGGATTTCGCCCGCATCCGCGCGCACCGCAACAACCTCTCTCGTTATCGACGCTTGCTGAAGACTGAGCTGTCGGACATTGAGCGCCAGTTTATCGAACGACGCCTCGCCGAGGAGCAGACCGCGCTCGAGGCTCTCGCCGCCGATGCCTTCCCGGCCGCATTCACCGGTCCGAACACGCCATCGGCGATCGCCACGACCGGAGCGGAACGATGAGTGACGTCCGCAACCTCCTCATCAGCGGCAGCGAGAAGGTGATCGGGCACTATCGCGTGTTGCTGGCCGGTGCCAGAAGCGAGAGCGAACGCGAGCTCTATCGCGCCCGGATCGAGCGCGAGCAGCGCCTGCTTGACGCCCTGCGGGGCGGCCTGCCGGATCGATCCGCGGCATGAACCAGCGGGCACCTGTCATTCCGGAAATTTGCTGGCGAGCGTGCGGCCTTCCTGCACCAGCATGGCCACGAACTCGGTGATCTTCGGCGGCCGGAACCGGGCCGCGGGATACACGGCATGGATGCCGCCGGTCGGCAGGCTCCAGGACGGCAGGACATGGACCAGCCGGCGGGACTTCAAATGCTCCGCGACCAAATAGTCGGGCAGCACGCAGAGTCCGCCGCCGGCGAGGGCTGCGCCTAGCACCGCAGGCGTCGTGTTGATCGAGATCGACTGCCGCATGCGGATCGTGCGGCTGTCGATATCGCGTCTGGTGAAGCGCCAGACCAGTGGCTCGTCGAGCGCTCCGTTGGCAATGAACGGCAGAGCCGCAAGCTCGTCGGGCGTCCTGCTCCGGAACGCCGCGGCCACGTCCGGCGCGGCCACCAGCAATTGTCGAAACGATCCGATCCGCCTGGCCTGCTGACTTGAATCGTTCAGCCAGCCGACCCGGATTGACAGGTCGATCTGGTTGGCGAGGAGGTCCGTTCGCGTGTCCGACAGGATCAGCTCGACGGCGCAAGCGGGATATTTGCGCGCAAACTTCGCCGCCAGCGGCGCGATCATCGTTGCGCCATAGTCGTTCGGCGCGGCGATCCGCAGCATGCCCATCGGCTCGGCATTGGTCTGGGCGAGCTCGTCCATGGCATCTTCCGCGGTGCGCAGGATCATGACGCAGCGGGCATGCAGCAACCGGCCGGCTTCGGTCGGCTCGACCCTCCTGGTGGTCCGCAGCAGCAAAGCCGTTTTCAATTCCGCTTCGAGCCGTGCCACTTGCTGGCTGACGACGGTCTTGGTGATGCCGAGGCGCTCGGCAGCGCGTGTGAACGAGCCGGCATCGACCACGGCTGCGAAATAGGCGAGGCGGTTGAGATTGATCGCTTCCATGCGGTCGCCATTGTTAGCTAATAACAAACAATATGTACAATTATCTGATATTTATCAAATAATGATCGGCCGCTAGGTTCTCCGCATCGAACATTGGCGGCCCGAAAATCATGCAAATCACCTATCTCTTCGACCCTCTCTGCGGCTGGTGCTACGGCGCATCGCCGGTGCTGGAGCAGCTTGCCGCGCACGGCGATGTGACGCTGGTGCTGGCACCGACCGGCTTGTTTGCGGGCCCCGCGGCGCGGACCATGGACCAGCATTTTGCCACCTATGCCTGGCAGAACGACCAGCGCATCGCACGGTTGACCGGCCAGCCGTTCAGTGAGGCCTATCGCACCGGCATTCTCGGCAATACCGGCAGCCTGTTCGACTCGGCGCCGGCGACCCTTGGCGTCGTCGCCGTAGGCCTGGTTGATCCGGCTCGTGAGTTCGAGGCGCTCAAGCTCTTGCAGCGCGCCCGCTATGTTGATGGCCGCGACAATTCCAACCTTCAAATCGTCGCCGATTTGCTCGACGGCGCGCAACTGACCGATGCAGCGCGCCGCGTGCGGGCGCCTGACGATGCATTGATCGCGGCTTACCAGGCGCGGACCGCGGCCGCGCGCGCCGACATGACGCGATTTGGGGCCGGTGGCGTGCCGGCCCTGGTGGTCGGCGAGGGCGCCGGGCGGAGGCTGCTGGACGGCAGCATGCTGTTCGGGCGGTTCGATCTGCTGGCCGCACAACTCCGTGCCGCCTGATCATCCAAACCGATTTTCCCTGCAGATTTCAATGGAGAAAGCGATGTTGTCGAGGAGACAGATCATGAAGACCAGCCTTGCCGCGGGTGCCGCCGCATTATTCGCGCCCGCCGAAGTCGGTCATGCTGCGGAGGGCAAGCTGAGCTGGAAACATTTTCCCGCAGGCCCCAATGGATTTTTCCGTGCGCCCGTCCTGCTTTCCGGTCCGACCGAGGCGGTGCTGATCGACGGCGGCTTCTCCTATCCGGACGGACGCGCGCTCGTCGAGGCGATCAAGGCAAGCGGCAAGAAGCTCACCACCATCTATGTCAGCCAATCCGATCCGGACTATTATTTCAGCCTGAAGCCGGTGCGCGAGGCTTTCCCGAATGCCAAGGTGCTGGCGGCGTCCGCGACGCTTGCGGCCATCAAGGCGAATGTGGAGAAGAAGCTCGCCGTCTGGGGACCGCAGCTCAAGGAGAACGGTCCGCAGACGCTTGCCGATGTCGTTCTGCCGGACGCGTTCGATGGGGCTTCCCTTGCGGTTGACGGCGAGGCGATCGAAATCGTCAACGCCGAAGGTCTCGCCAACCGCCGCTATCTCTTCGTTCCGTCCTTGAATGCCGTGTTCGGCGGCGTGATGATCTTCTCCGGCGTGCATGTCTGGACCGCCGATACGCCGACCAAGGAGCAGCGCGCAGCCTGGGTCGCCAACCTCGACAAGATCGCGGCCCGCAAGCCGTCTCTCGTCGTGCCGGGCCACATGGCAGCGGGCGTCGCCGTCGATCTTTCCGCTGTCGAGCACACCAGGAAGTACCTGCTCGCGTTCGACGAAGAGCTGGCGAAGGCCGCTGACAGCGCTGCGCTGAAGGCTGCCATGGAAGCGCGCTTCCCGAATCTCGGCATGGGCGTCGCGCTCGATATCGGCTCGAAGGTCGCCAAGGGCGAGATGAAGTGGGGCTGAGGGGAGAAGCTACGCCAACGCCGCCGACAATTTGCGCATCACCCGGTCGAGTACCGCCACTTCCTCGGCAGTCAGCGCCCCAAGCAGCTTCGTCTCCCGCGCCAGCGCGTAGGGCACGATCTTGCGATAAAGCGCGCGACCGGCTGGGGTCAGCGAGACGATCAGCTCGCGCCGATCGTCGGGATGGTGCTTGCGGCCGGCGATGCCGCGCGACTCCAGGCCCTGCACGGCGCGGCTGACCTGCATCTTGTCGAGCGTCGTCAGCGGGCCGATCTCCTTGGTCGCAATCTCCGGGCGCACGCCAAGAATGGCGAGCACGCGCCATTCCTGCCGTGTCAGCGCAAAACGTTCGGAATAGACCTCGGCAACCGCCAGCGACACCTGCTCGGCAAGGCGTGCCAGCCGGTACGGAAAATATCGCTGCAGGTCCAGCTCGACGCCATCCTGCGCCGTGGCGGCTTTGGCCGCTTCGCCGCGCTCCACGCTTGAACGTCCCATCACGCGATTCCCGTCGCCCGACCCACTCGAAAAATTCTTCGGAGTGGATTGATCCAGATCAAATTCAGGAAATAGTAACATCTGATACTAATTTCGCAACCGCAGATCCAGGGAGCGAAACGCCATGAAAATCGAGAAGATCCATCACGTCGCCTATCGCTGCGTCGATGCCAAGGCGACTGTCGAATTCTACAAGACCGTCATGAACATGGATCTTCTCGGCGCCATTGCCGAGGATCGGGTGCCTTCGACCAAGGCGCCCGATCCCTACATGCACATCTTCCTCGATGCCGGGAACGGCAACATCCTCGCCTTCTTCGAGCTGCCGAACTCGCCGCCGATGGGCCGCGATCCCAACACGCCGGAGTGGACCCAGCACATCGCCTTTCAGGTCAAGGACCTCGCCGAACTCGAAGAGGCCAAGGCGCGCGCGGAGGCCGCCGGCCTCGACGTCGTCGGCGTCACCGACCACACCATCTTCAAGTCGATCTATTTCCGAGACCCGAGCGGCCATCGCCTGGAGATCGCGGTCTGGACCGCGACGCCAGAGCAGATCGACCGCATGAAGTCGGTCGCGCACGAGATGGTCGAGGAATGGTCGCGCACCAAGCGCCCGCCGCGCCACACCGCCTGGATGCACGAGAAGGAATTCGCCGACGCGCATTGACCCCGGCACGCGCATCAGGAAGTGAACATGACGAGCTACATCTATCCGAAGTTCGGCTATCGGCGTTCCCAAGAGCAGGCCGAGGGGATCGTGAAGCGGCATCCGATCGTGGTGATCGGCGCAGGTCCCATCGGCCTGACCGCGGCGCTCGATTGCGCGGCGCGCGGCCAGCCGGTCGTGGTGCTCGACGACAACGACACCGTCTCGATCGGCTCGCGCGCGGTCTGCTACGCCAAGCGACCGCTCGAAATCTGGGACCGCCTCGACTGCGCGGCGCCCATGGTCGAGCGCGGCGTGAGCTGGAACGTCGGGAGGGTCTTCTTCCAGGACCAGCTGTCCTACCAGTTCGATCTGTTGCCCGAGGCCGACCACCAATGGCCGGCCATGATCAATCTGCAGCAATATCATCTGGAAGAGATGCTGGTTGCCAAATGCCGGGCCAATCCGCTGATCGAGCTGCGCTGGAGGCACCGGCTCCTCAGCCTCAAGCAGGCCGCCGACCACGCCACGCTGGCGGTGGAAACGCCCGACGGCATCTTCCCCATGGAGGCGCAATGGGTGATCGCCTGCGACGGGGCCAACTCCGACGTGCGCAAGATGGTGGGGGCCGAGTTCACGGGACAGTACTTCCAGGACCGCTTCCTGATCGCCGACGTCGCCATGAAGGCGGATTTCCCGACCGAGCGCTGGTTCTGGTTCGATCCGCCGTTCCACCGCGGCCAGTCCGTGCTGCTGCACCGGCAGGCGGACAAGATCTGGCGCATCGACTTCCAGCTCGGTTGGGAGGCTGATCCCGATGAGGAAAAGAGGCCCGAGCGGGTGATACCGCGCATTCGTGCCATGCTCGGCGAGGATACCGAGTTCGTGCTCGAATGGGTCTCGATCTATCAGTTCGCCTGCCGGCGCATCGACAATTTCCGCCAGGGCCGGGTGTTGTTCGCTGGCGATGCCGCGCACCAGGTCTCGCCGTTCGGCGCGCGCGGTGCCAATACCGGCGTCCAGGACATCGACAATCTCGCCTGGAAGCTCGCGATGGTGCTGCGCGGCGAGGCGTCGGAAGCACTGCTCGACAGCTATCACGAGGAGCGCGCCTATGCCGCCGACGACAACATCCTGAACTCGACGCGCGCCACCGACTTCATCACGCCGAAGACGAAAGCGAGCCGCTATTTCCGTGACGCGGTGCTGGAGCTCGCCCGCCATCACGCCTTTGCGCGGCCTCTGGTCAACAGCGGCCGTCTCTCGACGCCGACGCCCTATGTGATGTCGGCGCTCAATACCCCCGATGACGACGCGATGATGGGCGGCGTGCGGCCCGGCACCAATGCGGCCGATGCGCCGATCACGGTGGATGGCAAGCCCGCCTGGTTCCTCCATTGTCTCGGCGATGGCTTCACGGTCGTGGCCTTCGGCAAGGAGACCGACAAGACCGAGATCGCGGTGGGTCCCCTCAAAGCGAAACTCATTGTCCTCGGCCGCGATATCGCCGATCCCTCCGGCCTGCTTGCCGAGCGCTACGGCGCTTCGGCCGGGACCACCTACCTGTTCCGGCCCGATCAATACGTCGCGGCACGCTGGACCGGATTTGACGAGGCTGAGATCGCGGATGCGATGTTGCGGGCCTCCGGGCACGACACCGCCGGACGGAAGGAGCTGGCAGCATGACGCTCAATTTGTCACCCAACATCGCCGATCCCGACGACTTCTACGCCGAGCTGATCGACGGCCAGCGAGATCTCGACGAGGAACAGGCGCTGCGGATGAACGCACGGCTGATCCTGTTGCTCGCCAATCACATCGGCGACCGCAAGGTGCTCACGGAGGCGATCGGCTGCGCCCGCACCGGCGGCGGCGTCGAAAAGCCATAGGAGCCAAGCTGGAGCAAAAGCCGCTTTTTGATTTGGCTCAACGTAAACTCGGTGAAGTCCGACACCTTGTAGGCCCACCCCAAGGACGGAGGAAGCGCCATGCCAGGTCGAACCATTGCTGCAGCGTTGCTGCTCGCCACTTTGGGCCAGCCGGCTTTGGCTCAATCGCCAGCGGACCATCAGAGCCACCATCCCGGACAGGAGCAGGCGCCGGCCTCGCCACAGTCGAGCTCTCCTGCAAACCCATCCGCCGAGCGGCAGAGCCCGATGCGCGGTGGAGATATGATGGGAATGATGGGGCGCGGAATGATGGGACAGGGAATGAAGGGGCATGGTGCGACAGGCGGTGACGCCATGGGGCCGCCGGTCGCCTTTCGCATCATCTTCGCGCTGATGGATGCCGATGGCGACGGAACCGTCTCGTTGCCCGAGTTTCAGGTCGCGCACGAACGAATTTTCAAGGCCATGGATCGCGACAAGGACGGGAAGCTCACTCCGGACGAGATGATGGCGTTCATGCACGGGAACAAGAGCGCCGTCCCGCAGCAATAGCGAGTGGAAACCAAAGGGCGGGCGCGCCAAGCCATGTCGTTTGATCGGGTCCTGCGATGGGCTCTGGTTGCGATCGCAATCGCAGGATTGACTGCAGGTATTCTCGCGCGAGCCGCGGGCCGGCCTGATGTAGCAGACTTCGCCTGGGCGCTCGGCACGGCGCCCGTGATTGCGGGATTGGCGGTCTCGATCGTCAAGGATCTCTTGAGCGGCCGCGTCGGCGTGGACGCGATCGCGCTGCTGTCGATGAGCGCGGCGTTGGCGCTCGGACAGCCGCTCGCAGGCGCTGTGGTCGCGCTGATGTATTCCGGCGGCAACGTGCTGGAGGAGATCGCGGTCGCACGGGCGGAGCATGATCTGCGATCCCTGGTTGATCGTGCGCCGCGCCAGGTCCATCGCAAATCCGGCGAGCGGATCGAGGATGCTCCGGTTGGGGACGTCGCGGTCGGCGAGGAGCTTCTGGTTAAGGCCGGCGAAATCGTGCCGGTCGACGGTGTCGTTGCGTCGGCCTCTGCCACCATCGACGAGTCCGCTGTGACTGGCGAGCCGATTCCGGCGGAGAAGACACGCGGAAGTGCCGTTCTCTCCGGTTCTCTGAATGCGGGTGAGACCTTCCAATTGACCGTGACGGCGGTGGCCAGCGAGAGTACTTACGCGGGCATCGTGCGCATGGTGACTGCGGCGCAGACTGCGAGAGCTCCGTTTGTGCGGTTGGCCGACCGCTATGCGCTGATCTTCCTGCCGGTCACACTCGTCATCGCCTTTGTGGCATGGCACATCTCCGGCGACTTGACCCGCAGCCTTGCCGTGCTGGTGGCGGCGACGCCTTGCCCCCTGATTCTGGCCGCACCCGTCGCCTTCATCGCGGGGGTGGCACAAGCGGCCCGCCGCGGCATCCTGGCCAAGGGCGGAAGGGCGCTGGAGGTGCTGGCCCGCGCGCACACCGTGCTATTCGACAAGACCGGTACCCTGACGGTGGGCGGGGCGCGGCTGCTGTCCGTAGAGGTCGCGCCGGGCGAGGATCCGGATGAGGTCCTCAGGCTCGGAGCGTCGCTCGAGCAAGCGTCGCATCATGTGCTTGCGAAGGCCGTCGTCGCTGCGGCGCTCGCCCAGGGGCTCGAGCTGAGGCCGCCGGAACATGTCAAAGAGATCATGGGATCCGGCCTCAGCGGCCAGATCGACGGGCGCCACGTTGTGGCGGGCTCGCGGGAAATGCTTCTCTCGCATGCCGATCTGTCGCCATGGGAGTTGCGAGCGATACGACGTGCCTCGTGGCGCTCGGCGCTGATCGTCTTTGTCGCGGTGGACGGCCGTCTGATCGGCGCGCTGCTGCTGGCCGACGAATTGCGGGCCGACACGCCACGCGCGATCCGGCTGCTGCGCGATGCCGGCATCGCGCGGATGGTGATGGTCACGGGTGATCGCGCCGCGGCGGCGCAGGCCATCGGAGCTGCGCTCGATCTCGATGCCGTGCTGGCCGACCGCGTTCCCGCAGATAAGGTCGAAGCGGTGCGTAGCGAACAGCGGCTGCATCCGACCATCATGGTCGGCGACGGTATCAATGACGCCCCGGCGCTGGCCGTGGCTGACACCGGGATCGCGCTCGGCGCGCGTGGTGCAAGCGCCTCCTCCGAGGCGGCAGATGTGGTGATCCTCACGGACCGGCTGGATCGGGTCGGCGAAGCGATCATCATCGCGCAGCGGGCGCGACGCATCGCCCTGCAGAGCATCTTCGTCGGTATGGGATTGTCATTGGTAGCCATGGTCGCTGCCACCGTTGGCTGGCTCGATCCCGTGCCCGCTGCCATCGTCCAGGAGGTGATCGATGTTGCCGTCATTCTGAACGCGCTGCGAGCGCTCAATCCGCCTCTCGTCAGGAGTGGTCCGCGCCTCACCGCAGAGCAGGGGCTGACGTTGCATCACGATCATCAGGCCCTGCTCAGGGATCTCGACCGCTTGCGCCAGATCGTCGATGCGCTCGACGACGCGGTGCCCGAAGCCGTCGCTGCCTTGATTGGCGAGGCCCATCGACTGGTCCAGAGCAGCGTCGTGATGCACGAACGCGAGGATGAAGACAGCGTCTATCCGAAGCTCACGCAGGTTCTGCGCGACCGCCACGGACTCTCCGCCATGAGCCGTGCGCATCGCGAGATACTGCATCTCGCGCGGCTGCTCGCCCGGATCGCGGAGGATCTGCCGTCAGAGAAGATCGACCGCTACCTCATTCGCGACGCCCAGCGCGTGATCGAGGCGATCGAGACGCTGGTGCGCATGCACACGGCCCAGGAGGAGGACATCTACGAGGCCGTGGCGGCATAGGAGGCAGCGGCAATCGACCTCAATGTTGCAGCGGTTGCCAGCCGGCATGGTCAAAATACTTGCCGTATTGAGCGAGCGCCCGCACGATCTTCATGGCTCCCTGATCGCGGCTGGTCCCGGTCTTCATCTTCGCCGCGCCATCGATGATCTGCTCGAGGACGAGGTGAAGCTGCTGATCGGCCCGCTCGGGCAGCTTGCAGTTTCCGACCACGTCATCGACCTGCGCCTGGATTCGCGTCGCCAAAGCCTCGTATTGCGCAGGCGTAAACACGTTGCTGTGAATGGGTGCCAGCGATTGCCTCATCGCGAGACTGATGTCGTCCATGCCGCGGCGCAAGACATCATCAGTCGGCCACTTCTTGCCGTGGTCGAGCTCCGGCTGGGCGGTCGTGGTTGGTCCTTCATGGCTGTGGGGTCCGGCGGCGAGAGCAGGCTGCCCCAGCATGAAACAGAGCGCGAGAACTGCCATCAGGAGTGACTTGGTTGAGATGATCACGGGATTCCTCCGAAGAGCTTCTTTGCCTTCAAGTGGGAGATTGCGACATCCAGGAGTTTGCGCTGGAGCAAAGTCGTGGACGGAATGAGCTGCGGCCCCGCGACGCAGGATGCGTCGAGCCAGCATGCCGTCCTTCCCTCACGATGTTACGGCGCACCTTAGGCTCTCGTCTTGCTGCGGCTGGTCCTGGCGATCGGTTGAATGAGCATGGCGATGATCCTTGCGCTGCGGTCCGGCGGGTTTCGGGGAAGCGCTCAGACGAGACCTCAGCGCGCACGGTTTCCCTGTCGAGAAGCGTTTCATCAGGAACTGTTCGCGATGCGATGATGAAAGTCGCGCGTGCGTCCCGCTTCCCAACTTGCCCTGGCAGCCAGTCCCTGTAATCTGCGGAAAACAACAGGGAAGGAATCGATGGGAGGTGTTCTGGAGGGCGTGCGCGTGCTCGATTTCGGGCGCTATATCGCAGGGCCCTATTGCGCGACATTGCTGGCCGAATTCGGCGCCGAGGTCATTCGCGTGGAGAAGCGCGAGGGCAGCGAGGATCGGTTCGTCGCGCCGGTCGGCGAAGGCGGCGAGGGCGCGTTGTTCCTCCAGGTCAACCGCAACAAGAAGTGCATCACGCTCGATCCGATGAAGCCGGAAGGGCAGGAGGTGATGCGCCGCCTGGTTGCGACCGCGGACGTGGTCGTCGCCAACCTGCCGCCGCAGACCCTGCGCGCGATGAAGCTCGACTACGAGTCC
The DNA here is from genome assembly GCF_014198235.1 of Bradyrhizobium sp. ERR14. NCBI lineage: Bacteria > Pseudomonadati > Pseudomonadota > Alphaproteobacteria > Hyphomicrobiales > Nitrobacteraceae > Bradyrhizobium > Bradyrhizobium sp. ERR14. The sequence continues at coordinate 3,293 of NZ_JACIHD010000019.1, read as the reverse complement.
TTGAAGGCGATCAAGCCCGACATCATCCTGACGACCGCAACCGCGTTCGGCGGGCCGGGGCCCTGGTCCGACCGCGTCGGCTTCGACGGTGTCGGACAGGTGATGTCGGGATCGGTCTACATGACCGGCACTGGCGAGCCGCCTTACCGGGCCGCGGTGAACTGGGTCGATTTCGGCACCGCGCTGCACTGCGCGTTCGGCACACTCGCCGCGCTGATCGAGCGCGGCAAATCGGGGCGCGGGCAGATCGTCGAGGGCGCGCTGCTCGCAACCGCGCTGTCCTTCACCAACGCGACGCTGATCGAGCAGGCTGTGATCAACGTCAATCGCGTGCCGACGGGCAATCTCGGCCAGACCGCAGCACCCTCCGACATCTACCGCACCCGGGACGGCTGGGTGCTGTGCCAGGTCACGGGGCATCCACTGTTCAAGCGCTGGGCGAGGCTGATGGGCGAGGAGGAGGTGTGGCTGAACGATCCGCGCTTTGCCGACGACATCAGCCGCGGCAATAACGGCGCCGTCATCAGCGAGCGGATGGCGCGCTGGTGCGCCGAGCGCACCACGCAGGAAGCGGTCGATGCGCTGGGCCAGGCCATGATCCCGACCGGGCCCGTCCTCTCACCGCAACAGGCGCTGGATCACCCGCAGATCCGCGCCGCCGGCTTCATGCAGGACGTCGATTATCCCGGCCTACCGAAGCCCGCCCCGGTGACGCGTGCCGCCGTCAGGCTGTCGGAAACGCCGGGCGAGATCGCGAGCCGCCCGCCGACGCTCGGCGAGCATACGGATCGCGTTCTCGCCGAGCTCGGCTATGATGCGGCTGCGATCGCGGCGCTTCGGCAAGGCGGTGTGATCTAGAGCAGTTGCTTCAACGCCTTGGCGTCCGCGGGCGCCGCGCTCTTCTGGTCGTTGTCGAAGTAGACATAGACGTCGCAGCCCTGCCGCTTCCACGACTTGATGCGCTTCGCCCATTGCGCCAGCGCCGCCCTGGTATAGTGCCCGTGATAGCGCCCGCCCGGCCCGTGCCCGCGCACATAGACGAAATCCGCCGTGCGCTTCCAGGGCGCGGGCGCATCGTGATGGTCGGACAGGCAAAGCGAGATGTTCTCGTCGGCCAGCATTTTGAGGATGCGCGGCTGATACCAGCTCGGATGCCGGAATTCGAAGCTGTAACGCCGTTTCCGTGACAACAGCTTGAAGAAGGAGGCGAGGCGGTCCGCATCCGCCTGGAATTGCGGCGGCAGCTGGAACAGGATCGGGCCGGCCTTGCCGCCGAGCCGTGAGATGCGGTCCTCCAGCAGCTCGAGGCTGTTGACCGAGCGCTCCGACAGGCGCTTCCAGTGCGTGATGAATTTCGACGCCTTCCAGGCGAACACGAAATCGCGGCCGGTCTGCTCGCGCCAGCCTTTCACCGCTTCAGGCGTCGGCGTGCGGTAGAACACGCCGTTCAGCTCCGTCGTGTCGAACTGTCCGGCGTAGTAGCTAAGCTGCTGCTTCAGCGTCACGCCCTCGGGGAAGAACGGGCCGCGCCAGGAGTCGTAATGCCAGCCCGAAGTTCCGACCAGAACGCGCGCCATGGTTTCCGTGCCCTCCGTTGCCTTTGCCGGAAAGGAACGTCCAGACAGCCGATACGTTGCTGGTGAACCCGCCAACGCAAGGACCGGAACCGATGTACGCGCTGTTCGAAGGCAACAAGCAGATCGGCGATCCCTTTCCGACCGAGAAGGAGGTGTGGGAAGCCGCCTTGATCGAGGGCCTCGTGACCGACGTTCCGGTCGCGGACGAGGAGGGCGGCCGGCTTCTCCCTGCCGGATATCACGTGGCGCCCGTCGAGGAGACGTTCGCGCCGCGGTCGGATTGGAAGCTGCCGCGCGAGATCTCGTGAACTAGTTCGACGCCAGCGCCGTCTTGGCGACTTCCGCCATCCAGCCGGAGGCGACGGGCAGGATCGCGTCGTTGAAATCGTAGCGCGGGCCGTGCAGCTCGGCGCCGTCGCGCAATTCGCCATTGCCGATCCAGACGAAGGCGCCCGGCCGCTGCTGGAGATAGTGGGCAAAATCCTCGCCGGCCATGCTGGGCGCGAGGTCGCACCGCACCTCGGCCTGCACCTTCTCGGCGGCGATGCGCGCAAGCGCGGCCTCATCAGGCGTGTTGACCACGACGCCGACGCCCATCACGATCTCGGGTGTCACCTTGACGCCAAAGCTGGTCGCGATGCCGGCGCAGGTCCGTTCGATGCCGTCGAGGATGACGTGCTTGACCGCCTCGCGATGGTACCGCAGCGTGCCGCGGATGGTGACACGTCCAGCGATCTGGTTCGGCGCGGTGCCGCCTTCGATGGTGCAGAGCGACAGCACGGCGGTGTCGAGCGGATCGACGCCGCGCGAGACGACCGATTGCAGCGCCACGATCAGATGGCCCGCCGCCATCACCGGATCGCGCGTCAGATGCGGCATGCCGGCGTGGCCGGCATGGCCCTCGATGGTGATGGTGATGCGTCCGCCGGAGGCCATGACGACGCCGTCGTGCACGGCGATGGTGCCGGCGGCAAGGCCCGGCCAATTATGAAAGCCGAACACGCGTTCCATCGGAAAGCGGTCGAACAGCCCGGCCGCGACCATCGCGCGCGAGCCGCCAAAGCCTTCTTCGGCCGGCTGGAAGATGAAATCGACCGTGCCGCTCCAACTGGTATCAGTGGCGAGCAGCGCGGCGGCACCGAGCAGCGAGGCGGTGTGCCCGTCGTGGCCGCAGGCATGCATCACGCCTGATGTCCTGGAGGCGTAGGCAAGCCCGGTATCTTCGGTGATCGGCAGCGCGTCCATGTCGGCGCGCAAGCCGACGCGGCTGCGCGCATGTCCGCGGGTCAAGGTCGCGACGATGCCGTGGCCGCCGATGCCCGCCTCGAAGGGAATCCCGAGCTCGATGAGCTTGTCCTGCACGAAGGCTGCGGTCTCCTTCTCCTGGAGCGACAGCTCCGGGTGCGCATGAAGGTGCCGGCGCCACGCGGTCAGTTTCTGGTGCAGCTCGGGTGTCAAGGCAGGGGATCTTTCGCAAGGTGTTGGTTGCCGCCACCATAGCGGATTATCCGTGGCCCGCATCAAGCGCGTTGGAATGCCTCGCGTGCAGCAACGCGCTTCGTCGGCGTGAGATCAGGTTCGACGGTGCCGCGGGGAAAGGTGCGCCCCCTCTCCCGCTTGCGGGCAGGGGAATCGCATATGGGTTTTGTCTAGCTATTGCATTGGAAGGCAAGACGGATTCTGAAGACGACTCCCGGAAGACGGAGGGGGTCGGAT
>NZ_JACIHD010000018.1:0-144784 GCF_014198235.1 Bradyrhizobium sp. ERR14 | reverse complement strand
TGTCCTGTCCGCTTCACCGCCATCGATACCTCCAAGGCTTTGCCCTAGGGAATCACAACTGGCGGATTACGCAACAGGCCCACAAGGGGAGAGGGGAAGGGTAACGCGCATAGCCTCCCTCACATCATCCCACTCTCTTCCTCTTCCGCCTGCTTGATCAGCGTCTCGCTCACCGTCATCTCGCGGCGGGGGACGACGAAGATCATCACGCAGGCACAGAGCAGCGAGATCGCGAGGACTGCGGCGGTGAGCGGCAGCGTCGTGGCGGAGTGGCCGCCGAGATAGGCGCCGAATTGCGACATCAGCGCGCCGATGCCCTGCTGGAGGAAGCCCATCGCACCCGACGCGGTGCCGGCGGCCTCGGGGCGGATGCTGATGGCGCCGGCGGCCGAATTCGCCATCACGAAGGCATTGCCGGCCATCACGATCATCTGCGTGCCGAACAGCCAGGCCGGCGCCTCGTTCCAGCCGACCAAACTCCAGAGCAGGTTCGCAAGGCTGCCGGCGAGCTGAAGGGCGAGCCCGAACCAGATCAGCTTTTCCAGCGAATGCCGCGGCGCAAAGCGTACGCAGAGCAGATTGCCGACGAGAAATGCAAAGCCCGAGGTCGCGAACCAGGCGCCGTATTCGGCGCTGCTGCGGCCCATCTGCGTCACCACGATGTAGGGGCCGCCGCCCGCGAAGGTGAAGATGATCTGCGAGGCCAGCACCTGGCACATCACATAGCCGACGAAGGCGCGGTTGCGGATCAGGATGCCGACGTCGCCGCGGAAGCCGCTGCCGGCGGCGCGGCTGCGCCGCGTTTCGGGCAGCGCCACCGCGATGCCGGCGGCGACAATGATCGCGGCGATGGTGATGGCGTAGAAGATCGCGCGCCAGCCGAACGCGGTCTCGATCAGGCCGCCGGTGAGCGGCGAAACCATCTGCCCGATCATTAGCGCGGCAACCACGAGGCTGATCATCGAGGCGACGCGGTCGCGCTCGTAGATGTCGCGGATGATGGCACGGCTGATCACCATGCCGGAGGCGCCGCCGAGCGCCTGGAAAAAGCGCGCGGCGATCAATTGCGGCAAGGTCTCGGCGAAGATGCACGCGACGCTTGCCACGACCATCAGCGCCAGCCCTCCGAGCAGCACAGGGCGTCGTCCGAACCGGTCGGACAGCGGTCCCATGATGAGCTGCGACAGCGCGATGCCGACCATGTAGAGCGACACCGTCATCTGCGCGATCGAGATGTCGCTGCCGAAATTCGTCGCCAGCACCGGCAGTGCCGGAACCAGGATATAAAGCGAGATCGGCGCGATCCCGGTCATCACGACCAGCAACAGCAGCACCAGGCGCGATGTCGCGAGGTTGGCCGCCGCTCCCGGCGGCTTGCTGATCATGCCGTGCATTGGTGTCCGTCTTTCGAGTTCGAATCGACTGTAGCGCGCTCGCGCAAGACGGATATCGGCGTTTCGGAATGCGGCTATACGGATTCCGGGATGGTTATGCTGGAGGCGCGATATTCGCTTTAGCCTCCGTGTCGGGAAAACAGCGTTGCGCAAACGGCGTAGCGCCATGCGCGCTGCGGCAGGGTGACCCTACGCCTTCAGCTCCGCCGTTGCCTGATCGAGCCAGGTCTGTGTCGCCTCGTCCAGCGCGGGCCGTACCTCGGCCCGGACGCGCGCGTGGTAGGTGTTGAGCCAGCCGAGCTCGTCGCGGCTCAGCATCGCGACATCGATGAGGCGGCGGTCGATCGGCGCCAGCGTCAACGTCTCAAACGCGTTCATCGGCTTCTCGGCGCCCTTGATGTCGGCGGCCACCACCAGCTCGAGGTTTTCGATGCGGATGCCGAAACCGTCGGTCTTGTAGTAGCCGGGCTCGTTGGAGAGGATCATGCCGCGCTTCAGCGGCGTGGTGCCGAGCTTCGAGATCCGCGCCGGCCCTTCATGCACCGAGAGATAGCTGCCGACGCCGTGACCGGTGCCGTGCTCGAAATCGACGCCGGCGGCCCAGAGATATTGCCGCGCCAGCGTGTCGAGCTGCGCGCCCGTGGTGCCGTCCGGAAAGACGGCGCGCGCGATCGCGATATGGCCGCGCAGCACGCGGGTGAAGCGGTCGCGCATCTCGTCGGTCGGCTCGCCCACGGCCATGGTGCGGGTGACGTCGGTGGTGCCGTCTTCGTACTGCGCGCCGGAATCAATCAGCAGCAGATCGCCGGGCGCGATCCGCCGGTTGCTCTTGCGGGTGACGCGGTAGTGCACGATGGCGCCGTTCGGGCCGGTGCCGGAGATGGTCGGAAACGATACGTCCCTCAGCGCGCCGGTGTCGCGGCGGAACGTCTCCAGCGCCTCGACTGCGTCGATCTCGGTGAGCTTGCCGCTTGCGGCCTCGCGATCAATGAAAGCGACGAAGCGTGCCAGCGCCACGGCGTCACGCACATGGGCCGTCTTTGTGCCCTTGATCTCGGTCGCGTTCTTGACTGCCTTGAGCAGCGCAATCGGATCGCTGCCGCGCACCGGCTTGCCGCCGGCGCCCGCGATCAGGCGGCTGAGCGCATCGGCCGCTGTGGCACCGTCGAGCGCGATCGCAGCGCCGCTTTTGGCCAGCGCCATCAGCGTCGGCGCCATCGCATCGGGCTCGCGCACGTCGGCGGACTGCTCGAGATGGTCGCGCGTGTGGTTGGAGAGTTTTCGATGGTCGATGAAGATGGTGGGGCGACCGTCCTTCGGCACCAGCGCATAGGACAGCGGTAGCGGCGTGTGCGCGACGTCGGCGCCGCGGATGTTGAAGGTCCAGGCCACCGCGTGGCTGTCCGATAGCACCAGCGCGTCGACGCCGAGCTTGACGATCTCGGCTCTGATCTGCGTCAGCTTCTCGGCTTCAGTGACGCCGGCATTCTGCAGACTGTGCACGGCGACGGGGGCGATCGGCGGCTGCGGGCGGTCCTGCCAGACCGCGTCGATTGGATTGCTGTCGACGGCGACCAGCTCGGCGCCGGCCTTGGCGCAGGCGGCGGACAGGCGCTCGGCTGCCGCAAAAGTGTGCAGCCACGGATCAAATCCGAGGCGGTCACCGGCCTTCAGATGCGCGGACACCCAGCTCTCTGGCGGCGGATCGATTAGCGATTCCACGGCCCAGGCCTTCGCGTCGACCTGCTTGGCGGCCTGAAGCGTGTAGCGGCCGTCGACGAACAATGCGGCCTCCTGGGTCAGCACCACCGCGAGTCCCGCCGAGCCCGTGAAGCCGGTCAGCCAGGCCAACCGCTCTTCGGACGGCGGCACATATTCGTTCTGCTGCTGATCGGCGCGCGGGATCACGAAGCCGGTCAGCTTGCGGCGGGCGAGTTCTTCGCGAAGGGCAGCGAGCCGCGCCGTCAATGCGACGCCGGCCTCCGGCTCCTCGAATGTCTGGAAGTGTGCTTCGAACATGGTGGATCACTTTAGGATCATGGGGACGAGTCCGCAATCTGGACGCATTCGCATCGCATCTGGCATGGACTGTGCTTGAATGGTTCCATTCGAATTGAGTGGAGTAAAGGATGCGGCAGTTGCGCTTCGTCCGGATGACAGGGAAGTTCGAGCAGGTGGTTCATCTCAACGGCGAGGGGACACACGATGCCAGCGTTCACGTTTGAGAAGATTACGCCGCCGGTGCGTCGCGCCCCGACTGCGGCGGCACCGAAGAAACCGCGCGGCGTCATGCGCCAGATGATCGACCGTATCGCCGAGCGTCGCGCGAGGCGTAGCTTGCAGGACGAGCCTCCGATGCGGCGGGACGAGAAGCCCGCGGAGTAGCGCGGCGGAATTTCGTGAGATGGGTTAGCCGAAGGCGTAACCCACCACGTCTCTGCCCGCGGTGACAAAAGAGGTGGGTTACGCCGAGCGATTGCGCTTTTGCGCAATCGCAGGGCTAACCAACCCTACGACATCTTCCGCAGCAACAGGCTGCTCCACCCCTCGATCCGCAGATGCTTCAACGGCACGAGGCCGCGCGCGCGGTACGCGGCGATCACGGCGGGGGCCTGGTGCGTCAACAGGCCGGAGAGGATGACGTGTGCGTCGGGCGCGAGATGCCGCGCCATCGGGCCCGCGAGTTGCCTGAGCGGGTTGGCGAGGATGTTGGCCAGCACCAGGTCGAATGGGCCGGCCTTTTCGAAATCCGGCGCGGCGAAGCCGGTGGCGCGTATTACGCGGACCTGGTTGCCGACCTCGTTCATTACCGCGTTCTCGGCCGCCACCCGCACCGACGGCGGGTCGATGTCGGAGGCGAGCACCGCGCGATGCAGCGCCTTCGCCGCCGCGATGCCGAGGACGCCGGTTCCGGTACCGAGGTCGAGCAGGTTCCTCGGACGGGAACTCTTAAGGACATGGTCAAGCAGCAGTAAACAGCCACGGGTGGTGCCGTGGTGGCCGGTGCCGAAGGCGAGCGCCGCCTCGATCTCGATGGCGAGCTTGTTCGGCGCCACGCGGTCGCGGTCATGGCTGCCGTGTACGACGAAGCGCCCGGCCGGGACCGGGACGAGATCTTCCAGGCTGGCCTTGACCCAGTCCTTGGCCTCGACCGTGTCGAAGAGAAGCGTCGCGGCGATCGCATTTCCTGCTGAAGTTGCAACGAGTTCGCGTAGCCAAGCCTGATCGGGCGCCTCGGCGAAATGGAGCGTGACGTCCCATGGTCCGTCGGGCCGCTCGAAGGCGGCAACCGCCGCATCGCCGTCGAAAAACACCTCGGTGAGCACGTCGACGACGCGCCTGGCGTCGGCCTCGCTGCCGATCGAAAAGCTGGCGCGATGGGTGGGAGAAGGCTGCATTCAGGGTTCCGTTGAGTTCAATTTTTGGAGCTTTCGTCGCCATTTTTCCGCATAAGTTGCGGTTCCCGGTTAACCGGGCTGTAGGTTGCGCCCCGTATCTTTGCGGATGTCGAAACCAACCAACACAGCTTGGAATTGAAACGGAGGCGAGTTTTGAAGCGCATGGTTCAAAAGTTCTGGTCGGACGAGTCCGGCGCAACCGCGATCGAGTACGGCCTGATTGCCGCAGGTATCGCTCTGGCGATCATCACCGTGGTGAACAGCCTGGGCGTCACCCTGAACGACAAGTTCACTTCGATTAGCAGCTCCTTGAAGTAATTTCCGCCTTCATTTCCCAGCGGGGGCTATTTTTCTTTGAGGTTTTTCCTGATCACCGCCCGCGAGGGGATACCCTGGCGGGCGAGGTCGTTTTCGGGCGAGCGTTCTCAGTGATCTTCACAAATTGTCCACCGCTTGCCGGGACGCCGTCCACCCGCTTGTCCCGCGATTGTCCACCGGCTTTCCCCAAGTTCAGTCCCGGCGTTCTGGCCCATGTATCCTCGGTCTGACCACAGATCATTCAACGGCCAGTCCACAGCTCATCCACAGACCTATCCACGGCTTCCGAACAGCGACCGGTGATCTCTCAAGATCGTCTGCGCGGCGTTATGGCCGGGAGCGCCGGTGACGCCGCCGCCGGGATGGGCGCCGGAGCCGCAATGGTAGAGGCCCTTCAACGGCCCGCGATAATCGGCATGGCCCAGCATCGGCCGCGCCGAGAACAGCTGGTTCAGCGTCAGCGCGCCATGGAAGATATCGCCGCCGAGGAGGCCGAACTGCCGTTCGAGATCGAGCGGGGACAGGATCTGGCGGCCCAGCACACTCGCCGCAAAACCCGGCGCGTATTTGTCCACCGTCGCGATCATGAGATCGGCGACCTCGTCGCGATGGTCGTCCCACGACTTTCCATCGGGAAGCTCCGGCGCGACGTGCTGGCAGAACAGGCTGGCGACGTGCTTTCCAGCTGGGGCCAGCGTGTCGTCGAGCGTCGAGGGGATCAGCATCTCGACGACCGGCTCCCGGCTCCAGCCCTGCGCCCGCGCATCGAGATAAGCGCGGTCCATGTAGCCGAGGCTCGGCGCCAGGATGATGCCGGAGCTGAGATGATCGCCCTCGCCCGGCAGCGCCGTGAAGTAGGGCAGGCGGTCCAGCGCAACGTTAATGCGGAAGGTGCCGGAGCCGTTCTTCCAGTGCCGGATGCGGGCGAGGAAGTCCGCAGGGAGCGCGTCGGCCGCGACCAGCCGCGTGTAAAGCAGCTTTGGATTGACATTGGCCGCGACATATTTGGCGCGGATGGTTGAACCATTCTCCAGCACGATTCCGACGGCGCGGTCGCGCTCGACGATGATCTCACGGACGCCGGCATCGGTGTCGATCATGACGCCCCGATCGCGCGCTGTGCGCGCCATTGCCTGCGTGATCGCGCCCATGCCGCCGATGGCGTGACCCCAGACCCCCTTCTTGCCGTTCACCTCGCCGAAGGCGTGATGCAGCATCACATAGGCCGAGCCGGCGGCGTAGGGGCTGGCATAGTTGCCGACGATGGCGTCGAAGCCGAACAGGGCCTTGACCAGATCATGCTCGAAGCGCTCGTCCAGCATCTCGCCGGCCGAGCGGGTGAAGAGATCGAGCAGGCTGCGGCTCTGTTCCAGCGTGAGACCGCGCAGGATGTTGGCGGTCTTCCAGGCGTTGACGCCTTCGCGAACGGCCGCTGTGCCGAAGCCGTCGACGAGGTTCGGCGGCGCGCGGAGCACGAACTGCCGCAGCACGTCGGCGATGTCTTCCAGTTCGCGCGAAAATCCGTCGAGCGCGTCTGCGTCATGCGCGCTCAGCCGCGCGACTGATGCCTTTGTCCGCCCTTCGCCGGTGAGGAGATAGCTGGCATCCGGCGCGGGCAGAAAGTTCTGGGCGCGCCGTTCGACGATCCGCAGGCCCTGTTCAGTGAGCTTGAGGTCGCGGATCACTTGCGGATTGAGCAGGCTCACAGTGTAGGCCGCGACCGAATTGCGGAATCCGGGGTGAAACTCCTCCGTGACTGCGGCGCCGCCGACCACCTTGCGGCGCTCGACCACGCGCACACGCAGGCCCGCCATCGCGAGATAGGCGGCGCAAGTGAGGCCGTTATGGCCAGCGCCAATGATGACGACGTCGGTTTCGGTCATGATTTCCCTGGCGTCATTCCGGGGCGATGCGCAGCATCGAACTATGGTGCGGGCTCCGCACCGGAGAATCTCGAGGTTCCGGGTTCGCACTTCGCGCGCCCCGGAATGACATCTCTATATCAGGCATTCCTCGCTGCAACATCACGAGTGCCTTTATTGCCCGTTCAGGCGCCTTGTGCTCCATTGCGCGCGTCCGGCGCCCGCCGGGGAATGTAGGCTGGAGCTTCCATGGATTCGATCGTGCAACCTGCCGCCACGGAGCAGCCGTCCGCCTCGCGCAACCGGCTGCTGCTGACGGTCTACACCGCTGCGATCTTCGTCAGCGCGCTGCTGCTGTTCTCGGTGCAGCCGCTGTTCACGAAGATGGTGCTGCCGCGGCTCGGCGGCTCGCCGGCGGTGTGGTCGGTGGCGATGGTGTTCTTCCAGTCGCTGCTGCTGGCGGGCTATGCCTATGCGCATCTGTTGATGCAGGCGAGGAGCCGCATCGTGCCGGTGGCCGTGCATCTGCTGCTGCTGATCGCGGCCTTCGCCACGCTGCCGCTCGGAATAGCCTCCGCCTATGGCGAGCCGCCCGCTTCGGGTTATGCGTTCTGGCTGCTCGGCCTGTTCGTGGTCTCGATCGGCCTGCCGTTCTTTGCGCTCGCCGCCAACAATCCGCTGCTGCAGGCCTGGTTCGTTCGCACCGGCCATCCCGCCGGGCACGATCCCTATTTCCTCTACGCCTCCTCCAACATCGGCAGCTTCCTGGCGCTGTTGTCCTATCCGTTCCTGCTGGAGCCGATGTTCACGCTGCATGCGCAGAACCGGCTCTGGACCGGTGGCTATGGCCTGCTGATCCTCCTGATCGCCGCCTGCGGCGTGCTGCTGTTGCGCTCGCCGAAGCTGGCGGTGGCCGATGCGCGAACCGAGGACGTCAACGCGCCGGCGCCTGATATCGTGACGCGGCTGCGCTGGATCTTCCTCGCCGCGGTGCCTTCGGGTCTGCTCATCGCGGTCACCGCGCACATCTCGACCGACGTCGCTGCGGCGCCGTTGCTGTGGGTGCTGCCGTTGTCGCTTTATCTGCTCACCTGGGTCGTGGTGTTCCAGTCGCGGCCGCTGCTGCCGCACAAATGGATGTTGATGCTGCAGCCGGTCGCGATCGCGGGCGTCATCGTCCTGCTCGCCTTCGGCGGCGAGCAGAATTTGCTGCTGACACTCGGCGGCCATCAACTCTGCTTCTTCGTCATCGCCATGGCCTGTCACGGCGAACTGGCGCGGACGCGGCCGGCCGCCAGATATCTCACCGGTTTCTATGTCGCGCTGTCGTTCGGCGGCATGGTCGGCGGTCTCTTTGCTGGCCTCGTTGCTCCCTTCACGTTCTCGTGGATCGCCGAATACCCGATCCTGATCGCGCTTGCCGCGCTGTGCCGGCCGTCCGCGAATGAGCGTCTCGCAGGTGTCGTCAAATGGTATTGGCTGGTGCTCGCCGCGCTCGCGGTTGCGCTGGTTGCGCCGTCCTACACCACTGGCGGCCTCTCGACCTGGTTGGAGGATCACCGCGTCTGGGTCGCCGGCGCCGTCGGCGTGCTCGCCGCGCTGCTGGCGCTGGCGCTCAATGCCGGCCGCTGGAAGATCTTCGCCACCGTCGCGCTCGCGCTCGCGTTGATCCGGGTTTATCCCGCGGACGAAGGTCGCGTTACGACGGTGCGCAGCTTCTTCGGCGTGCACAAGATCGTGGTGACGCCCGGCGGCTATTTCCACGTGCTGATGCACGGCACCACCATCCACGGCGCCGAGCGCTTCCGCAACAATGACGGCACGCCGGTCACCGGCCGGCCCGAACCGATCACCTACTATCACAAGGACGGCGGCATCGGTCAGGCCGTCAGCGCGATCCGCGAGCGCAAGGGCGCGCCGCTCAAGGTCGCCGCCATCGGCGTCGGATCGGGCACGCTCGCCTGCGCCGCCGAACCTGGCGAGGACTGGAAATTCTTCGAGATCGACCAGTCGATGGTGGATGCTGCGCGTGATCCCAAAAATTTCCGCTATATCTCGAGCTGCCTGCCGGACATGAAGCCGGTGATCGGCGATGCGCGCCTCACCTTCGCAAAGGAGCCCGACGGCGCCTACGACCTCATCATCGTCGATGCCTATTCGTCGGATGCGATCCCGATTCATCTCGCCACCGAAGAGGCGATGAAGATCTACAAGGACAAGCTCGCGCCGCACGGGGCCGTGGTGATGCACGTCTCCAACCGGCACCTCGATCTCGAGACCGTCGTGGTCGGCATCGCCGACGCCAATGATTTGAAGAGCTGGGTCTTCAACGAGGATTCCGGGCGCGATGGCGACTACATCTTCTCGACCGACGTCGTCATCTCCGCGCGCGATGAGGCCGACATCGGTCGGCTCGCGTCCTCGAAGGTCTGGGAGCAGACCGAAGCCGACGACAGGGTGCGGGTGTGGACCGACGACTATTCCAACATCCTGGGCGCCTTGTACCGGCGTTTGAAGAACGGAGAGTAGGGCGGCACGACAACCGTCTCCGTGCCCCCGGACGCAGCGCAGCAGCGTTGCACGCTGCACCGCGTCCGGGACACGAGACCGACGGTTACGGCTCGACCGGCGTCCCCGCCGGCAGCACAATGCCCTTCTCGCCGGCAACCTCCCGCAGCAGGTCGGGCCTGTCGGAAATGATGCCGTCGACGCCGAGCTCCATCATCCGCGTCATGTCTTCGCGCTTGTTGACCGTCCACACCACGACGCGCAATCCGAGTCCGTGGGCCTCCGCGATGAGCGCCGCCGTCACGTCGCCGAAATTGGGCGACCAGATCGTGCCGCCCGCCGCCTTGATCGTCCGTGGCAGCGAGCTGCCGTGATCGGCCGGGCTGAAGCCCGCCGTCCAATTGGTGGCTTTGTCCAGCGCGACTGTCTGGCCCGTGCCGCGCTGGAGCGTCAGGTACACGGTCGGTATCTTCGGCGCCTGCTGCTGGACGAGCTGCAGGGTTCTCCAGTCGAAGGATTGGATCATGACCCTGTCGGAAAACGTTTCGGTCTCGATCAGTCCCAGCAGCTTCGTGACAAAGGCTTGCGGATCGAGCGTTTCGTCGGGGCGGTTCGGATCGATCTTGGTCTCGATGTTAAAGCGCACATGCGAGTTGCCAGACTTGCGCACCAGCGCGAACAGCTCGCTCAGGGTGGGAATGTGTGTCCCCGGCAGGGCGCGCTGGTCGGGGAATTGTTTCGCATAGGCACTGTCCGGTCGGATTTTGCCGACGTCATAGGTCCTGACCTCGTCCAGCCGCAGTTTTACCAAGGGCGTGCCGGGCGGAGCAATGTAAGTCCCGCCGACGCCGCGTGCGAGATCAGGATTGAGCCCGCGCTCATGCGAGACGACGACCTCGCCGTCCGCGGTCACGCCGACGTCGAGCTCCAGCGTGTCCACACCCATCGACAGCGCGTTGGCGAAGGCTGGCAGGGTGTTTTCCGGCAGCAGCGCCCGCCCGCCGCGATGCGCCTCGATATCAAAGGCCATGGCCGGGCCCGCGATCAGCATGGAGAACACGATCAGAATGGTCGCGGCACGTAAGGACATGGTGCCTCGAAAGGAAACTATTTGTACATGCAGGTCGGCGAGCGCGGCGGATGGCGGCCGCGGCCGCCTCAGTTCTGATAGTAATAGCCGCGCGGCTGGTAAACCTGCCTCGGCTGCGGCTGATAGTAGTAGCCCTGCTGGCCGGAGCCTTGGTCGTAATAGGGACGCGGCTGCTGCTGGTAGACCTGCGCATCATAGAGCGGGCGTGTGCCGCGCGGTGCCGGATAGCGCGCGCCGGTGTCGCTGCCGTCGGCCGGATAGATGTAGTTGTCGTCCTGCGGCATGTAGCGGCGGGCGGGCTGCGCCGGCGGCGTCAGGTTCACGGGATCGCCGGTGGTCGCGTACTGCTCTTCGGCAGGCTGCTGCGGCGCGCGAGCGACTGCATTGTTGGTGCGGCCGCGCGGATTGCGCGCCAGCGCCACCTGCGCCGAGCCGGTCAGCGTCACCGAGGTGTTGAGCACGCCCTGCTGCTGCACCAGCGCATAGAGCGTCGAAGCATTCTGGCGCGACAGCCGAACGCAGCCGTGGGACGCCGGCGAACCGAGACGGCCGACCGAGTCGGTGCCATGGATGGCGTGGCCGACTTTGGTGAAGAAGATCGCGTGAGGCATCGGTGCGTCGTCGAATTCCTTGGAATAGTGATCCTCTTCCATGCGGAAGGCGCGGAATGCGCCGTTCGGCGTTTCGCGCGAGGGGATGCCGGTCGACACCGGCCAGTGATACCGCGCGACGCCGTCGACGGCGACGGTCATCTGCTGATTGTCCTTGTCGACGGTGATCTCGACCTTGGCTTGCGCGCTGCCTGCGCTCAAAAGCATCAGTGAGGTGAAAGCGATAAAAAATGAACGCATCTGGAAACGCATTTGAATCCTGGCCTCCGGCCTGTTCACGCTAGGCGCCGCGGCTCTCCGTCCCCGGCGTGCAATATGCCTGCAATCCGGCTTTCGTTCCAGCGGCCTGCCTGCCCATCGTTAACGCGGCGCGAGGCGTAAGCAAGGCCGCTTTGTGCCGCGCCGCGCGCGTCGAAGCTGACATTTTCGCGAGCGGTGCCCCGTTCACAACGCCGACAATTCGTCACAAAGGCGCAACCATTTGGCCGCCCGGTGCGTTGACGATCACCTGCCTCGACAGGCGGCGCTCGCCGCCATTCACCGTTTGGGATCGAAGATGAACAAAGCCCGCATCGCCGCCGCGCCGTCGCCGGCCGGTTTAGCCTTCCGTCTGGTGTTCGCAGCCGCCGCCATCCTGCTCGCGCTGTTGGCGCTGCCGCAGGCCGGCCACGCCCAGGGCATCGTCCGTGGCGCCCAGGAAGGCTCGTACGAGGGCAACCGGATTGCCGGCCCCGTGGGCGGCGCGGTCGGAGGCGTCGTCGGTGCCGGCGTCGGCGGCGCCGTTGGTGCAGTCGAGGGCGTGCTCGGCATTCCCCATCGTCACTACCGTCACCGCTGTCACGGATACTATGACGGCTACCACCGCTTCCACTGCTATCGGTGATGACGCGTCAGTTCTTCAGCCGATACCCCGTCCGAAAAATCCACCAGATCACGACGAGACAAATCACCAGGAACGCCAGCGTCATGCCGACGCTGACGGACATGCTGACGTCCGCGATCTCGTAAAAGCTCCAGCGGAAGCCGGAGATCAGATAGACGACCGGGTTGAGCATCGCCACCGTGCGCCAGGTGGGCGGCAGCATGTCGATGGAATAGAAGCTGCCGCCGAGGAAGGTCAGCGGCGTCACCACCAGCATCGGGATCATCTGCAGCTTCTCGAAGCCGTCGGCCCAGATTCCGATGATGAAGCCGAACAGGCTGAACGTCACCGCCGTCAGCACCAGGAAGGCCAGCATCCAGACCGGATGGTGAATATGCAGCGGCACGAACAGTCCGGCCGTTGCCAGGATGATCAGGCCCAAGATGATCGACTTGGTCGCGGCGGCGCCGACATAGCCGAGCACGATCTCGAAATAGGAGATCGGCGCCGACAGGATCTCGTAGATCGTGCCGGTGAATTTCGGGAAGTAGATGCCGAACGAGGCGTTGGCGATGCTCTGGGTCAGCACCGAGAGCATGATCAGGCCCGGCACGATGAAGGTGCCGTAGCTGACGCCCTCGACCTGGCTGATGCGCGAGCCGATCGCGGCGCCGAACACCACGAAATAGAGCGAGGTCGAGACGACGGGCGAGACGATGCTTTGCAGCAGCGTGCGCCAGGTGCGCGCCATTTCGAACAGATAGATGGCGCGGATGGCGCGATGGTTCATGACGTCCTCACGAGATCGACGAAGATGTCCTCGAGCGACGATTGCGTCGTGTCGAGATCGTTGAAGCGGATGCCGGCGGTGCGGAGCTCGCCGAGCAGGCTGGTGATGCCGGTGCGCTCGCCCTTGGTGTCGTAATCGTAGACCAGCGTCGCGCCGGCATCGCAGAGCTCCAGCTCGTAATGGCCAAGGCTCTCCGGCAGCGCGTCGAGCCTGCCCTGCAAATGCAGCGTCAGCCGCTTCTTGCCGAGCTTCTGCATCAACGTCGCCTTGTCCTCGATCAGCACGATCTCGCCCTTGTTGATGACGCCGATGCGGTCGGCCATTTCCTCGGCTTCCTCGATGTAATGCGTGGTGAGGATGATGGTGACGCCGGACTGCTGGAGGGTGCGCACCACCTCCCACATGCCCTTGCGCAGCTCGACGTCGACGCCGGCGGTGGGCTCGTCCAGGAACAGGATCTGCGGCTCGTGCGACAGCGCTTTGGCGATCATGACGCGGCGCTTCATGCCGCCGGAGAGCGTGATGATCTTGTTGTCCTTCTTGTCCCAGAGCGAGAGGTCCTTCAGCACCTTCTCGATGTGATCAGGATTCTTCGGCTTGCCGAACAGGCCGCGGGAGAAGCTCACGGTCGCCCACACGCTCTCGAAGGCGTCGGTGTGCAATTCCTGCGGCACGAGGCCGATCAGCGAGCGCGCCTTGCGGTAGGAAGTCTGGATGTTCTCGCCGCCGACGAGGACGCGGCCCTCGCTCGGATTGGCGATGCCGCAGATGATGGAAATCAACGTGGTCTTGCCGGCGCCGTTCGGGCCGAGCAACGCGAAGATCTCGCCCCGCTTGATGTCGAGATTGACGTTTTTGAGCGCCTTGAAGCCGGACCCATAGGTCTTCGACAGGTTGGCGACGGAGATGATGGAGGACATGAGGGCCGGTAGGACTGGGGGAGGGGAGGCTGGAACCTGCCGGGAACGGCGGGTCAGCGGAGCCCTGAGATAGGAATGCCTTTGCCGGGCCGCAATTGCCCGGAGAAAAATGGTCTCAAAACAGGCGCTTCGGTGGCAGGTTTCGGGCAGGTGTTGCGCGATGGTCACGGGCTGTGGCTAAGATTGCCATTCACGCGGCTCTTTGTTGCGTCTGCGAGCAGGCCATGGCTACGATTCCGGCCAATCGCAAAGCGTATTGTCCCCAGGGAAAACACCGATGAGACCGAACGGCCGTCACACCGCCGGCGCCAGCCAGTTGTCCGCCCTCCGTGTCTGGGCGATCTGCCTGCTCCTGCTGTCAGCTGTTGCCATCAGCCCGACCACGGCCCGAGCGGCCCCGAGCCAGGCCCAGGTCGCGACCACGCATGTCTATCTGCTCCGCGGCGTGCTCAACATCTTCTCGCTCGGCCTCGACACCATCGGTGCCCGGCTCCAGGCGCAGGGCATCCCGGTGACGGTCGCCAACTTCGTGTCCTGGTCGTCGCTCGCCGATGAAGCCGCGACCGCCTACAAGGCCGGCCGGCTCAAGACCATCGTCCTGGTCGGCCATTCCTCCGGCGCGACCGCGCTGCCGGACATGATCGCAAAACTCAACCGGCTCGGCGTGCCGGTGAAGCTCGCGATCGGCCTCGATTCCGTGTTCAAGACCAAGCTCTCGACCGGCGCGGAGCGTTACATCAACATCTATATCGGCGACGGCCCCGGCGAGCCGGTCAAGCGTGCCGACGGTTTCCGTGGCAAGCTCGACAATGTCGACGTGCGCGGCACCGGTGTCGGCCACATCTCGATCGACAAGAACGAGGCGATCCAACGCCGTGTCATCGCCGAGATCGACGCCGCCATCATGCGTTCGCGCGCACCGGCTGTCCCGGTCGCCGAACGCGGCTCGCCCGGGCAGGCGCGCTCGGCGGCCGCGGCCGCTCCGGCACGGAACTGAACCGTTGCGCATCCTCCCGCGTGATGCCGCCTAAGCGGGCGTCACGCGGACCGGCATGCTCTCCAGCCCGCGCAGGGAATTGTTGAGCCTGCGTTTCGGCTCCGCCGTGAGCTCGATGGTCTTCACGCGCCTTGCGAGCTCGCTGAAGATCAATTCGCCTTCCAGACGCGCGATCATCTGACCGACGCAGGCGTGGATGCCCGCGCCGAAGCCGACATGCCCGGTCGCGGTCCGTTCGACCTCGAACCGGTCGGCTCTCTCCCATCGCGCCGGATCGCGGTTGGCCGAGGCCATGAACAGCAGCACCTTGCGATGTGCCGGGATCACGCCGCCGCCGATCTCGACGTCGCGCGAGGGGGTACGAAAGAACGTCTGCACCGGCGAATCATAGCGCAGGCCCTCCTCGAAGGCATTGCGCGCCAGCTCCGGCCGTTGGTGGAGCTTGCGGTATTCATCCGGATGGGTGGCGAGCGCGAGCAGGGTGTTGCCGATGCCGTTGACGGTGGTGTCGATCCCCGCCGTGAGGAATGGCCGCACCAGGTGGGTCGCTTCGTGCTCGGTGATCTCGCCGTCGTCGGCCGCCTGGTAGATCATCATGCCGAGGCTGTCAGGCCGCAACGCATTTCGTGCGCAGCAGTCCATGATCCAGCTCTGGGCGGCGAGGCCTGCCTTGCGTGAAGCCGCTAGCATCTCGTTGTCGGGGCCAAAGCTGTCGAACACGAATGTGCTCCAGGCCAAGAGCTTCTCGCGGCCGTCCGCCCGGATGCCGATCGCATCGGGAAACACCTTCATCGGATAGGCTTCGGCAAGATCGGTGACGGCATCGAAGGTGCCTTTGTCGATCAGCTCCGTGACCTTCTTCTCCGCTTCCTGCTGAAACGTCTCGCGCAGCTTCCTCGCGACACCCGGAGACAGCGTGCGGCCGAGGACCCGCCGGCCCTTGTCGTGGTCGGGCGGATCGATCTGGAGCGTCAGCGGCTTTGGCAGCGCAGGGTTCATCCCGTTGAGCCCGACGCCCTCGCCACTGATGAACGTCTTCCAGTCCTTCAAGGCCGGCTCGACCTCGCCATAGCCCGCCATCGCCCACACGCCGTAACGCTCCAGCGCGAAGACGGGCCCGAGCGCGCGTAGCGCCTCATAGGCAGGATAGGGGTTCAACAGGAAGTCAGGCGCAAACGGGTCGATCGGACTGGAGGCGATGCCGCTCATGGTCAGCTCCGCTTCTAGGGCTTGCTGAGCGGGCACTGGCCATCGCTCTCCGAGCGGAACGCGTCCTCGCCCTTGATGGTGGCGACGACCTTCAGCAGATCCCAGCTCGAATTCGACTCCTCGGGCGACTTGACCTGCAACAGGTACAGCGGGTGGATCTTGCGTCCGTCCTTGCGGATATAGCCCTTGCCGAACAGCACATCGTCGGTCGGCATCTCCTTCATCGCGGCGACGACGGCCTTGCCATCCTTGGCGCCGCCGGACTTGTCGACCGCCTTGAGATAGTGAATGACCGAGGCATAGACGCCGGCCTGCATGTCGTTCGGATAGGCCTTCGACGGAATGCGCTCGGCGAAGCGTTTTGCGAAGGCCCGCGTGCCGTCGTTCAGATCCCAGTAGAACGGATTCATGATCTGCGCGCCTTGCGCAAACTTCAGGCCAAGCGCGGGAAGCCCGTTCATGCCCAGGATCAATCCGACCAGCTTGTGGTCCTTGGTCAGCCCGAACTCGGCGGCCTGCTTCATCGACGTGATGGTGTCGTCACCGGCATTGGCGAAGCCGACGACGTTCGCGCCCGAAGCCTGGGCCTGCAGTAGGAAAGAGGCGTAGTCCGCCGTTCCCAAGGGATGCCGTACGCTGCCGAGTACCTCGCCGCCGGCCGCTTTCACGGCTTCCGCGGCCTGCTTTTCCAGATCATGACCGAAGGCGTAGTCGGCGGTGATGAAGAACCATTTCTTGCCGCCCTGCTGCACGATCGCCTTGCCGAGACCGCGGCCGTAAGAATAGGTGTCGTAGGTCCAGTGCACCGTGTTCGGCGTGCACTTTTCACCGGTCAGAAGCACCGTCCCGGCGCCGGATCCGACGAACACCTTGTTCTTCTCGGCGCTCATGCCGGCGACAGCGAGCGCGATCGAGGAATTCGGAAGGTCGAAGATCGCATCGACGCTCTCGTTCTCGTACCAGCGCCGAGCGATGCCGATCCCGATGTCGGTCTTGTTCTGGTGATCGGCCGCGACGACCTCGACCACCTTGCCCGCGGCTTTTCCGCCATAGTCTTCGACGGCCATCTTGGCGGCGACGACCGAGCCGATGCCCTGGTAGCTCGCGAACGGGCCCGACTGGTCGTTCAGGATGCCGATCTTCACGACCTCCTGTGCGAAGGCCGGCGCCGCGGTCAGGGTTGCGGCCAAGATGCACAATTTATGCAGGAATTTGCTGTTCATTGGATCCCTCCCATGGGCGGTCTTGGTGCCGCTGAATAATAGTTATATTTTATAGCTATTTTTGAGAGTGTCAATTCGGCCGTCCCTAGGATTGAGAATCATGAGCTCGAAGCCTCTAAGACCCGGAGCCAAATCCACTCCGCAAAAGTCCGCTCCGCAGACGGAGAAATCGCTGGACCTGCGCGCGCTGCAGCGCACCCCCGGCTTCATGCTGCGCCTGGCGCAGTTGAAGTTCTTCGAAGGCTTCTACGAGGAGTTCGCCGCCTTGGGCCTGACGCCCGCGACCTATGCGATCTTCGCCGTCATTCGCGACAATCCCGGCGTGCCGCCAAGCAGCCTCGCCAGCCTGCTCCGGCTGCGGCTGCCGAACCTGATCAAGATCCTGAACGAGCTGGAATCGTCCGGCTTTATCAAGCGCAACCGCTCGAAGTCCGATCGCCGCGCCGTCGAGCTCATGCTGACGCCGAAGGGGACAAAGCTCATTGCGGAGGGCGCAAGGCTGACGGAGCCCTATAATCGGAAGATGCTGGCGCCGCTCAGCGAGGCCGAGCAGCGCACGCTGCTCGAATTGCTGAACCGGATGCTGCCATTTTAGCCGTTCGCGAGCGAGGACTGAGGCCAATCGTCGCAAAGTCCGGTCGCGCCGCCAGGCGTGCGGTGAGAGTTCGCGCCCGGAAGAGATGGAGGCCGGTTCCGTGCCCCAAATTCCACCCAATCGGCCGTCACTAAGCCCGCGGGGGAGGTGATCGCCTCCCGTCGTGGGACTGCTGGATTGATGATTGATTTGAGGCGACTAGTCGCGCTGGCAGCCGTTGCGCTGCTCGCCCTGAGCCCCGGCATGGCCGCCGCCTCACCTGCCAAGTCCAAGGCCACCGCGGCCGCACCCGCAGCGCCGCCGCCTCCACCGTTCGAGCCGTTGCCGCCGCCGAACGTCTACCTGTTCCGCGGCGCCATGGGCCCGATCTTCTCGACTGGCATGGACCGGCTCGGCGAGAAGCTGACACAGGCCGGCTTTTCCGCCGATGTCTATGAATTCACCCTCTGCCGGTTCATCGGCAACCGCGTCATCGCCAGCTACAAGGAGAAGGCGGCGCCGATCGTGCTGATCGGGCACTCCATGGGTGGTCTGTGCTCGATCGTCATCTCCGAGATGGCGGCCAAGGAGAGCATCCCGATCAGCCTCGTCATCGCCATCGATCCCGCGCATGCGACCGGCGACGTGCCGCTCAATGTCGAGCGCTTCATCAACATCTTCCTGTCCGACAGCGTGCTCGGCGGCGGCGACGTCGTCGCGGTCCCCGGCTTTCGCGGCCATTATGCGAGCTACGACCTGAAGGAAAACGCGCGCGTCTCGCACATCAACATCGAGAAGTCCGACGACATTCATCGCCAGATCGTCGAGATGGTGACGCAACTGCCGCGCATTCCGCCGCAGACCCAGGGCGATGCCGTGCCGCTGCGCTACCTCGTCCCCGCGGACACCTTGGTCGAGTTATGGGACAGCGGCGTGCGCGTGCCGGTGCGCCGCGGCGACACCATGGAGAGCATCGCCGCCGCCAATCGCGTGCCGCTGTGGACGCTCGCGCAGAGCAACTCGCTTGCAGAGAACGCGCAGCTCACGCCGGGCCAGACCATCATCGTGCCCCGGCATCTGACACCGCCCGAGCCCACGGCCGCGATGGCGACACCGCCGCCGGCTCCAACGAAGCGGAAGTAGGGCTCGTTATCTTGCCGCAGAGGACGGTGCGCTCCCTCTCCCGCTTGCGGGGGAGGGGGTCTCTATACGATCGAGAACCCCCGAGAGGAGAGAGCCCCCACCCGCCGCGCTCTGGCGCGCAATTGCGCTGCCGAGCGCGTCGACCTCCCCCGCAAGCGGGAGAGGTGCAGCGAGTGCTGGGCGACACTCGATCCGATAAGGCTACACATTCGACCCGCTGATCGCGTCGATCACGGCGTCCGTCACTTCCTTCGTCGTCGCCTTGCCGCCGACATCAGGCGTCAGCACGCCCGCTGCGCAGACGCGCTCGACCGCCGCCATCAGCCTTGAAGCGGCGTCCTTCTCGCCGAGATGCTCGAGCATCTGCGCGCCGGTCCAGAAGGTCGCGACCGGGTTGGCGATGCCCTTGCCGGTGATGTCGAAGGCCGAGCCGTGGATCGGCTCGAACATCGAGGGGAAGCGGCGCTGCGGATCGATGTTGCCGGTCGGCGCCACGCCGAGGCTGCCGGCCAGCGCGCCGGCGAGGTCGGACAGGATGTCGGCATGGAGATTGGTCGCGACGATGGTGTCGAGGCTTTTCGGATGCAGCGTCATACGCACCGTCATGGCATCGACCAGCATCTTGTCCCAGCTGACGTCGGGGAATTCACCGGCGACCTCGGCCGCGATCTCATCCCACATCACCATGCCATGGCGCTGCGCGTTCGACTTGGTCACGACGGTCAGGAATTTGCGCGGGCGCGACTGTGCGAGCTGGAACGCGTAGCGCATGATCCTGGTGACGCCAACGCGGGTGAAGACGGCGACTTCGGTGCCGACCTCTTCCGGAAGGCCCTTGTGGGCGCGGCCGCCCATGCCGGCATATTCGCCTTCCGAATTCTCGCGCACGATCACCCAGTCGAGGTCGCCGACACCGACATTGCGCAGCGGCGAGGCGACGCCGGGCAGGATCTTTGTGGGGCGCACATTGGCGTATTGGTCAAAGCCCTGGCAGATCGGCAGGCGAAGGCCCCACAGCGTGATGTGATCGGGCACATCAGGTGCGCCGACCGCGCCGAAATAGATCGCGTCGAATTTCTTCAGTTCGGTGAGGCCGTCGGCTGGCATCATCACGCCGTGCTTCTTGTAATAGTCCGAGCCCCAGTCGAACGTCTTGACGTTGAAGGCGAGGTCGCCGCTGCGCTTTGCCAGCGCCTCCAGCACGCGGATTCCGGCCGAGATCACCTCGGGGCCGATGCCGTCGGCGGGAATTGCTGCGATCGAATGGGTGCGCATGAGAATGCTCCGTTAAGAGATGGGGCCGGCATATCAGGCCGGCTGCGTCGTCGGCGAATCTAGACGGGAGTGCAGGGCGGACTCAATTGGCGCTGGTTTATACAAAAAAATGATATAATCCTCGCGAGACGAGAGGACCCGGGATGGAATTGCATCAGCTCCGATGCTTCGCGGCGGCGGCCGAGCAGTTGCATTTCGGCCGCGCGGCGCAGCAGCTCCAGATGCTGCCTTCCGCGCTGGGCCGCCAGATCAGGCTGCTGGAGGAGGATCTGGGCACGCGGCTGTTCGCGCGGACGACGCGCGCGGTGTCGCTCACCGAGGACGGCACGACGTTGCTGCGCGACGCCCGCGCCATCCTCGCCAAGGTCGAGGCGGTCGAGAGCAACTTGCGCAACCGCTCGCGCGCCGGCGCTGCTCGGCGGCTGCGGATCGGTGCCATCGACAGCGCCGCCGCCGGGCTGCTGCCGCCGCTCTTGCGCGACTTCCGCGCCAAGCATCCTGATATCGCGGTACAGATCCTGGAGGACAAGACGGTCCGGCTGCTGCCGAAGATCCTGACGGGTGCGCTCGATCTCGCCTTCGTCCGCCCGCCCGGCCGCGCGGACAAGCGGCTCGAATTCCGCGATCTGCTCCATGAGACCGCGATCGTGGCCTTCCCGCAGCAGCATGCGCTGGCCCGGCGCAAGTCGATCACGCTGGCCGACATCGCCGACGAGGCGATGCTGGTGCCGGACCGCCGCTCGCGGCCGCACAGCCACGACCTCACGGTGAAGCTGTTCGAACAGGCCGGAATGACGCCGCGCATCGTCCAGGTCGCCGACGAGAAGCAGACCATCATCAACCTGGTGGCGACGAAGCTCGGGGTTGCGATCGTGCCGCGCTGGACGATGCGGATGGCGGTGTCGGGCGTGCGCTTCGTGCCGCTGCGGCCAAGGCAGAGCGGGCCGGTCGGCCGGCTGCCGCTCGCCGCCGCGTGGCTGCGCGGCTCGCGCGATCCGGCCCGCGATGCCATGCTGGCGGTGCTCGAGGCGCGCCTGCGCAGCTATGCGCGGGAGGCATGAGGGGCTATGACGGAAGCCCGGATCAGAGGTGAGTGCGATGACTGAACAGAGAGCTCCGAGCGAGTTGCGGGTCGCCATTGCCGGGCTGGGCTCGATCGGCACCAAGATCGCGACCGCGCTCGATCAGGGCATCGAGGGGCTGGCGATGTCGGCCGTGGCCGTGCGCGATCCCGCCAAGCATCAGGCCTTCATCGGCGGTCTGCGTCATCCGCCGAAGATCCTGCCGATCGATCAGCTCGGCGAGGTCGCCGACATCGTGGTCGAGTGCGCACCGAGCAGCCAGTTGCGTGCGATCGTCGAGCCTGCCGTGAAGCGCGGCAAGGCCGCGGTCGTCGTCAGCGTCGGCGGATTGCTCGACAATTTCGATCTCGTCGATCTCGCGCGTGCCAATGGCGGCCGCATCATCGTGCCGACCGGCGCGCTGATCGGGCTCGATGCCGTCAACGCCGCCGCAATCGGCACCATCCATTCGGTGAAGATGGTGACGCGCAAGCCGATCGACGGACTGAAGGGCGCGCCCTTCATCGTTCAGAACAACATCGACATCGACAATCTGCGCGAGCCGCTAAAATTGCTCGAGGGCAGTGCGCGCGAAGCGGCGAAGGGCTTTCCAGCGAACGTCAATGTCGCCGTTGCGTTGTCGCTGGCGGGCATCGGGCCTGATCGTACCGAGATCCAGGTTTGGGCTGATCCAACCGTGACGCGCAACGTTCACCGCATCGAGGTCGAGGCGGATTCGGCGCGGTTCTCGATGGGCATCGAGAACATCCCGTCCGAGAATCCCAAGACCGGTCTGATCACCGCGCTGTCGGTCATCGCGCTGCTGCGCAAACAGCGCGCGACGTTGTGCGTGGGGACGTGATGGGTTGAGACGTCACTAGCCCAGACGGCGGTGCGCTCCCTCCCCCGCTTGCGGGGGAGGGGTGGGGAGAGGGTATGTCCGCGATGGGACACTCCCCCAGAGGAGAGAACCCTCACCCGGCGCTTCGCGCCGACCTCTCCCGCAAGCGGGAGAGGCGGAGCCCGGAGCGCCTACCAATCGCCGCTATGCCCCCGTCACGCGCCAGATCACGTTGCCGACGTCGTCGGCCATCAGCAGCGATTTCTTGTCGGGGCCGATCACGACGCCGACCGGGCGGCCGTAGGATTCCTTCTCGTCCGGGGACAGGAAGCCCGACAGGATGTCGCGACCGGGGCCGGACGGCTTGCCGTTCTCGAACGGGATGAACACCAGCTTGTAGCCGGACAGCTTGCTGCGATTCCACGAGCCGTGCTGGCCGATCACCATGCCGTCGGGGAAGCTAGGCAGCGTGCCCGCCGGCATCCAGCACAGGCCGAGCGAGGCGGTGTGGCCGCCGAGCGCGTAGTCCGGTTGAAGCGCCTTGGCGACCATCGCAGGATCCTGGGGCACGCGGTCGTCCACCGTCTTGCCCCAATAGCAATAGGGCCAGCCGTAGAAGCCGCCGTCGCGCACCGACGTCAAATAATCCGGCGGCGTCTCGTCGCCGAGCCCGTCGCGCTCGTTGACCACGGTCCAGAGCACACCCGTATTTGGCTCCCAAGCAAGCCCGACCGGGTTGCGCAGGCCCGCGCCGAAAATGCGGTGCGTGCCGGCAACGAGGTCGAGCTCGTAGACCGCAGCGCGGCCTTCCTCGACCTCCATGCCCATCTCGGCGATGTTGCTGAGCGAGCCGACGCCGGCATAGAGCTTCTTGCCGTCGGGGCTTGCCAAAAGACTGCGGGTCCAGTGTCCGCTTGGCTTGAACGTCGTGAGCCGCTTGCCCGGCGCGGTGATGCGGTCGGCATTGGCGACGTAAGGGAAAGCCATCACGCCGTCGGTATTGCCGACATAGAAGGTGTCGCCGACCAGCGCCATGCCGAACGGCTGGCTGAGATTTTCCATGAAGGCGCCGCGTTGCTCGGCGACGCCGTCGCCGTCCTTGTCCCGCAGCAGCGTGATGCGGTCGGCGGACACGCCGAGCGCTGCGGCGCGCCGCATCGTTGCCTGCATCGCGTAGTGAAACACGCTGCGCGGCGCGCCCGCGATCTGCGTCGCCTCCGCGATCAGCACGTCGCCATTGGGCAGCACCTCGATCCAGCGCGGATGGTCGAGCCCGGTCGCGAACGCGTTGACCTTGAGCCCGGGCGCGACGGTCGGCTTCTGGCCCTCGCTCCAGCCGCGCGCGGTCGGCATCTTCAAAGTCGGGATCGCGCCTTGCGGCTTCGCCTCGGGAATGGCGGGCTTCTCTCCCCAGGCCGGCGCAGGCACGGTGCCTGACAGCTTCCGCCATTGCAGCGCGATGCCGCCGAGGAGCGCAACGAACTGCGCAAAGACGCTGGAGAAGGTCATGAGAGGGCCCCTGTTTGCGCGCGCATCCAACTGGCTGACGGGGCAGACGTCAACCTGTGGGGGGCGCCGGCCGGGCCTATTCCCGTGGAATGGCAGCCGATCGATTTTGCATGGGACGAACGCCGATGGCCTTTGCCCGGAGATCAGCGAGAGATTTGCCGCTCCAGCCGCCGTGCTGCGCGAAAATCGTCGAGGTGATGCATGTTCGGCACCAGCGCTGCCTCCTTGGACAGCAGGTGATAGACCCGCGCCACCGTGCGCTGCTTCTGCTTCGGCCGCCCACGCGGCAGCGCCCGCGCCTTGCGGACGGCGGCGATCGCGTGCTCGCGGAAATAATCGTAGGCGTCCGACATAGCTCGATGCTCGCGCAGGTGGCAGCTGTCGAGGGATAACGGGCTTGGAGAGGGGCGGTTCCTGGTTGAATGCTCCGAGTTGCGCCATTCCGTTCCCGTCATCCTGAGGTGCGAGCCATGGGGCGCAACGTGCCGCATGGGGAGCCTCGAAGGATGGAGGGCCCGGATGCATTGGCGGCCGTGCATCCTTCGAGGCTCGGCTTACGATGCATTCGCATCGCAAACCTCGCACCTCAGGATGACGGGACCAACAGCAGTCTTACGCGGAGAAAATAGTAGGAAGCTGCTACGCCCTCACCGCGGCGACAGGAACGGGATGATCATCGGCACGCGGCGGCAATAGGCGCCGTAGGCGTCCTCGCCGAGCTCCTTCGACAGAAACACCTCCTCCATCCGGCCCTTCTGCCACATGCCGAGCGAGATCAGAATCGCGCCGAGGATCGTCGTTACGAGGCCGATTGCGATGCCGGTGACGAGCATGCCGAAGATCAAGCCGGTGTAGATCGGGTGACGCACGATGCCGTAAGGGCCGGTGTCGATAACGCGGTGATCTTCTTTGTGGGTGATGGTGTTCGACCAGAATTTTCCGAGATGCAGTCGGCCCCACCAGGCGAAAGCGATGCCGGCGGCCGAGAGGACCGCGGCGATGTAGATGCCGGTGTTGCCGAGCACCCAAAGCGGCTTCCAGCCCAGCAGCTGTGCAACCCACGGCGTGTACAGGATGCCGCCGACCAGGATCGGCAGACGATAGCGCTGCGACTCCAGCGTCATGACCTGCTTCTTGGTCCGCCCCTGCCAGAACGAGGCGCCGACCCAGCTGGCGAGAAAGGCGAGCCAGACCAGGGCCAGGAGTTCGGTCGGCCAGGCCGTGGTCCAGCCACCCCAGGCGACCGAGAGAAGCTTGCTGAAATCGAAGGACATGAAGGTTCTTTGCGTTGGGCGGCGGCTTTAGCTCGCGCGCGAGGAGAGCGCGTGATGCTTGATGGCGCCGGAGGGCTGCTGGCCGTTGCGGGCGAGCAGATGGGTGATGGTTTCGCGCAGCACGGGCTCGATCGGACGCGGCGCGTAGCCGAGCTCGGTGCGCGCCTTGCCGATCGAGAGGTCGCTTGCGGCGAGCGCAATGCGCACGCCCTCGGCGGTCCCGTTGGGCGGCCGGCGCGTGACACGATCGGCGAGGTATTCGAGCATGATGCCCGAGAGCTCGGCGATCTTGCCGGGCACGACGACCGGGAACTGCCGGCGGCCGCTCATCGCCGACATCATCCGCAGGATGTTGCCGAGCGGGACGCAGTCGCCGCCGAGGATGTAGCGCTGGCCGATGCGGCCGCGCTCCATGGTCAGCACGAGGCCCGTGGCCACGTCGCGGACGTCGACGAGGTTGACCAGGAAGTTGAGATGCGGCTGCACCTTCTTCTGCAGGAAGTACCACAGCATCGCCGTCGGCGGCGTCAGATTGTGGTCGGCCGCGCCGATCGGCATGGTCGGCGTGCCGATCACGAGTGGAAAGCCGCTGGCCGCCGCCTTCGCGGCATGATGCTCGGCGAGCGACTTCGAGCGCGTATAGGCGCCCGGCATCGCGTCGGCCGGCTGTAGCGCCTCTTCGGCGGCAGCGCCCTTGAGATCGGAATAGGGGAACAGGATCGATTCCGTCGAGCAGTGCAGGAAGCGCGACACGCCGCGCTTCATTGCGGCCGCGAGCACGATTTCGGTGCCGCGACAGTTGACGTCGTGAAAGTCCTGCTTGTTGGCGACCCACATGCCGGGCAGGCCGGCGAGGTGATAGACCTGATCGACCCCGGCGATCGCAGTATCGACCGCGGCGCCGTCGAGCACCGAGCCGTGGACATATTCAACATCCGCGTTCGCCGCGGCCGGCGCGCGGACATCGAGAACGCGCACCCGCTGCCCACGGGCGCGGAGCGCTTCGACGAGGTGATGTCCGATGAAGCCACTGCCACCGGTAACCAGTACGAGAGCCATGCAGAAGGTTGCTGTTTCGCGTCTAGAGCTATCGGGTTGAAAGGGAATTGGTCGGAAGAGGCGCCAGAATCGCGGCAAGGTCGCGACGGAAGCCCAATGCAATGAATAATTTTGCCATCACGAACATCGGTCCAAGCAAAAGATGCGAAGGAAAAGTGAACAACGAGGCTTCGCGGCCCTCAAAAACCTTGTGACCGATGGCTTGCGCGGCGAGGCCGAGCGCCACCAGCGCGGCGAAAATCGCCCACATCGTCGCGGTGCTGACTTGCGCCGCAACGGTCGTCGCAACCGAAAACAGCACGATCGAGACCGCCAGAATGCCGATCCCGAGCGCCACGTCGAGCAGCAGCCAGTACATCAGGACCGGCAAGGCCAGGATCACGGCGAGGCTGACATCGAAACCGAACAGCGGCAGCCTGACCAGCGTCAGCGGCATCACGGCGCCGGTGAACAACAGGAGAATACCGACCACATGCATCGCCGTGTTCCGGGGGTCGCGATGGTACTCGACATAAACGGCAAGTTGGCGCTGAAAATAGCCACCCATTTCGGTCTCATGCAGCACGGGGTCGGGGAAGGGCGAACAGAGGCTATAGCACTGGACCGGGCGGTGCACAAACCGGGGTTTTTGTCGCGTGAAACTGTATTTGTGCGCCCCGGACAGGCAACAAAACGATCAGGACTTCAAAGGGTTCCGTCGGGTGCGAAGCTGCGCTCGCTCAGCGCTTCTTGGCGGGCTTTTTCGCCGCAGGCGCAGGTGCCGCAGCCGTATGCGGCGCGTCCTCCGGCAGCTTGGCATAGGTCAGGATTTGCAACTGGCCGTTGACGGCCGAGGTCGGCTTGGCCCGGTCGAGAAACTGCTCCTCACCGAGACCGATCGGATGCAGCCGCTTGGTCGAGATCTTGAACGTGTTCACCAGCACGTCGCGGATCGCGTCGGCGCGGCGCTGGCTCAGGATCGCGTTGGCCTCGCGCGTCTTCGAGTTGGATTCGACGTGGCCGACGATCAGGAACGTGTAGGGCAGCAGCGAGGAATGAACCAGCGCGTCCGCGATGCGGCCGACGGTCTGGTAGGACGCCGGCTGGATGATCGGCGTGTCGGCATCGAACTGGATCTGCGCATTGAAGGCGGGCAGCTTGGCGAGATCAGGTGCGATCAGCGGCCGGTTCACCGGACCGGGATCGTTCTTGATCCTGGTCTTGGCGCGCTCCATCACCTGCTGCTTCAGCGCGGGAAGGTCGACCTCGGCGGCTTCTTCGAAATGGTTGAGCTTGCCGACGATGTCGTCGCGGGTCGGTGCCGCCGTCTGGGCGACGGCCGTGCCCGCGAGCAAAGCGAGACCGAGCGCGACCGCGGTTCCGGCAATGAAGAGCCTGCTCGCGCGCATCAGCGGTACCCCGCGTCGTCGACGGCCTTCAGGCAGTTGTTGCTGATGCCCTTGGGCGTCGAAACCAGGCAGGGGATCGACTTGCTGGTCTCCTTGGTCGAGCCGCCGCAGACCTTGACGATCTCGCGCTGGCAGGCGTTCGCCACCGTGACGCGCGCGGCGACGCGCTTCTGGATGGCATCGAACGCGCCGAGATAGTCGCTCGCGCATTGCTGGGACAGCACGTCGCGGTTGCGCGACAGGCACTCCTTCAGGCGGGTCGAATCCGGGTTGACGCCGCGGCAATTGGCGACGATTTCGGCGCCGCAGCTTTTGGCCAGCAGCCCGATCGAATCGCCAAAGCTCATGGTCTCCGCCGCCGCAAGCGACGGCATCCCCATTGCCAGCAAGATCAGTGTGATGGAGCCCCGGACCATGGCTGCATCTGATACGGGGAAGTTCGGGCGGGTCAAGGGCTGTTCGGGCGAGAACTGTCGAAGGCCCGGCGAGTGCGGCGAACAGTCCTCACTCCGCGGCGTCTTCGCGGGGCGGCCATTCGATCAGGGCGACCGTGTGTTTCCCGAGGTCGTCGGCGAACTCAGGGTCGGCCTTGAGCTCGTCCAATGTTCTGGGCGGGGGAAGCTGCCGTCCGTCCGCGATCAGCTCCTGCGCATAGAACGCCAGTGCCTCGGGTGCACTCTCCAGGGCCTCGTCGACGTCATCACCGCCGGAAATGCACCCGGGCAGGTCGGGAAACCACAGGCTGACGGCGTCCGGATCGGTGTCCTCGATGATGGCGACATACTGAGCCATATCGCGCGCTTACGCCCGCTGCACGAAGCTGTCCACGACCTTCTTCTCGCCGGCCTTGTCGAAGGCGATGGTGAGCTTGTTGCCGTCGATCTTGGTGACGCGGCCGTAGCCGAATTTCTGGTGGAAGACGCGGTCTTCGAGCGAGAATTCCGAGGTGGTGCCGGTCGATTTGGCGACCAGCTCGCCCTCGATCGTCAGGGGACCGCGGCGGCGCGAGGAGAAGCTGCCG
The DNA here is from genome assembly GCF_014198235.1 of Bradyrhizobium sp. ERR14. Taxonomy (NCBI): domain Bacteria; kingdom Pseudomonadati; phylum Pseudomonadota; class Alphaproteobacteria; order Hyphomicrobiales; family Nitrobacteraceae; genus Bradyrhizobium; species Bradyrhizobium sp. ERR14. The sequence goes on along the minus strand of NZ_JACIHD010000018.1, from coordinate 116,457 downwards.
AAGTCGGGACCTGAGGACGAGGAGGATGAGAACGTCGCCGCCTCTTCCTCGAGGCCGCCGCTTCTGCCGCCGCCACCGCCGCCATTGCGGCCGCCGCCCCGGTTGCGGTTGCCTTCTCGGTTTGCCTGCGCGCGCTGCCAGCCCGGCGTCGAATAGGTGGAGCCGAACGCCTCCATGTCGTCGAAGCGCGAGGCACCATAGCCGCCGGTGCCGCCCCAGGCCGAGCCGCGCTTGGATTCGGTGATCTCGACATTGGCCGCCGGCAGTTCGTCGAGGAAGCGCGACGGGATCGTGGTCGACCAGGTGCCGTGGATCCGCCGGTTGGTCGCGAAATAGATCATGGCGCGGCGGCGGGCACGGGTCAGGCCGACATGGCCGAGCCGGCGTTCTTCCTCGAGGCCGGCGCGGCCCTGTTCGTCCAGCGTGCGCTGGCTCGGGAACAGGCCTTCCTCCCAGCCCGGCAGGAACACGTTGTCGAATTCGAGCCCCTTGGCCGAGTGCAACGTCATCAGCGACACTGCGTCGTCCTCGGCGCCGCCGTCGCGGTCCATCACCAGCGAGATGTGCTCGAGGAACCCTTGCAGGTTCTCGAACTCCTCCATCGAGCGCACCAGCTCTTTCAGGTTCTCAAGCCGGCCCGCGGCGTCCGCCGAACGGTCCTTCTGCCACATCTCGGTATAGCCGCTCTCGTCGAGCACGATCTGGGCGAGATCGGTGTGCGCGGTAACCTCGCGCTGGGCGCGCCAGCGGTCGAACTGGGCGACGACCTCGCGAAGCGAGCCGCGCGCCTTCGGCTTCAGCTCGTCGGTCTCGACCACGGCGCGTGCCGCTTCGAACAAGGGAATGCGGCGCTTGCGAGCGTGGTCGTGCAGCATCTGCACGGTGGCATCGCCGAGGCCGCGCTTGGGCACGTTGACGATGCGCTCGAAGGCGAGGTCATCGGCCGGCGAGTTGATGACGCGCAAGTAGGCCAGCGCATCACGGATTTCGGCGCGCTCGTAGAAGCGCGGGCCGCCGATGACGCGATAGGGCAGGCCGAGCGTGACGAAGCGGTCTTCGAACTCGCGCATCTGATAGGAGGCGCGCACCAGGATCGCGATCTCGTTGAGCTTCTCGCCGCGGCGCTGGATCTGCTCGATCTCCTCGCCGATGCCGCGGGCTTCCTCTTCCGAATCCCACGAGCCTGTCACCGTGACCTTCTCGCCATCCTGGTCCTCGGTGCGCAGCGTCTTGCCGAGCCGGCCTTCGTTATGCGCGATCAGATGCGATGCGGCGGCGAGGATGTGGCCGGTCGAGCGATAGTTGCGCTCCAGGCGAATGACCTTGGCGCCGGGGAAATCGTGGTCGAAGCGCAGGATGTTGTCGACCTCGGCACCGCGCCAACCATAGATCGACTGGTCGTCGTCGCCGACGCAGCAGATGTTTTTGGTCTTCTCCTTCTCCCCGCTCATGTCCGCCGAAGCCTTGGCGAAGGCGGATGCGGGGTCGTGACGAGCTTCGCTCGCACTGAGAAGGTCGGGATGAGGGGGAGTCTCCACGAGCTCGGTGCTCGGAGAGTCCCCCTCACCCGCATCGCTGCGCGATGCGACCTCTCCCCGCGGGCGGGGAGAGGTGAAGGAAGGCGCCTGCGACAGCAGCCGCAGCCACAGATACTGCGCGACGTTGGTGTCCTGATATTCGTCGACCAGGATATATTTGAAACGCTGCTGGTACTGCCTGAGGATATCCGGGTGCTCGCGGAAGATGCGGATGTTCTCCAGCAACAGATCGCCGAAATCGGCCGCGTTCAGAATCTTCAGCCGCTCCTGATAGCTCGCATAGAGCTTGCCGCCTTTGCCGTTGCCGAACATGGCGGCTTCGCCGGAGGGCACCTGCGAGGGCATCAGGCCGCGGTTCTTCCAGCCGTCGATCAGGCCGGCGAGCATGCGTGCCGGCCAGCGCTTGTCGTCGATGTTCTCGGCCTGCAGCAACTGCTTCAGCAGCCGCACCTGGTCGTCGACATCGAGCACGGTGAAGTTCGACTTGAGCTGCGCCAGCTCGGCATGGACACGCAGGATGCGGCCGCCGATGGAGTGGAAGGTGCCGAGCCACGGCATGCCCTCGACGGCGTGGCCGAGCATCTGGCCGAGCCGGTGCTTCATCTCGCGCGCGGCCTTGTTGGTGAAGGTCACCGACAGAATCTCGGCGGGGCGGGCGCGGCCCTGGCTCAGGATGTGGGCGATACGCGTCGTCAGCACGCGCGTCTTGCCGGTGCCGGCGCCGGCCAGCACCAGGACCGGGCCGTCCAGCGTCTCCACGGCCTCGCGCTGCTCCGGATTGAGCCCGGACAGATATTTCGGGCCCACCGAGGCGCGCGCACGCGCGGCGATGCCGCCGGCTGCGGGCTGGTGGTCGGAGACGTTCTGGGACGTGATCTTGCTCGGCTCGGTCATGCGAATCATTGGCCCCACGATGGCACCGCGGGGTGGCGGAAGGGAGCCTTCTAACAGGGATTGGTGCCTATATGGGGCGGCGGAACGAGGTTTTCCACGTGCGGGGCACGTCATTTTGTTCCAGCGGTCCTCGCGAATTTCCACCCTGTCCGGGCCGGAACCATCGTTCCCGCCTCGAGATTGTCTGGACAGGTGGCGCGGCCAGCCGCGCCAGACGCAGACAGACATCAAGACGAGGGTTTGACCATGCTTGGCTGGGTTGTGACGTTTCTGGTTATCGCACTGATCGCCGGCATCCTGGGCTTCGGCGGCATCGCCGGCGCTTCGATCGAGATCGCCAAGATCATCTTCTTCATCGCGGTCGTTCTGTTCCTGGTCTCGGCCGTGGTCGGCCTGGCCCGCGGCCGCAACAGGGTATAGCGCTCACCGCTTCGAGGGCATCGCCACGTTCCGGCCGATGCCCTCCGGGCGGGCTACCGCGCTGTGGACCTTTGTGACTGCCGCAATGCGCTCGCTTATATCCGGCGGAAACGGCGCGACGCGCCGTGCATTCATATCCATGTGAAGCGACATGTTCTCGGACGTCGCCGACAGCCAGCCTTCGGTCGCGTGCCGCATCTCCTCGAACGTGTGCAGCCGCTTGTCGTCGGCCTCCAGCAACCAGACCAGGATCTGCACGGGATCGCCGAGGTGGATTTCGCGCAAGTAGCGCACATGGCATTCGGCAGTGAAAGTCGAGCCGCCTCGCTCCTTCATGTAAGTCGGCCCGATGCCGAGCTCGGCCCAGAGCTGGTCGATCGCGCGGTCGAACATCACGTTGTAATAGGCCATGTTGAGATGGCCGTTATAGTCGATCCATTGCGGCTCGATCTGCATGATCGAGGCGCGGAACGGCTCGGCTTTGGGCGCTGAGGCGGCAGTCTCCGGCATGTTTCCTTCCAGCTATGCGTCCGGTCGCTTGACTTGACCGGTTTTATATCCTTTGCCACGGTTCTTCTGTCGGGAGGAATGTCCGTGGGTACCACCATCACCAATAATCCGCCGCGGCCGGAGCCGAAAGCCCTCGCGAGCGCGCTGGAGCAGCTTGCCGCACGCTTCGGCAACCGTCTCATCACCTCGCAGGCCGTGCGCGAGCAGCATGGCCATACCACCACCTGGATTCCCAACCAGCCGCCTGATGGCGTGGTGATGGCGCAGGAGACCGCCGACATCCAGGACGTGGTGCGGATCTGCGCCAAGAACCGCGTCCCGGTCATTCCTTTCGGCACCGGTACCTCGCTCGAGGGCCAGGTCAACGCGCCCGCCGGCGGTATCTCGATCGACCTGCGCGACATGAACAAGGTGCTGGCGGTCCATGCCGAGGACCTCGACTGCGTGATCCAGCCCGGCGTCACCCGCAAGGCGCTCAACGAGCATCTGCGCGACCAGGGCCTGTTCTTCCCGATCGATCCCGGCGCGGACGCCTCGCTCGGCGGCATGGCCTCGACCCGCGCTTCCGGCACCAATGCGGTGCGCTACGGCACCATCCGCGAGAGCGTACTGGCCCTGAAGGTGGTGCGCGGCGACGGCGAGATCATCACCACGGGCACGCGCGCCAAGAAATCATCCGCCGGCTACGACCTCACCCATCTGTTCGTCGGCGCCGAAGGCACGCTCGGCATCATCTCGGAATTGACCATCCGCCTGCGCGGCATCCCCGAGACGATCGCGGCCGGTGCGGTGTCGTTCGAGACCGTGCACGGGGCCTGTCAGGCCGTCATCCTTGCGATCCAGACCGGCATCCCCGTGGCGCGCATCGAGCTGCTCAATGCCGCGCAGGTGCAGGCTTGCAACGCCTATTCGAAGCTGACGCTGCCGGAGACGCCGCTGCTGCTGATGGAATTCCACGGCAGCGAGATCGAGGTTGCCGAGCAGTCCAAGGCGTTCGGCGAGATCGCCAGGGATTGCGGCGGCGGCGAATTCTCCTGGACCACCAAGCCGGAGGATCGCACCAAGCTGTGGCAGGCGCGGCACGATGCCTATTGGTCGGTGAAGGCGCTGCGGCCCGGCGACAGCATCGGCGTGGTCGCGACCGACGTCTGCGTGCCGATCTCACGGCTCGCCGATTGCGTCAGCGAGACCGAGGAAGATCTCAGGCGCCTCAATCTGCTGTCGCCGATCGTCGGCCATGTCGGCGATGGCAATTTCCACTGCTCGCTGGTCTGCGACACCAACGATGCCGCCGAGATGGCGCGCGGCGAGGAGTTCATGCATCGCCTGGTCGAGCGCGCGCAGGCGATGGACGGCACCTGCACCGGCGAGCACGGCATCGGCCAGGGCAAGCAGAAATACCTCCAGGCCGAGCTCGGCCCCGAGGCGCTCGATGCGATGCGGGCGCTGAAGAAGGCGCTCGATCCGCTCAACATCTTCAATCCCGGCAAGATTGTGCCGGAGGCGTAGGCCTTCGGCACAACAAAGCCGCCGCAAGGCCGATGCCGTCCACCGGTTCGGGGGCGGGAACTTTCGGCAATCCTGTCGGTTCCAATTCCCGCCAAGTTCCGATGCCTCAATGGCGCGGCTCTGCGGGAGGGTGCGATGGTGCGACCGGTCATTGGAATTGCCGCGATGGCGCTTGCCTGCATGCTGGCGGGCGCGGCTCTGGCCAAGGGCGGCCATGGGGGCGGACATGGCGGTGGCCATGGAGGCGGGCACGGCGGTGGCCATCACGGCGGCGGACATTTCCGCGGCCACGGCGGTGGACATGGGCATGCCGGCGGGCATCATCGCGGCATGCGGTTCACGTCCGGTGTCCGACGCGGCGGGCCCAACTTCGGTCAGATCCGCAACGCGGCGATCCGCCCCGCGAGCTTCCGCAATGCCCTGAACACCAGCGCATTCCGGAATGGCCGGCTGATCAGCAATCCGGCAGCGCGTGCACAGCTCGCGGCAGCGGCCGCATTGGCCGGCTGGAGCGGCGCAAGCAGCGGATGGTGGCAGCATGCGGGCGGCGGCTATGGCTGGGTCGGGCCGCTGTTCTGGCCGTTCGCCTATAACGATCTCTACGACTACACGATCTGGGGCGACGGGCTCGGCTTCTGGGGTTACGGATACCCGGACATCTATGCCGGCATTTTCGGCCCCTATGGCTATGATCGCCTGTCGGCCTATCTGCCGCAGCAATCGCAGGGACGACGACGGGCGCGTAGCGCACCGCTCGATCAGCTCTGCGGCAGTGACCGCCGTGCCATCGCCGGACTACCGATCGATCAGATCGCATCCGCGGTGCAGCCGACGGATGCGCAGGGCACAGCTCTCGATGCGCTCGGCAATGCCTCGATCGACGCCGCAGCGCTGATCCGCACATCCTGTCCGACGCAGGCCGCAGCGACGGCGCCAGGCCGGCTCGCAGCGATGCAGCAGCGCATCGAGGCGATGCAGAAGGCTGTCGAACTGGTCCAGCCCGCGCTCGACCAGTTCTATGGCTCGCTGAACGACGAGCAGAAGGCGCGCTTCAATGCGCTCGCCGAGGATCAGCGTCGTGCGACGGCATCGAACAATGCGAGGGAATCGTCGGTGCAGGCTTGCAATGTGGCCGCCGCGTTCGATTGGCCTGCTGCTGCGATCGATGAGAGGCTTCGTCCGAGCGACACCCAGCGCGCGGCGCTGCAGGTGCTCCAGGATACCAGCGCAAAGGTCAGCGCATCGCTCAAGGCGGGCTGCGAGCCCAATGACGTGATGACACCGCCGGCACGCATGGCCACAATCCGCAAACGGCTCGATGCGATGCTGGACGGGATCAAGTCGGTGCGCGCGGCGCTCGATGATTTCTATGCCACGCTGAACGACGAGCAGAAGGCGCAGTTCGAGGCGATCGGGCCGCGCCGCACGTCCTGAATGGTGCAAGCCAAATAAAGGCCATGGGTGGGGGCAATGAAGTGGTTCGCAAGGCGGCAGCCGGCCGACATCTGGGATGAGCCGATCCAGGGACCGATCGGCGATATCGACGCGGCGGAGCGCATTCGTAACATCTGCGAGGCTGCGAGAGCGGGCGCGGAGGCTGTCGGAGGCTCCGCACCGGCTGATAAGCGCGAACGTGAGCGCTTTGAACGTGCAGCCCGCGTCGCGATGGAGATTGCGATGAAGATCGCGGACGATCTGATGCGTGACGATGCGGTCCGCCGCATCGTCGACCTCTGCGTGAAGGCAAATGATATGAAGACGGCGCAGATCCTGTTTCGCGCGATCCAAGCGGGCTGGATCCGGGAGGCCGTCCAGCACGACTATCCGGCGCTGGCGCAGTAGATCCGGCTCGCGCGTCGGGCGCGAGCCGGATCTATGTCAATGCTGGACAGTCTCAGTATCTGCGGTAGTCGCCGCGATAATGGTCGCCGCCGCCGCGGCCGCCCATTCCCATGCCGATCCCGATTCCGATGCCGATACCCTGCATCACGGCGCCGGGCGGCGGGCCGGGGGGCGGCGCGCGTTCGTAGACCACTTCCTCGGGCGGCGGGCGGCGCTTCGGCGGAGTCTCGACCACCTTGCGCTTGGGCGGGGTGTCGTCGACGCGCTTCTTGATCACGGGCGCGACGCTCGGAGTGACCGGCGTTGCCGGTGTCGTTGGCGTCGAGCACGGGCAGGTCGGGCCCATCGCGACGGCGACCGGGATCGCTGCGGCGGCGACGGGGACGCCATAATTGCGGTTCTGGACGCGGAGCAGCAGCCGGCGCGCAGTCGCCGCGAGGTCGCTATTGTCCCAATTGGCCAGGTAAGCCTCGAACGAAGCGCGGGTGTTGATCGCGGTTGCGCGCTCCCAGGCCAGCATCTGGCGCCGCCGTTCCAGCACCGTGCGCACGCGCGGCGTGCGGGTGTCCTGCGCGTACAGCTCGATATAGGCCTGATAGGCCTCCACCGTGTCCTCGGTGATCACGAGCTCATACGCGACCATCGCAGGCTTGCCCCGTAATTCCTTGCGCCAGTCCTCGAGGCTGCGCGTGCCCCCGGCGAGCGCCATCGCGTTCGCGCCCGGAAGAGCGGGTGTGCTGCCGCTGCTCTCGCCGAAGAACTTGAAGTCGGTCGTCAGCGAGGAGCTTTCCCAGGGAATCTGTCGGCCGTCGGTCGATTGCGCGACGGCGACGCGGATGCGCTTGAACACTTCCTCGATCGGCAGATTGGGCTGCTTGGCGATGGTCAGCGCGGCCGTGGTGTAGGGGCTGTCGATGCCGCTGCCGTCCTCGGCTTCGGCGCCGGGCGAAGTCGAATAGGAGATGAAGGAGCCGGGCGCGCCGGCCTTGGTGTCGACGATCGCAAGGCCGTGGCCGGCGCCGCTGAGCGCCGGGAACGGATTGTTGCGGCAGGCATCGAGCATGAAGATGCGCGCCCGCGTCGGCAGCGCGCCGAGCGTGTTGAGCATGTCGTTCAGCCGCACGCCCTGGAGCGGAATGTCGGCCTCGCGCTTGGGATCGAGATCGACAGGCACCAGGTAGTTCTCGCCGTCGATCTGCAGGCCATGGCCGGCATAGAACACCAGCGCCACCGTGTCGGCGCCGCTGGCGCTGACCTTGCCAGCGAAATCCGAGATTGCCGCGCGCATCTCGTTCTGCGCCAGGTTGGCCGCCGTGGTGACGGTGAAGCCGGCATTGCCGAGCAACTCCGTCATGCCCTTGGCGTCGTTGGCGGCGTTGGGCAGCTCGGGCACGGTGCGATAGGCGGATTGTCCGATCACCAGCGCGAGCCGCGCTTCGGCTGCAGCGTCCGTCGGCGTCATCAACTGGGCGAGGGCGAGAAAACCGGAAGCAAGAAGCAAATTGGAAAGGACTGGACGGCGCATGGTGTCACCTCCATCGGCAATATTTGCGATGATGGCACCTTTTCTACGTCTGCGCCATGACGCCGTCTGTGCGCTGGATCACGCTGCGCGCTGCGGCAAAATGGGGCAGGCGCCGGCCCAAGCGCGATGCATCGGTCTAGCCCCATCCATGTGAATCACGCATTGATCCATGCTCCAATTGGATTGATGCAGGCTCGACGCGACGGTGCCCATTGCGCGGATATGGCCGCAGGCCGATCACTATCGCAAAATCCCCGGGAATCGTAGTCGTTTCGAAGCGCTCACGGACTACCCAACGCACTTCGCGCACGCTCTGCGGTTGCCAGCCGCCCCGCTTGCCTGCGCCGTCGCTTTGGCCATAAAGTCCGCGCAACAGGCCACGGCAACGACCGCGGCGAACAAAAAATAATGTGGGAGAGACCGCACCATGACCATCGTGCCCGTGAACCGTCGCGCGTTCATCAAGTCATCGGCGGCGGTCACCGCCGGCCTCGTGCTCTCCCCCGCCATCATCGGCCGCGCCGAAGCCGCGACGCTCAAGCTGAAATGCTCCTCCTCGCTGCCGAACGATCCTAAATTCGCCAACGGCCGCGTCTACTACGACAACCTCGTCAAGAGTTTGAAGGGCAACGGGCTCGGCGAGCAAATCGAGGTCGCCTTCTTCCCCGACAACCAGCTCGGCCAGGAGATCGACGTCATCAACTCGGTGAAGCTCGGCGTCATCGACCTCATGGTGTCGGGCTCCTCGATCTCGGCCAATCTGGTGCCGCTGGTCGGCACCTACGATCTCGGCTTTCTGTTCTCCAGCTTCCCGCAGCAGACCAAGGCGTTCGATGCCGGCGCGGCCAAGCCGATCGAGGACGCCCTGCTCAAGGGCGGCAACATCCGCATCATCGCCTGGGCCTATAATTTCGGCTCGCGCAGCGTATTGGCGAAGAAGCCGGTGAAAACGCCGGAAGATCTCGCCGGCCTCAAGATCAGGACGCTGCCGAACCCCGTCATCACGGAATGCCTGCGGCTGATGGGCGCCGCCGCGACGCCGCTGGCCTTCGGCGAGATCTACACGGCCTTGCAGGCCGGCGTGCTTGACGGCCTAGAGCACGATCCGCCGACGATCCTGGCCAGCAAGTTCTTCGAGACGGCCAAATTCTACGCCCTGACGCAGCATAATTTCTCGCCGCTTGCGATCTATTTCAGCGACATGACCTACAACCGCATGGACCCGAAGCTGCGCGAGGGCTTTCTCGATGCCGCGAAGAAGGCCGCGGCCGACACGCGTGCGCATGGGCTTGCAGTCGAGAAGGAGGCGCTGGCCGCCTTGACCGAGAAGGGCGTGACCGTGGCCGAATGCGACCGCGAGGCCTTCAAGAAGCGCGTCGCGCCGCAGATCGAGAACTTCATCAAGGCCCGTCCGGAGTCCAAGGCCGTCATCGACATCGTCCGCGCGACGCAAGCCTGATGGCCAGGTCTGAGATGATGGTGACGGCCGCCGTGCCCGTTTCGGCCGGCCGCCACGGCAGCATCGCCCTGCTGCTTCGGCTCAGCGATGCGATCGCGGCCATCCTGCTCGCCGCCGATCTCGTGGTGGTCTGCGTCTCGGTGCTGCTGCGTTTCTTCTTCAACGCGCCGGTCGAATGGTCCGACGACGTCGCACGCGGATTGATGGTCGGCTCGGCCTTCTTCGGTGCGGCAAGCGCGCTCGCGCGCGGCGAGAATGTCGGTGTCTCCTTCTTCCGCGATCTCCTGCCGCTGCGCCTGCGCGCGCCGGTCGATGCCGCCGGCGCGCTGCTGGTCGTGCTGATCTCCGGCTACGTCGCCTACAACGCCATCAAGCTGGGCTCGTTGACCGCAGGCCAGACCACCGGCTCCGGCCTGCCGCTGGAGCTGACCTTCTATCCGATGGGCGTCGGCGCGCTGTTCATGACGGTGTTCGCGATCGACCATCTCTGCGCGCGCCCGTTCCCCGACATCATCAGGGGGCTCGTTGCGATCATCATCGTCACGGGCCTCTATCTGGCTTGGGATTACCTGTCGCCGTCCTCGGTGCCGTCGGCGGGCACCTTGATGCTGATCGGCTTCTTCGTAACGCTGTTCGGCGGCTTGCCGATCGGCTTTGCGTTGGCGCTCGCTGCGCTCATCTTCATCTGGGTCGAGGGCGCGCTGCCCGGCGTCATCTTCGCCCAGCAGATGGCGCGCGGCATCGACAATTTCGTGTTGCTTGCGATCCCGTTCTTCATCCTCGTCGGCTACCTCATGGAAGCCAATGGCATGTCGGTGCGGCTGATTGAGCTGCTGCAGCGCGCGGTCGGGCGCATGCGCGGCGGGCTGAACGTCGTGATGGTGGCGTCGATGGTGCTGTTCTCGGGCATCTCTGGCTCGAAGATGGCCGATGTTGCCGCGGTCGGCTCGGTGCTGATCCCGGCGGCGCGCCGCTCGAAGCAGAACCCCGGCGGCGCGGTGGCGCTGCTGGCGGCGTCCGCGGTGATGGCGGAGACCATCCCGCCCTGCATCAACCTGATCATTCTGGGCTTTGTCGCCAATTTGTCGATCGGCGGCCTGTTCGTCGCCGGTCTCTTGCCGTCGGCGCTGATGGCGCTGGTTCTGATCGTGGTGTCCATCATCTTCGGCAAGCGGCCGGACAAGGTCGAGGACGTCGAGCCGCAGATGCCGGTGTCGGGGCTCTGGAGCGGCGCGATCGCCTCGTTCGGCCTGATCTTCATGATCTTCTTCGGCTTCAAGAGCGGCTTTGCCACCGCGACGGAGATATCGGCCTTTGCCGTGGCCTATGCGCTCGTGGTCGGCAGCGTGGTGTTTCGCGAGCTCAGCTTCAAATCGGCTGCGCATAGTTTCGTGCAGGCGGCGACGCGCGCCGGTCTCGTGCTGTTCATCGTCGCTGCCGCGCAGTCGCTCGCGTTCACGCTGACCTTGCAGCAGGTGCCGCATGCGGTCGGCGATTTCATGCTCGGATTGTCGAAGACCTCAGGCGTCTGGCTGTTCATCCTGCTTGCCATCGCCGTGCTGATCGTGATGGGCTCGGTATTGGAAGGGGCGGCCGCGCTGATCATCTTCGGGCCGCTGCTGCTGCCGGTCGCGGTGCAGCTCGGCGTCGATCCCCTGCATTTCGGCGTCGTGCTGGTCATCGCCATGGGCATCGGCCTGTTCGCGCCGCCGCTCGGGCTCGGGCTCTATGGCGCCTGCCTGATCGGCAACGTGCCGATCGAGCAGACGGTGAAGCCGATCATGGGCTATCTCGGCCTGTTGTTCCTCTGCCTGCTCGTCATCGCCTTCGTGCCATGGCTGAGCACCGCGCTGCCGCGGGCATTCGGCTACTGAAGGAGTTTTGACGTGAAGGTTCTGCTCGCTCACACACCGGAGATGCGGCGCAATTACTATGGCGATCGCAGCCTGAGCGGCCTACGCGCGGCCGCCGAGGTGATCCTGCACGAGAGCGACGAAACCCTGGACGCCGCCGGCCTCGTGCGTGCTGCGCGAGATGCCGACATCATCGTCGCAGACCGCATGACCGAAGGGCGCGGCGAGATCTTCGCAGCGCTGCCGCGTCTGCGCGCCTTCGTCCGCTGCGCAGTCGATATCCGTAACGTCGATGTGGAAGCGGCCTCAGAGGCCGGCGTGCTCGTGACCCGCGCCGGGCCCGGTTTCGTGCAGGCCGTTGCCGAGCTCGCACTCGGCTTCATGGTCGATCTCTCCCGCGGCATATCCCGGGCGACGGCGGACTACCAGGCCGGCCGCAAGGTCGAGGCGCGGATGGGCCGCCAGCTCGCGGGCAGCAAAATCGGCATTATCGGTTACGGCAGCATCGGCCGTTATCTCGCCGAGGTCGCAAAGGTGCTGCGCATGGAGGTGCTGGTCGCCGATCCCTTCGCAACCGTCAGCGACGCGGCGATCCGGCAGGTCGGTCTCGACGAGCTCCTCGCCGCGTCGGACTACGTCGTCTGCCTCGCGATCGCTAACGAGCAGACCGAGAATTTGATCGGCGAAGCGGCGCTGGGCCGCATGCAGAGGCATGCCGTCTTCATCAACCTCTCGCGTGGCAATCTCGTCGATGAGCCGGCGCTGGCGCGCGCGCTGCTGGAGCATCGCATCGCCGGCGCGGCGATGGATGTCGGCCGCGCGCCCGACCAGATGCCGACGCCGGAGCTGGCGAAGCTTCCCAACGTCATCGCGACGCCGCATGTCGGTGGGCTGACGCCGCAGGCGATCGAATATCAGTCGCTGGAAACGGTTCGGCAGGTCGAGGCAATCGTCAAGGGCGAGATTCCGCCGGGTGCCGTCAATGCCGAGCGCTGGACGCGGCGGCCGTGAGCGGCTTCATAGCCGGTCCACCGCCCTGAACGTTCCGTCCTTCTGGATCACCGTCAAAAACACCTTCGGCGGCGCATCGATCATGCGGATGCCGACATTGACGGCGCTGCCGCTTATGTCGAAGCGGCCGACATCGTTGATGGCGCGGAGCAGGCTCGCGCGCGTCGGGTTCGGCCCGGCCCTTTCCAGCGCCGCGGCCGCCAGCCGGCCGGAGAGATAGCCTTCCAGCGACACGAAGTCCGGTGTCAGCGTCGGATCGAACGCCTTCTGCGCCGCCTGGTAGTCGGCGACGAGCTTGAGCGAGCGGTCCCATGGAAACGGCACGACCTGTGAGACGATGACGCCTTCACCCTCGGGGCCGAGCTCCTTGGCCAGCGCATTGGCGCCGACGAAGGAGACGTTGACGAAGGTCGGATGGAAACCGCTGCGGTGCGCGAGCTTGATGAACTCCGCGCAGGGCCCATAGGTCCCGACCATCACGATCGCCTCGGGTTCGGCGCGCCTGATCACCCGCCAGGCTGCGGTGACCGCGCGGGTGTTGCGCTCGAACGTGCCCTCGGCGGCAAGCTCGAGGCCGCGCTTGGCGAGCGCGCGCTTGACGCCGACCAGACCGTCACGGCCGAAGGAATCGTCCTGGTAGAAGATGCCAATGCGGGTGAAGTGGCGATCCTCGGTGAGGTGCTTGATCCACGCCTCGGCCTCCGCACCATAGCTCGCTCGGATGTTGACGACGTTGGCAAGCTCGAGGTCGCGCAGGAATTCGGCGCCGCTGAACGGACCGATGAAGGGAACGTTCCTGGCGCTGGTGATCGGAATTGTCGCCATCGCGGTCGGCGTGCCCACCGCGCCGATCAGCGCAAACACCTTGTCGTCGTCGATCAGGTGCAGCGTCTGCGCCACCGAACGGTCGGGGTCGTAGCCGTCGTCGCGGCTGATGAGCTGGAGCTTGCGGCCGTGGACCCCGCCCTTGGCGTTGATCTCGGTGAATGCCGCGACGATGCCTTGCCGCATGCGCTGTCCGAGCGCGGAGGAGGGCCCTTCCAGCGCGGCGGCCTGGCCGAACAGGATCGCATCCTCGCTGACGCCGGCCTCGTCGGCTCTCGCCGCCAGCACGGTCGCGGCGAGGAGCGCGATGGCCAGGACGAGGGATGTCGCTGATCGAAATCGATACATCAGGGAGTTTTGCCGAATGATGGGAGGAGCCTTGCGCAACATATTCCTGCGAGGCTGAATAGCTCGCTAACCGGCGACGTGTCGGCAGCCCGTAGTACTCCGGGCAAAACCGGCAAGTTGTTTCCAGAATGCCGGATCATTCGGGCACTTCATTAACTAATTCACGCGTTGCGGAATGGAGGGGTTCCGAAATTGTGCAGTTCTTAACCGCGGTCTTGTTCCGATAGCGGCGCCGGCACCTCAACCAGAGGTTCGGTTCGTCGCGGACAGGGGGACGGCGGCTTCAAGATGGGCGATCGCGATCAGAACGATCAGGATCGGAGGCGTATGACCGGATGGTGGCGTGCCGCGCCGCTGCTCGGGCTGTATCGCCCTGCGCTCGTCGCGGTCGGCGTCGGTCTTCTGTTTTCGGTCGTGGGCGCGGCCGCCGTGGCGCGGTGGGAGGATCGCGTCAACAGGATCGAGTTCGAGAACGCGGCCGAAACCGAAGCGATCGTCATGCAGAACGGCATGGGCGAATACATCTCCCGGCTCGTCGCGCTGCGCACGCTGTTCGAATCGACCAACGACGAGGTCACCCGCAGCGAGTTCGAAACCTTCAGCGCCCGTCTGTTCGAGCGCCATCCCGGCATGCTGCGCATCGCCTGGTTGCCGCGCGTCAACCGCAAGGAACGCGCCGAATACGAGACCGCGGCGATCGCGGACGGCGTGTCCGGCTATCGCATCAAGTCGCTCCAGGGCACGGGCTTTGCGACGGCGCCGCAGACCGATGAATATTTTCCGGTGTTCTACTCGACCCAGCCGAAGACCTCGGCGGTGTACGGCATGGATTACGCCACCGTCCCGGAGCGCCGCGCGGTGCTGGAGCGCGCCCGCGACAACGACAAGGTCGCAGCCATTCGCACGCGCTTGTTCGAACCGAAGGAGGGCGGCCGGCTGCCCGACGTCCTCGTTGCCGTTCCCGTCTACGCCAAGGGGACCTCGCGCGACACGGTCGCGGATCGGCGCCGCAATCTGGCCGGCTTCGTGGTCGGCATCTTCGACATGCCGCTGCTGATCCAGGCAATTCGCGTCACGACCGGAGCAAGCCCCGCGGTCAGCATGAACGTCTATCCGCCTTTCACGGCGCAGATCGTCAGCCTGGAGCAGATGCTGCCGGATTATTCGTCGGCGGCCACGGCGCCGCAGTCGATGCGGGACGTCGCGCGGGCGCTGCACTGGGCGGGCAGCCTCAAGATCGGCGACACCGATTGGCAGGTGCGGGCGGTTCCAACCGCCGGCGGTCCGCTGGAGACGACTTACGATCGCGCCGGCGCCGTGCTGATCGTCGGCATGCTGCTGACGCTGTCGCTGTCGACCTATCTCATGCTCGCGAGCCGCAATTCGCGGCGGCTGTCGCTGGCGAACCGGCGGGTGCTCGAGCTCGCCCAGACCGACATCCTGACCGGACTGCCGAACCGCGCCTTCTTCCTCACCCGGCTCGACGAGATGAACAGCCAGCTCATCGTGCGGGGCCTGCCGTTCTCGATCCTGATGCTCGACCTCGACCGCTTCAAGAACGTCAACGACTCGCTCGGTCACGGCGCTGGCGATGCATTGCTGCGCCAGGTAGCGCAGCGGCTGAAATCCGCCGTGCGCGCCAACGACGTGCTGGCGCGGCTCGGCGGCGACGAGTTCGCCATCATCCAGGAAACCGGCGAGGATCAGCGCGCCTGCTCGACCGAGCTGGCGGCGCGGATTGCCAAGCTCTTGACCGAACCGTTCCTGCTGCCTGGTCACCGCGTCGAGATCGGCACCAGCATTGGCATCGCCATCGCGCCGGATCACGGCAGCGATCAGGAGCAATTGCTGAAGAAGGCGGACCTTGCGCTCTATCGTTCGAAATCGGCAGGCCGCAACTGCTTCACCATCTACGACGAGGCGATGTCGGCCGAGCTCGAGGCGCGCAACACGCTGGAGGGGGATCTGCGCGACGCCATCGCGCGGTGCCAGCTGGAGGTGCACTACCAGCCGTTCGTCGACGCCCTCAGCGGCGCGCGGCGCGGCTTCGAGGCGCTGGTGCGCTGGCGGCATCCGACACGCGGCCTGATCCCGCCGGACCAGTTCATTTCGCTTGCGGAGGAGACCGGGCTGATCGTGCCGCTCGGCGAATTCGTGCTGCGGCGCGCCTGCGCGGACGCGGCCGGCTGGCCATCGGATCTCGCGGTCGCCGTCAACCTGTCGCCGATCCAGTTCAAGGAGGCCCGGCTGTTCGAGGTGATCTGCGCGGCGCTCGCCGATTCCGGCCTGCCGCCCCAGCGGCTGGAGATCGAGATCACGGAATCCGTGCTGCTGGAGCGCGGGGTCGAGAACCACGCCTTCATGCAGCGGCTGAAGCAGCTCGGCGTCGAGCTCGCGCTCGACGATTTCGGCACCGGTTATTCCTCGCTCAGCTATCTGACGGCGTTCCCGTTCGACAAGATCAAGATCGACAAGTCGTTCATCCGCAACCTCACCCAGCAGCCGCGCAGCTCCGCCATCATCTCCTCGATCGTGACGTTGGCGCGCGGGCTCGACATGTCGGTCACCGCCGAGGGCGTCGAGACCCGCGAAGAGTACGAGCGGCTGAAGGCGCTCGGCGTCAATTTCGCGCAAGGCTATCTGTTCGGCCGCCCGCAGCCGATCGAGCGGATCCTGTTCGACGGGCCGGCCAAACCCTCACGGCGCGACGCCGCCTGAGATCTCCCTGACGCATCTCGCTCAAGGGGCATGCGCGAAAAGCGCTTGACCCGGACATCTCCAGATGGTCGGAAGGATCGTCTAGGGATGAAATAAGCACAACATGCGGCTTCCGTTCTTCTACGGCTGGGTCGTGGTCGCCGTGACCTTCGTCACCATGGCCATCGGCGTCAACGCGCGTACCGCCTTTTCACTGTTCTTTCCTCCCATCATCTCCGAATTCGGCTGGGAGCGCGGCGTCACCGCGGGCGCCTTCTCCTTCGGCTTCGTGGTGTCTGGCGTGGTCAGCCCGCTGATCGGCCGCCTGATGGACCGCGCCGGCCCGCGCGCGGTGATGGAGCTCGGCGTCGTGCTGATGGGCGGCGGATTGCTGCTTGCGCCGCTCACCAGCGCGCCCTGGCACCTCTATGTCACCATCGGCGTCATGGTCGGTGCAGGATCGGTGTGTCTCGGCTATTCCGGCCAGTCGCTGTTCCTGCCGAACTGGTTCATCCGCAAGCGCGGCTTCGCCATCGGCATCGCTTTCGCCGGCGTCGGCATCGGCTCGGTGACGCTGCTGCCATGGGTGCAGCACATGATCGAGCAGACCGGCTGGCGCACCGCCTGCACCGCGATGGGCCTGCTCATCCTGGTCGTGCTGGCGCCGGTCAATCTGCTGCTGCACAAGCGTCCGCAGGATATCGGCCTCGAGCCGGACGGCGATGTCGTCCCGGCCGCAGGTGCGGCCCAGCCGATCTCCAATGTCGTCGATCCCGTCTGGGTCAATACCGACTGGACGCTGAAACGTGCCGTCGCGACCGCGCGATTCTGGTGGATCGCACTCGGCTATTTCTGCGGCCTGTACATCTGGTACGCGGTGCAGGTGCACCAGACCAAGTTCCTGCTCGACATCGGCTTCAGTCCAGGTGTCGCGGTGTGGTCTCTCGGCATCGTCAGCCTGCTCGGCATTCCCGGCCAGATCCTGCTCGGCCATGTCTCCGACCGGATCGGGCGGGAATGGGTGTGGGCGATCAGTTGCGCCGGCTTTGTGATCTGCTTTGCGGCGCTGATGGCGCTGAAGTTCCAGCCGTCGCTGTGGCTGGTCTACGTGATGGTGTTTACGCAAGGCGCGTTCGGTTACGGCCTCACCTCGATCATGGGCGCGGTGGTGTTCGAGATTTTCCAGGGCAAGCACCAGGGCAGCATCTTCGGCACGATCATGCTGGCGGCGCTGGCGGGCGGTGCGGCCGGACCGTGGGTGACCGGCTTCCTCTACGATCGCACTGGTGACTACACGCTCGCCTTCGCCATCGCGATGATCGTGAGCGCCTTGTCGGCGCTCTCGATCTGGCAGGCTGCGCCGCGCAAGGTGCGGGCCGTCGCCGGCCGGCTGCACAAGCTTCACGCGGGAACCGGCGCGGATTAGTTCCGCACCCATCAAGATACCGTCGCCGTTTTCGCGGATCGTTAAGCATGCCGCCTCTTGGCGAGGAGGAATGACGCGGCAAAAAACGACTTGGACACCATCGGAGCGTTAGCGTCGGACCGCTTGCCGTATTTCCCGATATCGCCGGGTCAAACGATGTCCGCCTTCGATTGTCTCACTGAAATTCCGGACGTGCTGCGAGCCGCGCTCGAACGCGCCGACGATGGCGTCGTCATCGTCGATGACGCGCATCGCATCACTCATTTCAACGCCGCCGCGGAGCGCATCTGGAAGTTGGCACGCACCGACGTGCTGGGTCGCGATGCCGAAATTCTCGTCCTCAAGGGCCTTCAGGCCGATCCGGTGGCCGATCTCCGGGACGAGATCAGTCTCGTGCGCCGTGACGGCAGCCGCATCAGGGCGGCTATCGCGCTGTCTTCCGTGAAAATCGGCGGCGCCAATCATTACATCCTGTTTGCGCGTGACGTCACCATCGAAGCCGAGCGCCGCGGCAGGATCGGGCTTCTCCACGCCGTCTCCGACCAGACCAACCGGGCGGTGATCATCAGCGACACCGAGCAGAACATCGTCTATGTCAATTCCGCCTTCACGACGCTGTTCGGCTACAGCAACGCGGAGGCCGAGGGCCGCCGCGCTGGCGAGCTGATCGCCGGCCGGCATACCGATCGCAAGGCCATCGCGAAGCTCATCAAGCGCCTGATGCATGGCGGTCGCCGCGGCGAAGCCGAGGTGCTGGTCTACGACAAGGACGGCGAGGAGATCTGGGTCTGCGCCCGGATCGATGCCTTCCGCGACACGAAGGGCCGGGTCAAGCACATCTTCGCGCTGCTCGAGGACATCACCGAGACCAAGCAGCTGCGCTCGCTCCAGCAACTCATCATGGGCGCGCTCGCCGACGAGGTGCCGATCGGCGAGATCGCCGACAGGCTGTGCCGTCGCGTCGAGGAGATCGCGCCCCACGTGGTCTGCTCGTTGCTTCACGTCGATGCCGCGGGCCTGATCCATCCGCTCGGCGGCCCCAGCCTGCCCGATGATTATTCCCGCGCGCTGGACGGCGTGGCCATCGGCCCCGATGTCGGCTCCTGTGGCACCGCCGCTTTCTACGGCGAACCGGTGCTGGCGACCGATCTGGAGACCGATCCGCGCTGGCAGCCCTATAAGGCCATGCCGCTCGCGATCGGCCTGCGCGCCTGCTGGTCGACGCCGGTCAAGGCCAAGGACGGCCGGGTCATCGCGACCTTCGCCTTCTACTATCGGGAGCCCCGCGCGCCGAGCAATTGGCACCGGCGCATCGTCGAGGCCTGCGTCAATCTCGGCGCTTTCGCGATCGAGCGCAAGGAAGCGCGCGCCGAGATCGCGCGGCTCGCCTATCACGACATTCTCACCGGGCTGCCGAACCGCGCGCAGCTGCGCCACCTGATCACCACGGCGATCGATGCCTGCCCGACCGGCAGCCATGTCGCGCTGGCCTTCCTCGACGTCGATCATTTCAAGGACGTCAACGACACGCTCGGCCACGCCGCCGGCGACGAACTCCTGATCCAGCTCGCCCAACGCCTGCGCGAGCAGATCGGCCCCGAGGACATGCTGGGGCGGCTCGGCGGCGACGAGTTCGTCATCCTGCTGCCTCAACGCAACGCCGAGAGCGCCGCGCGCGTCGCGGCCGACATCACGGAGGCGCTGGCTGCACCCTTGAAGCTCGGATCGAAGCTGATGCCGATGTCAGCCAGCATCGGCATCAGCCTCTATCCCGACCATGCCACCGACATCGACACACTGATGCAGCAGGCCGATGCCGCCATGTACATGGCCAAGCAGGCGGGCCGCTCGACCTATCGTATCTTCAGCGCCGAGATGAACGGGCTCACCGAGCAGCGGCTGGCGCTGATCGCGGCGCTCCGCCGTGCCATCGTCGAAGGCGCGCTGACTCTCAGCTACCAGCCGCAGATCCGCAGCTGCGACGGCGCCATCCACGGCGTCGAGGCGCTGTCGCGCTGGCGTGATGCCGTGCTCGGCGACGTCTCGCCGGCAAAATTTATCCCGCTCGCCGAGGAGTGCGGCCTGATCGAGCAGATCGGACTGTGGTCGGTGCGCGAGGCCTGCCGGCAGATGGCGAGCTGGCGCCGCGCCGGGCTCAACATCCCTAGCGTGTCGGTCAACCTGTCGCCGATCAATTTCCGCAACGTCACGCTGGCCGCGCGGCTCAAGGACATTCTCTCCGAATACGATCTGTCGGCGGACGCCTTGATGCTGGAGATCACCGAAGGCGCTTTCATGCAGGACGGCGTCGCCGCGCTCGAGACCATGAACGCGATTCGCGAGCTCGGCGTCGGGCTCTCGTTGGACGATTTCGGTACCGGCTATTCCAGCCTCAGCCGTCTCGCGCATTTGCCGATCCGCGAATTGAAGATCGACCGCAGTTTCATGCGCGACATCGAACGTGACGCGGGCGCGCTCGCAATCGCCACCGCCGTGGTGCGCGTCGGCCAGGGCCTCGGCATGACCGTCGTCGCCGAGGGCGTCGAAACCGAAGGCCAGCGCAAGACCCTGGCCGAGCTCGGCTGCGACGTCGTGCAAGGCTTCTTCTACGCCCCCGCACTTCCCCCCGTCGCCTTTGAGCGCTGGCTGATCGAGCACTGCGCCGAGCAGGCGAGGGCGATGCTGGGGCGGCTGGATGTTGCGCCGGCAGGCAGCGACGCCGTGAGGCGGACGGCTTAGGGACAGCGTCGAACACAGGGTGCGAACTCACTCATGCGGTGAATACGCACCCCGGTTCGGCTCCAACCCGACGAGCGGTCAGTAGTCCCAGAAGGCTGGCACCCAGCGAAAGTGGTCGCCGTCGACCGCGACCCGTCCGATGGACGGGAACGGCATGTGCGTGGCGACGAGGAGTTCTTCGTTCGCTGCCAGCTCGCGCAGAAGACGGACCCGGACGCGGGCCGCCTCTTCGGGATCGTGCTCGAAGCCATTGTGCCAGTCGGGGTGGTCGAACCCGACAGTGAACACGGCGTCGCCGGCGAATGTCAGCCGATCGCCGCCTGATGCCAGGCGGACCACGCTGTGCCCGGGGGTGTGGCCACCGGTGCGCGTGACCACCACGCCCGGTGCCACCTCGTGCTCGTCCTCGAAGGTACGTAGCTGGTTGTGGTATTCTTTCGCGAACCGCTTGGCGGTCGCCCGAAGCGCGTCCGGGAATCCCGGTGGCATCGAGACGTGGGAGAAATCGGGCGCCTCCCAGAATGCGACCTCGGCGGCTGCCACGTGGATGCGCAGGTCCGGGCGCAGCCGCTCCTTCACCTCGTCGACGAGCAGCCCGCCAATGTGGTCCATGTGCATGTGCGTCAGCACCACGTCGGTCACGGACTCAAGATCGATACCGGCGGCTGCCAGTCGCTTGCTCAACTGGCCGGCCCGCGGCAAGTGCAAGTCCGGGTCGGATCCTAGTCCGGCGTCGACGAGGATGGTCCGGTCGCCGCTACGCACCACGACCACGTTCAGCGCCCAATCGAACGCGTCCGGCGGCAGGAACATGTCCTTCAGCCACGCCGCGCGGACGGCCGGGTCGGCGTTGTGGGCCAGCATCGCGCCTGGCAGCGTCAGTACGCCGTCGCTGATCACCATCACGTCGATCTCGCCGATCTTCAGCGCGTAGCGCGAAGGAACCAGCTCTTGGGACCCCGGCTCGCCGGGGCGTGTGGTGTGGTGCAGGTTCATGTTCGTCTCCTCAGTGTTACGGATTGTCTGGTTCATCTTGAAAGCTCCTTCGTTCTGTCTTGACGCAGTTCAGTAAGTGACCGCGCGTCTGCCGTGGGCAGTGCGGTCAATGCTTTGAGGTGTTCGGAGATTGGGGCGTTCTGGGGCGACCTGATCCAACACGCGGTTAGTAGTCCCACCAGGTCGGGACCCAACGAAACAGGTCGCCTGCGGTCGCTACCCGGCCGATCGACGGGAACGGCATGTGCGTGGCGACGAGCCACGCGCCCGTCTCCGCCAGCTCGCGCATGAGCCCGATCCGGACGCGGGTCGCCTCCTCGGGATCGTGCTCGAAGCCGTTGTGCCATTCGGGGTGGTCAAACGAGACCGGGAATATGGCATCGCCGGCGAACATCAGCCGGTCGCCGCCGGACGCCAGGCGGACCACGCTGTGCCCGGGGGTGTGACCGCCGGTGCGCCTGACGACCACGCCCGGCGCCACTTCGTGCTGCTCCTCGAAAATGCGCAACTGGTTACGGTATGCGTCCAGGAACTGGCTGGATGCGCGCCGAGCCAGGTCGGCGAGCGCCGGCGGCATGGCGGTGCGGGAGAAATCCGGCGCTGCCCAGAACTTGACCTCGGCCGCAGCCACGTGAATCCGCAGGTCCGGACGCAGCCGCTCTTTCACCCCGTCGACGAGCAGCCCGCCGACATGGTCGAAGTGCATGTGGGTCAGCACCACGTCGGTCACCGATCCAAGATCGATGCCGGCAGCATCGAGTCGCGAGCCTAGCTGCCCGGCTCGCGGAAAGTCCGGGTACTCCACACCGAGCCCGCTGTCGATGAGGATGGTCTGGTCGCCGCTGCGCACCACGACCTCGTTCAGCGCCCAATCGAACGCGTCGCGTGAAAGGAACATGTCGTCCAGCCACGCGCCTCGTGCAGCCGGGTCGGCGTTGGTGGCCATCGACTCCGCGGGCGGCGTCAGCACGCCATCGCTGATCACCATCACGTCGATCTCGCCGACACGGAGCGCATAACGCGACGGAACCAGCTCGTCGGACCGCGCTCTGTCGAAATGTGTGGTGTCGTGCAGGTTCATGTTCGTCTCCTTCTGAGCGTGAGAAATCATCTGATTCATCTTTGAGACTCCTCTGTTCGCATGTGGATTGTTGAGGGGCTGCAGCGGGCCGCGCCCGCAGGAGCGCGGCCGTCATCAGGTGGGCGTCTAGAGATCAGTCACGCGTTCCGGATCGGCTGACGCGAGCGCGGCGGCACGCTCGGCGCGCGGCGGGTAGATCCAGACCGTGTTGATCTCCCGCTTCGTCTTCTTGGCGACGTCGCCGACCATCTCGACGTTGCGCTCCCAGCCGCGCGTAAACAGCGCGCCGGCTTCGCCGAGGTCGAGACAGGTGACATAGGTTTTCTGGTGGTAAGGCCTGGTCGTGAGGCCGAGCAGCTCGGCTGCGGCATTGTTGCCGGCGAAGGCGCCCATCCGCGTGGCGTGCTGGCACGACATCAGCGCGTAATTGCCCTCGTCGTCGCAGGCCGCACGCGCCGCATCGCCGGCCGCGAAGACGCCCTGAACGCCTGTCACCTGCAGGCAGCGGTCGACAAGCAACCGGCCGAAACTGTCGCGCTCGGCGGGAATCTGCGTCGTCAACGGCGCGGCGCGAATGCCCGCCGCCCAGATCACGGTCTCGGTTTCGATGTGCTCGCCACTCGATAGCGTAACGCCGGATTCATCGAGCGAGGCGACGCCGGCGCCGATCCGTGTCTCCACGCCGACCTTGCGCAGGGCTTCCTCGATGACCGGGCGGGGGCCTGCGCCCATATCGGGCGCGATCGCATTGTTGCGCTCGACGATGATGACGCGAGTCTTTGCGCTCGTGCCGAGGATTTCGCGAAGCCGCGCCGGCATTTCGGTGGCCGCCTCGATGCCGGTGAAGCCGCCGCCGCAGACGACGACCGTGTCGCGCCCGTTCGTGGCGGGCCGCTTGGCGAGGCCATGCAGATGCTTGTCCAGCGTGATCGCATCCGCGAGCGAATCGACGCTGAAACCGTGCTCGGCAAGGCCCGGAATGTTGGGGCGAAACAGCCGGCTGCCGGTGGTCACGACGAGGCGGTCGTAGGAGAGGGTCTTCTTCGTGCCCTTCACTGTCGCGATCTTCACCATGCTCGATTTGGTGTCGACCGTCTCGGCAATGCCCTGCACATAGGTAACATCGATGGCCCTGAGCACGTCGAGCAAGGGCGCCGTCAGGGTCTCGGGCTTTCGTTCATAGAGCCGCGGGCGAACCACGAGCGTCGGCTCGGGGGCAACCAGCGCGATCTCGAGCTGGTCTGGCGAGACGCCCTGGATCTCGCGCAGGCGTGCGGCGGAAAGGGCGGCGTACATGCCGGCGAAGCCGGCGCCGATGATGACCAGTCGCATGAGTTTACTCCTTGATCTCTGCGTTTCGATCTCTGCGTTTCGAAGTCCGTGCGCGCGCCGTCGCTGCTCGGTGACGGCACGAAGAGGTGAAGTGAATCGCCGGCCTTAAGGCGCGGCGCAGCGCGACAGCGGCGAACTCGATGGCCAGCCTTGGTGCAACGAACTTTGGCGTAGCCAACCTTGACGAAAGACGACCGGCTGAGTCGTCCTCGGGCCCCAGTCCTGGTAGGGAAGACCGGAGCCATCCCGGGTCATGATGGACACCAGCGGGTAGGTCGGATGCATGGCTTGCGCCGGAATCTCGACCTGCTCGCCCGTCGCCGACGTGAAGCGAACGGCCAGCGAGAGTCCGTACAATGTTGCGGTTGCAAGGCCTCGGCGTCGCGAAGCGATCACCCGCCGGCTGATGAAGTTTTTCCAGGTCATCTTCGGTCTCCGTCGATTGGTCTGGCACGGTGATGGTCTAGCGGATCGAATCTGCCGCTGCGCCAGAGCGATTGCCGCGGTTGCATCGCGATTGCTGCTAACGCTTGTGCCTGCGCCAGTCGCTCGGGCTCTCGCCGGTCAGCTTTTTTGAAGGCGACTGCGAACGCCGTTTGCGAGGAATAGCCAAGCGCAGCTGCGATCGAGACGATCGAATCGTCGGAGTCGCGCAGCATCTTCATGGCCTGCTCGAGCCGGTGCTGGCGCAGCCAGGCATGCGGTGAAAGTCCAGTGCTTTCCTTGAACGCGCGGCGGAAACGGAAGCGCGACAGCCCGGCATCCGACGCCAGCGCGGCGAGTGATAGGTCCGTCTCGACTTCGGACCGCAGGCGCTGGATCGCGCGGTTAAGTGTCGTCGCTGACAGTCCGCCGATGACGGACCGGATCGGCGGGGCTCGTTAGCGCGCGTGCCGCCTGCGCCAGTCGCTCGGCGTCTCGCCGGTCAGCTTCCTGAAGGCTGCTGCGAACGCCGTCTGCGACGAATAGCCCAGCGCCGCGGCGATCGAGACGACCGCTTCGTCGCTGTCGCGCAGCATCTTCATGGCCTGCTCGAGCCGGTGTTGGCGCAGCCAGGAGTGCGGGGAAAGGCCGGTGCTCTCCTTGAAGGCACGGCAGAAGTGAAAGCGCGATAATCCGGCATCGGAAGCCAGAGCATCAAGCGAGACGTCCGCATCGCTGTCCGAGCGCAATCGTTCGATCGCACGGAGCAGGATCTTCGGCGACAGCCCGCCCATGGTCGGCTGCAGCGTGGCTGGCGAACCTGTGTGGGCAACCAGCAGGCGCGTGGTCAGAAGATCCGTCAGCTGATGCCGAAACAGCGTATCCAGGGCTTCGTTGCCTCCCAGCGTATCAGCCACGCTCAGGAGCAGCCGAGACGTAATGGGATCAGGATGCGCCGTCCGCTCCAGCAGCTCGTTCGTTCCCGTGATCTCGGCTTCGCGAGCAACGCGCTTCAACGTTGCATCAGGAAGATACAGTTGAACCACATCCACGGGCTTCGGAATGTCCCAGCGGGAGCTTGATCCTTCCGGAATGATGACCACGACCCCGCGACGAAACGTGCCGATCGCAACCGATTTTCCTGTCCGCCGCTCCATGCGCTGCACCATGCCGTTATGGGCCATGATCACGTGGTGGCTCATGGGCTTGACGACGTCGTGCAATCGATCATGTTTCCAATGGGCAATCCCGGCGCCGGAGGAGTCCAGTGCCATGCGAAGTGGCTCGGTCCCGAGCACGCGCGCCATTTCCGCATCGGCGCGTCGCTCGGAGCTCGAGCGATCGTGCGGCTGTGAGCCCGGCGGGGGTGGCAAGCCCTGGTGCGAGGGATTGCGCATGGGTGCAGTGCTCCCGGTCATTGGGTGGCTCCTCCTGATCAGCTCAAGCTTTCGATCAGTGTCCGTACTTGTACGGGTCGGCGCGTGTTCTATGCGCTGCGAAGGTTCCGCGTATTTCCTGAAGCGGTGATGCTTTGTCCGATCCTGCTCCAAGCCGGCGCGCGCTTTCACAAACGCACGATGGGCCGGCGACGCGCTTGCCGAGGCATTGAGCCGGGATTGCGCGAGAGGTAACAAAACCCGTTGAAATTGCTCGTGAAAGGCGATCTGAGGCAATAATGCGGCGGGCCGTCATACGGCTGTCGCTCCGACGCGCTGGTCTGGACCGTCGCCTGGCGATGTCGGATAATTAGGGGTGATTTGGCGATGGCGCCGCGCTCCCAAGTCCCCTCTCATACGAGATCACGGCCATGACACAGGCAGCTGCCTTCGCGCAGAGGGTCGAACGGTTTCTGCATCTGAAAGATGCGCCGCCAACGCTGGTCACGCGTTCGCTGCGCAGCGCCGAGCTCGCCGTCACCGAGACCCGGGATGACCATCCCATGCCGCGTCTTTCCGATTCGATGCCCTCGGAGGACGCCTATCTCGTCAGCCTCAAATTTCGCGATTTCGCCGATTGCGAGTGCTGGGAGCGTGGCCGTTGCGTGATCAAGAGCGATATCCGCGCCGGCGCCACCTATCTGTACGACCTGAAACGCGATCCGCGCTATGTGATCGACAAGCCTTTCCATTCTCTGTTCTTCCATCTGCCCCGTTCAGTGCTGGACGACATGGCGAGGCAAGGCGGCGCGCCAAGGATTGGCGAACTCGCCTATCAGCCCGGCGTCGGCCATGACGATATGACGATCCGCCATCTCGGCGCATCGTTCCTGGCGGCATTGCGCCAGCCTGATGAGGCCAACCAGCTCTTCATCGACCACATGATGCTCGCGCTCGCCGCACATGTTGCGACGACCTACGGCGGATTGCGGTGCGCCGCCGAGCCGGCGCGCGGCGGCCTTGCTCCTTGGCAGGTCAAGCGGGCCTGCGAAAGGCTGGAATCCGATCTCCGCGGAAAGCTCTCACTGGACAAGATCGCAGCCGAGTTCGATCTGTCCGTCAGTCATTTTTCGCGTGCATTTCGCGTCTCCACCGGCCTGCCGCCGCACCAATGGCTGCTGCGCCAGCGCGTGGACACGGCCAAGCAATTGATGACGGTGCGCGACCTGTCGCTGGCGGAGATTGCGATATCGGCCGGGTTCGCCAATCAAAGCCACTTCACCCGGGTATTTTCCTCGGTGGTCGGGATGAGCCCGGGAATGTGGCGCCGCGAGGCGCAGGGCGTGCCGGAAAGCGAAACGTGATCCGGGCTCAAGACGCCATCCGCTCAACGGCGCCGTGCCTGAGAGATGGCATAGGCGGCGCTGCGCGCTGCAAACATCTCGTCCGGCGGGTGGCCGATGCCGTCGGCAAGATTGGCCGGATTGAACGCGGACCCGTCGCACGCCTCGTCTGATTCTGTGCCCGTGATCACGATCGTTCCGAGGCGTACCGCTTCGCGCGCATCCTCATCGGGCCAACGCTCGGTCACGTCCATGACGGGGTCGCCGGGCCGGTCCAGCAGCGCCATCACGCTGAACCTGACATCGCGTGCCCCGATCCGGGCTTCGAGCTCGCCGCGCAGAAGGCCGGTGGACTCGGCTGCAGCGGCGTCCTCGGGCGGCCTGCCTTCCTCGCCGACCGGCGCGACCTTGAATTTGATGA
Source organism: Bradyrhizobium sp. ERR14 (assembly GCF_014198235.1). Classification (NCBI taxonomy): domain Bacteria; kingdom Pseudomonadati; phylum Pseudomonadota; class Alphaproteobacteria; order Hyphomicrobiales; family Nitrobacteraceae; genus Bradyrhizobium; species Bradyrhizobium sp. ERR14. The sequence continues at coordinate 88,889 of NZ_JACIHD010000018.1, read as the reverse complement.
ACCGTGTCTCGCCCTTTGCATTCGTCGCGGGAAAGGCGTGCACGCCCCAATAGGTCGTGCACGCAAGGCTTGCGGGTGGCGGGTGCACGGCAAGGTAGCTTGCCTGATGCAGCGTTTCGGGATTGGCGGCGGAGAATGCCTCGACCTGCGCCATGTCCTGCTTGCCGTCCGGTCCCGGCATGCGCGCCTGGAGGAACGCCAGCATCTGGTCGAGTGTTCTGGCGAAATGAACCGGCGCGCTCTGGGTGAGTATCGCGGAGCGCTGCCCCTCGCTGCCGAGCCGGAAGCTGAAGCCACGCAGCGAGCACCTGTCAGTGACCACCGCATCCGGGGTGCAGCCGTCCGCCGAGAACCGCGCCAGCACCCGGGACGGCTTGGTGAAGCTGCGGGATCTGGTGATCTCCTCGGCCTGATGCGACGGGGTGTAGGTGCCGCGAACGCATTGGCCCCAGGAAAAGCTCGCCCGTGCCTTTGGCGGAAGCCCGGCAACCGCCTTCAGGGCATCGACAACAGACGTCGGCGTGGCAGCGCCGCTGGGGAACTGAGGCAGGACGAAACCCTGGGTTCGAACGATGGCGCTCGTTTGTGACGCAGGGCGGATCGAGCTTCTTTCCCAAAGCGGGCGCGCCTTGTCCGATCCTGCGACAAATCTCGCGGCTCGCTTGCTCGGGGCCACCGCGCGCTATGAAGACGCCCCCGTGTCCGACGCCAGCCCCGTCCTCCGCCGCAAATCCGTGATCGCACGCAAGAAGCTATCCGCAGGCGTCGTCTCGGGATCGATCAGCCGGTGCAGGCGAAAGCCGTCTTCGAGCGCCAGCACGACGGAGGCCATCCAGGGCGGATTCAGATTGTCGTTGCGTCCGTTGCTCTTCAACGTCGCCTCGACGATGTCGGCCACCAGCTTGCGCCGCGCGCGCAGGCGTTTGGCAAGCTCGGGACGGCGCTTCTCGGCGCGGGCGACGAACAGGATCATCTCCATGTGCAGCAGCGGCGAGCGGGCGAGGGGATCCTGCCGCGAGCGGTCCATCGCCTTCAGCGCAGCAATGAAGTCGTCGAGATTGTCGTGCTGGGCGAGGATGTCGAGGTTGCGTCGGATCGACTGCTCGACATGGTCCTCGAGCATGGCGATGATCAGCTCGTCCTTGCTCTTGAAGTTGGAATAGAACGCGCCGCGGGTGAAGCCTGCCGCCGCCGCGATCGCCTCGATGCTGGCGCCGCCGATGCCGTCCTGCTCGAACACGCGCGCGGCCGCCTCGAACAATTTGTCGCGCGTATCGTCCCTGGTCGGTCTGGTTCTCACCCTTGACATCGGACGAGGTTAGGGCAGAATGCAACTCGATACAACAATGTATCGAGTTGATAATTCAGGGATGGTTACGCCGGGCAGTGGGGCTGCGATCGGCGTATTCGTGTCATCGGCAACCGATTGAGGTCACCATGAACGAGCACGTGCAAGGCGCAGGCGGACCGCTGTTCAACCCGCTGTCGCCGGACTTCATCCGCGATCCCTATCCGCACTATGAACGGCTGCGCACGAACGATCCGATCCACGTGACGCCGTTCGGCCAGTTCGTCACCAGTCGCCACGCCGACGTCAGCCTCGTGATGCGCGACAAGCGCTTCGGCAAGGATTTCGTCGAGCGCTCCAAGCGCCGATATAGCGCCGCCATCATGGACGAGCCGGTGTTCCGCAGCATGAGCCACTGGATGCTGCAGGCCGATCCGCCCGACCACACCCGCCTGCGCGGCCTCGTCGTGAAGGCCTTCACCGCCCGCCGCGTCGAGGACATGCGGCCGCGCATCCAGGAGATCGTCGACCAGGCCATCGATGCCGTGATCGAGCGTGGCCACATGGACCTGATCGAGGATTTCGCCTTCCGCCTGCCCGTCACCATCATCTGCGAGATGCTCGGCATCCCCGAGGACCATCGCGAGGTCTTCTACAAGAGCTCGCGTGACGGCGGGCGGCTGCTCGACCCCGTGCCGCTCACTGCCGAGGAGATCAGGAAGGGCAACGAGGGCAACCTGATGGCGCAGATGTATTTCCAGCAGCTGTTCGAGCTGCGCCGCAAGAATCCCGGGGACGATCTCACCACCCAGCTGGTGCAGGCCGAGGAGGACGGCAACAAGCTCACCAACGAGGAGCTGACCGCCAACATCATCCTCTTGTTCGGCGCCGGCCACGAGACCACCGTCAATCTCATCGGCAACGGCCTGCTCGCGCTCCACCGCAATCCGGACCAGCTTGCGCTGCTCAAGGCGCGCCCCGAGCTGATGGCAGGCGCGATCGAGGAATTTTTGCGCTACGATTCCTCGGTGCAGATGACCGGACGCGTCGCGCTGGAGGAGATCGAGGATCTCGGCGGCAAGAGGATCCCCAAGGGCGAGACCGTGCTGTGCCTGCTCGGCTCGGCCAACCGCGATCCCGCGGTCTATCCCGATCGGCCCGACCAACTCGATGTCACCCGCCAGAATGTGAAACCGCTGTCGTTCGGTGGCGGTATCCATTTCTGCCTCGGTGCCCAGCTGGCGCGCATCGAGGCCGAGATCGCCATTGCCACGCTGCTGCGGCGGCTGCCCGATTTGCGCATCGACAACGTCGAAAACCCGGAATGGCGGCCAACTTTCGTGCTGCGCGGCCTGAAGCGGCTGCCGGCGAGCTGGTGAGGGCGGTCTGGCATTAACCTCCGCGCGCAACAGTCGCTGTGACTTCGCCACACTTCCCCCTATATAAGGGGCTGTTCCGGCGCGCCTGAAGTCCACTAAGGCCAGGGTTTGGTCCGGATGCCGGTTTGGCCGAGGGGAGACCCGTGCAGACGACGCTGCTCGGATTGGCGATTGCCTTCATTATTGCGCTGCTGGCCGCGCTGATCGGGCCTTACTACGTCGACTGGAACCAGTTCAGGCCCCAGTTCGAGGCGGAGGCTGGCAAGATCATCGGCGTGCCGGTGCGGGTCGCGGGCGAGCTCGACGCGCGTCTGTTGCCGGCGCCGACGCTGCGGTTGCGCCAGGTCACCTTCGGCGGCAACAACGATCTCGGCCGCCTGCGCGCCGACAAGCTCGATGTCGAGTTCAGCCTGGGCTCATTGATGCGCGGCGAATGGCGCGCCACCGAGCTTTCGGTGGGCGGCATGGCGGTCGATCTTGGTCTCGATGCCCGGGGGCGGGTCGATCTGCCCTCCACCGCGAGCGGCACCTTCAATCTGGCCTCGCTTGCCATCGAGCGGGTGAATCTCACCGGCCGCATTGCGCTCCACGATGCCGCCAGCCGCTCGACGCTGGAGCTGAACGACATCGCCTTCTCCGGCGACGTCCGCTCACTCGCGGGCTCGGTGCGCGGCGACGGCAGGTTCACCGCCGCCGGGGTGCGCTATCCGTTCCGCGTCTCCTCCGGCCCGAGCGCCGACGGCAGCGCCACCCGTCTCCACCTCAACATCGATCCCGGCGAGCGTGCCATCCTCGCCGATCTCGAAGGCGTGCTCGCCTTCGACAATCGCCTGCCGAAATTCGACGGTGCGCTGACGCTGGCCGTACCGGCGGTCAAGAAGGCGGGCGAGGCGGGTCCAACGCCGTGGAAGCTCACGACCAAGCTTAGGGCGGATCCAGCCGGTGCGAAGTTCGAGCAGATCGACGCGAGCTTCGGCGCTGAAGACAATGCGCTGAAGCTCGGCGGCGTCGGCGACCTCAAATTCGGCGCCTCGCCGCTGCTGCGCGCGGTGCTGTCGGCGCGCCAGGTCGATGCCGACAGGCTCGCGGGCAAGGACGATGCCGAGCCGCTTCGCATCCTGCCGGCGCTGCGCGCGGGGCTGGCTGCCATTCCGCAGGCTCCGATCCCGGCGCAGATCGAGTTCAATTCCGACCAGATCATGCTTGGCGGCCGCCCGCTGCAGAACATCGCGGCCGAGCTTCAGACCGATGGAAGGTCCTGGACCTTCCAGCGGCTCGAGCTGCGCGCGCCCGGCATGACGCAACTCTCGCTCAACGGCGCAGCTCCCGGCGCCGACAGTTTCAGCGGTCGTCTCAGTGTCGAATCCTCCGATCCTGACGCGCTGGTGGCCTGGTTGCAGGGCCGCAGCGAGGTCAACCGCCGCAGCACGCGGCCGCTGCGCCTTGCCGGCGACGTGACCATCGCCGCCAACCATCTCGCCATCGACAGGCTGAAGGCCGATATCGAAGGCGGCGCCGTCACGGGCCGCATCGCCTTCGTGCAAACAGGCGCGAGCAAGGGCTCGCGGATCGACGCCGAGCTCAAGGCCGACCGGCTCGATCTCGACGCCGCCGCGAGCTTTGTGCGCGCGCTTGCGGGGCCGCAGGGCGAATGGCCGGAAGAGGCAAAGCTCTCGCTCGATATCGGCCGCGCCATCTCCGCCGGCCAGGAGCTGCGGCCATTCGGGGCAAAGCTCGGTTACGGCCCGGCATCGCTGTCGCTGGAGCAGCTGCGCTTCGGCCAGGCCAGCGGCGTGACCACCGAGGCGAGCGGCAGCTTCGACCGCACCAAGGCCACCGGCAAGCTCGCGCTGAAATCCTCGGCCAATGCGCTGCGCGAGCTCACCGCGTTGATCGAGCCGTTTGCGCCTGCGGTCCGCGCCCGTTTCGATGCCATCCCCTCATTACCAGGCGCGACCCGTCTCAAGCTCGATCTCAGCCTCGACAGGAATGCCGAGCATGCCGATCGCAGCAATGCCCGCGCCGTGCTCGACCTCGACGCGCCGCAGTTCAAGGCCAGTGCAACGCTGGCTGCGCAGACGCCGGTGGCGGCGGTCAACGGCATCGATATCGACAAATTGCGCAACAGCGACTTCACGCTGGACTCGAAGATATCGACGCCGCAGGCCGGCGCGCTGCTGGCGCTGCTCGGGCTCGATCGCGTGGTGGCCGCAGGCGAGGGCGCGTCGCAATTCGAAGGCAAGCTGACCGGTGCATGGCGGCGGCCGTTGCAATTGAACGCAAAGCTCAGCGGCGGCGGGCTCGACGCCGATGCGCAGGGCAGCGTCGAATTGTCGGAGCCGAAAGCCAGCGTGAACCTGCGCGTGCGCAACGCCAATCTGGCGCCGCTGTTCGGGACCAGCCGGGCCGGCAAATCGATGCAGGCCGTCAGCCTGTCCTCCCGCCTCACGCTCTCCGGCAACCGCCTGACCTTCGACGATCTCGATGGCAATGCAGCCGGCTCGCATTTGCGCGGTCATCTGGCGGTGACGCTCGATCAGGAAAGGAGCATCGACGGCGAAGTCGGCCTCGATACGCTCGATCTGGCGCCCGCGCTGGCGATGGCGATCGGCGCGGCGGGACACGAGTCCGGCGAGCCGCTGAGCGCGGGGTTGTTGGGCGGCTGGCGCGGCCGCATCGCTTTCCAGGCGTTGCGCGGGATGTTGCCCGGCGGCATCGAGCTGCGCCCGTTCGGCGGCACGCTGCGAAGCGACGGCCAGTCGCTCGCACTCGATGCATTGAAGGGCGGTCTCAGTGGCGGCGAGATGTCGGCGAGCTTCGACGCACGCAACGGCGCGAATGGTCTTGCGCTGAACGCGCGCATCGATCTCAGCAATGTCGATGCGGCGACGCTGCGCTATCGCGATCTCGCGCTGCCGAAGGGGCGCGCCTCGGTGCAGATGGCGCTGACCAGCCAGGGCCGCAGCGTCGCGGCACTCACCGGTGCGCTCGCCGGCAACGGCACGGTGACGCTGCACTCCGCGGAAATCGGCGGCCTCAATCCGCGCGCCTTCGAGATCGCGATTCGCGCCAGCGATGGCGGCCAGGTCGCCGACGACAACCGCCTGCGCCAGCTGGTCGAGCCCGCGCTTGCCGCCGCGCCGATCGCGGTGGCCTCGGCGCAGATCCCGTTCACGATCCGCGACGGTCGCTTGCGCGTCGGCGCCACGCCCCTGGAAGCGAAGAACGCCCGCGCCATCGTCTCCGGCGGCTATGACATTCCCGCCGACCAGGCCGACATCCGCGCCAGCCTGACGCCGATCATGACCGGCCTCTCCGGCGCCCCGCCGGAGATCCAGCTGTTCGCGGCCGGCCCTCCCGACAAGCTCAATCGCACCATCGACCTTGCGCCGCTGTCGTCCTGGCTTGCGGTGCGCACGATCGACCGCGAGACGCGGCGGCTCGACGCCATCGAGCGCGGCGAGCCGCCGCCGGCGACCGCGGCGCTGCCGACGCTGGTGTCTCCGGATGCAGCGCCCGAGCAGGCGCCGGTTAACGTGCCGCTGCCGGGCCAGGATCCGCGCCGCGCGCCGTCAAAGCCGAAAGCCGCGCCGCTGCCGAAGGCTCCGCAGGCCGCTCCCGCAGCTCCAAGCCCGCCGCTTGCCCAACAGCTTGCGCCGCTGCCGCCGGCCATCGACGTGAAGCCCGCTCCGGGTCCGCCGCCCGCCAAGCCCAAGCCGAAGCCGCCGCTGGTGCTGACGCCGCAGAATCCGTAAGGGTGCCCTTGTTTAGAGAGATGAATCCGCGGGCTCGGTGCGACCTCTCCCGCTTGCGGGGGAGGTCGGCACGAAGCGCCGGGTGGGGGATGTCTCCACATTGGGAGTCTCTCCGTTGAGACAACCTCTCCCCAACCCTCTCCCGCAAGCGGGAGAGGGAGCGCACCTTCCGAGCCGCCTTGTCCGCCCGTAAACCCATTCCCTCGCATTTGAATGAATTTTGCCCGGCAAAACTGATTTGCCGATTTTACCGAATTCTCGCGTTTGATCTCTAGCGTCAGTTCCCAGGGAATCCGGTGTCCCGCCACGAGCGGCGGGGCGGCGCGCCAAAAGAACTGCCAAGAATTGGGGTTATCGAGATGAACGGGGCGAAAACGCTTCTACAGGATCTGGACGACGCGATCGCGCGCGGCACTGACGAGAGTCGGGCAAAGGCGTTGTGGCATGCGACCGACATTCTGATCACCGGCCGCTACAGCGACGACGAGATCAGCATGTTCGGCGAGGTCATCGGGCGGCTCGCCGACGAGATCGAGGTCGCTGCGCGGGCGCAGCTCTCGGAGCTGATGTCGGCGTGCGATCATGCTCCGCTCAACGTCATCGAAAAGCTGGCGCTCGACGACGAGATCGAGGTCGCCGGTCCCGTGCTGCGCGACTCCACTCGTCTCGACGAGAAGATGCTGGTCGAGAGCGCCATGACCAAGGGCCAGTCGCATCTGCTCGCAATCGCCCAGCGCAAATCGATCGGCGAGGCCGTCACCGACGTGCTGGTCAAGCGCGGCGATCAGGAGGTCGTGACGTCGGTGGCCAGGAACGAGGGCGCGCGCTTCTCCGGTTCGGGCCTGTTGCACATGGTCCGGCGCGCCGAAGGCGATTCGATCCTCGCCGAGCAGCTTGGCCTGCGCAAGGACGTGCCGCGCCACATCTTCCAGCAGCTGATCTCGAAGGCGTCGGAAGACGTCCGCCGCCGCCTCGAGACCGAGCGGCCCGAAATGATGGCGCAGATCCAGAGCTCGGTGACCGAGGTCACCGGCGATCTCCAGTCCAAGTTCGGCCCGTCCTCGCGCAGCTATTTCGTCGCCAAGCGCGTGGTGACGACGCAGCATCGCCAGGGCAACCTCAACCAGGATTCGATCTCGAACTATGCGCGCCAGCATCGCTTCGACGAGGTGCAGATCGGCCTGTCGCTGCTGTCGGCGCTGCCGGTCGACGTGATCGAGCGCGCGATGATGGACCGCAACCGCGAGATGATTCTGGTGCTGTGCAAGGCGCTCGACTTCTCCTGGGACACGACCATGTCGCTGCTGTTCCTCGGCGCCAAGGATCATCTGATCACGGCGCGCGAGCTGCACGAAAACGAGCGCGATTTCGGCCGGCTCAAGATCGAGACCTCGCGCAGCGTCTTGAAGTTCTACCAGTCGCGCAAGACCGCGGATTCCGCCGCCGGCGGCCGTCAGCCCGAGCTTCAGGTCCACTGAGCATCGTCCCGGAATTCGAAGGGGAGTATTTGCAATGTTGCCTCAATTCGGCACCGCGGTTCGCAAGAAGAACCTCAACAGCGCCGTCACCGCCGATCTCGGCGGCGGAGCACCCGACAAGGCGTCGGTGGACGCGGCCTGGCTCGTGCTGGAAGCCGCCAACGACCTCGGCGACCACGCCGCGATCGACGCCTGCCGCCGCGTCATCGACGCCGAACTGACCGGCACGGTGGCCGGAAGCTCCGACATCGATCTCGTGTTGGGGTATTTCAGGTAGGATCCGCGAGGCCGCGCGGCGACGTCATCATGCATAAACAACAAGCTAAAGCGCGATGACGCTCCATCCTGATCGCATCGCACCTTAAGGGGCTGGGCGGCTCAACCTCTTGCGCGGTGGTTACGTCGTCACCGCGCAGGAGGACCCGCGGCTTTCATCGACGGATGCGGTAGATCACCACGTCCTCACCGTGACGGTTCGCGCTCCGCTCGAGCAGGTAATTCGATTTCTCCAGCACACGGCGCGATGCGCCGTTTGCGACATAGACGATGCCGATGAGAGACGGCAGCTCGAGCTGTGACAGCCCGATCCGAGTGAGCGCAGTCGCGATCTCGCTGGCAAATCCCCGGCCCCAGACGCCGCGCACGAACGCATAGGCGATCTCGATCTCGTCGACGTCATTCACCAGGATGTGCCGGATGCCCGCCCGTCCGGCAAAGGCGCCGTCTTTCGTGCGCAGGGTCCACAGGCCGAAGCCGTACTGATCCCAATGCGCCATGTTGGCGACGAGATATTTCTCCGTAGCCTCCGCCGAGCGCACGCCGCCGAGATAACGCGACGCTTCGGGATCCAGATGGAGCGCGACGAGGTCGTCGAGGTGACTTTCGTTCAGCCGCTCGGCGTTCAGGTTGTCGGTACTGAAGCGATTCATGGAAGCAGAGTGTCGCCCGGAGCTGGTCGCGATCTGGATGTTATCGAGGCCGATGATGCCATCGTGCCGCTGTTTTGCCCGACAGGTCAACCGGCGCGCGGCGCTTTAGGTCGTTGTTCAAGCATGATCTTTTCGGAAAACCGCTGCGCACTTTTCCGGATCATGCTTTAGACCGGGCCGTGCGAGCCGGGCGGGACCATGTAGAGCGTCATCGCGAAGATCGCGTAGATGCAGAGCAGGAGCGCGCCGACGAACCAGGCGGAGCGTCCGCCATTGGTGACGAAGCTCGTCACCACGGCGGCGATCATGACCATGGTCACCGCGCCCGGCCAGAATTGAAGATCCATGGGCTGCGGCCCGACAACGTAGCTCAGCAGCACGAGAACGGGTGCGACGAACAAGGCGATCTGGCTGGCGCTTCCGAGCGCGATGCTCACGCTCATGTCGAGCCGGTTGCGGCGTGCCGCGGAAAACGCCACGGCCATCTCGGCCGCGGCCCCGACCAGGGCAACGACGATGAACCCGACGAATGCCGGCGTCATGCCGAGCGTTTCGGCGGCCTTCTGCACCGACGCGACGAAGATTTCGCTCACGAGCGCAACCAGCACGGTGACGATCCCCAGTGTCGGAACGGCGATTGCAAGCGGCAGTATCGGGCCGCCAGCCTCGCCATGGTCGCTGCTTGCAAACAGCTCCTTGTGCGTTTTCAGCGAGAACAGCAGGCTGAGACCATAGGCCGCGATCAGCAGGACCGCCAAGGCGGTGCTCAAGCGCTGCACCGTCGCCTCGTGTCCGGGAAAGTCGAGATCGGCCACGGCCGAGGGTGACAACAGCGCAATCGTGGCCATCAGCAGCAGCGCGGAATGGAGCCTGCCACCTGCCCGGTTGTATTCCTGCACGCGATGCCTCAATCCGCCCAGAAACAGCGATGCGCCCAGCATGAACAGCGAGTTGGTCACGATCGCACCCGCGATCGAGGCTTTGACCAGCATGTATTGACCGGCCTGCAACGCTGTGACCGCGATGATGAGCTCCGTGAGATTGCCAAGCGTGGCGTTCAACAGCCCACCGACCGCATCGCCTGTCTTCTCGGCCACGGCCTCCGTCGCGTGGCTGAGCAGGCTCGCGAGCGGCACGATGGCGATCACGGCCAGCACGAACAGCAGCGTATGCGCGTCCGGCATGACGTGCTCGAGCACGATCACGACGGGCACGACAATCAGCAGCCACAGCAGCGGGCTGTGCCGGATTTCCCTGAGCAGCGCATTCATAGTCCGTCCTTCGCGGTCAGACCTCGACGCTGCCGCCGGAGAGGGGCCCGGTGTTGATCTAGCTCAACGGCTTGCGCGCCTTCGAACCGGCGCCTCAATAGCAGGGCGGCTGATATCCGCACGCCCGGCGATAGCCATAGGCGCCATAGGCGGCAGCTCCCGCCGCTGCTGCGCTGCATCTGGCCTTCCTCGCTGGCGAAATCGACAAGCCATTCGAGTTGATCTGCATCAAGCGCTGCGATCACGGCCAAACCACAACAGCAACCGGGCTGGTTGGCGAGGCGTTGGTGCGAGCGATGATTCCGACTTGGTACGTCACCTTTGAAGTTCGAAAACGGGGGCTACTTTTGAGACAGCGGAGTCCGCGTGAGACGAAGACTTTCGCGACCGAGCATGAAGCCAAGCTGTTCGCGCGTGCCAGGCTCGACGAGGGGCTTGCGGTCTTTGCAGGCACGATCAACCCCCATCTTCCCAGGCGGCTCATCCCATCCTCCGGCATCCACGCCTGGCTTGCCGACGAACAAGACAGCACTTCGCGCTCCGAGATGGATGGCGAGTAAGCACGTTATCGTGCACAGACGTGGCGCTTGAGTGTTGCCATTTTGGTACGAGCCAAAGCTTCCCTCGCGCGTAACCTTCGAGACGTTCGCAATATGCACGCCAGCCTGCATAAGGCTCAATTTTTGAACGGCAGAGATCTAGGAAAAGGGGATTCGACGATGAAGAAGCTCTCGATAGCTGCGATCGGCTTCGCGGCGCTGAGCATGGTGGCTCCGGCCATGGCTGCCGATATGGCTGTCAAGGCAGCGCCGCCGCCGGTACCTGTGATGGCAGTCTATAACTGGACGGGATTCTACATCGGCGCCAACGGCGGCTGGGGGCAGAGCCGTGGCTGCGTGGACTTCGTGACGGCCGCAGGGACGCTCGCAAGTGGTTGCGCCGATCGCTCCGGCGGCTTGATCGGCGGACAGCTCGGGTATCGCTGGCAGACCAATCAGTTTGTGCTCGGCCTGGAAGCGCAGGGCGATTGGGCCGAGATCAAGAACACGCGTGTCAGCCTGATTGATCCGCTGGTCTCGACCACGGGCAAGACAGATGGCATCGGGCTCTTCACGGCCCAGGTAGGTTGGGCATGGAACGCCTCGCTGTTCTACCTGAAGGGCGGCGCGGCGGTGACCCGTAATCGCTTCGACATTTTCAACAACGTCACGGGCGTTGGCCTCGCCTCCGCAGGTCACACGCGCTGGGGCGGTGCTCTCGGTGTTGGCTGGGAATACGGCTTCACGCCGAACTGGTCGGTCGGTGTCGAGTACGACCATCTCTGGATGGGGCGCGACAACACCGCCTTCGCAGCCGGCGTGGTCACGCCCGGCGGGCTCGCGCTCACGGGCAGCGGCGTCACCCAGGATATCGACATGGTCACACTTCGGCTGAACTATCGCTTCGGCGGTTACGGCGCGCCGGTCACGGCTCGCTACTGATCTCAGGTCTTCCCAGTGAACTCAGGCCCCGGCATCGACCGGGGCCTTTTTCGTGGGAGATGAACAGACGCGAGAATGTCCGGCGTGTTCGAGTGCCGCACGAGCGCCATTGCGATCACCAGTCCCGGTAGCCAAACCACCCGAACTGTGGTTGCCGCGCCGCCAGGACCATCTGTGGCGTCGGGTGTCGTTTCGATCGCGTCGCAATGTGTTGCGGCCTTCGCGGCCGCTTGTGCTCGACGGATTCGCGCGGCGGCGAGTCCGCGCGCGCCATCGCGAGTGCATTGGCAACCGCGGATGTCTCCGCCCGAATGACCGGCGGCTCTGTGCGGGCGAGGGAAGGAGGCTCTGTAGTCGAAGGTGCAGATGCGACCGCCACGATCACTGGCGCGGTCATATCGAGGACCACACGCTCGGGCCATTTGCGGTCCGAGTGAATGCGTATGATCGCCCGATCCGCGATCGTCCTCTCGGCGACTTGCGCGCCGGGCAGACAAAAGTCCGCAACGAACAGGAGCGCGAGCAACGCCGCTCCGACCTTCCAGAAATAGGCCAATAACGGCATCCCGGTCGCTCCGTGCCCCCACAATGGCCCAGCTTGCGACGACGTTCCGCCAGTTTCCGACTCGTTGCGCGAGGCAGCTTGATCCAGATCAAGTGCGCGAAATATCTCCAACCTGGTCCTGGCGACTCTTTGATGATGTCATTGCATCCATGCTTTGCCCGACGATGCCGCGCCTCGGAAGCAGCATGCAGCTCGACCGCTGCCGCAGCTTCGCAGCAGTCTGGTCGCGCGTCGGCAAAGCTCGTGACTTGCGAGCCAGACCTGTGCGGCATCGATGATTCTCGGGAGAATGGCATCGTGCCAGTTTTTCGCCCGACCAGGCAGCCGAGACGACTCTCGCCCGCGCGTAAGCCATTGATTTCACAGCCCCCGTCTACTGTGCATGGGGTTGTTTTTCGCGATTTTTGTTTTGGAGGGGCTAGCCGGCGCCCAGCGCCACCGCGACGTTGTAGGTCAGGAGGCTCGCGGCATAGGCCAGCACCAGCATGTAGGTGAAGGTCATGGCCATCCAGGTCCAGCTTCCGGTCTCGCGCCGGATCACGGCCAGCGTCGAGGCGCATTGCGGGGCGAAGATGTACCAGGCCAGCATCGACAGCGCGGTGGCGAGCGACCATTTCGTCGCCAGCACCTGGCCGATCTGCTCGGCCGCTTCCTTGCCGCCTTCGATCGCATAGACGGTGCCGAGTGCCGCGACCGCGACCTCGCGCGCCGCCATGCCCGGGATCAGCGCGACCGCGATCTGCCAGTTGAAGCCGACCGGGGCGAGCAGCGGTTCGAGTGCCTTGCCGATCATCGCGGCGAGGCTGAAGTCGATCGCGGGTTCGGTCGCGCCCGCCGGAGGCTGCGGGAACGAGGCCAGGAACCAGATCAGCACCATCATCGAGAAGATCGTGGTGCCGGCGCGGTACAGGAACATCTTGGCGCGGGTGAAGATGCCGATCACGATCGATTTCAACCGCGGCATCTTGTAGTCCGGCAGCTCGAGCATGAACGGCGCCGGCGCATAGTCGCGCAGCATGAAGAACTTGATCAGGAACGAGACGAGAAGCGCGCTGATGATGCCGCAGGCATAGAGGCCGAACATCACGAGGCCCTGCAGGTTGATGAAGCCCCAGACGTCCTTCGCAGGGATGAAAGCCGAGATGATCAGCGTGTAGACCGGAATACGCGCCGAGCAGGTCATCAGCGGCGCGATCAGGATCGTGGTCAGCCGGTCGCGCTTGTTGTCGATCACGCGCGTCGCCATGATGCCGGGAATGGCGCAGGCAAAGCTCGACAGCAGCGGAATGAAAGCGCGGCCGTGCAGGCCGGCGCCGCCCATGATGCGGTCCATCAGGAACGCGGCGCGCGCCATGTAGCCGAAATCTTCCAGCAGCAGGATGAACAGGAAGATGAGGATGATCTGCGGCAGGAACACGATGACGCTGCCGACGCCGGAGATCACGCCATTCTGCAGGAAGCTCTGCAACAGGCCGTCGGGCAGGGTGGCCTGCACGAGCTCCCCGAGCGCGTCGAAGCCGGACTTGAGCACGTCCATTGCCGGTTGCGCCCAGGCGAACACCGCCTGGAACATCACGAACAGGATCAGCGCGAGCACGACGAGGCCGCCAACCGGATGCAGCACGATCGCGTCGATCCGCGCGGTCCATGTGTCGGGCCTGGCAGGCAGGCTGACGCAGTCGGCGATGATGCGGTCGGCCTCGCGCTGGGTCGCGCGCAATTCGGAGACACTGAGCGCGCGCCAGTTGTTCGCCTCCGCCTCGGCGGCGAGCTTTGCCGAGACCTCGTCGGTCAGCTTCAAGAGGTCGGCGGTGCCGCCCTTGCGCACCGCGATCGAGGTGACCACGGGCAGGCCGAGCTCCTTGGCGAGCCGCTCCGTGTCGACGGTGATGCCGCGGCGGGCCGCGATATCGAACATGTTGAGCACGAGCAGCATCGGCCGTCCGGTGCGCTTGAGCTCGAGCAGCAGGCGGATGGTCAGCCGCAAATTGGTCGAATCGGCCACGCACAGCACGAGGTCGGGCACGGTCTCGCCGGAGGCCTTGCCGAGCACGAAGTCGCGGGTGATCTCCTCGTCCGGGCTGCGGCCGCGCAGCGAATAGGTGCCGGGCAGGTCGACCACCGAGACCTGACGTCCCAGGGGAGTGACGAAGAAGCCTTCCTTGCGCTCGACGGTGACGCCCGGATAGTTCGCGACCTTCTGCCGGCTGCCGGTCAGGGCATTGAACAGCGAGGTCTTGCCGCTGTTCGGCGTGCCCACCAGGGCGAGATGCAGCAGGGGTAATTCCATGGAATCACTGGTCCGGGATCAGAGGTCCGGTCGCTGTCTAGGCGACGATGATGGCCATGGCCTCGCGGCGTCGGACCGCAATCGTGATGCTGTCGACCCGCACGGCGATCGGGTCGCGCCCGACCAGCCCCTCGTGCAGGACCTCGACCCGGGCGCCCTCGACGAAGCCGAGCTCGATCAGGCGGCTCTCGAGCTCGATGTCGGAGAGCGCCGAGCCCGCCTCGCGAGCGGAAAGATGCTGGATGACGCCGGTATAGCCGCGCTGGGCCAGACCCAGCGGCATGTGCGGGCGCGTGTCATTGGTGTCGGTCATGCCCTGTATTTTCAACGCAAGGCATTGAGGTCAAGCGCGCGCGCTCGCTGAAACCGCACCTTAGAGTGATTTTAAAGTGCAGGTCGCGGAGCGCCGTCGAAGGCGCCCCGGCGCCTACTGGGCCGCGACCTTGTCCGGCTGGGGGGCCATGGCCCGGCTCTTGAAGTAGTCCAGCACGAACAGGCGGATCGCCGACGACAAATTGCCCTGCTGGCGGTTGTTGTCGATCTCGCCGACCAGCTCGGACAACGTCATGTTGCGCAAGCCGGAGATCTCCTTCATGCCGTTCCAGAACGCCTCTTCCAGGCTGACGCTGGTCTTGTGCCCGGCGACGACGATCGACCGTTTCACGACGGGCGACTTCATGGCTGCTCCTCGCGATCGATCTGGTGCTGGTCCAACTGATGCTGGTCCAGATGCGCCTTCGCCTTGTCCGCGCGCGTCTCCTGCGCCGACCGTTCCGCCTTCGTGCGGCCGAACTTCGTCCGGTTGGCGTCCGCCTGCTTCGCCGAGGCTTCCCGTTCGGCGCGCTTCCTGAAACGATTCAGGTTGATGACGTTCCCCATGCCGCGTCTCCATCATCCGATCCTTTCCAGGCAGGATGAAACACTCAGAAACAGGGTGCCGCACTGCGCCCCACAAGACTTGATCGCCATTCGCTTGTCCTCGTCAATCGGCCTCTCGGGCCATCAAACGATGAATTTCGCCCCCGTCGAGGGGCGGAAGGGCTGCGTAGCACGCCGTCCTGCCGGAACATTGACGGTAATCAAATCCCGCCCCCAAAGCCGCACATTTCTAGGGCGCCGAGCGTCCGTATCATTACGGATGGCTATCGGAATTCGGAGTTCTATTTCGGGCTGGTCATCTTCTCGGGGCGTACCAGGCGATCGAACTCGTCGGCCGAGACGAAGCCGAGCCGCAGCGCTTCCTCCTTCAGCGTGGTGCCGTTGGCATGGGCCGTCTTGGCCACCTTGGCGGCGTTGTCGTAGCCGATCTTCGGGGCGAGCGCCGTCACCAGCATCAGCGAACGCTGCATCAGCTCACTTATGCGCTTTTCGTCGGCACGGATGCCGCTCACGCAATGCTCGGTGAAGGATCGCGCCGCATCCGCCATCAGGCGGATCGAGTGCAGCATGTTGTAGGCGAGCACGGGCTTGTAGACGTTGAGCTCGAAATGGCCCTGGCTGCCGGCCACCGTGATCGCGGTGTGATTGCCGAACACCTGGCAGCACACCATGGTCATCGCCTCGCACTGGGTCGGATTGACCTTGCCCGGCATGATCGAGGAGCCCGGCTCGTTCTCCGGCAGGATCAGCTCGCCGAGCCCCGAGCGCGGGCCTGATCCCAGGAGGCGGATGTCGTTGGCGATCTTGAACAGCCCTGTCGCGACCGAGTTGATGGCGCCATGCGCCAGCACGTAGGCGTCGTTGGAGGCCAGTGCCTCGAATTTGTTGGCGGCGCTGGTGAAGGGCAGCTTCGTGATCCCGACCACGTGCTTGGCGAAAAGCTTCGCGAAGCGCGGCTTCGAGTTGAGGCCGGTGCCGACGGCGGTGCCGCCCTGCGCCAGCGGATAGAGGTCCTTCACCGCGACCTTGAGCCGGGCGATGCCGCTTTCGACCTGCGCGGCATAGCCGGAAAACTCCTGGCCGAGCGTCAGGGGCGTGGCATCCTGCGTATGAGTCCGGCCGATCTTGACGATTTTTGCGAACGCTTTCTCCTTCTTGCGCAGCGCGCGGAGCAGCTCATCGAGCGCAGGAATGAGATCGGCATTGATGCGGCTTGCGGCCGCGATATGCATCGCGGTCGGGAACGAATCGTTCGACGACTGGCTCATGTTGACGTGATCGTTGGGATGCACCGGCTTCTTGGCGCCGAGCTCGCCGCCGAGCAGCTCATTGGCGCGGTTTGCGATCACCTCGTTGAGGTTCATGTTGCTCTGCGTGCCCGAGCCGGTCTGCCACACGACAAGCGGGAAATGGTCATCGAGCTTGCCCTCGATCACTTCGCGCGCGGCGCGGATGATGGCGCCCGCGCGGCGCCGGTCGAGCAGGCCGAGCTCGAGGTTGGACTGCGCCGCCGCGAGCTTGACGATGCCGAGCGCGTGCACGAGCGAGATCGGCATGCGGTCGGTGCCGATGCGGAAGTTCTGGCGCGAGCGCTCGGTCTGCGCCCCCCAATAACGATCGGAGGGGACCTCGATGGGGCCAAAACTGTCGGTCTCGATGCGGGTGTTGGGGCGGGCAGTCTTCGAGCGGGCAGTCTTCGAGCGGTCAGTCTTCGAGCGGGCAGTTTTGGCCATGAGCACATCCATCCTGCCGCCCGAAATGCCGCGCGGCCGTTTCATGTGCTCTTCTATATAGACAGTTTGGCCGGGCGCGATGGCTTCGGCCCCAACCTAGATCATTTCTTGCGGAAACGATCGAGCCGCACGACTTCGGCGCCGCCCTGGTTCGGAGCCGCAGGCTCCTCCGTGCCTTCCGCCGTTTCAGTGGCAGGCGTCTGCACGGCGACGGCCGACGGCGCGGGAGCTGTCGGCAGCGTCTCGGGCGCGACCTCGGCGACGTCGGACGTGTCGAACTGCAGGCCGAATTTCACGGACGGATCGAGGAAGCTCTTGATGGCGCTGAACGGCACGATCAGCCGCTCCGGAATGCCGCCGAAGGAGAGGCCGACCTCGAAACGGTCCTCGAGCACGGTCAGATCCCAGAACTGATGCTGCAGGATGATCGTCATCTCTTCCGGATATTGCGCCAGCAGCCGCGGCGACAGCTTCACGCCCTCGGCCTTCGACACGAAAGTGATGAAGAAATGGTGCTCGCCCGGCAGGCCCTGGGCCGCGGCATCGGTCAGCACCTTCCGCAGCACGCCGCGCAGCGCGTCGCGGGCCAGCACATCGTATCGGATATGATCGGTCGCCATGGTGGTCCTGTTGCATCCCCGAAGCCGGACCGTGCCGACCCGACTCGCCAAGCCGCAATAGTACCGCGCCTGACGGGTCAGCAGGAGTCCCCGCCGGGGAAGAAATCAAGAGTAAAGTGGAGGCTTCTGTTGCCAGGTGCCTCCGAACCCCGCCTAACGGAGCTTAACCCGTTAGGACTTTAAGATGGTCTTTCAAACTGCGTTACGCAGCCTGAGCAACCGGAGCAAAGTTGTCGTTGGCAACTATTGCAGTAGCCCGATAACGGCGGAACAATACCGGGAAAAAGTACGCCCTTTACGCCCTCGTCGATCCTATTTCGCCCCCGCCAAAGCCCGCTTCGGGATGACCCGTTGGTGGGCTTTGGTGGAGGCGCCGGGTACCGCCCCCGGGTCCGAATGGTTTATTGCGACGACCGTTTATTTCCATAGCCGGCGAACCGGCAGCCCCAATATAGGGCGCAAAGGGTTTGAAAAACAGGGGGTTTTGAACGTTCCCGCGCAGTTCCCTTGGGATAGGTTCCGGACGGAGGCGCGCTTGGCCTTAGCGACGCCGCGGCCGGCGTTCTAAGCTTCTGAGATGTCCGAGGATTCAGCACCGGCCGGCCGAGCGCCAGGCCTGTTGCTGCCGCCGACGCTGATCATGACGGTGCTTGCGATCATCTACGCCCGTTACGGCGACCGCGACGTGCTGCGCCGCAGCCTCGCCGGCATCTCCTGCGCGGCGGTAGGCCTCGTGATCGCAGTAGTGGTCCGCATGATGACGCCGCTGCTGAAGCGGACGGATCCCCTCGCATTGATCCTGATGGCCGGCGTGTTTCTCGCCATCGGCGTGCTTCGCCTGCCGCTTCCGGCGGTGCTGCTGGTCGCGATCCCCGTCAGTGTCGGCGCCACTTTTTTCCTGCGGCGGAAAGTAGCAGCATGAAGCCCGAGAATCCGATCTGGGCGCTCCACCTTTGGACTGATGTCGCTGTTCGCGGTCGGCGGCGCCGCGGCGGCGGTGGCCGAGATGCACCGCATCGCGGTCGAGGTGCATCACTGGATGACC
Source organism: Bradyrhizobium sp. ERR14 (assembly GCF_014198235.1). Classification (NCBI taxonomy): domain Bacteria; kingdom Pseudomonadati; phylum Pseudomonadota; class Alphaproteobacteria; order Hyphomicrobiales; family Nitrobacteraceae; genus Bradyrhizobium; species Bradyrhizobium sp. ERR14. The sequence continues at coordinate 70,176 of NZ_JACIHD010000018.1, read as the reverse complement.
GACAAGCAGTTCACCGACGCCTACGCGATCGCGCAGCTCTCGCCAGGTCCGAACGTGCTTATCGTGACCTTAATCGGCTATGCCGTCGCCGGCATCCCCGGCGCACTGGCGGCGACGGCTGGCGATGTGCCTGCCGACGGCGCTGCTTGCTTATTATGTCAGCCGCCTCCTCAATCGGCCCAGCAAATCGCGCTGGCCCGGCTTGATCCAAGCTGCACTGGTTCCGCTTTCGATTGGATTGATGGCGGCAAGTGCCTTGATCCTGGCCCAGTCGACCGATCGCACAATTGCTGCAGTGCTTCTGACCGCAATGGTTGCGGTGATCGCCGCGGTCCCGCGCATCAATCCACTCTGGCTCCTGCTCGCCGGGGGACTGTTGGGTTTTGCTGGCATTGTGTAATGAAAATCGCTAGGCAGTGATCCGGGCGGGGGACCCAGTTCCAGCCGATTTAGAACAACAGTGCTCGTGACTTACCGGTCGCGGAGGAGACATGCATGGCCGATACGATGGGCCACACGGCGACAGCCACCCGAAATACCAAGGTGGCGCTCGGCTTCTGTCTGCTGGCGATTGCGCCGCAGATTTTCGAATTCATCTGGTCGATAGGGACGATTTTCGGTTGGGGCGCGGGACGCGGCCCGGCCACGGTCGTGATCAGCCACGTCACCGCGTTGCTCGCCGGCGCGCCCAGTACGTTGATGGGAGCGGCCACCGGTGACACCAAGAAGGCGTCGTCCGAGGTGCTGCTGGCGCTGATCTATTCCTATCCGATCTTCGTGGTCGCGATCGTCACGCTGTTCATGACCATCAGGTCGGCGCAGGACTATGTCGGCGGGGTCATCCTAATGGCGCTGGCCCTGTTTGCGCTGTGGGCCTCGAGCGATCTGCAGGGGATGCGCGGCTTCTCCTTCGGCGCCGGCACCGCGCCGCGGATGTTCGGCGGACTGCTGGTCGCCTTGTCCGCCGGCATCGCCCTGACCGGACTTCTGACCGATGGGCCGACGATGGCCCATTACTCGTGGCGCGGGCCGCTGTTCGTGATGGCCGCGATCCTGTTCTTCGCGCTGGCGATCCGGCCGCTCGGCCTCGTGGTCACGGCCTTTGCGAGCTTCATGATCGCCGCGACGGGGTCGCATGAGACGCGCTGGCTGGAGGCCGCCATCGTCGGCGCCTGCCTGACGATCGGCTGCGCGATTCTTTTTCCCTACGTGCTCGGGCTGCCGATGCCGATGTACCCGCGTTTCATGATCCAGTGAGGGTGTGATGGATATCTTTGCCAACCTCGCTCACGGTTTTGCCGTCGCGCTGACCCCGATCAACCTGCTCATGTGCCTGATTGGCGCGCTGGTCGGCACCCTGGTCGGCGTGCTCCCGGGCATCGGCACCATCGCCACCGTCGCGATGCTGCTGCCGATCACCTTCGGATTGCCGCCGGTCGGCGCGCTGATCATGCTCGCCGGCATCTATTACGGCGCCCAGTATGGCGGCTCGACCACGTCGATCCTGGTCAATATTCCAGGTGAGGCGACATCGGTTGTCACCGCTATCGACGGTCACCAGATGGCCAAGCAGGGCCGTGCCGGCCCGGCGCTGGCGATCGCGGCGATCGGCTCGTTCTTCGCCGGCTGCGTTGCGACCGTGCTGATTGCCCTGCTCGGCGCGCCGCTGACCAAGCTCGCGCTGGCGTTCGGTCCGGCCGAGTATTTCTCGCTGATGGTGCTCGGCCTGATCTTCGCGGTCGTGCTGGCCAAGGGTTCGGTGCTGAAGGCGATCGCGATGATCGTGTTCGGCCTGCTGCTGTCGATGGTCGGCTCGGACATCGAGACCGGCGCCTCGCGCATGGCCTTCAACATTCCAGAGCTCGCCGACGGCCTCGGCTTTGCGACGGTGGCGATGGGCGTGTTCGGCTTCGCCGAGATCATCCGCAATCTCGACCATGGCGCCGAGATGAACCGCGATCTCGTGCAGCAGAAGATCACCGGCCTGATGCCGACCAAGAAGGACCTGCTCGACTCGACGCCGCCGATCCTGCGCGGCACCGTGCTCGGCTCGATCCTCGGCATCCTGCCCGGCGGCGGCGCGGTCATCGCCTCGTTCGCGGCCTATACGCTCGAGAAGAAGCTCGCCAAGAACCCGTCGCGGTTCGGCCGCGGCGCGATCGAGGGCGTGGCGGCGCCGGAAAGCGCCAACAACGCTGCGGCGCAGACCTCCTTCATCCCGCTGCTGACGCTCGGCATCCCGCCGAACGCGGTGATGGCGCTGATGGTGGGCGCGATGACCATCCACGGCATCGTGCCGGGTCCGCAGGTGATGCAGAAGCAGCCCGACCTCGTCTGGGGCATGATCGCCTCGATGTGGATCGGCAATCTGATGCTGATCATCATCAACCTGCCGCTGGTCGGAATCTGGGTCCGGTTGCTTCGTGTGCCGTACCGGCTGATGTTCCCCTCGATCGTGATCTTCTGCGCGATCGGCATCTACTCGGTGAACAACGCGCCGGTCGACGTCATCCTTGCCGGCGTGTTCGGTCTCGTCGGCTACTGGCTGATCAAGCACGATTTCGAGCCGGCACCGCTGCTGCTCGGAATGGTGCTCGGCCCGCTGATGGAAGAGAACCTGCGCCGTGCGCTGCTGATCTCGCGCGGCGACTGGAGCGTGTTCCTGACGCGTCCGCTGTCGGCGGTGCTGCTCGCGATCGCGGCGAGCCTGCTGCTGCTCACAGTGCTGCCTGTGTTGCGATCGAAGCGGGACCAGGTGTTCACCGAGTCTGAGAACTAGGGCATGATCCGGAAAAGTGTCAGGCGGTTTTCCGGAAAGATCATGCTCACGTGAAAAGCCGCCTGCGTCGGCGCGCCGCATTCGGAAGTCGAATCGACTTGTGTTACGGCTTCGTGAAATGAAAATGCCGGCCTTTGGGCCGGCATTTTGCTGTGTCCAAGGGAACGACGGGGATCGACATGACCTTCATTCGCGCGCTCACGAGCGCATGTGCCGCAGCGCTCGCCTCGCTGTGCGCTTTTGTTGCGCCGGCTGAGGCGCAGACTTATCCGACGCGCAGCATCACCATGATCGTGCCGTTTGCGGCCGGCGGCCCGACCGACGTCGTCGCGCGCATCGTCACCGGGCATATGGCGCAGACGCTGGGACAGAGCATCATCATCGAGAACGTGGTCGGCGCCGGCGGCACCACCGCAACCACCCGCGCCGCGCGCGCGGCCAATGACGGCTATACGCTCATCACCGGGCATATGGGCACGCATGCCGCCTCGGTGCCGCTCTATCCCAAGCTCGCCTATCATCCCGAGAAGGATTTCGAGCCGATCGCGCTGCTCGCGGGCACCCCGATCCTGATCCTCGCGCGCAAGGACTTTCCGCCGAAGGATTTGAAGGAGTTCGTGGCCTATGTGAAGGCCAACGCCGAGAAGGTGAATGCTGCCCATGCCGGCGTCGGCTCGGTCTCGCACGTTTCCTGCGAGCTCCTGCACTCGATCCTCGACATCAAGCCGGTCGGCGTGCCCTTCAACGGCACGGGACCTGCGATGAACGCGCTGGTGGCGGGGCAGGTCGACTACATGTGCGACCAGATCGTCAACGCCGTGCCGCAGATCAATGCCGGGACCATCAAGGCCTATGCGATCGCAACGCCGGAGCGCAATCCGTCGCTGCCGAACGTGCCGACCACGGCAGAAGCGGGCCTGCCGAAATTCCAGGCCCAGGCCTGGAATGCGATGTTCGCGCCCAAGGGAACTTCGCCGGCGATTCTGGCCAGCCTGAACGCTGCGGCCAGCAAGGCGCTCGACGACGAGACCGTGAAGAAGCGCCTGCTCGAGCTCGGCAGCGTCATCCCGGGCCCTGCGGAGCGGACGCCGGAGGCGCTGGCCACCCTCGTCAAGAACGAGATCGCGAAATGGACCCCGGTGCTCAAGCCGGCAACTTAGGCAGTGCGATCAAGCCGATAGGGCAAGGGGCGGGACCTGGGTTCCGCCCCTTGTCGTTTGCGCCGGGACCACTCACTTTTCCGGGTATAATCGGAGCGGACAGCGAATCGCCGCTGTTGCAGCGCGGGGGCGGCCGCTAAGTTCGCCGCCTCCCCAAAGGCTCAGTCGCACATGCACCAGTATCAGGACCTGCTCGAGCGGATTCTTTCAGACGGCGCCGAGAAGACCGACCGGACCGGTACCGGCACGCTCTCGGTGTTCGGTCATCAGATGCGCTTCAATCTGTCGGCCGGCTTCCCGATGCTGACCACCAAGCGGCTGCCGCTGAAGGCGATCATCCACGAGCTGCTGTGGTTCCTGAAGGGCGACACCAACATCAAATATCTGCGCGACAACGGTGTCACCATCTGGGACGAATGGGCGGATGCCAATGGCGATCTCGGCCCGGTCTATGGCCATCAATGGCGCTCCTGGCCGGCGCCTGACGGCCGCAGCATCGACCAGATTGCGAACGTGGTCGACATGATCAAGCGCAATCCGGACTCGCGCCGCCTGATCGTCTCGGCGTGGAATCCAGCCGAAGTCGACAAGATGGCGCTGCCGCCGTGCCATTGCCTGTTCCAGTTCTACGTCGCAGGCGGCAAGCTGTCCTGCCAGCTCTATCAGCGCTCGGCCGACGTCTTCCTCGGCGTGCCCTTCAACATCGCCTCCTATGCGTTGCTGACCATGATGGTGGCGCAGGTCACCGGCCTGAAGCCCGGCGACTTCGTACATTCGTTCGGCGATACCCATCTCTATTCCAACCATCTGGAGCAGGCCCGGCTTCAGCTCACGCGCGCGCCGCGCGCGCTGCCGGTGATGCGGATCAATCCCGATGTGAAGGACATCTTCTCCTTCCGCTTTGAGGATTTCGAGCTCGTCGGCTACGACCCGCATCCGCACATCAAGGCGGAAGTCGCGGTTTAGCGCCGATGTCGCTCAACATCCGACGTGTGCGCCCGGGCGAAGCCGGGCTCGTTCTCGCTTTCATCCGAGAGCTCGCCGAATACGAAAAACTCTCGCACGAGGTCGAAGCGACCGAGGCCGACATCGCCGATGCGCTGTTCGGCGAGCGACCGCAACTCTATTGCGCGATCGCCGAGTGGGACGGCGAGCCGGTCGGCTTCGCGGTCTGGTTTACAAATTTCTCCACCTTCAGTGGCCGTCACGGCATCTATCTCGAGGATCTCTACGTGCGGCCGTCGCATCGCGGCAGGGGGCTCGGCAAGGCGCTGCTGGTTTATCTGGCCAAGGAATGCGCCGATAACGGCTGGTCCCGCCTGCAATGGGCGGTGCTCGACTGGAACGCGCCGTCGATCGCGTTCTACAAATCGCTCGGCGCGGTGATGATGGACGATTGGACGCTGTGCCGCGTCACCGGGCCGGCGCTGACGCGGCTTGCCGGGAGTGCGCCGTGATGGAGATTGTCTTCGTCGTTGCGATCGCGGAGAACGGCGTCATCGGCGCGGGCAACGCGATCCCGTGGCGATTGAAATCCGACATGGCGCGCTTCAAGGCGCTCACGATCGGCAAACCCGTGATCATGGGCCGCAAGACCTTTGAATCATTGCCCCGCCGCCCGCTGCCGGGCCGCACGAACATCCTCATCACGCGCGATGCGGGTTATCGCGCCAATGGTGCCATCGTCACGACGTCGGCCGCGGACGCCGACGCGGTCGCGCGCGGCGATGCCCTGCGGCGTTCGGTCACTGAGATCGCGGTGATCGGCGGCGCCGAAATCTTTCGGCAATGGCTCGACCGCGCCGATCGGCTCGAAATCACCGAAGTCCACGCGCGACCCGAAGGCGATACGTATTTCGACATCGACAAGGCGGAATGGGACGAGGTGGGACGTGTCCGCCATCCTGCCGCAGGCGAGGACAGCGCCGACTTCTCCTATGTGACATATCGTCGGCGGCCGCGCCATTAACCGCATTCGTCAATGTTTACATTGACTTTTTCGAGCCCGAGCATAGCTCGGAAGACGGGCACCGCTGCGTTGTAAGGGACTTGCCTGTCCCCTATAAAGCCGGACCGGACAAAGCGGGCGGGGGCAATTCCACCCTGCCGAGGAGAGCGTCGAATGCCGTGGAAGAATCAGGGCGGTGGCCCATGGGGCTCGGGTCCGAAGGGACCATGGGGCTCAGGCCCGCAACCGGTCGGGCCGAGGCCGCCGGATCTGGAAGACCTTCTGCGGCGCGGCCAGGACCGCCTCCAGCAGATCATGCCGGGAGGCTATTTCTCCGGCATCGGCATCACGCTGATCGTGCTGCTGATCGTCGCGTTCTGGCTGCTGTCGGGCTTCTTCCGCGTGCAGTCCGAAGAGCTCGGCGTCGTGCTGCGTTTCGGCAAGCATGTTCGCACCGTGCAGCCGGGCCTGAACTATCATCTGCCCTATCCGATCGAGACAGTGCTGCTGCCCAAAGCGCTGCGCGTCAACACCATTTCGATCGGCATGACGCTGATCGACGATCCGGCGCGGCGCGGCCGCTCCATTCGTGACGTGCCGGAAGAGAGCCTGATGCTGACCGGCGACGAGAACATCGTCGACGTCGACTTCACCGTGCTCTGGCGCATCAAGCCGGACGGCGTCGGCGACTTCCTCTTCAACATCCAGAATCCCGAAGGCACCGTGAAGGCGGTCTCCGAGAGCGCGATGCGCGAGGTGATCGGCCGCTCGCAGATCCAGCCGATCCTGACCGGCGCACGCAACGTCACCGAGCAGGGCGTGCAGGAGCTGATCCAGAGGACGCTGGACAGCTATGGCGCCGGCATTCAGGTCACCCAGGTGCAGATGCAGAAGGTCGATCCGCCGGCGCAGGTGATCGACGCGTTCCGCGACGTCCAGGCGGCGCGCGCCAATCTTGAGCAGTTGCAGAACGAGGCGCAGACCTACGCCAACCAGGTGGTGCCGCAGGCGCGGGGCCGCTCGGCCAAGATCCTGCAAGACGCCGAAGGCTACAAGGAGCAGGCGGTCGCCGAGGCCAAGGGCCAGAGCGCGCGCTTCCTGAAGGTGTACGAGGAATACAAGAAGGCGCCCGACGTGACGCGTGAACGGATCTATCTGGAGACGATGGAGCGCGTGCTCGGCGGCGCCGACAAGCTGGTCTATGACGGCGGGCCCTCGGGCCAGGGCATCGTGCCCTATCTGCCGCTCGGCGAACTGACGACCAAGCGGCCGCCTACCACCGGTCCGCAGTCGAGCGGAGGCACCCGATGAGGTCCCCGGTCACAGGTTTCGTCACGCTGGTTGGGCTCCTGCTGGTCGTGATCGTCGGCTACATGTCGCTGTTCACGGTGCAGCAGACCGAGCAGACCATCGTGCTCCAGTTCGGCCGGCCCGTCGACGTCGTCACCGCACCCGGCCTGCACTTCAAGGCGCCGTGGAATTCGGTGATCAACATCGACAAGCGGATCCTCGATCTGGAGAACCCGTCGCAGGAAGCGATCGCCTCCGATCAGAAGCGGCTCGTGGTCGACGCCTTCGCGCGCTACCGCATCAAGGATGCGCTGCGCTTCTATCAGAGCGTCGGCTCGATCCAGGCTGCCAACATCCAGCTCACCACGCTGCTGAACGCGGCGCTGCGGCGCGTGCTGGGCGAGGTCTCCTTCATCAACGTGGTGCGCGACGACCGCGAGAAGCTGATGCAGCGCATCCGCGACCAGCTCGATCGCGAGGCCGATGGCTACGGCATCCAGGTCGTCGACGTCCGGATCCGCCGCGCCGATCTGCCGGAGCAGAACAGCCAGGCGGTCTATCTGCGCATGAAGACCGAGCGCGAGCGCGAGGCGGCCGAGTTCCGCGCGCAGGGCGGCCAGAAGGCCCAGGAGATCAGGTCCAAGGCCGATCGTGAGGCGACCGTCATCGTCGCCGAGGCGAATTCGCAGGCCGAGCAGACCCGGGGCGCCGGCGATGCCGAGCGCAACCGCCTGTTCGCCGAAGCCTACAGCAAGGATGCCGACTTCTTCGCCTTCTACCGGTCGATGACGGCTTACGAGAACGGGTTGCGTTCGAACGACACCCGCTTCCTGCTGCGGCCGGACTCGGATTTCTTCCGGTACTTCAGTAACCCGTCCGGCAAGACGGCGACCGAGACGCCGGCGAAGCCGTAAGCTAGACAAAGGGCGGCGGATCTCGCCGCCCTTCGTCCAGACAAGAACAGCATAACGGGAGGTTCCAATCCGATGAGGTCCATTGCGTTCGCCGACTTCCTCATCGGCTTGGGCATCCTGTTCGTGCTGGAAGGCTTGATGTTCGCGGCAAGTCCCAACTGGATGCGCAAGGCCATGAAGAGCGCCATCGCCACGCCGGACAACATCCTGCGGGCGGTTGGGATCGGTTCGGCCATCGTCGGCCTGGTCCTGATCTGGGTCATGCGGCGCCCCATTTAGGCGGCGCGCCAACGCCAAAGTGAAGGCGAGAGACCGGTTTTCGCCGTATTATCGGGGTGTTGAGGCCCATTAACCTGCGCGCTTGCGCCGTCCCCCCGTCAAGCGCAGTCTGGCGCCGAATCCCTCTCTCTGGAGATCACAATGACCGCTGCCACCATTGCCCCGTCCCGCTCGCGACTTGGTGTGCGAATTGGGCTGGCCGCGCTCGCCGTCGCTGCTGTCAGCGCGTTCGGCTCGCCGGCTTATGCGCGCGGACCGGAGGGCATCGCCGACGTCGCCGAGAAGGTGATCGACGCGGTCGTCAACATCTCGACCTCGCAGACCGTCGAGGCCAAGGGCGGCGGCAGCAACGCCATGCCGCAATTGCCGCCCGGCTCGCCCTTCGAGGAGTTCTTCGACGACTTCTTCAAGAACCGCAAAGGTCCGGGCGGCAGCAGCAAGGGTGGCGAGCGCGGCGACGGCGGCCCGCCGCCGCGCAAGACCAACTCGCTCGGGAGCGGCTTCATCATCGACACATCGGGCGTCGTCGTCACCAACAACCACGTCATCGCGGATGCGGACGAGATCAACGTCATCCTCAACGACGGTACCAAGATCAAGGCCGAGCTGGTCGGCGTCGACAAGAAGACCGACCTTGCAGTCTTGAAGTTCAAGCCGACCAAGCCGCTGGTCGCGGTGAAGTTCGGCGATAGCGACAAGCTGCGTCTCGGCGACTGGGTGGTCGCGATCGGCAACCCGTTCAGCCTGGGCGGCACGGTGACGGCCGGCATCGTCTCGGCCAAGAACCGCGACATCTCCTCGGGTCCCTATGACAGCTACATCCAGACCGATGCCTCCATCAACCGCGGCAATTCCGGCGGTCCGCTGTTCAACCTCGATGGCGACGTCATCGGCGTCAACACGCTGATCATCTCGCCCTCGGGCGGCTCGATCGGCATCGGCTTCGCCGTGCCGTCGAAGACGGTTGCGGGCGTCGTCGACCAGCTCCGTCAGTTCGGCGAGCTGCGCCGCGGCTGGCTCGGCGTGCGGATCCAGAGCGTCACCGACGAGATCGCCGAGAGCCTCAGCATCAAGCCGGCGCGCGGCGCGCTGGTTGCGGGCGTCGACGACAAGGGCCCGGCCAAGCCGGCCGGCATCGAGCCGGGCGACGTCGTCGTCAAGTTCGACGGCAAGGACGTCAAGGATCCGAAGGACCTGTCCCGCGTCGTCGCCGACACGGCGGTCGGCAAGGAAGTCGACGTCATCATCATCCGCAAGGGCAAGGAAGAAACCAAGAAGGTCACCCTCGGCCGCCTCCAGGATCCCGAGAAGGTGCAGGCCGCGGTGAAGACCGACGAGCCCGCGCCCGAGAAGCCGGTGACGCAGAAGGCGCTCGGCCTTGATCTTGCGGCGCTGAACAAGGATCTGCGCAGCCGCTACAAGATCAAGGAGAGCGTCAAGGGCGTGGTCGTCACCAATGTCGACGCGAATTCCGACGCCGCCGAGAAGCGGCTCTCCGCCGGCGACGTCATCGTCGAGGTCGCGCAGGAGGCCGTCTCCAGCGGCGCCGACATCCAGAAGCGGGTCGACCAGCTCAAGAAGGACGGCAAGAAGTCGGTGCTGCTGCTGGTGTCCAACGCCGACGGCGAGCTGCGGTTTGTGGCGCTGAGCGTGCAGTAGTCGCTGGCCGGTGCCGTAGGGTGGGCAAAGCGACTTGTCCGCCGTAGCTCGAAGAGCGAAGGCGGAAGCGTGCCCACCACCTGTCGCCGTCGGAGAAAGATCGTGGGCACGGCGCTTTGCGCCTTTGCCCACCCTACGGCCTGAGCATGCGGCAAGAGGCTACCCCTCCACGAACTCGTCCCGCCGATACCCCTGCGCATACAGCAGCGCGGTGAGGTCGCCGTGATCGATCCGCGCCGCCGCAGCCGCCGCTACGGCCGGCTTGGCGTGATAGGCGACGCCCAGCCCCGCGGCCTGGATCATTGCGAGATCATTGGCGCCGTCGCCGACCACGACCGAATCGACGTCGTCGAGATCGAACGACTCCATCAGATCCACCAGCGTCGCGAGCTTCGCCGCGCGCCCCAAAATCGGCTCCTTCACCTCGCCGGTGAACTTGCCGTCGCGCACGACCAGCTCGTTGGCACGGTTCTCCTGGAAGCCGATCTTGGCGGCGACCGCGGTCGTGAACAGCGTGAAGCCGCCGGAGACGAGGCAGGTATAGGCGCCGTGCTTGCGCATGGTCGCGACCAGTTCGCGGCCGCCCGGGGTCAGCGTGATGCGCTTGGCCAGCACCTCATCGACCACGCCGGCGGGCAGGTCCTTCAGCAGCGCGACGCGCTCGCGCAGTGCCGGCTCGAACTCGATCTCGCCGCGCATGGCGCGTTCGGTGATGGCGGCCACGTGGGCCTTCATCCCGACGAGATCGGCAAGCTCGTCGATGCATTCCTGGCCGATCATGGTGGAATCCATGTCGGCGAGAAAAAGCTTCTTGCGCCGGGCGCCGACTGGCTGCACGACGATGTCGACGGGCAGGTCGCCGCGAAGCTCGCGGAGCCGCTGCTCGATGGCGTGACGGTCGGCTTCGAGGTTACTGTCGGCGCCGAAGGGAATGTCGACCGCAACCCCGTCGAACAGCCAGTGCGCGGGAGCTGCCTGGGGCAGCACGGCGCGGGCGCCATCGACGATGGTGGAGTCGAGCGCGGGATTGTCGGGATTGCAGATCAGCGTGGCGACGAGGGACATTTGAGGTTTTCGTGAGCGAGGGGCAAGTCAGCAGAAGCCATGTTGGCAAGGCCGTGCTTATCGCAGGCCCGACCGCCAGCGGCAAGTCGGCGCTGGCGCTGGAGCTTGCCCTCAGCACGGGCGGGGTCGTCATCAATGCCGATTCCATGCAGGTCTATCGTGACCTGCGGATCATCACGGCGCGCCCCACACAAAGCGAGGAAGCGCGCGCGCCGCATCGCCTGTACGGTCATGTCGATGCAGCCGTGAATTTTTCGGCCGGTGCCTGGGTGAGTGACGCAGCCAAGGCGCTCGACGAGGCAGAAGCGGAAGGCCTTCTGCCGATCTTCATCGGCGGCACCGGGCTCTATTTCAAGGCACTGACGGCGGGGCTCTCCGTGGTGCCGCCAATCCCTGCCGAGGTGCGCGAGGACGTGCGCGCGCGGCTGGAACGCAACGGCGTCGAGGCGCTGCATGTGGAACTGGCGCGTCGCGACCCCAGTGCGGCCGAGCGATTGAACCTGCGTGACCGCACCCGGATCGCGCGCGCGCTCGAAGTGGTCGAGGCGACCGGCCGCTCGCTGCTCGACTGGCACCGGGAGGGCCAGCCGCCGCTGCTGCCGAAGGACAGTTTTCGCGCGGTATTTCTCGCACCCGAACGGGACGAGCTCTACGCCCGCATCGATGCCCGCTTCGATGCCATGCTGGGCGCCGGTGCGTTGAAGGAGGTCGAGCAGCTCGCCGCCAGAAACCTCGATCCGCTGCTGCCGGCGATGAAGGCTCATGGCGTGCCGGCCCTGATCCGGCACTTACGCGGTGAGCTCAGCCTGGAGCAGGCCGCCACCACCGGCCGCGCCGACACCCGCCACTACGCCAAGCGGCAATTCACCTGGTTCCGGCACCAGTTGCCGGAGTTCGAATGGGTGAAGCCCGGGGAGGCGAGGGGATGGCTCGCCGCCATTGTGAACGCGGCCCGCGACCCCGCCTGAGGCGCTTTTCCGTCCGGGTTCCCGAATTTACCTCTCGCCGAACCCGGGGAACACCGCTACACTGCCAAAATCGCGCGGGAACGGCCACATCGCCTTGACATCCGGGCTTTGGCCGCTATGTTTCGCGCAACCTTTGGGAAGCCGGGCGCCCGCCATGCGTAACATTATTACCAAACTCCTTATCGCCGTCGTACCCAGGCACACCGCCGGGGGTGGCTAGCTGCCACCCACATGACAGGCGGTGTGCATGGGCCCTCTTCGGGGCCTTTTTTATTTCCCGAACCAGACACGAACGAAGCCGCTGACAACAGCGCATCCGGAGCAAGCCAATGAGCGACAAGAGCCACGATCCGAACCAGATGACCGGCGCTGCGATGATCGTTCGCGCGCTCATCGATCATGGCGTGACCGACATTTTCGGCTATCCCGGCGGCGCGGTGCTTCCGATCTATGACGAGATCTTTCAGCAGAGCGAGGTCCAGCACATCCTGGTCCGCCACGAGCAGGGCGCCGGCCACGCCGCAGAAGGTTATGCGCGCTCGACCGGCAAGCCGGGCGTTGCGCTGGTGACCTCCGGCCCCGGTGCCACCAATATGGTGACGCCGCTCACCGACGCGCTGATGGACTCGATCCCGCTGGTCTGCATCTCCGGCCAGGTGCCGACGCATCTGATCGGCAACGACGCGTTCCAGGAATGCGACACCGTCGGCATCACGCGTCCCTGCACCAAGCACAATTGGCTGGTGCGCGACGTCAACGATCTCGCCAAAGTGCTGCACGAAGCTTTCTACGTCGCGACCTCCGGCCGTCCCGGCCCGGTGCTGGTCGACGTCCCCAAGGACGTGCAATTCGCGACCGGCACCTATCATCCGCCGCGCAAATCCGACGTGCACCGCTCCTACGCGCCACGCGTGAAGGGAGATGCGACGCAGATCCGCAAAGCCGTCGCACTGCTGGCCCATGCTAAGCGCCCCGTGATCTACAGCGGCGGCGGCGTCATCAATTCCGGCCCCGAGGCGACCAAGCTGCTGCGCGAGCTGGTCGAGGTCACCGGATTCCCGATCACCTCGACGCTGATGGGCCTCGGCGCCTATCCGGCGTCGGGCAAGAATTGGCTCGGCATGCTCGGCATGCACGGCACCTATGAAGCCAATATGACGATGCATGATTGCGACGTCATGCTGTGCGTCGGCGCGCGCTTCGACGACCGCATCACCGGCCGCGTCGATGCGTTCTCGCCGGGCTCGAAGAAGATCCATATCGACATCGACCCATCCTCGATCAACAAGAACATCCGCGTCGACGTGCCGATCATCGGCGATTGCGGCAACATCCTCGGCGACATCCTCCAGGTGTTCAAGGCCGAGGCGAAGAAGCCCGACATCAAGGCGTGGTGGCAGCAGATCGCGCAGTGGCGCGCCCGCAACTCGCTCTACTACCGGAAGAGCAACGAGGTGATCCTGCCGCAGCACGCGATCCAGAGCCTGTTCGAGGCGACGCGCGGCAGGGATACCTACATCACGACGGAAGTCGGCCAGCACCAGATGTGGGCGGCGCAGTTCTTCGGTTTCGAGGAGCCGCATCGCTGGATGACCTCGGGCGGTCTCGGCACCATGGGCTACGGCCTGCCGGCGGCGGTCGGCGTGCAGGTCGCCCATCCCGACAGCCTCGTCATCGACATTGCGGGGGATGCCTCGGTGCAGATGACGATGCAGGAGATGTCGACGGCGGTTCAGTACGAGCTGCCGATCAAGATCTTCATCCTGAACAACCAGTACATGGGCATGGTGCGGCAGTGGCAGCAGCTGCTGCACGGCAACCGCCTGTCGCATTCCTACTCGGAGGCGCTGCCGGATTTCGTCAAGCTCGCGGAAGCCTATGGCGGCGTCGGCATCCAGGTGCACAAGCCCGGCGATCTCGACGGCGCCATCCAGGAGATGATTTCGGTCAAGCGCCCGGTGCTGTTCGACTGTCGCGTCGCCGCGCTCGAAAACTGCTTCCCGATGATCCCCTCGGGCAAGGCGCACAACGAGATGCTGTTGCCGGAGCAGGCCAACGACGAGGCCACCGCCAAGGCGTTCGCCGGCGGCAAGGCGCTGGTGTGAGACCATGTTCGACCTGACCGAGCTCGAGCGCGCACATGCGATCGTGGGGCAGGCGGTGCCGGCAACGCCGGCACACGCCTGGCCTTTGCTCGCCGAGCGGCTCGGCGCGCAGGTCGTGGTCAAGCACGAGAACCACACGCCGATCGGGGCTTTCAAGGTGCGCGGCGGGCTGGTCTATCTCGAGCGGCTGAAGCGCGAGCGGCCGAAGACATCCGGCATCATCTCGGCGACGCGCGGCAATCACGGCCAGAGCCTGGCGTTCGCGGCGAGCCGCCACGGCGTGCCCGCAGTGATCTACGTGCCGCGCGGCAATTCGGCCGAGAAGAATCGCGCGATGAAGGCCTTTGGCGCCGAGCTCGTCGAGCATGGCGAGGATTTCCAGGCCGCGCGTGAGGAAGCCGAGCGCCGCGCGCAGTTTGCCGGGCTCCATATGGTGCCGTCATTCCACCCCGACCTTGTGCTCGGCGTCGCCACTTATGCGCTTGAGCTGTTCAAGGCCGCGGCGGACCTCGACATGCTCTATGTGCCGATCGGGCAGGGCTCCGGCATCTGCGGCTGCATCATGGCGCGCGACCTGCTCGGCCTGAAGACCGAGATCGTCGGCGTGCAGTCGACCGAAGCTCCGTCCTACGCGCTGTCGTTTGCGGCCGGCAAGATCGTGACGACCGAAACCAGCAACACGCTCGCCGACGGCATGGCGACGCGCATTCCGGACGCCGAGGCATTCACGCTGATCCGCAAGGGTGCCTCACGCATCGTAGAGGTCACCGACGCTGAGGTCGCGGCCGCGATCCGTGCGCTCTGGACCGACACGCATAATCTCGCCGAAGGCGCGGGAGCAGCCGCACTCGCCGCGGCGCTGCAGGAAAAGAGCAAGCTGAAGGGCAAGCGCGTCGGTCTCGTGCTGTCCGGCGGCAATATCGATTTCGATCTGTTCCGCCGCTGGGTCGGGACAGACGCGTCAGCGATGGCGTGAGGAAGAGACAAGAGGGGACGACAATGAACCAGCCCGCATCCGCCTACTTCATCGAGGATCGCCACGATCCCAACGAGACGCATACGCTCTCGGTGCTCGTGCAGAACGAACCTGGCGTGCTCGCGCGCGTCATCGGCCTGTTCTCGGGCCGCGGCTACAACATCGAGAGCCTCACGGTCTCGGAGACCGAGGCCCAGAAGCACCTGTCGCGCATCACCATCGTCACGACGGGTACGCCGATGGTGATCGAGCAGATCAAGCACCAGCTCGACCGCATGATCCCTGTCTACCGGGTCGTCGACATGACCCAGACCAAGCGCTCGATCGAGCGCGAGCTGGCGATGGTGAAGGTGCGCGGGCAGGGCGAGCATCGGGTCGAGGCGCTCAGGCTCGCGGATGCGTTCCGCGCCCGGGTGATCGACGCCACGACCGAGAGCTTTGTGTTCGAGATCACAGGCAATACGGACAAGATCAATCAATATATCGACCTGATGCGCCCGCTCGGCCTCGTCGAGGTGTCGCGCACCGGCGTTGCCGCGATCGGACGCGGGCCCGAAGGGATGTGAACCATGCTGGCGCGCGACTGGTACTATAACGAGCGGAACCGGATGGGGATCGAGCCCGCGGTCGCCTCGATCTACGACGCCCACGACGATGCCGATCTGCGGGCGCGCGCCGCGCTGAAAATGCTGGGAGTCCAGCGGGGCTGGCGCATCGCCGACATCGGCTGCGGCAACGGCGTGCTGGCGACCGAAGCCGCACTGCTGGGCGCGGAGGTGGACGCCATCGATATCTCGCCGGCAATGCTGGCGCTTGCCGAGATCTACGCGCGTGATCGCAAGGCGCCCGTGCGCACACAGTCCGCCGGCCTGCTCAGCTTCGCCTATCGGCCGGAATCCTACGACCTGATCGTCAGCGAATTCACGCTGCACCACCTGCCGGATTTCTGGAAGGCGGTGGCGATGTCGCGGATCTATCGTGCGCTGAAGCCGGGCGCGAGCTTCTATCTGCGCGACATCGTCTATGCCTCCATGCCCGACGCGATCGAGCGCGACGTCGAGCAATGGGCCGACTACCAGATCAAGAACCACGATTTTTCGCGCGAAGGCGTCGTCACGCATATGCGCGACGAATACTCCACCTTCGGCTGGGTGATGGAGCGGATGCTGACCGACGTCGGCTTCGCGCTGGTCTCGGCCGATTACCACGCACCGATGCACGGCACCTATCTGCTGCGCAAACCAAGAGCCGGCGAGCAAGGCTAGACGACAACAACAGGGCTGCACGACAGGGCAGAACCGAGAACAACAATGAAGCCGGCCGATATCCTCATCGCCATCCTGGTGGCGATCATCTGGGGACTTGCCTTCGTGGCGAGCCGGATCGCGCTCGACGAGCTTTCGCCGGAGCTGATGACGGCGCTGCGTTTTTCCATCGCCGCGTTGCCGTGCCTGTTCATCCGCAAGCCCAAAATCGCCTGGTCGCTGCTGATCGCGATCAGCTTTACGTTGTTCCTCGGTCAATTCCTGAGCCAGGCCTATGGTATCGCCCATGGCGTGCCGGTGGGGCTGACCAGCGTCGTCGTGCAGAGCCAGGCGCTGTTCACGATCGGCTTTGCCGCGATCGCTTTTGGCGAGCGGCCGACGCCGATGCAGGCGCTCGGCGTTGGTATCGCTGCGATCGGCCTTCTGATGATCTGCGGTACGGTCGGCTATGATTTCAGCGTCGCCGCGTTCGCGGTGCTGATGATCTCGCCGATCAGCTTTGCCGTCGGCAACCTGCTGCTGCGCGGCGCCCGCGGCGTGCCGATGTTCGATCTGTTCGCGTGGTTGTGCCTTGCCGCGGCCGTGCCGCTGTTCGTGCTGGCGCTGATCGCCAATGGCCCTGCGCCGACATGGACATCGCTGAGCGACATAACGCTGACAGCGGCTCTCTGCATGCTGGCGCTTGGCGGCATCTCGACCAGCATCGCCTATTGGCTCTGGGGCCGGCTGCTGCGCGACTATCCCGCCGCGCAAGTGGTGCCGTTTGCGCTGCTGGTGCCGTTCGTCGGCTCGGCCGCCTCCAGCATCGTGTTCGGCGAGCGGTTCGGACCCTCGCGGCTCGCCGGCATGCTGACCGTGATCGGTGGTATCGCGGTGATGGTGCTGGCGAAGCGGCCCAAGGCGTTACCCGAAGAACCGTTGCCGAAAACGGCGTGAGGTGAGCATGTCCCAGTCGCTGCTCTATGCCTTCCTGATCTTCATGGTCGTGATGTACTTCACGCCCGGGCCGAACAACATCATGCTGCTGTCCTCGGGCCTGACCTACGGCTTCCGGCGCACCGTTCCTCACATCGTCGGCATCGTCCTCGGCTTCGCCTTCATGGTCGCCGCCGTCGGCCTCGGGCTCGGCTCCGTGTTCCTGGCCTATCCGATCCTCCAGACCATCCTGAAATATGCCGGTGCCGCCTACCTGATCTATCTTGCCGTCGCGATCGCCATGTCCCGCCCGGCCAAGCCGGGCGAGGGGGATGGCCGCGGTCCGATGACCTTCTGGAGCGCGGCGATGTTCCAATGGATCAATGCCAAGGGCTGGGTGATCGTGATCGGCACCATCACCGCCTATGCGGCGATCGCCCAATTTCCGCTCAACATCGCGATCCAGACCCTGATCAGCCTGCTCGTCGGCACCGTCTCGACCGTGGTCTGGGCCCTGTTCGGCTCGGCATTGCGGCCGGTCCTGACCTCGGAGCGGCTGGTCCGCGCCTTCAATATCCTGATGGCGATCCTGCTGCTGGCCTCCCTCTACCCCGTTTTCATGGATGCATGATGTCGCGGATTTCCATGCAGAAACGGGTTTCCCAGCCGGCTGAAAATGCTCTAGACAGCCCCCGAAATCCGCAAATTTCACCGTCCAAGACTTGAGCAGTCGGACCTGACCAACGGCCGATTCTGGCCCCTAACGAGGAAACGACCCATGCGTGTTTATTACGATCGCGACGCCGACCTGAACCTGATCAAGGGCAAGAAGGTCGCCATCGTGGGCTATGGCAGCCAGGGCCACGCCCATGCGCTCAACCTGAAGGATTCCGGCGTCAAGGACGTTGCCATTGCGCTGCGCAAGGACTCGGGCTCGGTCAAGAAGGCGGAAGCCGCCGGCTTCAAGGTGATGGAAGTCGCCGAAGCCGCCAAATGGGCCGACCTCGTCATGATGCTGACCCCGGACGAGCTCCAGGGCGACATCTATCGCGATCACCTGCACGACAACATGAAGAAGGGCGCCGCCCTCGTGTTCGCGCACGGCCTCAACGTCCACTTCAACCTGCTCGACCCGCGCGCCGATCTCGACGTGCTCATGATCGCGCCGAAGGGCCCCGGCCACACCGTGCGCTCGGAATATCAGCGCGGCGGCGGCGTGCCCTGCCTGATCGCAATCGCCAAGGACGTCTCGGGCAACGCCCATGACCTCGGCCTGTCCTACGCCTCGGCTGTCGGCGGCGGCCGCGCCGGCATCATCGAGACCACCTTCAAGGAAGAGTGCGAGACCGACCTGTTCGGCGAGCAGGTGGTGCTCTGCGGCGGCCTGGTCGAGCTGATCAAGGGCGGCTACGAGACCCTGGTCGAAGCCGGCTACGCCCCGGAGATGGCCTATTTCGAGTGCCTGCACGAAGTGAAGCTGATCGTCGACCTGATTTATGAAGGCGGCATCGCCAACATGAACTACTCGATCTCCAACACCGCGGAGTATGGCGAGTACGTCACCGGCCCGCGCATCGTCACCGCCGAGACCAAGGCGGAGATGAAGCGCGTTCTCGCCGACATCCAGGGCGGCAAGTTCGCCCGCGACTGGATGCTCGAGAACAAGGTCAACCAGACCTCGTTCAAGGCGACCCGCGCCAAGCTCGCTCAGCACCCGATCGAGGAAGTCGGCGCGAAGCTGCGCGATATGATGCCCTGGATCAAGAAGGGCGCGCTGGTCGACAAGTCGAAGAACTAAGTCGTCTCCCGGACGCAGCGCATCACGCAGGTGGTGCGCTGCTGATCCGGGGGCCATTGCGGCTCCTGGGTCTCGGCTTCTGCGCTCCGTTTCGCTGCGCTTGTCCGGGACATGGGCAAAAATCCAAGGCATGATCGCAGGAACTCCAGGGGAGGAAGACCATGCGATCTGTCGTCGTCACCGGTGCGTCCACAGGCATCGGCTGGGCTACTGCCAAATTCCTGATCGGGCGCGGCTATCGCGTGTTCGGCAGCGTCCGCAAGCAGGCCGATGCCGACCGGCTTCAGGGTGAGTTTGGCGCCAATTTCACGCCGCTGCTGTTCGACGTCACCGACGAGGCCGCGGTCCTCGCTGCTGCGCGAAAAGTTCGCGAAGCGCTGAACGGTGAGACGCTGGCCGGCCTCGTCAACAATGCGGGCATCGCCGTCGCCGGTCCCGTGCTCGAATTGTCGGCGGATGATTTCCGCCGCCAGATGGACATCAACGTCATCGGCCCTGTCATCGCGACGCAGGCGTTCGGGCCGCTGCTCGGGGCCGACCCGTCGCTGAAGGGGCCGAAGGGGCGGATCGTGATGATCAGCTCGGTCGCAGGAAAGAACGGCAATCCGCTGTCGGCGCCCTACTGCACCTCCAAGCACGCCGTCGAGGGACTGTCGGAAAGCCTGCGCCGCGAATTGATGCTGTTCGGCATCGACGTCATTATCGTCGCCCCCGGCGCGGTGAAGACGCCGATCTGGAGCAAGGCCGAGCAGATCGATCTCTCCGTCTACCAGAACTCGCCCTATCTCCCGGCGCTCAACAAGGTCATGGCCTTCATGATGGACCTCGGCGCGAAGGGCCTGCCGGCCGAGCGGATCGCCGAGATCGTGTTCGAGGCGCTGACGGCGGTAAGCCCCAAGGTGCGCTATCAGATCACGCCGGACCCGCTGCGCCATCTGATCGGCGCCGTACTGCCGAAACGGACGATCGACCGGATCATCGCCAAGCGGCTCGGGCTGTTGCCGCAGTAAAGGCGGGCGCTTCAGCCCGCCGCAACGGTCTGCCCGCGCGGGTGGCGGGCCATCGCGATCATGCGCAGCGTCATCACGATCAGCAGCGGAATGAGGAACGCGGCATAGAGCGGCATCGCCGGCACGCGCTTGCCGAACGACACCATGAACTGAAACCAGAGATAATAGCCGCCGACCAGGTGCAGCGTACGCCAGGCGCGGCGCCCGATCAGCGCGGCGGCGCGGTCGAACGAGGTTGCGCTCATCGCGACGATGAAGCCATAGCCGATGCCGCCGAAAATGTAGGAGACGGCCGAGGTCGCCTCGGCAAAACTGGCAGGATCCATCCAGGCGAAAACAACGATCGCAACCGCGTGGATGGCGTGGGAGGCGGCAAAACTGAGGCCGAGATACCGGCGGTTGCGGCGCTGCCAGCGGGTCCATGCGTTGGGCCAGAGCCGCGCCATCGCTGCGGCGCTGAAGGCGAGGCAGAACAGCAGCAGCGAGCTGCGTGCGGTGAAGCGGATCACCATCCGCACGCCCTCGACCTCGAATTGCCGCATCGAGGCGATCCACGTGCTGAGAAGGATCAGGCTGAGGGCGAGGGCGGCGAGCAGCCGCCAGCCTTCGAACCAGCTTTGACGTTGCGGCATGGTGATCTTCCTCCGTTATGTAATCATCGATTACATTTCGGCGTCGCGCAGCGGTCAATGGTGTAATCACCGCTTACATTCACGTTCGGGTGATGCTAGGAAGCGCCATGTCCGCCCGCCAGCCGTCCAAGCCGCGCGCCCGCCGCCCTGCAGCCCAGGCTAGGCCGTATCACCACGGCGACCTCCGCCGTGTCCTGATCGATGCTGCGCTGCAATTGGCGGCGGAGGGAGCGGAGGTCTCCGTCCGTGAGGCCGCGCGCCGGGCCGCGGTGTCGCCGGGCGCGCCGTTCCGGCACTTTCCAAACCGCGATGCACTGATGGCGGCGGCGGCCGAGGAGGCGCAGCGGCGTTTCCGTGCCGAGATCGAGGCCGCGCTGAGCGAGGCTCCGGCGGCCGGCCCGCTTGCCCGTTTTCGTGCCTTTGGCCTTGCTTACCTGCGCTGGGCGATGCGCAATCCCGCCCATTTCGAGATCATCTCCACCGGGCGCTATTTCGCCCATGGCAGCTCCGCGGAATTGACGCGCGACAATGCCGAGTTGATCGCGCTGACCGAGGGAATCCTGGCCGAGGCGGCGGAGCAGGGCCTGCTGCGGTCGGCGGACCTCAAGCGCATCCAGATCGCCGGCCGCGCCCTGGTCTACGGCTTCGCCCGGATGAATCTCGATGGCCACTTTCCGCGCTGGGGCGTCGAGGAGAGGGCGATCGAGCGGATGGCGGAAGGCGTGCTCGACCTCTTCATCGCCGGCATCGCAAAGCCTTAACCGAGCGAGCGGCTCGGCCCGCCGCCGTGCGGGCTTCGCCGGTCACTAACAATAAGCGAAGGTCGGGTCACCGCATGCGTTGCCTGTCCTTGACCGTTCCGTTACAGTTTTATGACACGGTGCAGGCTTCCGGCTGCTCCGGACGCCCCGTCACCGTCTCGAGGACCAGACGGCCTGGCATCACCGCGCCGGACTTGAAGTATAGCGTGTCGTCGATGGCGTCCGCGCCCAATCCAGGTCCTTCTGCCACGACCGCCGTGCTGGCGAGCGTCGCCGCGCTCGGCATCTGGCGGCTGCTCGCGGTTGCCGCGCCGCATCTGGCCGCGCTCGCGCTGATGTACCAGACCGAGACCGATTTCGGCTCGCGGCTCTCCTTCGCGCTGGCCTGGGGCATCCTCAATTTTTTCTGGATCACCCTGCTGCGGCGGCCGGCGCTATCAGGCGCGCTGTCGCTGACCATGGTCGTCGTGCTGGTGCTGCTGTCGCGGCTCAAGCACGACGTCGTCCAGATGACGGTCAACTTCATCGACCTGATGATGATCGACCGCGACACCGTCGCGTTCCTGTTCACGATCTTCCCGAATTTGCGCTGGTCGGTGATCCTGGCCGGCTTCGTCACGCTGCCGCTGATGTATGCGCTGTGGTGGCTCGATCCGTTCCGCATCCGCCGTCTGCCGGCGTTCGCCTGCAAGCTGGCCTGCCTTGCCGCGCTGGTCGGCTATTCGCTCTATCATCCGGACGAAGCCTGGCGCGGCTATTACGACGACGGCTATCTGTCGAAGTTCTTCCGCTCCGGCGTCAGCTCGGTCTCCGATTTCGTGCAGTACGGCTTCATGGAATCGGCCGCCGCGACCAACGAGCGCCTCAACATGCCGCTGGTCGATTCCTGCCATCCTGCCGGACGCCGGCCGAACATCATCATGATCCATGATGAATCGAGCTTCGACATCCGCGCCGCCCAGGGCATCAAGGTGCCGCAGGGCTATGGCAGCCACTTCAAATCCTGGGACGGCAAGCAACGCACGTTCCTGGCCGAGAGCAATGGCGGGCCGAGCTGGTTCACCGAATACAACGTGCTTGCAGGCCTCTCCTCGCGCTCGTTCGGCCGCTTTGCCTATTTCGTGACGCGCATCGCCTCGAACCGCGTCGAGCGCGGGCTGCCGCTGGCGCTGCGCCGTTGCGGCTACGACACGATGTCGCTCTATCCCGCCCATGGCGGCTTCATGGCCGCGCGCAGCTTCCAGCTGACGACCGGCATCGAACGCTTCCTCGACGCCAAAGACCTCGGTGCCAAGGACGTCGAGCCCGACGGCTTCTTCTACGACAAGGCGCTCCAGCTGATGGGCCAGCAGCCGCCCAACAAGCCGCTGTTCACCTTCATCTATCTCGGTGCCAATCATTTCCCGTGGGAGACGCGCTTCCGTCCCGACCTGCTGCCGACCTGGCGCGCGCCGGGCAATGTGCCGTCCATCGACGAATATCTGCGTCGGCAGGCGATCAGCGCCGAGCAATACAAGGCGTTCGTCGCGGGCCTGAAGAAGACGTTCCCGGGCGAGCCCTTCCTGATCGTGCGCTATGGCGATCATCAACCCGAGTTCGCGCCTGCTATCCTCGAGCCCGGGCTCGACGAGGGCGCTCTCGGCAAGAAGCTGGACGCCTACGATCCGCGCCTCTACGCGACCTATTACGCGATCGACGCCGTCAATTTCGAGCCGGTGAAGAGTGCTGCCGTGATGGACACGATCGACGGCCCTTATCTGCCGCTGGTGATTCAGGAGGCCGCCGGCATCCCGCTCGATCCGTCCTTCGCCGAGCAGAAGGAGATCATGCTCCGCTGTAAGGGCGTGTTCTACAGCTGCAAGGACGGCATCGAAGCGCGGCGGCTGAACCGCCTGCTGATCAACGCGGGGATCATCAGGGGGCTGTAGGCTCTACCGCCATCCTGAGTGGGCAAAGCGACTTGTCCGCCGTAGCTCGAAGAGCGAAGGCGGAAGCGTGCCCACCACCTCTCACACGCATCCAGCGACCGTGGGCACGGCGCTTGCGCGCCTCTGCCCACCCTACGAAATCTCAACCTACCGCCCGCCCACCTTCTCCCACAGCCACTTCGCCACCGCATCCGGCGAGGAATTCGCGTCATTGCCGCTGGCGCGCAGGTTCGCCTCGCGCATAGTGGCGATGTCGATCTTGCCGAGCAGCGGTTGCAGTGCCGCCTTGAGCCGCTCGTCCCCGGCGCGCTTCGGTGCGAGCAGGAGGATCGCGTCGTAGGGCGGTATCGCGTGCCTGGGATCGTCGAGCGCGACAAGGTCGTATTTCGCGATCAACCCGTCGCTGGTGTAGCCGGCGATCACGTCGACTTCGCCGCTCGCAACCGCTGCATACATGAAATCCGGCTGCATCTGGCGCTGGGCGCGGAACGAAAGGCCATAGGCCTTTTGCAGCGCCGCCCACTCCGGCCGCGAGAAGAACTCGTAGTCGCCGGCAATCGATAGCGTCGATGCGTGCCCCGCGAGATCGGCAATGGTCCGGATGCCAAGCGCTTCGGCGCGCTTCTTCGGAAGCACCAACGCATAGGCGTTCTCGAAGCCGAGCTCGCCGAGCAGGGTGATGTTGTCCTTTGCCAGGCTTGCCTTCAAATCCGTCAACAGCTCTGCGCGCGGCTTGATGTTGGTGCGATGCAGCTGATTGGCCCAGAGCGTGCCGGAATAATCGACATAGAGATCGATGTCGCCGGCCTTCAACGCCCCGAAGATCACGCTGGAGCCGAGACCCGAGCGCGTCGTCGCGGGCAGACCGGCGGCCTGGAGGCGGTCCCTGAGCAGGGCCGACAGCACATATTGCTCGGCGAAGGTCTTGGCGCCGACGACATAGCCCTGCGACGAGCGTCCCATCGTCGGCACCAGCGTTGCAGCGACCAGCGCCGCGATACCGGCTGCGCCGAGCGCGGTGCGGGCGCGGCTGCGTTGGCGCAGGCCGCCCTCGATCAGGCCGAGCAGCTGATCGACGGCGAGCGCCAGCAGCGCCGAGGCAAAGCAGCCGAACAGCACGAACACCCAGTTCTGGGTTTGAAGCCCGGCAAAGATGTAATTGCCGAGGCTGGTCTGCCCGATCGGCGTCGACAGCGTCGCGGTGCCGATCACCCACACCGCGGCGGTGCGGATGCCCGCCATCATCACCGGCAGCGCCAGCGGCAGCTCGACCATGACGAGCGATTGCCGCGCGGTCATGCCGACGCCCTTGGCGGCCTCGATCAGCGCGGGATCGATGCCGTTGAGCCCGGTGATGCCGTTGCGCAGCACCGGCAGCATCGAATAGAGCGCCAGCGCCAGCATCGCCGGCAGGAAGCCGAACGCCGAGAAGGATACGCCGAACCAGGCCAGCGTCACCGAGGCGGCCAGCAGCAGCAGCGGATAGAACAGCGCGAGCAGCGCCAGGCCCGGCACTGTCTGCACGATGCTGGCGATTGCGAGCAGGATGGCTCGCGGCGCCGGGCGATTGCGTGTCAGGATCGCCAGCGGCAGGCTGACGGCAAGGCCAAGCGCGAGCGCGGCGAGACTGACCCGCACATGATTGCCGAGATAATCGGGCAAATGCGCCAGCGCCTCGCCCCAGCGTGGATCGGCGAGGAAGCTCATGCCGCACCGCTTTGTGGCAGCAGCGCGTTCAGCCGCTCGACCTGGCGCCGCGGCGTACGCAGCAGCTCCAGCACGTAAGCGTCGCTGTTGTTCGAGAGCTCGGTGGGGGTGCCCTGCGCGAGCAGCTGTCCGCTGCGCATCACCGCGATGCGGTCGGCGAGCAGGATCGCCTCCGTCATGTCATGCGTGATCATCACGGTGGTCAGGCCGAGCTTGCGATGCAGCGAACGATAGTCGTCGCCGAGCGCATCGCGGGTGATGGGATCGAGCGCGCCGAACGGCTCGTCCATCAGCACGATGCGGGGCCTTGCCGCCAGCGCCCGCGCCACGCCGACGCGCTGGCGCTGGCCGCCGGAGAGCGCCTCCGGCAGACGGCTGCGATGCGCGTCACGGTCGAGCTGCACGAGCTCCAGCAGCTCGTCGACGCGCGCTGCGATATCGGCCGCCGGCTGGCCCAGCAGTTTCGGCGTGATCCCGATATTGTCGGCGACGCTCAGATGCGGAAACAGCCCGCCGCTCTGGAACACGTAGCCGATCCGCCGCCGCAGCGCGACCGGATCGACGTTTTGTACGTCCTCGCCCTCGACCGTGATCGCGCCGACATCGGCCTCGATCAGCCGGTTGGCGAGCCGCAGCAGCGTGGTCTTGCCGGAGCCCGAGCCGCCGACGATCGCCACAAATTCGCCCTCGGCGATGTCGAGCGACAAATCGTCCACGGCCTTGAGCAGGCCGAAGCTCTTGGTGACGTGGGCATAGCTGATGGCTGGCTTGGAAGGCATCGCAGGCGAGCTCGCTTTTCTCTTACCCTGCCCTGGAGGGGGAGGGTCGATCGCGCGCTGCGCGAGCGGGGTGGGGTGGTCTCTCAACCCGGGCAGTGTTGGATGTGGAGAGACCGTCACCCCACCCCGTCTCACATTTCGCTGGCGCTCATGTGAGCCGACCCTCCCCCTCCAGGGAAGGGTAAGAGCGCGGCGACGCCCATCCGTAGCACGCTTGGCGGCTTGATTGAACTTGGCCGCGCGAGCGGCTAAGGCATCGGGCCAGGTTCGGAGGGAATATATGTCAACGCCAACGGCAGTGGCGCTGGAAGATGCCAAGGTTGCGTTCCGGCTCGGGGACGGGCGGGTCTATACAGCGGTGGAAAAGGCCCACCTCACAGTGGCGCAAGGCGAGTTCGTCGCCATCGTCGGGCCCACGGGCTGCGGGAAATCGACGCTGCTCAACGTCGCGGCCGGGCTGCTGAAGCCGGCCGCCGGCAGCGTCAGGATTTTCGACCGGCCGCTCGCGGGACTGAACCGGGATGCCGGCTATCTGTTCCAGGCCGACGCGCTGTTCCCGTGGAAGACCGCGCTCGACAATGTCGCGATCGGGCTGGAGATCAAGGGCACGCCGCGCGCCGAGGCACTGCCGCGCGCGCAGAAATGGCTGACCTCGGTCGGCCTTGGCGCGTTCGCGGGTCGCTATCCGCACATGCTCTCGGGCGGCCAGCGCAAGCGCGTGGCGCTGGCGCAGGTGCTGATCCGCGATCCGAAAATCCTCTTGATGGACGAGCCGTTCGGGCCGCTCGATGCTCAGACCCGCCAGGTGATGGGCAACCTGCTGCTCGACCTCTGGAATGCCGACCGCAAGGCCGTGCTGTTCGTCACCCATGATCTCGAAGAGGCGATCGCGCTCGCCGACCGCGTCGTGATCATGTCGGCGGGGCCGTCCTCGCGTATCATCGGCGACTGGCAGGTGAGCCTGCCGCGGCCGCGCGACATCTTCGAGGTGCGACTGGACAAGGAGTTCCATGCGCTCCACCGCGAGATCTGGAGCGTGCTCAAGGACGAGGTGATGAAGGGCTACGCCCAATCCACCCAAGCGGCGGAGGCGGTCTGATGTCGCGCCCGACGCTGTTTGCGCTGCAAGTCCTGGTCGCGGTCGTCTGCATCGTGCTGTGGCAGGTGCTATCGACCGTTCCCGTGTTCGGCAAGATCCTGCTGCCGCCGTTCTTCTTCTCCAACCCGTTCGACGTCTTCAGCCAGATCGTGAAGTGGTTCTCTTCCGGCGTGATCTGGAAGCACCTCGGCATCACGTTGGCGGAATCGATCCTCGCCTTCGTGATCGGTTCGCTCGGCGGCGTGCTGGTCGGCTTCTGGTTCGCGCGCCAGCCGATTGTAGCGGCAGTGTTCGACCCCTACGTCAAGATGGTCAACGCGCTGCCGCGCGTGGTGCTGGCGCCGATCTTCGCGCTGTGGCTGGGCCTCGGCATCTGGTCCAAGGTCGCGCTCGGCGTGACCCTGGTGTTCTTCATCGTGTTCTTCAACGTCTATCAGGGCGTCAAGGAGGTCAGCCGCACCGTGCTCGACAATGGCCGCATGCTCGGCATGAGCGAGCGGCAGCTGATGCGGCACGTCTATTGGCCCTCGGCGCTGTCCTGGATGTTCTCCTCGCTGCACACCTCGGTCGGCTTTGCCGTGGTCGGCGCGGTCGTCGGCGAATATCTGGGATCGGCAGCGGGCCTCGGCTATCTCATCCAGCAGGCGGAGGGCGTGTTCGACGTCGCCGGCGTGTTCGCCGGCATGTTCGTGCTGTCGGCGTTCGTGATCCTGATCGACTATGGGGTCACGCTGGTGGAGCGGCGCCTGTTGGTGTGGCGGCCGACCGCATCGGATGGGCGCGGCTAGGCGCGAGGCGGGACCCGCGTATCGGCGCGGGCCCCAATCGCGAAGCCTCAATCCAGCAGCTTGGTGTCGTCGGGTGCCTGCGGCGGTGTCTTGATTGCGATCGCCTTGACCTGTCCGCTGATCGGCTTGGTGCCGCCATGCGGCGTGCCCTTCGGGATGATGACGAGGTCGCCCGGCTTGACCGTGACTTCCTTGTCGCCGAGCCAGATCGTGCCGGTGCCGTCCAGGATGTACTGGATCTCGTTGGTGTTGGGATGCATGTGCTTGGGCACATTGCCGACCTGGATCGAGATCGTGGCGCCGTCGGCGCTCGCGAACATTTTTGAGCGGTAGCCGACATTGTTGGCGGCGCCGAGCGCATCGCCTTCCATCTCGCCGGTGTGGATGATCTGCGCGGTGATGTTCTCGGCGGCCAGCGCCGGCCGGAGCAGCTGGTTCGCGCCGCATCCGGCGGCAAAGGCGGCGGCGATCGACAGCCCGGTTGCAAGGCGATTCATGGATGATCCTCCCCATCACGAGTTTGTTGTTGTACCCGCATGCTATTGCGCCAAAAGGCCGAAGGCCAGTGCCTTAGGCCACGCTTCTCAAGCCCGTCGCGCTGCTCTATGGTGCCGCCGGCCGAACGGAGGAAACCAATGAAGAACACGATTGCCAGGCTCGCCGCGGCGCTGCTCGCGCTGACGCTCACCACCGGATTTGCGGCGGCGCAAAGCAAGGTCACCATCGCGGTCGGCGGCGGCTCCTGCCTGTGCTATTTGCCGACGGTGCTGGCCAAGCAGCTCGGCGAATACGAGAAGGCCGGCCTCGATGTCGAGCTGGTCGACCTCAAGGGCGGCTCGGACGCGCTCAAGGCCGTGCTCGGCGGCAGCGCCGACGTCGTGTCCGGCTATTTCGACCATTGCGTCAATCTGGCCGCCAAGAAGCAGGAGCTCCAGGCTTTCGTGGTCTATGACCGCTATCCCGGCCTCGTGCTCGTGGTCGCGCCCTCGCGCACCAACGACATCAAGTCGGTCAAGGATCTCGCCGGCAAGAAGGTCGGGGTCAGCGCGCCCGGTTCCTCGACCGACTTCTTCCTGAAGTACATGCTCAAGAAGAACGGCGTCGATCCGACCAGCGCCGCCGTGATTGGCGTCGGCCTCGGCGCCACCGCGGTCGCCGCGATGGAGCAGGGCCAGATCGACGCGGCCGTGATGCTCGATCCCTCCGTCACCGTGCTGCAGGGCAGCCACAAGGATCTGCGCATCCTCTCCGACACGCGGACGCAGAAGGACACGCTCGAGACCTTCGGCGGCGAATATCCCGGCGGCGCGCTGTACTCGACCGCGGCCTGGGTTGCCAAGCACGAGAAGGAGACACAGGCGCTCACCAACGCGATCCTCGCCACGCTCGCCTGGATCCATTCGCACAGCCCTGAGGAGATCATGGCGAAGATGCCGGAGGAGACAGTCGGCAAGAACAAGGATCTCTATCTCGCCGCGCTGAAGAACACGATCCCGATGTACTCGGAGACCGGCAAGATGGACCCGAAGGGCGCGGATGCCGTGCTCGCGGTGTTCAGCGTCGGCTCGCCCGAGGTGGCGAACGCCAAGATCGACGTCAGCAAGACCTTCACCAACAAGTTCGTCGAGCAGGCCAAGAAGACCACGGGGAACGCCAAATAGCTGACGCGAAGGCGTGATAGTCGCCCCCTCATGACGTCACCGATCATTCATCGCGTCACGACGCTTGCTCTTGCCGTGCGGCCGATCGTCTGGCCGTTCGCCGAGGAGCGTCGGGCCGAGATCGCGGCGCACTTCGCCGAGAAGCAGCGCGAGCGGCCGAAGATCTGGAACGGCCGCGTCCTGATGGGACGCGATCCCGTATTCGCGGACGGTCATTTCACTGCTACCTATTTCGAGACCGACTTCGCAAGCTTCCTTGCCTGGCGCGACTGGGGCTTTCCCGGCGCGCCCGTGTTCAACGGGTTTGGCATGGGCGCGCTGCGCACGTCCGACGGCGCCTTCCTGATGGGCGAGATGGCGCAGCACACCGCGAACGCAGGCCGCATCTATTTCCCGTCGGGCACGCCCGATCTCGACGATGTCAGGGATGGGATGCTGGACATTCCCGGCAGCGTCGTCCGCGAAATCCAGGAAGAGACCGGCTTGACGGCGGCGGACTATCGGGCCGAGCCGGACTGGTATTGCGTCGTCAGCGGCCCCACGATTGCGATGATGCAGGTGCTCAACCTCGATATGCCCGGCGACGAGGCTCGCGCCCGGATCGAAACCAATCTCGCCCGTGAGCACGAGCCGGAATTGTCGGCGATTCATCTCGTGCGCGGGACGGGTGATCTCACGCCGACCATGCCGCGATTTGTCACGGCCTTTATCGAGCAGCAGTTCGCCTCGCGCTGATGCGCGAGGCTTGACATCCCTGCGCTCTGCCCATGTGATGGGGGCAACCAAAAGCAAGACGAATGCAATGCACAATCGTCCAGGGAGGTTTTGATGCGCCTGCGCATGGCTGCCCGATTGGTACGTGGGCTGGTGATCGCGATATCCGCGACGAGCCTGGCGGTGGCCGCCCAGGCTCAGGACAAGAAGATCAAGATCGGCGTCGTTTTTGATTTGACCGGACCTCTGGCCGGCGGCGGTTCCGAACTCGGCTATATCGGCGCGAAGATCATCCTCGACCATTTCGCCAAGACCGGCGTCGAAGGCTACAAGATCGAGGCGGTCTATGCCGATGCGCAGAGCAAGCCCGACATCGCCATCAACGAATCCGTCCGCCTGCTCGAGCAGGAGAAGGTCGACATGGTGCTCGGCTTCTTCTCCTCGGCGCAGTGCGTGCCGGTGGCCGCCCGCGTCGAGCAGCTCAAGAAGTTCATGTGGATGACGACCTGCATCTCGTCCGCCGTGTTCAACGAGAAGGGCTACAAATACGTCTTCCGCCCGCAGGCGAGCGGCGACCAGTTCGGCATGATGACGATGGATTTCATCGCGCAGAACGCCAAGGCGAAGTTCGACAAGGAGCCGAAGGACCTGCGCGTCGCCATCATCCACGAGGACGGCGCCTATGGCGTCGACGTCTCCAAGGGCAACGAGGCAGGCGCGAAGAAAGCCGGCTTCAACGTCGTGATGAAGGAGGGCTATTCGGCGACCGCGCCCGATCTATCGGCGCTGGTGACCAAGCTCAAGCGTGCCAAGCCCGACGTGATCTTCCACACCGGCTACAACCCCGACATCACGCTGCTGCTCCGCCAGGCCCGCGAGCAGGGCCTGAAGTTCGGCGCGCTGATGGGCCATGGTGCGGGCTACGGCGTCTATGAGAAGCTGAAGGAAGGCATGGGGGCCGACGCCACCTACATCTTCAACGCCGACCCGATCTCGATCTGGCTCGCCAACCAGAAGACCATGGATCCGAAGCTCCCGCCCGTGATCAAGATGGTCGGCGAGGAGTTTGACAAGATCAGGCCCGGGGTTGCCATCCGCTCCGCCCATGTCGGCATCGGCGCGTCCAACACTTACGTGTTCATGGCCGACGTGCTGCCGCGCGCGATCAAGAAATATGGTGGCGTCGATCCCGAGGCGCTGCGCAAGGCGGCGCTCGACACCGACATCCCCGAAGGCGGCACCATGCTCGGCTTCGGCGTGAAGTTCTACGGCGAGGGCAGCCCCATGGCCGGGCAGAACGAGCGCTCGTTCCCCGTCGTGATCCAGTACATCGACGACAAATCCTCCGTGGTGTGGCCGAAGAGCCAGGCGCAGCGCGAAGCCGTGCTGCCGCTGCCGAAAGGCACCACCTACAGCAACCAATAGCGGCGGAGTGTCTGGTGCTGGAAGTCAGTGGGCTGGTGAAGCGGTTCGGCGGCTTCACCGCCGTCAACAACGTGTCGTTTCGGGTTGATCAGGGCGAGATCCTCGGCTTGATCGGGCCGAACGGTTCGGGCAAGAGCACGATCTTCAACATGCTCTCCGGCACGCTGGCGCCGACATCGGGCTCGATCGTGTTCGGCGGCTCCGAGATCGCGGGACTCGCACCGCACCGGATCATCAACAGCGGAATCGGCCGCACCTTCCAGATTCCGCGGCCGTTCCGCCGCCTGACCATCTTCGAGAACGTCGCGCTCGCCGGCTTTTACGGCCAGGGTCGCCACAGCCGCATCAAGGCCGAGGAAGCGGCCGAACGGTCACTTGCGATGGTCGGCCTGCCGACCGATCGCCATGCCAGCGTCGATGGCCTCGGCGCAGCGGGGTTGAAGAAGCTCGAGCTTGCGAAAGCGCTCGCCACGGCGCCAAAGCTGCTGCTGGCCGACGAGAGCCTCGGCGGTCTCGACGAAACCGAGATGGATCAGGCCGCCGACATGTTGCGCAACATCCGCGACGAGCTCGGCATCACCATCATCTGGGTCGAGCACATCATGGGCGTGCTGATGCGCGTCGTCGATCGCGTCATGGTGCTTGATCACGGCGAGAAGATCTCGGAAGGCCTGCCGAGCGCGGTTGCGGGCGATCCGCGCGTCATCGAGGTCTATCTCGGCACAGATGCCGAGACCACGCAGGCCGCGGCCGCCGAAGCGCGCCGCCGCGCGGGAGGCTAGACGATGCTGGAGCTCCGCGCGGTCAATGCCGGCTATGGCACGTTCCAGGCGCTGTTCGATGTCAATCTCGACGTGAAGGCCGGCGAAGCCGTCGGCGTCATCGGCCCCAATGGCGCCGGCAAGACCACCCTGATGCGCGTCATCTCCGGCCTGATCCGGCCCTCGCGCGGCTCGATCCGGATGGAGCGGACCGACGTCGTGGCGACTCCGCCGCACAAGATCGTCAGCCTCGGCATTGCGCATGTGCCGGAAAACCGGCGGCTGTTTCCGCAGCTCTCGGTCGACGACAATCTCAAGATGGGCGCCTTCATGAAGGAGGCGCGCAGTCAGTATGCCGAGCGGCTCGAAGTGGTGTTCGACCTGTTTCCACGCCTGAAGGAACGGCGCCACCAGATGGCTGGCACCATGTCCGGCGGCGAGCAGCAGATGTGCGCGATCGGCCGTGCGCTGATGTCCAATCCAAAGCTGCTGCTGCTCGACGAGCCATCGGCCGGCCTCGCGCCGGTCGTGGTGCAGCAGGTGTTCGAGCTGGTGAAGCGGATCCGCGCCAGCGGGCTCACCGTGCTGATCGTGGAGCAGAACGTGCAGCAAGTGCTGAAAGTGGTCGATCGCGCCTATCTGATCGAGGCGGGCACCATTCGCGCATCCGGCACGTCCGCCGAGATGCTGGCGAGCGACACGGTCAAGGAAGCGTATCTCGGGGTGTGAGGGGCATGCAGGCATTCTTGGACGTCTTCGACATCTATCTGCTGGAGGCCGTGATCAACGGCATCCTGCTCGGCGGCGTGCTGGCGCTGCTCGCGCTCGGGCTGAACCTGATCTTCGGCGTGATCGACGTGACCTGGATCTGCTATGCCGAGCTGGTGATGATCGGCATGTACGCCATGTATTTCATGGTGCAGTATTACGGCGTCAGCTATTTCGTCGCCGCGCCCTTCACTATCGTGCTGGTCGCGATCCTCGGCGCGGCGCTGCATTACCTCGTGATCGCGCCGCTGTTGACTGCGCCGCCGATCAACCAGCTGCTTGCGACCGGCGGCGTGCTGTTCGTGCTGCAGAGCTTTGCCACCGTCGCCTTCGGCATCGATTTCCGAAATCTCGGCATCCGCCTGCCGGTGCTCGCCCTCGGCGACATGAATTTCAGCTACGCGCGGCTACTGTCGTTCCTGGCCGCGCTGGTCGGCATGGTCGCCGTCTATCTGTTCATGACGCGCACCTTTACCGGCACCGCGATCCGCGCCATCTCGCAGGACCGGCAGATCATGGCGTTGATGGGCGTCGACACCAAGCGGATCTATCTCATCACCTCCGCGCTCGGCGGCGCGCTCGCGGGGCTCGCCGCCTGCCTGCTGGTGCTGCAATATGACGTGCATCCATTCGTCGGCCTGTCCTTCGGGCCGATCACCTTCCTGATCTGCGTGCTCGGCGGGCTCGGCAATTTCATCGGCGGCTTCATCGCCGCCTTCGTGTTCGCCGAGATCATCTCGCTCGGCGGCCTGTTCTCCGACCTCGAATGGGGTTATGTGCTCGCCTTCGCCTTTTTCATCGTCATGATGTTCATCCGGCCCGCGGGCCTGCTCGCGAGGCGCCGATGATGGGGCAGGGGCGGCTTGCGGCATGGGGGATTGGTCTGGCGGCGCTGGTCGCGCTGCCCTTCGTCTATCGCGATCCCTATCATCTGCACATCCTGGTGCTGATCCTGATCTGGTCGTTCGCCTACACGTCGTGGTCGATGATGGGGCGGTTCGGCCTCGTCTCGCTCGGCCATGGCGGCTTCATGGGGATCGGCGCCTATGTCACCGCGCTGCTCTGGAATCACCTCGGCGTGTCGCCCTGGATCGGCATTCCCGTCAGCATGGTCGCTGCCGGCGCACTGGCGCTGATCGTCGGTTATCCCTGCTTCCGCTTCCGCATCACCGGACACTATTTCGTGCTGGTGACGCTGGCGCTGTCGGGCATCGTGCTCCAGGTTATCACGGCGACGCGCGACTACACCGGCGGCTCGCTGGGCTACACGCCGAATCGAACCTCGGGCAACAAGCTGCTGGCACTGCAGTTCGACGACAAGACGACCTGGTATCTGATTGCGCTCGGGGTCTGGCTGTTCGGCATCGTGGTCTGGCACTGGGTCGACCGCAGCATGAGCCGCTACGCGCTGGAGGCGATCTCGGAGGACGAGGACGCAGCCGCCGCCGCCGGCGTCGACGTCACCGCGGAGAAGCTGAAGATCACGCTGCTCAGTGCCCTGATGACGGCGCTCGCGGGCGCGATCTACTGCCAGTACCAGATGTTCATCACGCCCGACACCGTCAGCGGCATCGCGGTGTCGCTGCAGATGGTGTTCGCGGCCATCGTGGGTGGCCTGTTCGTCTCGCTCGGTCCGACCTTTGGCGCCGTGATCACCATCCTGCTGGCGGAAACCCTTCGCATCGGCTTTGGCACCAAGGCGGTCGGCTGGGACAATCTCGTCTACGGCGTGCTGCTGGTCCTTTTCATCATATTCCTTCCCAAGGGCATCCTTGGTAGCTTGCTCGACCGACTGAAGCCGCAACGCAAGGTGCCCCGCGCTCATGAGCAAGAAGCCGTCCAAATCGCTCGCCCAGGAACTTGACCGCTACATCACGCCGTTCCGCTACGATGGATCGGGCAAGTTTCATCTCAAGGCGCACAAGACCGACGAGAAGGGCGATCTCGACAAGGAGAAGTCGTTGGCGATTCTCGACGCCAACAAGAAGCGGCTGATCGGGTTTCAGGAGAAGCTCTATGCCCAGGACCGCTGGTCGCTCCTGATCGTATTTCAGGCCATGGACGCCGGCGGCAAGGACAGCGCCATCAAGGCGATCTTCGAGGGCATCAACCCGCAGGGCTGCGAGGTGACCGCCTTCAAGGCGCCGAGCAAGAACGAGCTTGACCACGATTTCCTTTGGCGGCACGCGGTCGCGCTGCCCGAACGCGGCCATATCGGCATCTTCAATCGCTCGCACTACGAGGAATGCCTCGTCACGCGCGTTCATCCGCAACTTCTGGCCAACGAGAAGCTGCCGTCAAAGCTCCTCACCAAGAACATCTGGAACGAGCGGTTCGAGGACATTGCCGCCTGGGAGCGGTATCTCTGCCGCAACGGCACCGTGGTGCTGAAGTTCTTCCTCAACGTCTCCAGAGAGGAGCAGCGCAAGCGTTTCCTCGACCGGCTGGAGGAGCCGGCCAAGCAATGGAAGTTCTCGATGGACGACATCAAGGAGCGCGCGCTGTGGCCGCGCTACCAGGCGGTCTACCAGGATATCGTCCGGCACACCTCTACGCCGCATGCGCCGTGGTATGTCGTGCCGGCGGACCACAAATGGTTCGCGCGCGTCGTGATCGGTTCGGTGATCAATGCCGCGCTCGAAAAGCTCGACCTGCGTTTCCCCCGCGCCGACAAGGCCTCGGTGGCGGAGTTCGACGAGGTGCGCAAGGCCTTGGAGAAAGAGGGGACGGGAGGCAAGAAGAAAGCAAAGTGACAGCCAATCGGACCGCCGACCGCAAGACCATCAATTTCGCGCTCCAGGGCGGCGGCGCGCACGGCGCCTTCGTCTGGGGCGTGCTCGACCAGGTGCTCGAAGACGGCAGGCTCGCGATCGAGGCGGTCAGCGCGACCAGTGCCGGCGCCATGAACGCGGTGGCGATGGCTTCCGGCATGGCGCACGGGGGCGCGGAGGCCGCGCGAGAGAGCCTGCACGCATTCTGGTACGAAGTGTCTCGCATGGACATGGCATACGATTTGATGTCGCCGCTGAACCAGTGGATCCAGGCCCTGAAGCTGCCGCCGGAATATCATCCGGTTCACGCCGTCATCCACACGTTGACGCACACGCTGCCGCCGGGTCTGCTCAATCCCTTTCATTTCAATCCGCTCCGGTCGCTCTTGCAGCGGGTCGTCGATTTCGATCGGCTCAATTCCTCGCCCGAGGCACCGCAACTGTTCCTCAACGCGACCAACGTCCGCACCGGCAAGATCAAGGTATTTCAGAGCCCGCATCTCACCGCGGAGACCGTACTGGCCTCGGCCTGCCTGCCGCCCTATTTCCAGGCCGTCGAGATCGACGGCGAGCATTATTGGGACGGCGGCTATCTCGGCAATCCCGCGATCTTCCCGCTGATCTACCGCAAGGGCAGCCACGACGTCGTCGTCGTGCAGGTCACGGCGATCCGGCGCGACGAGCTGCCGACGAGCGCGGCCGACGTCCTCCATCGCATCAACGAGATCAGCTTCAATTCGTCCCTGATGCGTGAGATGCGCGCGATCGCCTTCGCCACACGGCTGATCGACGATGGCGAGCTCGACAGCGGCAAGCACAGCCGCATGTACATGCACTGGATCGGCAACGACCAGCTGATGTCGCAGCTCGGCACGGCCACGCAATTCCATCCCGAATGGAGCCTGTTGTGCCGCCTGCGCGACGAGGGCCGTTCGGCGGCGCGAAGCTGGCTCGCGCGCAACTTCGACCAGGTCGGGATCGCCTCGACAGTGGACCTGGCCGACATGTTTCTCTAGGCCTCAGACAAAAACTACGAAAACAACCCCATGCACAGTAGCCGGGCGCAGCGAAATCAATGGCTTGCCGGCGGGTGTCGTATGAATGCGGATTTTGCGAAATGGAGTTGATGCGTCGGGCAAAACAGACCCTGCGCCAAACCCTGCGGAACTAACGCCTCCAATTGTGATCGCGCGCTTGTCGATCCCGCTTGACAGTTTTGTGGCACAGGAGGAGCATTCCGCTGGTCGCAAACAAGCGACGCGCAACGTCCACCTCATGAGCAAGGGGAGGTCTATGACTCCACCTCCGCAAATCCAGCCGCGTTAAGTGCGATGGAGCTCGTTCGGACTATCGCATAGCGGCGGAAACCGCGAACGGCACGCCGGGTCAAGGTTTAGCGGGCTGCATCAGTGAGGCAGAGCCCCTACCTTCCCGGCGCTGTATTTTGCATCACATCGATCGTGTCCGGATGGCCAAGACGAGGCTGACCGCGACAGGTGGTTTTGACATCCTGCTTTTCTCCTCCACCTTCCTCCTTGCCGTCATTCCGGGCCGACTCCCGGAATGACGGAGGGTGTTGCATGGCACGTCGGCTGGCCCGAGCGCGTCTCGAACCATGGCCGCAGCGCAATTGCCAGGCAATTGACCCGCGCCGATGTTGCGGTTCCCCGATCTTCGCATTGCGGCAAATGCCAAGAGAATGTCGCCTCAAAGGCCAACTTCCGACACAGGCCGGAGGCGAATAGCTGCGATCCGACATGACGCGTGTGCTTCGGCGGCGACGGTCCTGACGCCGCCGGCTCATTCATTTTTTCCAGGGAATCCTCGTGTCGCATAAGCTTGCCCCGGCGGTCCTCGCCGCTCTCTTCCTCGCGATCTCCTCTTTCTCCGGCCTCCGCGCCGAAACGCCTCGGCCGGCGGCCAACAATGCTGCCGCACTGTCGCCCGACGAAGCCAGGCGCGCGCTGGATACGCTCCAGGATGACAAGAAGCGCGCGCAGATGATCGACACGCTGCGCGCGATCGCGAGTGCGTCCGGTCAGCAGCAGCCTGCGCCGCCCGCGCCTGAGCAGAAGTCGCCGATCCCGCTCTCCGCCGACGGCCTTGGCGCGCAACTCCTGCTCACGGTGTCGGAGGAGATCGGCGCGATCTCGAGCGAGATCGCCAGCATGGCGCGGACGCTCACGCACTTCCCGGCCTTCTACTACTGGTTCCTGCGGACTGCGAACGATCCTGCCGCCTACAATCTCCTGATCGAGATCGCCTGGAAGCTGGCGCTGGTGCTCGGCTGCGCCCTTGCGGCCGAGTGGGTGATCTTTCGCCTGATCCGCCGCCCGGTTGCGTTCCTGGAAGGGCGCGTGCCGCAAACCGCGCACCTGCCGGCACAGGTGATCCCCATTGCCGACCCGCCGTCCTCAACCGCCGATGTCACGCCCGCGCCCGACTTGAACAAGCGACGCCACAGCCTCGCGCGCGTGTGGCAGGTCCTGTTGCGGCTGCCCTTCGTGCTGGGACGTCTCGTGCTCGAACTGCTGCCGGTGGTCATCTTCGTCGGCGTCGCCACCGCGCTGCTCGGCACCGAGATCGGCGAGCCCACGACCGTTCGCCTCGTGATCCTCGCGGTGGTCAATGCCTATGCCTTCTCGCGCGGACTCATCTGCGTGATCCGGGCGCTGGCGGGACCGTTCGGGCTGTTTCCGGTCCGGGCCGAGACCGCGGCCTATATCGAGATCTGGGCGCGCCGCATCGTCGGCGTCGGCGTCTCCGGCATCGCCTTTGCCAATGTGGCCCTGCTGCTCGGCCTGCATCGTACCGGTTATGCGGCGCTGCTGCGCATGGTGATGCTGGTCGTGCACCTCTTCATCGTCGTCATCATCCTGCAATGCCGCCGGCAGGTCGCCGAGGCCATCCGTGCGCCGGCCGAGCGGCAGGGCATCGCCGCCCGCCTGCGCAACCGCGTCGCCGGCGGCTGGCATTATCTTGCCATCGCGCTCGATCTTGCGCTGTGGGCGGTGTGGGCGCTCAACATCCGCAACGGCTATTCGCTGCTCTTGCAGTATTTCGTCGGTACGGTCGTGGTGGCGCTGGTCACGCGCGTCGCCATCATGCTGACGCTCAGCCTGATCGACCGCGGCTTCCGAATCAAGCCGGAGATCCTCCAGCGCTTTCCCGGTCTCGAGATCCGCGCCAACCGCTATCTGCCGCTGCTGCGCAAGATCGTATCCGGCGTGATCGGCTTCATCGGCTTCGTCGCCGTGCTCGAGGTCTGGGGCGTGGACGCCATCGTCTGGTTCTATGGCGGCCAGATCGGCAGCCGGCTGATCTCGGCCGTGGTGACGATCGGCCTTGCCGTCCTGATCGCGGCGGCGATCTGGGAAGCCAGCAACGCGCTGCTGGACCGCCAGATCAACACGCTGTCGCGGGACGGGCACTACGCCCGTGCCGCGCGGTTGCGCACCTTTCAGCCGATGCTGCGCACGGCGCTGCTGTGCCTGATCGCCACCGTCGTCGGCCTCACCGCGTTGAGCGAGATCGGCGTCAATGTCGCGCCGCTGCTCGCGGGCGCCGGCATCGTCGGCATTGCGATCGGCTTCGGCTCGCAGAAGCTGGTGCAGGATCTCATCACCGGTCTCTTTTTGCTGCTGGAGAACACGGTGCAGGTCGGCGACAATGTCAGCGTGTCGGGGCTGTCGGGCGTGGTCGAGAACGTCTCGATCCGCACCATCCGTCTGCGCGCCGGCGACGGCGCCGTGCACATCGTGCCGTTCAGCGCGGTCACGACCATCACCAATGCCAGCCGCGGCGCCGGCAACGCCTCGGTCAGCGTCAACGTCGCCTACAAGGAAGACACCGACCGCGCCGGCCAGATCCTCAAGGACATCGTCGACGAGATGCGCCGCGAACCGGAATTCCGCCCGCTGATCCGCGGCGACCTCGATCTCTGGGGCATCGACAAGGTCGACGGTGCGATGGTGTCGATCGTCGGCCAGATCCGCTGCACCGAGGCCGGGCGCTGGCCGGTCCAGCGCGAATTCAACCGCCGCATGAAGCTGCGCTTCCAGCAGAACGGTATCGACGTCGCTTCCGCCACCCAGACCATCCTGATGCACGTCGTGCCGCCGGCAGATGGCGCGGCCAATCTGACGCCGCG
Organism: Bradyrhizobium sp. ERR14; assembly: GCF_014198235.1. NCBI lineage: Bacteria > Pseudomonadati > Pseudomonadota > Alphaproteobacteria > Hyphomicrobiales > Nitrobacteraceae > Bradyrhizobium > Bradyrhizobium sp. ERR14. Next base: position 30,101 of record NZ_JACIHD010000018.1, on the reverse strand, counting down.
GCGGGCGGCCGGATAGCAGTCAACTTACCGCTTGCCTCGGCCCGTCCGGCAGCGTTCACTCGCCCTCCAGCCCGCTGCCGACATGCGGGCGGCAAAAAGGGTGGGAGAGGCTGATGCGGGGGCTGTGGGCCGTGTTGCGCGGTCATGTGTTCGTCGTTGGCGCGTTGATTGGATGCGCGATGTGGTGCGCACCGGCAAGCGCCCAGTCATCGCGCCCCATAACCCTCATCGTACCGTTCGCGGCGGGAGGCCCGACCGACACGCTGGCGCGAATCCTGTCCGAGCGAATCGCCGCCGAGCTGCACACCACGGTCGTGGTCGAGAACGTGGCCGGCGCCTCCGGCAGCATCGCCGGCGCGCGTGTGGCGCGTGCGACACCCGACGGCACCACCATCACCATCGGTCATTGGGGCACCCATGTGCTGAACGGCGCGATCTTCAAGCTGCCCTATGACGTGGTCGCCGATTTCGAGCCGGTCGCAATGATCGCGATGGGGACGCAGCTCATCGTCGGCAGGAAGTCGCTCGAGGCGAACAGCCTGAAAGAGATGATCGCCTGGCTGAAGGCCAACCCCGGCAAGGCCACCGCCGGGACGGCCGGGGCCGGCACGGGCGCACACGTCGCCGGCGTCTTCTTCAAGGACAAGACCGGCACCGACTTCCAGTTCGTGCCCTATCGCGGCGCAGGACCTGCCATGATCGATCTCGTCGCCGGCCAGATCGACATCATGTTCGACCAGGCCTCGAACTCGCTGCCGCACGTCAAGAGCGGTGCGATCAAGGCCTTCGCGGTGACCTCGCCAACGCGGCTCGCATCTGCGCCTGATGTGCCGACCGTCGACGAAGCGGGCCTGCCGGGTCTCTACATCTCCTACTGGCACGGCATCTGGGCACCGAAGAACACGCCGAAGGACATCGTCACCAAGCTCAACGCGGCCATCATCGCCGTGCTCGCCGAGCCCGCCGTCAAGCAGCGCTTTGCCGAACTGGGGCAGGAGATTCCGCACCCGGCGCAGCAGACGCCCGCAGCGCTTGCGGCGTTCCAGAAGGCCGAGACCGAGAAATGGTGGCCGATCGTGAAGGCTGCCGATATCAAGCCGGAATAGCCTTGCGACGTTAACCTTTTCGCGTGCGACTGCCTGTCGTTCGCGAGAGTCTCGCTGCGGTGCGAGATCACAATCGATGCCTCCGTCGCTACGTCCTTGATCTCAATGGAGCGCTGGCCGACAATGTCGGCGGTTCAATATGAAGCTTCTTGGGGGAATTCGTGAATAGACCTGCCCGGGTCGTTGCCCAACCGACATCGTCCAATCCGCCGCAAGGCATGACACTGCTGCGCGATCCCTTGCTCAACAAGGGGACCGCCTTCACGGAAGCCGAGCGCGAGGAGCTGGGCCTGCGCGGCCTGTTGCCGCCTTGCGTGCTGACGATGGAGACGCAGGCTCAGCGCGTCCTCACCAATCTGCGAACGCTGCCGACCGATCTGGAAAAATACGTCGCGCTGAACGCGCTGCATGACCGCAACGAGGCGCTGTTCTTCCGCGTCGTCGTCGACAATATCGACGAGATCCAGCCGATCATCTACACCCCGACGGTCGGGCTCGCCTGCCAGAAATTCGGCCTGATCTTCCAGCGGCCGCGCGGCATGTTCATCTCCTCGCGCGACCGCGGTCAGATCGCGGACATTCTGAAGAACTGGCCCTATGCGGCCAAGCTGATCGTCGTCACCGACGGCGAGCGCATTTTGGGACTGGGCGATCTCGGTGCCAACGGCATGGGTATTCCGGTCGGCAAGCTCTCGCTCTATTCGGCCTGCGCGGGCGTGCATCCGGAAGCGTGCTTGCCGATTGTGCTCGACGTCGGCACCAACAACGAAGAGCTCTTGAACGATCCCTATTATCTCGGCCTGCGCGAGCGGCGGCTGACGGGCGAGGCCTATGACAGCTTCGTCGACGAATTCATGCAAGCCGCGCGAAAAACCTTTCCGGGCGTGCTGATCCAGTTCGAGGATTTCGCCAATCATTCGGCGTTCAAGCTGCTGCATAAATACCGGGATGAAGCCTGCGTCTTCAACGACGACATCCAGGGCACCGCGGCGGTCGCGCTCGCCGGCCTGTTCTCGGCGCTACGCGTGAACGGCGGCAAGCTGAAGGATCAGCGCATCCTGTTCCTCGGCGCAGGCGAGGCGGCAACCGGCATTGCCGATCTCGTGGTCTCCGCGATGATGGCGGAGGGTGCTTCGGAAGCCGAAGCACTCCGGCGCAACTGGCTGGTGGATTCCCGCGGGCTCGTCGTCGGCGGCCGTGAGGGCCTTTCCGGCCACAAGCTGCGCTATGCCCACACCGGCCAGGCCCCGATCAGCAACTTCCTCACCGCGATCAAGACGCTGAAGCCGACCGCGATCATCGGGGTTGCCGCGGTTGGCGGCGCCTTCACGCCCGAGGTGCTCAAGGCGATGGCCGAGCTCAACGAACAGCCGATCGTGTTCGCGCTGTCCAACCCGACCTCGAAGGCCGAATGCTCGGCGGAGGACGCCTATCGCTACACCGATGGGCGCGCGCTGTTCGCCTGCGGCAGTCCGTATGATCCGGTGACGCTGAACGGCCGCAGTTTCGTGCCGCGCCAGGGCAACAACTCCTACATCTTCCCCGGCGTCGGCCTCGGCGTCATCGCCAGCGGCTCGAAGCTGGTGACCGACGAGATGTTCATGGCGGCCGCCCATACGCTCGCCGATTGCGTCGGCAAGGAAGATCTCGCGCAGGGCAGCCTCTATCCGGCCCTGCCGCGCATCCGCGAGGTCTCGGTCCGCATCGCCGCGGCGGTGGCGGATGTTGCCTATCAGCGCGGCCTCGCCGACGGACCCGCACCCAACGACGTCAAGGCGCTCGTGCAGTCGCAGATGTACGAGCCGCATTACTAAGCCGCCATCCCCGGCCAAGCGGCGCGGTTAGGGCGCGTCACGTGTCCGCCTCGTCATGGCCGGGCTTGTCCCGGCCATCCTCGTCTTGACGCGCGGTACGAACGTGGATGCCCGGGACAAGCCCGGGCGTGACGACCTCGCATATTTCGACTTCCCTCAAATCACGAGCCGGCAACTAGGTCAGCACACCGGCACCATCCCAGGTGGAATCGCCATTGTGCCGCGCGGCCGCATATGCGACAGTCTGTAGCGCTACAAGAAAACTCAATCCGCAAGGTAAGTCGCCATGGACGATCGTTTGCCCGAACTGGGCGACCTCGAGCACGAGGTCATGCAATTGGTTTGGGCCCATGGTCCTGTCACGGCCGAAATCGTGCGCGAGCGGTTGTCGCGGCGTCTGAAGGAATCGACGGTGCGCACGGTGCTGCGGCGGCTGGAAGAAAAGGGCTATGCTAACCACACCGTGGACGGACGTACCTACGTCTACCAGGCCGCCGAGCCGCGCGCGAAGGTGGCGGCCAAGGCGGTGCAGCGCATCGTCGACTGGTTCTGCAACGGCTCGATCGAGGAGGTCCTCGTCGGCATGGTGGACAACAAGATGCTCGACCAGCAGCAATTGCGCACGCTGGCCGACCAGGTGGCCAAGGCGAAGAAGGCGAGGGGAGTGAAGAAAGAATGATCGCAACTCTGGCGGAGGCGGCACTGCGCTCCCTTGTGCTGGGAGGCGTCGTCTGGTTCGGTCTCAATCTGTTTCGCGTGCGCAACCCGCACGTTCACATGACGGCCTGGGTCGTCGTGCTGCTGGCCTCGCTGGCGATGCCGTTCGTGATGCATTGGCCGACGCTCACGATCACCCGGCTGCCCTTGCCGGTCGCCGTGCCGGATGATTTTCTGCCGGCCGACGTCTCGATGCTGGAGACGCCGCAGCCCGCGCTGCCAGTCGCGCCCGGCATTGCCATCGCGCCGCAGGCCAGAAGCGGGCTCTCGATCAATTGGTGGCTCGTTGCCACCGTGATCTATGCCGGCGTCGCTGGCCTGTTGCTGCTGCGGCTCGCGATCGGGCTCTGCCTGACCTGGCGTCTGGCGCGCGCAGCCTCGAATATCGGCGCGCATCCCGGTCGCGCCGCGCGCCGCGCCGTTCCGATCGCCAATGGCGAGGCGATGCTGCGCCGCTATATCGAGGGCGTCGGCAGAGGACAGCCGGACTATGAGCACATGACCTCGGAAGTGGCCGACATCACGCGTCAGCAGTTGCCGTTCGACCAGGCGATCCTGGCGCGGCTCGGTGCGTTGCGTGCGGTCTCCTTCCGCGGCGTCACCGCGCTCGACAGCGACATCTACATCGCCCAGTTCGCCAACGGCTCGGCGGAATGGCGCATCGGCGTCAGGAACGACACCATCACGAAGATCGCGCTCGGGCCGAATTTCTAGGGCCGCCGGCCGCTCCCGATGTCTTGATGGAGGTGTTTCAATCTCCGCTTGTCTGCCAGTCCCACGAATGCTACGATATGTAGCATTACAATTCGTAGCCTCGAGCGATGCCGTCGGGCGGGCTCGTAGAATCGGGCATTCGCCATGAGCAATTCCGCAAAGGCCGAAGCCGTGCTGGCGCTCCATCGCTTCGGGATGGGGCCGCGGCCGGGCTCGATTGCCGCGCTGGGAAGCGACCCGCGTGGCGCGCTGATCGCCGAGCTCGACCGGCCGCTCGTGCTCGCCGCGGCGGCCAGCCTGCCCTCCAGTGCGAAAGCCTATCGTATCGTGGCCGATGCCAATGCGCGGCGCACGGCCCGCGCCAAGCAAGCGCAGCAGCAGGCCAAGAAGCAGCAGATGGCGTCGGCGCCCACCGCAGCTGACGACCAGGCTCAGCCGCAATTGCAGACGCAGGGGCAAGCGGGCCAGGAAAAGGACGCCGCCGAGATGGCGGCGAAGCAAGCCGCCGACGCTATTCCTGATCCCGGACGTCCGATGTATTTGCAGGAAGCCAAGCTGCGCACGGAGGCGGCGCTTGCAGCCGATATCGGCTTTGCCGAGCGGCTGGTCTGGTTCTGGTCAAATCATTTCTGCGTCTCGGCCAACCGGATCCAGAGCATGTCCGGCGCCTATGAACGCGAGGCGGTTCGCGCCAATGCGCTTGGCCGGTTCGTCGATCTCCTGCTGGCCGTCGAAGGCCATCCGGCGATGCTGTTCTATCTCGACAATCTCGGTTCGATGGGGGCGAATTCGACCGCGGGCATCAACCGCAGCAGCGGCCTCAACGAGAACTTTGCCCGCGAGATCATGGAGCTGCATACGCTCGGCGTGCGCTCCGGCTACACCCAGGACGACGTCATCAACTTCGCCAACGTGCTGACCGGCTGGACGCTGGTGCCGCCGGGCGCCGATCCCCAGCATGGCGGCGAGTTCACCTTCAATCCGCGGCTGCACGAGCCCGGCGGACAGACCGTGCTCGGCAAGCGCTATGAGCAGGAGGATGTCGAGCAGGGCCGCGCCGTGCTGCGCGATCTCGCTACGCATCCGGCAACGGCGACTCATGTCGCGACCAAGCTCGCGCGCCACTTCGTCGCCGACGAGCCGCCGCCTGCGCTGGTCGAACAGATGGCGAAGGTTTTTCGCGACACCGATGGCGACCTCAAGCAGGTCGCGACCCTGATGGTGTCGTCGGACGAGGCGTGGCGCGCGCCGCCGTCGAAGCTCAAGCGTCCCGGCGAATGGGTCGTCGGGATGGTGCGCGCAACCGGCATCACGCAGGTCGATCCCGTCCGCTTCACCGGCGGCCAGGAGCTGCTGGGAGAGGCGCTGTGGCGTCCGCCCGCGCCCAAGGGTTATCCGGATGATGAAGCAAGCTGGATCGACGGCGTCGGCCGGCGGCTCGACGTGGCCAACAATTTCGCGGAGCGCATCACCGGCATGGCCGATCCGCAAGCCATCATCGAGGACGTCTTTGCATCGCAGATCGCCCCCGAGGTGAAGCAGGCGGTCGGCCGCGCCGAGAGCCGGCAGCAGGCGCTGGCGCTGCTGTTCATGTCGGCGGATTTTCAGAGGAGGTGAGCATGGGCGTCGTCAATCATTTGCCCACGCGACGCGAGCTTCTGGTCGGCTCCGGTGCGCTGTTCGCATGGAGCCAGATGCCCAGGATCGCGCGTGCGGAGGGGCGCGATCCGCGCCTGCTCGTCATCGTGCTGCGCGGTGCGCTCGACGGTCTCGGCGCCGTCGCGCCGGTCGGCGATCCCGACTGGATCTCATTGCGCGGCGATCGCGCGCTGGTGCTGGACGGCAAGCCGCCGGCGCTGCCGCTCGATGCCTTCTTCGCGCTCAATCCGGCGATGCCGAATTTGCACCGGCTCTACAAGAGCGGCAAGGCGGCGATCGTCCACGCAGTTGCGACGCCCTATCGCGAGCGCTCGCATTTCGACGGCCAGGACGTGCTGGAGAGCGGGCTCGTCAAGCCCGGTATGACCAGTTCGGGATGGCTCAACCGCGCGCTGCTCGCGCTGGAATCGGGCGGCCGCGTCGATCCACGCGGCAGCCGCGCGCTCGGCATCGGCTCGGTGACGCCGCTGGTGGTGCGCGGTTCGGCGCCGGTCATGACCTGGGTGCCGCAGAAATTGCTCCCGGCGAGCGAGGACACGCAGAGCCGCCTGCTCGATCTCTACCAGCACACCGATCCGAAGCTCGCGACCGTGCTGCAGGCGCGCATGAAGCTCGCTTCGCTCAGCGGGGCACCCAGCGCGGGCGACGTTATGTCGGACGATCCGACCCTGGCGCCGCCGGGCATCGCGCGCGTGCGCGCCTACTTCGCCGACGCCGCCGGCACCGCCGCGCGCTATCTCGCCAAGCAAGACGGTCCGCGCGTCGGCGCCATGGGCTTCGTCGGTTGGGATACGCACATCGCCGAAGGCGCGGCCTCGGGCCAGCTCTACAATCTGCTCGGCGCGCTCGACGGCGCCTTCGCCGCGATCGAGAGCAACATGGGCGAGGCCTGGGGCGAGACCGTCGTCGCCGTGGTCACCGAGTTCGGGCGCACCGCGCGCATCAACGGAACGCAAGGCACCGATCACGGCACCGGCACGGTCGCGTTCCTGATCGGCGGCGGGCTCGCCGGCGGCCGCGTGATCGCGGACTGGCCGGGACTGAAGCCGGCGCAACTGTTCGAGGATCGCGACCTCAAGCCGACCACCGATCTGCGCGCCGTGCTCAAGGGCCTGCTCAGGGATCATTTGCGCGTCGAGGAGAAGGTGCTGGCGGATGCGGTTTTCCCCGGCAGCGCCGACGTCAAGCCGATGGGGGGCCTTGTGGCCTGAAGGCGCAATGTGCACGCTGACGCAAAGAGAGCTCGATTTTCTCGCCAGCTTGAAGACGAACTGGCAAAGGCTCTATTGGCGTGAGTTCGCGCGCATCCTCAGAGAGAACGCGCAGCCCCGATACGCCGGCGCCGAAGCTGGCTCCGCGCCGCAACAGGGATGAGGCTCGCATGAGGCGGCGCCAGTTCATTTCGCTTCTCGGCGGCGCCGCACTGGCGCCGCTCTCCGCGGTCTGCGCGAACGCAGCCGACGGTTGCGGTGTTCCGCCCGAACGGGGCGACGGCTGGCCGGGCGGCTCCGTCGCTGGCGACAGTCTCGTCAATCGCGAGGCGCTGTGCGGGATGGCCGACCGGCTCGCCACGAGCGATGCCAATATCCATGCGGTGCTGGTCGCCCGCGACGGCAAGCTGGCGTTCGAGCGTTACTTCAAGGGCGCCGACGAGATACCCGGCTACATCTACGGCCGCCGGGTGGAAACCATCGCCTTCGATGCCGATACGTTGCACAACATGAAGTCTGTTTCGAAGAGCGTTGCATCACTCGTCGTCGGGATTGCGATCGATCGCGGGCTGATACGCGGCGTCGACGAGCCGATCTTCAGCTTCTTCCCCGAGCTGTCCGACTTGCGTTCTCCCGAAAAGGACCGCATCCGGCTGGTGCATGTGCTCACCATGTCGATGGGCCTGAAGTGGGTCGAGGCGACGCCCGCGACGGGAGACGACGACAATGACGAGACGCGCATGCATATGGCGTGGGATCCGTGTCGTTACGTTCTCGGTCTTCCCGTGACCGCCGCGGCGGGGCAGGAGTTCTTCTACAACACCGGCGCGCTCACGCTTGTGTCGGCCATCATCCGCAAGGCGACGGGACGTCCTCTCGATGAATTCGCGCGCGAGAATTTGTTCGAGCCTCTGGGTATCACCGGCACGGCGTGGGGCCGGTACAGGGGGGATACCGATGCCGGAGGAGGATTGCGCTTGCGACCGCGCGACATGGCCAAGATCGGCCAGCTCGTGCTTGCGGGCGGTCGCTGGAACGGCCGCCAGATCGTCTCCAAGGCGTGGATCGAGGCTTCGACGGCAGAGAAGATCAAGGCGACGGACTCTCAAACCTACGGATATCTGTGGTGGCGCGGCCAAACGCGCCTCAATGACCGCAAGATCAACTGGATCGGCGCGCTTGGCCGCGGCGGGCAGTCGATCCGCATCGTCCCGGAGCTCGATCTCGTCGTCGCGGTGACTGCGGGTTACTATCAGGACTACAGCTCGCAAGCGTTTCGATTGCAGTTCGGCGTCTTCCGGGACGTGTTGCGCTCGATCCCGCCTCCGGCCTGAACGGGAAGGGCCCCTCTGGGGCGGTCACCGTCCCGATTCAGGACACGCTGGTGTGGTGGAATCGTCACAGCTGACGCGAAACGGCGGCGGCCCCAGGCCCGCTTTTGTTCCGACAAGGTTCTGCCCTCATTGCCCACCGAAATTCCGGGCAGTTCGGAGGGCGCATCATGTCTTGCATTGCACGTGCCGAAACTGCCCGGATTTCGCTGGCAACCTCGAGCCGGCTGCTGCTGGCCATCGTCGGGGCAGCCTCGCTCGCCGCCTGCGCGCAATCGCCGGTCGGCCGTCAGAAGGCCGATCTCGGGGGCACCGGCCGGCAGGCCGCGATCGAGCGGCCGCACCGGGTGGCGGCGCTGCATCCAAGGCCGATCAGCAGGGCGCGCATTCCCAATGGCGATGCAAAGCAAGCGACCTCACACGGCGTTGCCAGCTTCTATTCGGATACGGAGACTGCGAGCGGCGAGAAGTTCGACAAGAACGAATTGACCGCGGCCCATCCGACCCTGCCATTCGGCACCAAGCTGCGCGTCACCGACGTTTCCTCCGGCCGCTTCGTGACCGTCAGGGTCAACGATCGCGGTCCCTATATCCGCGGACGCGTCGTCGACGTCTCGCCTTCCGCGGCCGAGGCGCTCGGCATGGTCGACAGGGGCATCACCAATGTCCGGCTCGACGTCGTGCAATGAGGCCCGGCCCGTCGAGATCGACCCGCGCACTTAACCGGCTGTTAGCTGCTCTGTCGCACCATGGCTGTCCAACAAGTCGAGGCTCCAGGTTCGGGGTCTTCTGGGGAGGCGGCGCTTGAACACGATCCAGTATCTCGAAGATCAGGCTGCGCGCGCCGAGCGGCTCGCCAAACGGATCACGGATACGCTGACGATCGAAAGGCTCCTGACCTTCGCGGGCGAGCGTCGCCGCGAGATCGAAGTCATCGCCGGCAAGCATCGCCGCGCTTAACTCCCGCATTCATGCTATGGCTCTCGACGAAGTCGCTGAGATAGTCGGGCAGCTCTATGCCATAGATGTCGCAGCGCGCCTTTATCGCGCCGGCGACATCGGTCGAGATGTCCTTCATCCAATGTTCGAGCGTGTTGAACGAAATCACCTTGATGGGGTCGTTGAAGCAACCGGCGACGAACTCGCCGATCGTGGCTTCGAGATCGCTCCGCTCGATGCGAATCTCCGTCGCCTGGTCGAGGCGATCGATCACCACGAACAGGGTCTTGTCTGCGCCATAGGGCACGACCGGGGGTAGTACGCCAGTTGCAAGCATGTGAGGCACTCACGCCTTGACTTCCGATTTCCACCAACGGGAAAAACCGGCAGAAGGTTCCTAACGCGCCTGCATGTGAAGCGCCGTCAGAGAAATTCTCTCCAGCGCGAGAGTTCGATAACGTGTTCGGGCGAGAGGATGCCGGTCACGAGCGGCGGCTGCGCCGCTGTCCGGATCTCATAGAGATGCCGGGTCGTCGCCGGCTTCCCCATGAACGCCGAGATGCACTCGTCGAGCGTGCCTTCCCTTATCGGGTATGATTCCCGGTCCGGCCGGCGCTGGTTTGCCAGCGATGGCCATTTATGCAGGGCCGCCAGCGCATCGAAATCGACCTTTGAAGCCGCAACCACGTCCCCCATCGTCCCACCTCACGCAAAAACACCCCAGCACGCGGATTTGCGTGCCGGGGCCCATACCTGTCGCTGCATCTCAATGCCACACGCACTTAACGGGGCAGCGGGGAAAAGGTTCCCGGCCGCTCCGTTTCCGCTCAACTCGCGGCCGCCGCGATTTTGTGCCCTGGGCTGGCGTTGCCGTGATTGTCCTCGTCACCGCGGCCGATCTCCGGCGGCAGCCCGGCGAAGCGTCGCAAGGCTTCCGCCATTTGCACGCGGCCCGGCACGCCCGTGATCACCACATCGACCATTGTGAAGGACGAGTGGAAATGGCCGTGCGCCCTGAGCTGCTCGACCGGGACGCCTGCGGCCGCCATCGCTTCGGCATAAGCGATGCCTTCGTCGCGCAAGGGATCGAACTCGCAGGTCGCCACGAAAGCAGGCGGCAACCTTTCGACCTTGCCGCGGAGCGGCGAGGCGCGCGGATCGGTGCGGTCCGCCGGCGAGCAGTAGAGGTCCCAGAACCAGTACATCAGCGATCGCGTCAGGAAGTAGCCGGTCGCATTGTCGTTATAGGACGGGCGATCGAAGGTGCAGTCGGTGGCCGGGCAGATCAGGAGCTGGCCAGCGATCTCCGGCCCGCCGCGGTCGCGCGCGAGCTGGCAGGTGACGGCGGCGATGTTGCCGCCGGCGCTCCAGCCCGCCACCATTACCGGGCCCGGCTTGCCGCCGAGTTCAGTGGCGTGTTCGGCGATCCAGCGCGTGGCCGCATAGCCGTCTTCGGCAGCGGTCGGGAAGCGATGCTCGGGCGCGTGGCGATAGCCGACGCTGACGAACGTCATGCCGGTCCGCCGCACCATGTCGCGGCAGAACGGCTCGTCCGACTGCTCGTCGCCGAGCACCCAGCCGCCCCCGTGGAAATAGACCACGACCGGATGCGGTCCCGGCGTCGCCGGCTTGTAGACGCGGTAGGGCAGCGCGCCGCCCGTGACGGGCAGGGTGCCGTCGATGATGTCGCCGATCGGCCGTCCGGCGGGCCGGCCCTTGTTGAACTCGTTCACGAACTCGCGCGCGCCGATCGCGCCCATCGACTCGATCGGCGGCAGATTCAGCGACGCGAGCAGGTTCATCACCAGCCGCACGTCGGGCTGCAGCCGCACCACCTCGCCGTCATTGCATTGCTCCGTGCCGCCAGGGCCGGTGAGCCTGAAGCCGAGCATGCCGCGGCTGACCACCTCGTCGCAGATGCTGCGATAGGGGCCGACGCCGCCGGTATAGGGCATCAGGCCCTGCACCTTGCCGGGGACGTTGGCGCCCGTGTACCAGGTGTTGGCGAGCCGATGCAGCGTCAGCATCGAGCAGTCGGCCATGTGTCTGTTCCACCCGGCCTGCGCCGTCTCGGTCGGCTCGATCGTGGTGAAACCGGCATCGCGCAGAGCAGCCAGGCGGTCGACCACCCAGTCGACATGCTGCTCGATCGACACCGCCATGTTCGACAGCACCGACGGGCTGCCGGGCCCGGTGATCATGAAGAAGTTGGGAAAGCCTTCGACCGTGAGCCCGAGATAGGTCTGCGGCCCCTGCGCCCAGACATCGGTCAGCGACTTGCCGCCGCGCCCGGTGATCGGATGCACGGCGCGGATCGCGCCGGTCATGGCGTCGAAGCCGGTCGCGAACACGATGACGTCGACGTCGAAGCTGCGGCCGTTCGTGGAGATGCAACTTGCCGTGATCGCCTTGATCGGCTCCTGCCGCAGATTGACCAGCGTGACGTTCGGCCGGTTGTAGGTGGCGTAGTAGTTGGTATCGAGGCAGGGACGTTTTGCGCCGAACGGATGGTCGTGCGGCATCAGCGCCGCGGCGGTCTCGGGATCCTTCACGGCCGCCGAGATCTTCTCGCGGATGAGATCGCAGATAAGCTTGTTGCCGTCGACATCGACCGCCTGATCAGCCCAGAGCTGGGTCAGGATATAGACCAGATCGCCCTTGCCCCAGGCTTCCTCGAAGCGCGCGCGGCGCTCGGTGTCGCTGAGCTGCCAGCTCACTGCCATCTGCTGCGGATAGGGCACGCCCGCCATCGACTGGCGCGCCTGCTCGCGATAGGCGGCGCGATCGCCCTGCAAAAGGCTCATGCGGTCCCATGGCGCCGGGCCGTTATGCGCGGGCAGTGCGAAGTTCGGCGTGCGCTGGAACACGGTCAGATGCGCGGCCTGCTCGGCGATCAGCGGGATCGACTGGATCGCCGACGAGCCGGTGCCGATCACGGCGACGCGTTTTCCTGCGAGATTGACGCCGCCATGCGGCCAGCGTCCGGTGAAATAGACCTCGCCTTTGAAATCCTTGACGCCGTCGATCTCCGGCGGCTTCGGCGCCGAGAGGCAGCCGGTGGCCATGATGTAATGGCGGCAGGAGACCGGCGGGCCTTTGTCGGTGGTCAGCTGCCAGCGCTCGGCCTTCTCGTCCCATTTGGCTTCGGTGACCTTGGTGCTGAAGCGGATGTCGCCCCTGAGGTCGTAACGGTCGGCGACGAAGCCGAGATAGCGCAGGATTTCGGGCTGGGTCGCGTATTTCTCCGACCAGGTCCAGGCCGCCTCGAGCTCGGGATCGAAGGTGTAGCTGTAGTCGATGGTCTGGATGTCGCAGCGCGCGCCCGGATAGCGGTTCCAGTACCAGGTGCCGCCGACGTCGCCGGCCTCTTCAAGCCCGACCGCCGAGAGGCCGGCCTTGCGCAGGCGATGAAGCAGGTAAAGGCCGGCAAAGCCGGCGCCGACCACGGCGACATCGACCTGCTGAGCGGTTCCGCGCTCATCGGAGGCACGTGTGGCAACCATCGCGTCAGGCATGGCATCCTCCCGTATGTTTTGTTTTGCCGGCAGGCTATCGCCACATGCACGGCTTGTCATCACGGCATGTGCAATCTTGGGTAGGCGTTTGCGGCGTCATCGTGGCCGCGTGAATGTTGCGGCACTACACGCACCGCGATGCACAATGGCCGTGATTGCCCGGGCTAATCATGCCCGATCCGCCTCTGTATGCTTGCGGTTACAAGCCACGCGTAACGATCGAGCGTCATGCCAGAGTTGAGTGAGCGGACCAAAGCGAACATGGACGTCGTCCTGGAGCAGACGTGCCGGCAATTGCCGCATGGCGGCGATCACGACAGCCGCAGGTTCATCGCCGAACGCCTGATCGAAGCTGCGCGGGCCGGGCACACCACGCTTGGCGAGCTCGGCATCGTCGCGCGGCACGCGCTGGCGGAGATTCTCGCAAAGCGCGGTTAGTGCGAGCCGGCAGGCTTGCCCCGCCGACGGCGGCGGACGTAACCTGCAGGAAACCGTTCCGCGCATCGAGATGCACCGAAGATGCGATCCCTGCTCGCGCTTCTTGCGGCCTCCATTGTCCTGTGTTGCGCCGGCCCGGCCGTGGCGCAGCCGGTCGGACAATTTCCATTCGCGCTGACGCGTGAAGGACAGATGCTCGGCGCCGTCGAAGGCGAGGTGGCCTCGTTCAAGGGACTGGCCTACGCCGCGCCGCCGGTCGGCGCGCTGCGTTGGCGCCCGCCGCAGCCGACGCCCGAAAGTTCGGAGATGCACACCGCCTACGATTACGGCGCGCCGTGCCTTCAGCCGTCCTTGCCTGATGCGAGCGAGGATTGCCTGACGCTGAACGTGTTTCGTCCCTTCGGGGTCGACGGCCCGCTGCCGGTGATGATGTTCATCCATGGCGGCGGATTCATTAGCGGCACCGCGAATGAGCGGCTGTTCGACGGTGCCAGGCTGGCGCAGGCCGGCCTCATCGTGGTCACCGCAAATTATCGCCTCGGCGCGCTCGGCTGGCTCGCTGATCCCGCGTTGGCGGACGGCGGCTCCGGCAATTACGGCCTGATGGACCAGATCGCCGCGCTGCGTTGGGTTCATGACAACATCGCGGCCTTCGGCGGTGATCCGCACAACGTCACCTTGTTTGGCAGCGACGCGGGCGCGACATCGATCGCGCTTCTGATGCTGGCCGCGCAGTCGCGCGATTTGTTCCAGAAGGCCATTCTGCAATCGGTGCCCGGTCGCGCGCCTCTGCGCTCGGTGCAGGACGCGCAGGCGACCGGCCGGCAGTTCGTGGCGGCGCTCGGACCGCAGGCGGATTTGCGCGCCGCCGAACCGCGCCGCCTGCTTGCCGCCGAAAGCCGTCTGCTGGAGCAATCGCGGTATGCCTTCGCGCCAATGATGGATGGAAGTCTGGTGACCGAGGATATCGCTGCCGGCTTTGCGGCCGAACATCAAAGCCGCATTCCTCTGATGATCGGCTCGAACGACGACGAGACGGGTTTCGACGGCGAGTTCGATACCAGGGAGGAGCTTGCAGCGTCAGGCCTCACAAGCGATGAGCTGCGCAAGCTCTATCCCGATCTCGCCAAGCCTTCTCTCGACAGGCCTTCTCTCGCCAAGCCTTCGGATATTGCGGCAAGATTTTACACCGACAAAGTTTTTTCCGAGCCCGCAAGGCTGCTGGCCCGCCTGCATGCCGCAAGCGGCGCGGCGACCTTTCGCTATCGCTTCGCTTACGTGCCCGAGGCGCGCCGCGCCAATCCTGGGGCTGGGCACGGGCGCGAGTTGCAGTTCATCTTCGGTGCAGAAGGCGTGCCGGGCGCGGGCATCTTCTCGCGGGCTGATCGCGAGGTCGCAAGCCGCATGCGGTCCTATTGGATCAACTTCGCCAGAAGCGGCGATCCCAACGGTCCCGGTCTGCCGCATTGGGACGCAGCCGCAGGGAGCGATCGCCTGCTGCTGATCACCAACGAGCGCATCGCGAGCGGCGACGATCCCTTGGCGGAGCGTCTCGACCGGCTCGCGCGCTAGCGCCGACAAAAATGGTTGGACTTAAGCCGCGAGCTCGACGCGGGGCGCCGGCGTCAGCCGGCCTTCCTCCAGGTAGTCCATCGCGCCGTCCTTCTCGACGGCGTAGAACTGCTGGCCTTCGCGCGACTTGAAGGCGGCGCGAACGATGCCGCGGCGGCCCTTGTCACTGTTGACGACGTCCCCCAGCGCAAACTTCTTCATCTCACGTCTCACTTGTCTTCAGGCCGACTGCTTCGGCCACGCCGGGGATTTTGGGCGGCAAATCGTTAACGACTTGCTAACCATGCCGGTTTGCCTATGCTCGCCGCCGGACGCGCGGGCACGCGCAGAGTGCCGATGAGACGAGCCCCATGACGCGATTTCCGACCCTGTTCCTGTCGCACGGCGGCGGCCCCTGGCCCTTCATGGAGGACCGGCGGGTGCAATATGCCAGGACCGCCGAAGAGTTCGGCCGGTTGCCGCAGCTTCTCCCGGAGCGGCCGAAGGCCGTGCTCGTCATCACCGGCCATTGGGAGGCCGATGCCTTCACCGTCTCGACCTCGGCGCAGCCGCCGATGGTGTACGACTATTACGGTTTCCCCGAGCATACCTATCACCTCAAATATCCGGCGCCGGGCCGGCCCGAACTTGCGACCGAGGTGAAGGCGCTGCTCACGCGCGCGGGCCTCGAATGCCGGGAAGATCCCAACCAGGGTTTTGATCACGGCACCTTCGTGCCGCTCGGCCTGATGTATCCGAACGCCGACATGCCGATCGTACTGCTGTCGCTGAAGTCTGCTTACGATGCCGCCGAGCACGTCAAGGTCGGCGAGGCGATTGCCCCGCTCCGCGATGAAGGCATCCTGATCGTCGGCAGCGGGCTGACCTATCACAACATGCGCGGCTTCAACCGGCCGGAGTCCAAGCCGGTCTCGTATGACTTCGAGGCCTATTTGAACGAGGCGATCAGCAACCCCGATCCGGCCCGCCGCAACGCGATGCTGGTCGATTGGGAGAATGCACCGAGCGCGCGCCTGGCGCATCCGCGCGAGGATCATCTGCTGCCGCTGATGGTGGCTGCCGGCGCCGCCGGCAGCGATATCGGCAAGCGCGTCTTCGTCGACGAGGTCGCGAGTGTGGCGATGGCGTCGTATGTGTTTGGGTGATTCCGTAGGGCGGATTAGCGAAGCGTAATCCGCCGTCGTGCGGCAAGGTGGCGGATTACGCCCGCGGACTGCGCTTCGCGCAGCCGGGGGCTAATCCGCCCTACGGCATCCCGCGACCTCACCCGTATTTCAGCTTCATGAACAAAATGCCGCCGGCGAGCAGCATGGTGACGGCGTTCGAGGCAATCAGCGGCCCATCGCCGGAGAGCAGGCCATAGATCAGCCAGAGCAGAAGGCCGAGCACCATCACAAGAAACATGCCGAGCGAGATGTCTCCGGTGGAGCGCGTCTTCCACACCTTGATGGCTTGCGGCGCATAGGCCACGGTGGTGCAGGTGGCGGCGGCAAAGCCGATCAGCTTGATCACGAACGGGTCCATGCCGGCTCTATAGCATGGATTCGACGACGGTCATCGCCTCAGGCACGCTCCGTCATGAGCCCGCGATACAGCGCGGCATAGTCGCCGGCGCGGTTGCGCCAGGAGACGTCGGTCGCAAGGCCGTTTCGTTGCAGCCGGCGCCAGGTCTGCTTGTCGTGGAAGGCGGTGTTGGCCTTGCGCAGCGTGCCGGCGAGGGCAGCCGCCGTCACGGGTGCGAACTTGAAACCGGTGGCATCGCGGTCGGCGGCGTCGGCTTCGCTGATGTCGACGATGGTGTCCTCGAGCCCGCCGACGCGTGAGACGATCGGAACGGCGCCATAGCGCAGCGCGCAGAGCTGGGTCAGGCCGCACGGCTCGAAGCGTGACGGCACGATCAGCGCGTCCGATCCGGCCTGGAGCAGGTGCGCCAAAATCTCGTCATAGCCGATCACGACGCCGATCCGGCCGGGATTGGCGCGGGCGGCGGCCTGATAGCGATCCTGGAGATCGCGGTCGCCGCTGCCGAGCAGCGCGAGCTGCATGCCTTCGGCCAAAATGGTCGGAATGGCCTCGAGCAGCAGATCGAGCCCCTTCTGCCAGGACAGCCGGCTAATGACGCCGAGCAGCGGCGCCTCGTCGGAGGAATCGAGATTGAACTGCTGCTGGAGCACCGCCTTGTTTGCCGCCCGGAAGGTCAGGTCCTCGGCGCCGTAGCGGTAGGCGATGTGCGCATCGTCCTGCGGATTCCACACCGAGATGTCGATGCCGTTGAGGATGCCGCTCAGCACGTTCGCGCGTGCGCGCAATAGGCCACCGAATCCCATGCCGCCTTCGTCGCTCTGGATCTCCTGTGCGTAGGTCGGCGACACCGTCGTGATCCGATCGGCGAATTGCAGGCCTGCCTTCAAGAAGCTGATGCCGCCGAAATATTCGATCTCGTTGACGTTGAACGCGTGCCAGGGCAGCCCGATCGCACCGATCAGCTCGGGAGCGAACTTGCCCTGATAGGCCATGTTGTGGATGGTCATCACGGTGCCGGGCCGCGGGCGATTGTCATAGTGCAGATAGGCGGGCGCGAGCCCGGCCTGCCAATCATGGGCGTGCACGACATCGGGAACGAAGGCGGGGACGAGGCCGTGGCCGATATCGGCGGCGATGCGCGACAGCGCCGCGAAGCGCACGCCATTGTCCGGCCAGTCGACACCCTCGGTGGTGACATAGGGATTGCCCGGCCGCGCATAGAGATGCGGCACGTCGAGCACGAACAGGTCGAGCCCGTCATGGGAGCCCGCGAGCAGCCGGCCCGGCCCGCCGAAATAATCCGGCCAGCTCCGGATCTCCTCTGCGTTCGATACGATCCGCGTCACGTCGGGATAGCCCGGCATCAAGGTGCGCATCTCGACGCCATGCGCCTTCAGCGCGATCGGCAGCGCGCCGGCGACATCCGCGAGGCCGCCTGTCTTGACGATGGGGTAGACTTCAGAAGCGACCGCGAGGACGCGAACAGGCCTCATGTATTGAGCCTGTCGATCATCGGCTGGGTGACGAGCGAAATCCCCTGCTCGGTGGTGCGGAAGCGCTTGGCATCGAACGCGGGATCCTCGCCGATCACGAGTCCTTCCGGAATCTCGACGCCGCGGTCGATCACGACGTTCTTCAGCCGCGCGCCGCGGCCGACATTGACATAGGGCATGATCACGGCGTTCTCGACATTGGCATAGGAGTTGATGCGCACGCCGGTGAACAGCAGCGACCGGCGCAGCGAGGCGCCGGAGATGATGCAGCCGCCCGAGACCAGCGAGCTCACGGCCTGGCCGCGCCGGCTCTCCTCGTCATGGACGAATTTCGCCGGCGGCGTGATCTCGGCATAGGACCAGATCGGCCAGGAGCTGTCGAACAGGTCGAGCTCGGGCACGACGTCGGTGAGGTCGATATTGGCGGCCCAATAGGCATCGACCGTGCCGACGTCGCGCCAATAGGCGCGGGGGTCGCTGCCGGAACGCACGCAGGAGGTGGAATACTGGTGCGCCATCGCGCGGCCGTTCTTGACGAGGTAGGGAATGATGTCCTTGCCGAAATCGTGGTTCGAGTTCGGGTCATCGGCGTCGCGCTTGAGCTCCTCGAACAGGAACTTGGCGTCGAACACGTAGATGCCCATGCTGGCGAGCGAGACGTCCGGCTTGCCCGGCATCGGCGGCGGATCCTTCGGCTTCTCCAGGAACTCCTGAATCCAGCCGTTCTCGTCGATATGCATGATGCCGAAGCCCGAGGATTCCGTCCGCGGCATCTCCAGGCAACCGACGGTGACGTCGGCGCCGCTGTCGACGTGCTGGCGCAGCATCACCTCGTAATCCATTTTATAGATGTGGTCGCCGGCCAGCACCACGATGAAGCGGCAGGCGTGGGATTCGATGATGTCGATGTTCTGGTAGACCGCATCCGCCGTGCCGACATACCACATGTTCTCGGAGACGCGCTGGCTCGCGGGGAGGATGTCGAAGCTCTCGTTTCGCTCAGGGCGGAAGAAGTTCCAACCCATCTGAAGATGCCGGATCAGGCTGTGCGCCTTGTACTGGGTTGCGACCGCGATGCGGCGGATGCCCGAATTGACGGCATTCGACAGCGCGAAATCGATGATGCGGGACTTGCCGCCGAAATAGACGGCTGGCTTGGCGCGGCGGTCGGTCAGCTCCAGGAGCCGGCTGCCACGTCCGCCAGCCAGGACGAACGCCAGCGCCTGACGGGCAAGCGGCTCGGGTCTCGCGGCACTCATGTCATTCCTCCCACTCACACCCGGCGCAGGCCGAGGCTATTTGTCGCGAGAAGCCTCGCGCCATTGGAACCGATAGTAGCGGTACGAATAGTCAATCGTGAAGTAGGTTGTTGGTTGCGCGGGCGAGAAGCTTAATGCTTTGCCTTGGCCGCGGGGCTCCGGCATCGCACCGGTGTCACGTCGGGCAGAGCGGGCGCGTCGGCTCGCCTCGCATGCCGGCAGCCGGCTCGCAGCGAGGCTTGGACGAGGCTTGTGCGCCGCACGCAAATCCGGGCTTGGAAAATCCGGGCTTTGACTTGGCGCAAAGATGCCCGATCATGTCGCTGCGATCCTTTTCCAAGCAAGACGTTAGACAGGGAGCAAGTCGATGAGGATCTGGAAAACGGCAATTGCCTGTTCGGTCGCCGGCGTGGTCATCGCCGGTCAAATTCAACAGGCGGCAGCGGCCCCGCTGCCGACCAACGTAGCGGCCATGAAGGCCGCGGTTGGTGACGATGTCGCGCAAGTGCATTGGCGCGGCGGCGGGTGGGGTTGGGGCCTTGGCGGTCTCGCGGCCGGCGCGATCATCGGCGGCGCGATCGCGGCCGGCGCGCCTTACGGCTACGGCTATTACGGCGGCGGACCGTATTATGGCGGCTATGGCTATCCGGGTTACGGCTACGGTTATGCCCCCGCCTATTACGGCGGCTACGGCTACGCGCCGGTGTATCCGCGCTATTATCGGCCCTATCGTCCGTATTACGGCTATGGCTACGGCTACCGGCCGTACCGGGTCTATCACCGGCACTATTATCGCCGATATTGGTGAGAACCGCGCGCGGCTAGAACGAGAACCACACGATCAGGCTCATGCAGGCCAATTGCGTGAGCACGATCGCGGCGAGATGCAGCGGACCGGCCTTGAGGCGAGGCCTGCGCATCCCGCTACGTTCCACCTTGTTGGGTTTGCCTATTGCCGCGAACACGGCGCGCTCCCTCTCCCGCTTGCGGGGGAGGGCTGGGGTGGGGGTGTCTCCGCGGGCGACAACCCCCAAGAGGAGAGAGCTCCGGCGCGCGGGTCGATGCTTCGCATCGCCCGGAACGCGCCGACCTCTCCCGCAAGCGGGAGGGGCCGAGCGAGCCCGCGGCTCAGTCCGCAATTCATCTCGCTCAATTCGATCCCGCCGCCGCGGCGGTGAAGCTGCGGTCGACGGCTTTGCTCACGTCGAGCTTCTTGGGCAGGATGCCGTAGCGCGTCGAGCGGTCGGAGGCTTCCTGCACCTCCTTCACCACGTTCTCGTCGATCAAGATCGGGCTGGTACGCTGCGCGGTGTAGGCTGACAGCAGCACGTCTTCCGGCAATTTGGTCAGCTCGGCGGTGTTCCTGGCATATTCGGATACGTGATCCAGCGACCACAGCCGCGCCTTGTTCAGCCGCTGCACCAGATCCTGCACCGCCGCGCGCTTGGTGGCGATGGCGTTGTCGGAGGCGACGATGAAGGTGATGGTCGGCGTCAGCCCTTCGCCGTCGGCGATCACGCGCGCCTTGTCCTTCAGCGTGGCGAACGAGACGTAGGGCTCCCACGCCGCCCAGGCATCGATCGAGCCGGCGACCAGCGCGATCTTGGCATCGACCGGGCCGAGCGGCGCGAAGGTCGCATTCTCGAGCTTGATCTGTGCCTTTTCCAGCGTCGCGTCGATCAGGAACTGGCCCCAGCCGCCGCGCGTGCCGGCGAGGCGTTTACCCCTAAGGTCGGCGGCCGATTTGATCGGCGAATCCTGACGCACCAGGATGGCTTGCGTCCTCGCATCCGACCTGGTGCCGCCGATCGCCTTGATCGGCGCGCCGGCGGCGTAGACCGAGAGGAAGGAGAGATCGCCGGTGTAGCCGACGTCGAGCGCGCCGGCGTTGAGCGCTTCCAGGATCGGCGCCGCCGCGGGGAATTCCGACCATTCGATTCTGTAGGGCAGGTCCTTCGCGTAGCCGGAGATTTCGAGCAGCGAGCGGTTGCCGCCCTTCTGGTCGCCGACGCGCAGCACGACGGTGTCCGCGGCAAACGACGCGGCAGTCGTCGACAGCGTGATGGCGGCGGCGAACAGCGAAGCGGCGAGCCGGCGGGTGATGGAATGATCGTGGGAGTTGATGCTCATATAGCCTGTCTTGTTGCTTGCTTGTGACTTTGGCTCACGACGCGTGAGCGAGCGATGCAGCGAGACGATCAAGTCTATGACCGCGCGAAGTGCAGTCAATGAAATGGCCAACCGTATTGCGCGCGCATCGGGCAAGGACGTTTCATTAAAGCCTTGCGCGCGAGAACACGACGGTCTTGCGAGAGAAGGATGCACGGGATCCAAGCAGATGCGCGCTCGTGGCGATGGTCGGGAGCAACCGCATTCGCGAAAATCGTTTCATCGTTCCCGCGCGCGCCGATGGAGAGAATGACCTCGCTTCGCATCACATTCGAAATTCCATTTCATTGACGATACGGCGAGTGCGCCGCATGATTTGCGCATCGCATCAACGCGGCGCGACAAACGCCGGCGGAATAATTTTCTCTCAACGCAGCTCCGTACGGACCATGCGCAACGCGAACCGTTGCGCACATGGCGGAGCCGTGCCAGCGCAGGAGTGGGGACTGATGAACAACGACGACAGGCGCGCCGGACGGGGGCTCGACCGGCGCCATCTGCTCCAGGCGGGGCTTGCGGCAGCCTTCGCCGCGCCGCTCGGCGCGCTGGGCGCGCAGGCCTTTGCGCCGCGCGGGATTGCATCCGGCATCGACTTCTCGGAGTTTCCGCTGTGCCGGACGGCGTCCGATGCGCCCGCGCTCACCGGCGCGCCACGCAAGCTGAAACTGTCGTGGAACGCCGGCGCCGTCTGCCTCGCACCGGTGCCTGTTGCGATCGAGCATGGCTTCTTCCAGAAGCACAATCTCGACGTCGAGCTCGTCAACTATTCCGGCTCGACCGACCAGCTGCTCGAAGCCATCGCGACGGGCAAGAGCGACGCTGGTCTCGGCATGGCGCTGCGCTGGCTGAAGCCGCTGGAGCAGGGCTTTGACGTCAAGATCGCCGCCGGCACCCATGGCGGCTGCATGCGCGTGCTGTCGCGCGCTGATTCCGGCGTCGCCAGGCTCGCCGATCTCAAGGGCAAGATCGTCGCGGTCGGGGATCTCGCCGGTCCCGACAAGAACTTCTTCTCAATCCAATTGGCAAAGCTCGGCATCGATCCGAACAAGGACGTCGACTGGCGCGCCTATCCCGGCAACCTCCTTAACGTCGCCGTGGAGAAGGGCGAGGTGCAGGCGTTCCTGTCCTCCGATCCGCTAGCCTATCTCTGGCTCAAGGACACCCAGTACAAGGAAGTCGCCTCCAATCTCGACGGCGAATTTCGCGAAAAGAGCTGCTGCATTCTCGGCCTGCGCGGCAGCCTGGTGCGGGAGGAACCGCTGGTCGCGCGCGCCATCACCCAGGCGCTGCTCGATGCCGCGATGTTCAGCTCGCAGAATGCGACGATCGCGGCAAAGTCGTTCCAGCCCTATGCGCCGAAGGCGGCCACGCTCGCCGATATCGAGGGCATGGTACGCTACCATACCCACCATCATCATCCCGTCGGCGACGTGCTGAAGCGCGAGCTCAAGGCCTATGCCGACGATCTCAAGAGCGTGCAGGTCTTCAAGTCGAGCACCGACACGGCCAAATTCGCGGAGCGCATCTATGTCGACGTATTCGCTGTCTGACGGCCTCGCCTCCGGTGCGCCGCGTCTTTCCCGCACGCCGCTGCTGGCGAGCTGGGCGAGGGAATCCGGCGTCGGCGTGCTCGCCAGCATCGCCTGGATCGCCTTCGGCCTGTCCTGCCTGTGGTGGGAGGATGTCGGCGATTGGTCGCGCACGCATTCGCTCGGCATCGCCGCCTTCGTCATCGCGGCGATCTCCCTGTTCGGAACGGTCGGCGCCGATTATCTGGGATCGGCTGGCCGCGGCCTGCACAAGCGCGCGCCCTGGCTGGTTGCGCTCGGCGCCTTCCTGACACTGTGGGAAGTCGCGACGGCAAAGTTCGCCTGGCTGCCGCTGCCGTTCTTCCCGCCCCCGCAATCGATCATCGAGGTCTACACCGATGATCTGCCAAAATTGCTCGACAGCGTCTTCGCCTCGGTCAAGCTGCAGCTCGGCGGCTATCTGATCGGTGCCACGGTCGGCTTTTTGACCGGCGTCTCGATCGGCTGGTCACGTGCGGTCGGGTACTGGGTGCATCCGGTGCTGCGCTTCATCGGCCCGCTGCCCGCGACGGCCTGGCTGCCGATCGCCTTCTTCACCTTCCCGTCGAGCTGGAGCGCCTCGACCTTCCTGATCGCGCTGGCAACTGGCTTTCCCGTCACCGTGCTGACCTGGTCGGGCGTCGCGAGCGTCAACAATGCCTATTACGATGTCGCGCGCACGCTGGGCGCAAAGCCGTCCTTCCTGGTGCTGAAGGTCGCGATCCCCGCCGCGCTGCCGCACGTCTTCGTCGGATTGTTCATGGGGCTCGGCTCGTCCTTTGCCGTGCTCGTCGTCGCCGAGATGATCGGCGTCAAGGCCGGGCTCGGCTGGTACCTGCAATGGGCGCAGGGCTGGGCCGCCTACGCCAACATGTATGCGGCGCTGATCGTGATGTCGCTGCTCTGCTCCGGCGCGATCACGCTGCTGTTTGCGATCCGCGATCGGCTGCTGGTCTGGCAGAAGGGGACCGTGGAATGGTAGCCACAGCTCTCGCCGAAACCGTTACGCATCCCGCCGCCGGCGCCGCGCTCGACATCGAGCAGGTCAGCCACGCCTTCGACATCGACGGCACTGAGCTGCCTGTTCTCAGCGACGTCAGCATTTCCGTGGAGCCAGGCGAGTTCGTCGCGCTGCTCGGCCCCTCCGGTTGCGGCAAGTCGACCTTGCTGCGGCTGGTCGCCGGCCTCGACAAGCCCAAGGCAGGAAGGTTGCGCGAGGACGACAGCCGCATCAGAAGCCCGCATCCTTCGCGCGTGGTCGTGTTCCAGGATCCGACCCTGTTTCCCTGGCGGTCGGTCTGGGACAACGTCGCCCTGGGCCTCGAGGCCCAGGGCATCCTCAAGAGCCAGCGACACCGCGTCGACGACGCGCTCGATCTCGTCGGACTGGCCTCGTTCCGCAACGCCTTTCCGCACCAGCTCTCCGGCGGCATGGCGCAGCGCGTCGCGCTGGCGCGCGCGCTGGTCAACGATCCCAAGATCCTGATCCTCGACGAGCCGCTCGGAAAACTCGACTCCCTGACCCGCATCACCATGCAGGCCGAGCTCGTCTCGCTCTGGCAGCGCAAGGGTTTTACCACGCTGCTCGTGACCCACGATGCCGAGGAGGCCCTCGTGCTCGCCAACCGGGTTATCGTCTTCAGCGATCGGCCCGCGCGCGTGAAGGCCGACATCCGCGTCGACCGGCCCTATCCCCGCCATCGCGGCGATCCCTATCTGGCGGACCTGCGCCGCCAGATCCTCGGTCTGCTGGGATTGGACGCGACATGGTGACATCCGCAGCCAAAGGGCGCACGGCCCAGAGCGAGCCCGACTACATCGCGCGAGCCGAAGCACTCGCCGAAGGTTTCGCGGCACGCGCAGCCGAGCATGACCGCAGCGGCAGCTTCCCGTTCGAGAATTTTCGCGAGCTGTCCGAGGCGGGCTTGCTGTCGCTGACCGTGCCGGCGGTCCATGGCGGGGCCGGCGCGGGTGCGCGCTACGCCGCGCGCGTCCTCGGCATCATCGGCAAGGCCGACCCGTCGACCGCGCTGGTGCTGTCGATGCACTACATCAACCATCTCGTCATGGCGCGCAGCCCGACCTGGCCGGCGCGGCTGTCGCGCAAGCTTGCGCGCGAGAGCGTCGAGGGCCTCGCGCTGGTCAACGCGCTGCGGGTCGAGCCGGAGCTCGGCTCACCCGCCCGCGGCGGCCTGCCGTCGACGATCGCGCGGCGCACCGAGACCGGCTGGCGCCTCTCCGGCCACAAGATCTATTCGACAGGCTCGCCGATCCTGAAATGGTATCTGGTCTGGGCGCGGACGAATGAGGCCGAGCCGCGCGTCGGGCAGTTCCTGGTGCCGGCGGGCCTGCCGGGCACGCGCATCGTCGAGACCTGGGATCACCATGGCCTGCGCGCGAGCGGCAGCCATGACGTCATCTTCGACGACGTCGTGATCCCGCTCGATGCCGAGGTCGATCTGCGCAAGCCGGCGGACTGGCGGACGCTCGACGTCACGCAGGCCGCCGTCCACACGGTCTTCGTCGCCGCGATCTATGACGGCGTCGCCCGCGCCGCGCGCGACTGGTTGATCACGTTCCTGAAGCGGCGCGTTCCCGCCAGCCTCGGCGCGCCGCTCGCGACCCTGGCCCGCGCACAGGAGATCCTCGGCGCCATCGAGGCACGGCTCGCGGTCAATGCGCGCCTGATCGCCTCCTTCGCCGGCGATTTCGACGACGGCGTCGCGCTCTCTGCGGCCGAATCCAACGTGATCAAGCTCACCGTCACCAACAACGCCGTCGCCGTGGTCGAGGATGCACTGTCACTCACCGGCAATCACGGCCTGTCCCGCGCCAATCCACTGGAGCGGCACTATCGCGACGTCTTGTGCGGTCGGGTGCATACGCCGCAGGACGATTCCACGCGCATCGGCCTCGGCCACGCCGCACTGGGCCTCTAGGACATCAACAGGGAGACCGGATCATGTCGATCGAGTTCATCGGCTTCATCAGCAACAACAATTCGTCCGAGACCGTCGTCCGCGAGGGACCGGTCCTCAACCCCACCCACATCGAGACAGTGGCGAAGGCGCATGAGAATGCCGGCTTCGACCGCGCGCTGCTGGCATTTCATTCGACCTCGCCCGACGCGCTCCAGGTGGCGCAGCACGTCCTCAACGTGACCTCCCGCCTCAACGTGCTGATCGCGCAGCGGCCGGGTTTCACCGCGCCGACGCTGCTGGCGCGGCAGTTCGCGGTGCTCGACCAGTTTTCCCGCGGTCGCGTCGCGCTCCACGTTATCACCGGCGGCAATGCCACCGAGCTCAGGCAGGACGGCAACACGCTCGACGACAAGGACGAGCGCTACGCCCGCACCTCCGAATTCCTCGACATCCTCAAGCTGGAATGGACCAGCGACAAGCCGTTCACCTACAAGGGCAGGTATTACCAGGTCGAGAATGCGTTCTCGCAGGTGAAGCCGTATCGCCCCGAGGGCATCCGGGTCTATTTCGGCGGCGCCTCGGATGCGGCGATCGATGTTGCCGGCAAGCACGCCGACACTTTTGCGCTGTGGGGCGAATCCTACGCGCAGGTGCGCGACGTGACCTCGCGCGTCCACAACGCCGCTATCAGGCAGGGCCGGCCGACGCCGCGCTTCAGCCTCTCGGTGCGTCCGATCATTGCCCCGACCGAGAAGCAGGCCTGGGAAAAAGCGGAGGAGATTCTGGCACGCGCTACCGCGCTGCAGGACAAGACCGGCTATCGTAAGCCCGCCGACGGCCACGCCACTGCCGGCGCGCGGCGCCTGCTCGCGCTCGCCGATCAGGGCAGTCGCATCGACAAGCGGCTCTGGACCGAGATCGCAAAGCTCACCGGCGCCAACAGCAACACCACCGCGCTGGTCGGCACGCCCGAGCAGGTCGCCGAAGTCTTCGGCGATTATTACGATCTCGGCATCAGCCATTTCCTGATCCGCGGATTCGATCCCTTGATCGACGCGATCGAGTATGGCCGCGAGCTGATCCCGCTGACGCGCGAGCTGGTCGCCAGGCGCCAGGCCGTTCGCGGCCAGGCCGCGGAATGATCCGCCGCTCGTGTCCCGGACGCGGTGCAGCGTGCAACGCTGCGTGATGCCCTGCGTCCGGGGCACGAGAACTCACAGGGCGCTCAAGCATCCGTGAAACGAGGGTGCGCCTTCCAACCCGATCGCCATCCTCGACACGTTCGTTCTGCGCTTCAGGCCGCCGACAACATCCCCATTGCTATTTGCACCGCCTCCCTTGCGCCGCTTCGCACCCCGTCAAAAATCAATCCGACGACCACATCGGGAGACCGGCCATGGGCCTGCAAGAAACGAGAATCGAATCGCTTCCCTTCGTCACTGCCGAATTGAACTATCTCGCGCCGACCGCGGGAAAACCGCGCACCTACGCCTTCGATCCGCCGGCCGGAGAGCCCAAGAGCACGTCGCTGCCGGAGCCGCATCAGGTGCCGATCTTCGATGCGCGCCTGATCGCGAACAATTTCTCGCTCGACCGCGAGGGCTTTGCGCTGGTGCGTCATCCGACCCAGGTGAAAGACTTCTACGACGAGGCGGAGGTGAGAGCGCTCTACTATCCCGCCGTCGAGGCGTTCCTGCGCGCGACGCTGAAGGCCGACCGCGTCGTCATCTTCGACCATACCGTGCGCAAGCGCGTCGAAGGTGCGGCCGACATCCGCGGCGGCGGCCCGCGCCAGCCGGCCACGCGCGTTCATGTCGACCAGACCGCCGTCTCCGGCGCCAACCGCGTGCGCGAGCATCTGCCTGATGAAGCCGAGGAGCTGCTGAAGGGCCGCGTGCAGGTGATCAATCTCTGGCGGCCGATCCGCGGCCCCTTGCGCGATTCACCGCTGGCGATGGCCGACGGCACCACGGTTGCGCCCGGCGATCTCGTGGCGTCCGACCTGATCTATCCCAACCGCCGCGGCGAGACCTATTCGGTGAAATACAATCCTGATCATCGCTGGTTCTATTTTCCGGAGATGACGCCGGACGAGGCGCTGCTGCTCAAATGCTACGATTCCGCCACCGACGGCCGCACCCGCTTCGGGCCGCACACCGCCTTCGTCGATCCGACCACGCCTGCTGATGCCGCGCCGCGCGAAAGCATCGAGGTGCGCACGCTGGTTTTCACAAACAGTAACAATCTTTGATGGCGCTGCCGGGATCCGTCCCGGCAGTTCCAGGAACTGAAGGGAACAAATCGACGTTTGCGGGACGGGTTTGGGCCAACCCGGAGCGGTGCCGTGCGCGCGCAGCCGACGCTATTGTTTTGTCTCGCTACTTTCTCGTTTTCACCATTTTCTGTTGCACATGCCGAAAGCGGGCTCGCCTCGTACTACGGCTACGCAAAAGCCGGCAAAGGTGGCGAGCTCACCTGCGCGCACCGGACGCGCCCGTTCGGCAGCGTGCTCAGGGTCTCCTATGGCAGCCGCACGATCCAGTGTCGCGTCAACGATCGCGGCCCGTTCATCCGCGGCCGTATCGTCGACCTCTCGGTGCCGGCCGCCCGCGCGCTCGGCATGATGAGCGCCGGCGTGGTGCGAGTCTCCGTGGAATAGGCCGGCCAGCGCGCTATAGTGCCGCCCAAAGCAAGGGGGCACTATGGTTGGGATCAGGGTCGGACTCGTCGGCTGCGGCTTTGTGTCGGAGCTGCATATGTATGCGTTCCGGCGCGTCTATGGCGTGGACGTCGAGGTCGCGGCGGTGGCCGCGCGCGGCGACCACGTCGTCGAATTCGCTGGCCGTCACAACATCCCGCGCGTCTATCGCAGCTTTGCCGATCTGATCGCCGACCGCGAGATCGAGGTCGTCGACATCTGCACCCCGCCCAACCTTCATGCCGAAATGATCGTCGCGGCGATGCAGGCCGGCAAGCATGTCATTTGCGAGAAGCCGTTCGCCGGCTATTTCGGCCGCGACGGCGACAAGCAGCCGATCGGCAAGCACGTGCCGAAGGCGCTGATGTATGAGCGCGTGCTGGAGGAAATGGACAAGACGCGCGCCGCGATCGAGCGCACCGGAAAGCTCTTCATGTATGCCGAAGACTGGATTTACGCGCCCGCGGTGACCAAGACTGCGGAGATCATCAAGGCGACCAAGGACAAGATCCTCTTCATGAAGGGCGAGGAGAGCCATTCCGGCTCGCACGCGGCCCACGCCGCGCAATGGGCGATGACCGGCGGCGGCTCGCTGATCCGCATGGGCTGCCATCCGCTCTCCGCCGTGCTCTACCTCAAGCAGGTCGAAGCCAAGGCGCGCGGTGAGAGCATCCGTGTCGCCAGCGTCACCGGCGATGTCGGCAACGTCACCGCCGGCCTCAAGCCGGAGGAACGCACCTACATCAAGGCCAATCCCGTCGACGTCGAGGATTGGGGCACGCTGACGGCGACGTTCTCGGACGGCACCAAGGCCACCGTGTTCTCCGGCGACATGATCATGGGCGGCGTGCGCAATCTGGTCGAGACATATACGTCAGGCGGCTCGCTGTTCGCCAACATCACCCCGAACAATCATCTGATGAGCTACCAGACCTCCGAGGAGAAGCTCGCCAGCGTCTACATCACCGAGAAGGTCGACCGCAAAACCGGCTGGCAATATGTCTGCCTCGAGGAGGAATGGACGCGCGGCTATCTGCAGGAGATCCAGGACTTCATGGAATGCGTGGCGACTAGCCGGCAGCCGCTGTCCGACCTCGCGCTGGCCTATGAGACGATCAAGGTGAACTACGCAGGGTACTGGGCCGCGGAGGAGGGGCGGAGGGTGGTGTTGTGAGAGTGTGATGAACTCGCTGAGCTAGCCGCGAGCAGGCTGCCAATCCTTCTCCCCTTGTGGGAGAAGGTGGCGCGAAGCGCCGGATGAGGGGTTCCATCCGCGAATTCAATCGCGAGAGGCTCGCCTGCGGAGGCAACCCCTCACCCGTCTCGCCGCTGCGCTTCGCGCCACCTTCTCCCACAAGGGGCCTGTTGCGTTATCGGTCTTGGAGGCTGAGGACATGAGGAGAGAGGGGCGCGGTCACGGCAATTGCCAGCCAAGTCTGTAGTGTTCGCCCTC